>NZ_BBYK01000055.1:98931-176809 GCF_001570365.1 Microtetraspora fusca | reverse complement strand
AAGGCCCGGCCTCGCGTGTACATGTGGAGTGCGGTGGAGCAGATCACCCGAGCGCACGCCGCGTAAGCACATACGTGGACTCTCGGCCAAGACCGATGGCGCGATACGGCGATTGGAAGGTCAACGTTCCGCCTCCGTGGTGGACCCCTTCGGCAACATCCCCGGCGTCATGTACAACCAGCATTACCTTGAGGTCCTGGGCCGATGATGCTCTTTCCGTACGCCGAGCCGGCGTGGCTTGCCGGGCACCATGAGACCGAGCGGCGGTCGGCTCATTGGCTACCCTGTGCCGGTGATCCCCCATGACGACGCCGAGGAAGCCCGACACGCGGCGGTGATCGACGCCGACCTCACCGGTCCGCGAGGAGATCGCTCCCGGGTGGTTCTGCGACCGATGACCCGCCACGACCAGGACGAGTTCGTCCGGTTGGTCCGCGCGAGCGCCGACCTGCACCATCCGTGGATGTCCCTGCCCGCCACGGCGGAGGACTTCGAGGCGTACCTCCGGCGGTTCGACGATCCGCTGTCCGCCCAGGGGCTGCTCGTCTGCGTACGTGACACGGGTGCCATGGCCGGCAACATCAATATCAACAGCATTGTTCGCGGGCGGTTCCAGTCCGCCTCCCTCGGCTACGCGGCTTTCGCTCCCGCGGCCGGCCAGGGGTACATGTTCGAGGGCCTCGGCCTGGCGCTACGGTACGCGTTCGAGCAGCTGCGCCTCCACCGGCTGGAGGCCCAAATCCAGCCCGACAACCACGCCTCCTTGCGGCTGGTCCAGCGCCTCGGGTTCCGGTACGAGGGATACGCGCCCGATCTGCTGTTCATCGACGGAGCCTGGCGCGATCACGAACGGTGGGCCATCACCAACACCATGGCGGGCATCGTTCCGAGCGCGCCGCACCCAACGCTGCCCATCCGCTGAAGTACCAGCCGGTCTCCACGACGCACTTAATGGGGCGTAGCGGTGTCAACCGGATGGGGTCGCGCACCGTCTCTCCTGTACCCCCTTTGTCGCAACAGGAGTCGACTTGCGCATCCGCCCCATGCTTTCGGCCGTCGTGGCAGGCGGCCTGCTCTGCCTCTGCTCGCCCGCACAGGCCGCCGTCCCCGAAGTGCGGCGGGACACGGCCACCGACATCGTCGATTACGAATGCACCATCTCGGGCGTGGCCGAGAAGCAGGAGGTCAAGGTCAAGGTCGAGCTGACGATGCCGACCGACGCCACAGTGGACCGGCAGCTGTCCATCGGCTGGCACGGAACGTACGCCGACGGCAGCGCGCTGAAGGTGCCCGCCGCAGGGCTGCCGGGAAGCACCAAGCTGTACGCGTACGCGGCCATCAGCGGCCTGCCCCAGTTGTCCTCGGCGACCGGAGTGGAACAGCTCGCCACGCTCAGCCCGGGACAGATCATCCAACTGCCGACGACCACGGTCTCCCTGAGGACCACTCCCAAAAACGCGGGGACGGCGTCGGTGCGGCCGGGTGCCATCAACTTTGGGACCGAAACCGGACAAGTGTCGATCAAGTGCGAGGTGCGGAACGCCGACGCTCTCAAGACCTACACCCTCACCGTCGCCGCGGCAGGCGGCCAGCCGAGCCACTCCGCCACCCCTACGCCGAGTCCTGAGCCGACCCCCAGTGCCACGGCGAGCGCGAGCAGCCTGCCGACGCATACCGTCACGGCGACCGTGACGCAGGCCCCGGAGGAGCCGGAGGAGGAAGATGACAAGCCGTTCAAGACGCCGGTGGGCGGAGCCGCCACCGGTGGAGGCGGTGAGTCGGGCCCGGACGGACGGATGATCATGTTGATCGGCTCGGTGGTCACCCTCGCCGCCGCCACCGGACTGCTGCTGCGCCGTCGCGGCCTCAACAGAGGCCTTCACAGAGGCTGAGCTGCCGTCGCGGAGCCACCGCACAGTGCCCGTCAGACGGCCACAGTCTTAAATCGCCTTTGGCCGCGTACGCCCCGGCCTCATTCCGGATCGCGGGCGGGAAGGGAGGCCGCCGCGTCGGCGATGAGGCGGGCGGTGAGGAGGCCCGTCTCGACCGCGTGCGCGTCCCGCGCGGGGACGCACCGCCCTCTCTCCGCGGCGTACTCGGTCATGACGACGCCGGCGTGGTCGCTCTCGACTTCGAGCAGGGCCACCGGCCAGCCACGTCCGCGCAGGGCCGCGGCGAACCGGCGCGACCGCTCCACCTCCACGATCGGATCGTGTACGCCGTGGACCAGCCAGAACGGGACCGACTCCGCCACCGCGCGGGCCAGCGGTTCGAGGACGTCGCGCTCGTCCGGGCCTCTGCCGTGCCAGAGCAGTACGGCGGGCAGGGGAGAGGGGCCGCCGCGATAGACATCGAGGGCCTTGCGGCTCGGCCCATAGACGACGCCCCGGTCCACGTCCATCGAAGTCCCACCGTCCTCGCCGTCCTCGCCGTCCTCGCCGTCCTCGCCGCACGGGACGCCGACGAGTGGCGAGCGGTTACCGTGAACAACACGGCCGGGGGTACGGCAGGGTGATCGAGTTTACCGAGCGAGGGGGCGATGAGCCGGGCAGTGGAGGAGTCCAACCGGCGGATGCTGCGCGCCCGGGACGCGATGGACCGCGCCTACGCGCAACCGCTCGACATCCCGACGCTGGCCCGGATCGCGCACGTCTCGGATGCGCACTTCATCAGGACCTTCCGGGCGACCTTCGGCGAGACACCGCACCGCTACCTTCAGCGCCGCCGGGTCGAGCGTGCGATGTTCCTGCTGCGCCAGACCGACCGTTCCGTGACGCAGATCTGCTTCGACGTCGGTTTCGCCAGCCTGGGCACGTTCAGCCGGACGTTCCGCGCCATCGTGGGCGAGTCCCCGACCGCGCATCGGCGCCGCGGCCGCATCCCGCCCGTGCCGACGTGTTTCGCGATGTCGTGGACGCGACCGAGCAGTTTCGGAGAAGCTCCGCGTGGCCGCGGATGACTAGCGTGGCCAGCATGGTGAAGTCACTCACGCATTCGCACATCTACGTCTTCGACCAGGACGAAGCCCTCGATTTCTATGTCGGAACGCTCGGCCTGGAGGTCCACACCGATGTCGATATGGGCTTCATGCGCTGGCTGACCGTCAACGTGCCCGGCCAGCCGGAGCGCCAGATCCTGCTGGAGAAGCCCGGCCCGCCCGCGCTGGACGAGGCGACGGCCGAGCAGGTACGGGAACTGGTCGCCAAGGGCGCGATCGGCCTGCTCATCTTCAGCACGGACGACTGCCGTGAGGCGTACGAGTCGCTGCGCGCCAAGGGCGTCGAGTTCACGCAGGAGCCGACCGAGCACTTCTACGGCACCGACTGCGCGCTGCGCGACCCCTTCGGCAACGCGATCCGGATCACCCAGCCGGCCGCGGAGCCCCGGGAGCCCACCGCGGGCTGCTGATCGGGCACGCCCTGGAAAAGCGGTGCGGGCGGAGGTCACAGGGAGAAGAGGACCGCGAGCCCGATGAGGACGATGCCGGCCAGGAGGGCGGCCGCCACCCGGAGCGACGCGCGGCGCGTGCCGGCGAGGCGGCGTGGAAGGACCAGGGCCGCCAGCCAGCACACGGGAACGACCAGCACGAGCGTCGTGGACGTCAGGGACGCGAGCTCCCAGGACAGGTCACAGCCGTCGTATTCGTACTCGATCATGTCGGTGAGCGGATTTCGCAGGCACAGGTGGTCGCTCACCATGCCGATCTCGTTCGCGACGTGGAAGGCGACGAGCCAGGCCGGGACGGAGACCGCGGCGAGCACAGCGTCCCACGTCGACATGGCGGTGCGTTCTTCGCGCATGTTCCGTTCCACCTCGGAGGCTATGGATCAAGGAATGCTAGCCGGGCCCCACGCTGTTCTTGGGTGGATTCGATCGGAAAGGTGGCTGCGACGAAGCGGGAGAGAAGCTAGCGTCGCATCCATGCGTTGGGGGCGCCTCGCCGCATTGGCGGCCGTGCTCTTCCTCGCCACCGGATCGATCCCACGCGGCGACGAGCTCGTCAAGGTCGTCGGCTACGCCTATGCCTTCCAGGGCATCCCATACTCCTGGGGAGGCGGCCACGGGACGCGTCCGGGCCCGTCGCGGGGGACCTGCCGCGGCTACACCGGGTCCGTACAGCCCTGCCCGGCGGAGCGCACCCTGGGCCTGGACTGCTCCGGCTTCACCCGATGGATGTACCGGCTCGCCTACGGCGACGACGTGCTGGGCCGGGGCGCCACGGACGACCACATCCGCCGGATGCGCAGGGTGCGCACGCCCCGCCCCGGCGATCTCGTGTTCTACGGCAGGGGGAGGAAGACCCATCACGTCGGCGTTTACATCGGCGGCGGCAAGATGATCAATGCCTTCGCCACCGGCACGACCACGCGGATCGACGACATCGGTGCTGTGAAGGACCTGCTCGGCTTCTATCACTACTCATCGTGACGGACATCTCTCCACAACAGGTGTGACCTGTGATGCTCTGAGAAATTGACGGGGCGAAGCGATAGTTTGTCGGACTATGGAACGGCGATGGGTGGGCCCCGACGGTTACGAGATCGTGCCCGCGACCCGGGACGGCCGCCAGGTGCTCCAGGTCTGGAGGGGCGGGCGGCCCGTCGCCGACTGCCATTCAGTCGAGGAGGTCGCCCGGCATGTCGACCTTGCCGACCTTTGTGAAGTGATCCCCTTCCCGGCGCGTGACGACGACCGCCGGGCCGCGCTCCCGTAGATCCCCGCGAGCCGGGCGCGACCCCTCTAACCTCGGAGAATCCCGGTCTCACGAGGGGGAACCATGCGCCTGCCCGCCGCACTCCGCCCGGCCGTGCTGCTCTGCCTGGCCGCCCTGGGCCTCGCCGCCTGCGCGAGCCAGGCCGCCCGTACGGCTCCCGTCGAGGAGACGCCGATCTATGTGCTCAACCTGTACGGCGACGAGAACGGCAGGAGCGATCAGCGTCCCCCGGCCCTGGTGCTGTCGGAGTTCAGCACCGTCAGCGGGATGAGCTGGCAGAGCTGGGGACCCGGCCGGGCGGTCGGCGTCGGCCGGCTGAGCGGCACCTGGTGCCTCCCGCGCTGCCAGAACCACCCCTACAACGCGACCGTCACCCTCAGCAACGTCGTGCCGTACAGGGGCGACGGCTACTTCACCAGGTACGCCGTCAAGGCGCACCTGCCCCCGGCCGAGAGGAAGACGGCCGACCTGAAGGGTTCCCTGCCCGCGCCTCAGGACGAGTAGCGGTCACACTCTTCGTGCCAGGACGGGGGCCGGACGCACAAGATCGCAGGTCGGGCGGGCCCTCGGTTGGAGCGCGGCGGGCCGATTCACGAGCCGCTTCTCGGAGCGCGTTGCGTGGCCGCACTTTGATTTCGCATCGACCGCCGGGGCCGTGTATGGTTACACCTGTCCGCAGCGCGAGAGCGGCGGCGGGCACGCCCCTATAGCTCAGTCGGCAGAGCGTCTCCATGGTAAGGAGAAGGTCAACGGTTCGATTCCGTTTGGGGGCTCTCGCTAACAAGTCCCGCTCGATCTTTCGGGCGGGTCTTTTGGCGTGATGGGAGGGGTTCTCTTCTTCCATCGGAAATGGTTTGGGTTTCTCCCGTGAGTTCCGGCACACTGGAGGCACCCGAGCCCGATCACGGCCGTACGCGGGTGCGCGACAGCCGTACAGGTCGGGTATCCTTGCGTGGCCGGTCGTTTTTGCCGGTTCAAGGCGGAGTAGCTCAGTCAGGCAGAGCAAGCGGCTCATAATCGCTGTGTCGCCGGTTCAAGTCCGGCCTCCGCTACTACCCTGCTCGGTTTCCCTCACACAGGGCGCCGAGTTTCGGGTTGTCCAGTAGTCCCAGACGTAGAAAGGCACTCCCACGTGGCTGCCACAGACGTTAGGCCGAAGATCACGCTGGCCTGCCAGGAGTGCAAGCACCGCAACTACATCACGCGGAAGAACCGGCGTAACGACCCGGATCGGCTTGAGCTGAAGAAGTACTGCCCCAACTGCAAGACGCACCAGGCGCACCGCGAGACGCGCTAACCGGCGTCTCCTGGGCAGAACGTCGCGACGTACTGCCCATCGCGCCCCTGGGAACCAGGGCAAGGCGCAGCACGCCTTTCGGGCGGCAGGTCTTCCAGAGACGCCATCCGCGGCGCCCGCGAGAGCAGGGCGAGAGGCGCGTACGTTCGGAAGCGCCGGGGTGAGACGCATGACGTCCCCCGGCAGCGGTCCAGGTGCTTCTCAGGTGAGGCATGCGGTGCCCACGGCAGGCGATAAGACCGGCAGGTCATAAAACGCGTAACCGGCGTTCCCGAAGCGGAGCGCCGGTTTCTCGTGTTTTCGGGCGGGAAACTCTCCGTGTCACCGACCTCTCCGTGTCACCGAACCCTCAGGGCATGGAACTTCCCGAGCACAGGGCACGAACGCCGTGCCATGGGGAAGCCCGCTTTGTCGTCTCGATACAGAACCATGGTGGGCGTCGTTGGCGCGGGGCGACACATGATCCAACGGGCCGACCGGGCTAACGTTGGTCCTGGCCGGCGTACGGCGAAAGCCCGACCCACGACAGCCGAATGTTGTTCTGTTACCGTCGGCCTTTTCCGCTCTGTAGCCGCGAAGGAGCACGGGCACCGATGGCTTTGAACCGTGATTTCGTCGGGCGGGCGTATACGGCGCCCACCCCTTACGAGGTCAGCCGCGTGAAGATCAAGGAGTTCGCCGCCGCGATCGGCGACACCAACCCGATCTACGTCGACCGGGCCGCCGCCGCCGAGGCCGGGCACCCCGACGTCATCGCGCCGCCGACCTTCCCGATCGTGTTCAGCCTGGCCGGCGCCGGTGAGGCGTTCGCCGACCCCGAGCTCGGTCTCAACTTCGCCATGGTCGTCCACGGTGAGCAGCGCTTCGAGTACCAGCGCCCCATCTACGCCGGCGACCAGCTCGTCTGCACCTCCACGATCACGGAGATCCGCAGCGTGGGCCGCAACGAGTTCCTGACCGTGCAGAGCGACGTGACGACCCCCGAAGGTGAGCTCGTCTGCCGGACCTACAACGTCATCGTCGAGCGCGGAGGGGCGGCGTAACCATGGCTGCGACGGTCAAGTACGACGAGGTCACGGCCGGGCAGGAGATCCCCGCCGTCGAATACCCCGTGCACCGGGTGGACCTGGTGAAGTACGCGGGCGCCTCCGGGGACTTCAACCCGATCCACTGGAACGAGCGCTTCGCCAAGTCGGTGGGCCTGCCAGACGTCATCGCCCACGGCATGTTCACGATGGCCCAGGGCGGACGGTTCGTCACCGACTGGGCGGGCGACCCGGCCGCGGTCGTCGACTACGGCGTCCGTTTCTCGTCCATGGTGGTCGTGCCCGACGACGACAAGGGCGCCGTGATCAGGGTCAGCGGTGTCATCGAGGAGAAGCTCGAGGACAAGCGCGTCGTGGTCGTCCTCACCGCCAAGTCGGGGGACAGCAGGGTCCTGTCCAGGGCCCGCGCCGTCGTCCAGCTCTCCTGACGCCGGTTCCTCCGGCCGAGGTTTGCGGGGGAGTGCCGGGGTAGCGTCCCGGCATGACGCGTTCGAGTGAGCAGCGTGCCGAGGGGAGCGACCGGGAGCCGGTGAGGGGCGCCGAGTCCGTACGGCGCTCCGGCCCCGGCTCTCCCCAGCCGGAGCCGGACCGCCCCAACCCCGACTCCGGATCCGAGGGGCTCGACGCCGGGCGGGACCCCGAGCCCGGTGACGCCGTGAGCGCCGCGGGCCAAGAGCAGGGCCAAGAGCAGGGCCAAGAGCAGGGCCAAGAGCAGGGCCAGGAGACGGCCGGGCAGGCCGTGCCGCCGGGCCGCACGGAGCGGGCCGTACGCGCGTCGGGGCCGCCGCTGACCCCCGAGAGGGCGCGGAGCGCCCATGACGCCTCCCAGCAGGCCGAGCGGGCCCCGGAGCACCACGAGATCTACCCGGGAGGGACGATCGAGACGGCCCTCACGCCGTCGGGCGAGCCGTCCATGGTCGCCTCCCAGTTGCTGTGGGACGGGAGCATCGCGACGTCCCGCCTCGACCAGGCCATAGCCGAGGCGATCCGCGAGCACGACGAGGACGCGGACGAGGAGGACGGCGACACCGGGCCCGCGCCGGATCGGCGCGCCCGGCCGGACACCGACCGGCCGTAGGCTGGGGCGTGCCGCGGTGGGACCTCCCCCGCGGCCGTTTGTCGCTTTTCGTCGTCGCTTGAGGAACACGCATGGCTGACCGTTTGGCAGGAGTGCGGCTCGCGCCGTACACGACGTTGCGGATGGGCGGCCGGGCCCGCGCCTTCGTGGAGGCGCGATCCGAGGGCGAGCTCGTCGAGATCGTGGCCGAGGCCGACCGGAACGGCGAGCCGGTGCTGATCCTGAGCGGCGGCAGCAACCTCGTCATCGGTGACGAGGGGTTCGACGGCCTGGTCGTCCGGGTGGCCTCCACCGGTGTCGAGATCGCCGGCGACGGGCGGGTGACCGTGCAGGCGGGCGAGGACTGGGACGTGCTGGTGTCCCGCTGCGTGACCGAGGGGCTGACCGGGGTCGAGTGCCTGTCCGGGATCCCCGGCCTGGTCGGGTCCACCCCCATCCAGAACGTCGGGGCGTACGGGCAGGACGTGTCGCAGACCGTCACGGGGGTCCGCGTCTACGACCGGACGGCCGGCGAGATCCGCGAGCTGAACGCGGATCAGTGCGGCTTCGCCTACCGGCACAGCGTCTTCAAGGCGGACACCGGGCGGCACGTCGTCCTCGCCGTGACCTACGCCCTGACCTCGTCCGACCTTTCCGGCCCCGTGGCGTACAAGGAGCTGGCGGCGCGGCTCGGCGTGGAGATCGGGGAGCGGGTGCCGCTCGCCGAAGCGCGGGAGGCGGTGCTCGCACTACGGCGCGGTAAGGGCATGGTGCTCGACCCGGAGGATCCGGACACGCGCAGCGCGGGCTCGTTCTTCACCAATCCCGTGCTCGACGCGGCGGCGGCGGCCGACCTCGAACTCCGCGCGCCGGGCTTCCCCCGATGGGGCATGCCGGACGGCGCGGTGAAGGTCCCGGCGGCCTGGCTGATCGAGAACGCCGGGTTCCCCAAGGGATACGAGAAGGGGCGGGTGCGCATCTCGACGAAGCACACGCTCGCCCTCACGAACCCGACCGGCGAGGCGAGTGCCGCCGAGTTGCTCGCACTGGCCCGTGAGGTGCGGGACGGCGTGCGGGAGAAGTTCGGCGTCACCCTCGTGAACGAGCCCGTCATGGTGGGCGTTTCCCTCGCCGACTGAGCCGACTGAGCCGACTGAGCCGACTGAGCCGACTGAGCCGACTGAGCCGTCGGAGCCTCCGAGGCCCCCAGGCCCCTGTTTCCTGAGCCGCTGGACCTGCTCCTGGCCCCCTGCGGCCCCGGCTCCTGGGCCTGGGTGCTTCTGAGGCTGCGGGTTCTTGTGCCCGGGCTGGTCCGGATGGCCGGAATAGGCATCGGGTGGGATCCGCTAGGTTAGGGAGGAACCACCCGAAGGGGAGTAGTCCCGAATCCGTCGATCGACATACTGGCGTGACGTCTCACGCCCGGTCGCGGAGCCCATGCGGCGGACGAGACCTTCGGCCCGACAGTCATGTCCCTGTGCTGCCGGGCCGAAGTCGTGTGCCCGAAACTCCCCGGGTGCCGAACGCGGTCCGGTCGCGCGAGCAGCGAGAGGCACCCTTGGAAGCGTTCTGGATATCCCTGGCCGTGATCTTCGTGGCCGAACTCGGTGACAAGAGCCAGCTCATGGCCCTCACCTTCGCCACCCGGTTCAAGGTGTGGCCGGTGCTCGTCGGCATCACCGCGGCGACCGCGGTCGTCCACCTCTTCAGCGTCGGGCTCGGCCGGGTCATCGGCGACGCCCTCCCCACGACCGCCATCTCCATCGCGGCCGGCATCGCCTTCCTCGGTTTCGCCGCGTGGACCCTACGCGGCGACGAGCTCAGCGACGAAGAGTCGTCGAAGGCCACCAGGACCACGCGGAACGTGCTGATCGCGGTGACCGTGGCGTTCTTCCTCAGCGAGCTGGGCGACAAGACGATGATCGCCACGATCACGCTCGCCACGCAGCACGGCTGGCTCGGCACCTGGATCGGCTCAACGGTCGGCATGGTGGCGGCCGACGCGCTGGCGATCGTCGTCGGCCGCTTCCTCGGCACGCACCTCCCCGAGAAGTGGATCAAGTACGGCGCGGCCGCCGCGTTCGCGATCTTCGGCGTGATCCTCCTGCTGGAGCCGCTGCTCGTGTGACCCGCCGCGCCCGGAGTTCAGTCGAGCAGGGCGAGGCGGTGCGCGGCGGCCGCGGCCTCGCCCCTGGTCGAGACGCCCAGCTTGGGCAGGATGTTGGACACGTGCACGCTGACGGTCTTCGCCGAGATGAACAGCTCGCCGGCGATGTCGCGGTTGGTCCGGCCCTGGGCGACCAGCCGGAGCACCTCCAGCTCGCGCGGAGTGAGCGTGATCTCGGGCGCGGCCTTCCGCGTGGGCGCGTCGTCGAGGGCCGCGCCGACCCGGCGGGCCAGGGCGTCGATCTCGGCCATGAGCGGGGCCGCGCCCAGCGCCCCGGCGAGCGGCCTCGCCGAGCGGAGCCGTACGGCGGCGCCGTCGCGGTCGCCGCTCGCCGCCGCCGCGATCGCCCCGTACACGAGGGCCTTGGCCCGGGGGTACGGGCGGCCGAGGAGCTTCCACCCGGCCGCCGCCTCGTCGAAGCGGCCCTCGTACACCTGGCGGAACGCCGTGCCCACCGGCCCGTCGGTGACCATCTCGGCCGCGAACGCGTCGGTCAGGCCACGTACGGTCGCGGTCAGCTCGGGGGAGACGGCGGCGGCCCGGTCGCAGGCGATCCGGATCGCGGCGAGCAGCCGCCAGCCGAGCATGGCCTTCCCGGACCAGCGCGGGTTGACGAGCGCCGACCGGGCCGCCTCGACCGCCCTGTCCGGCTCGCCGCGGAGCAGGTACCAGCCGATCAGCATGCGGGTGTTGGCCGCCCACTCCTGCGTCCCGTCCTCCGTCCGGGGGGTGAACGCCCCGACCTCGGTGAGGATCTGCTTGGCGGTGTCCTCCTCGCCGCGGGCGATCGCGATGTCGGCCCGCACGCGCAGCAGATGCCAGCGGTTCTGCCGGGGCGGCTCCATGGTCAGGGCGCGCGCGCTGACGTCGAGGGCCTCGTCCCACCGGCCGAGGGCCTCCAGCGCCTCGGCCCGGTTGTTCGCGATGAACGCGCCCTGGGCGCGCATCCTGCCGTACCTCTTGGCCAGCCGATCGCCCTCGACGGCCAGCTGTACCCCCTCCTCGGACCTGCCGAGGTTGTTCAGCGTGTCCACGTTGTTGGCGATCGCGCGCAGCGTGATCCGCGCTGAGTCGAGTCGCCTCCCGATGGCGAGCGCGCGGTCGTTGGTGGCGCGGGTCTGCTCCAGGTCGCCGGAGATCGAGTGTCCGAGGGCGAGGTTCAGCAGGAGGTCCGCCTCCAGGCACTCGTCGCCGAGGTCACCGGCGAGCCGGAGCGCCTCCAGCGTGAGCGCGGTCCCCTCGGGGACCTCGTCGCAGAGCATGAGGACGCGGCCGAGATGGCTCAGCGTGTATGCCCTGGCCTCGGTGGGGTGGGGGACCAGCCGCTCGGCGTGGCGGAGGTCCTCGATGAACCCGGACGTGTGCTTCTGGATCTTGATGTTGGCCCGGCGGACCAGCAACGCGGCCACCCGCTCCGGCTCGGTCTCCTCGTCCAGCTCCGAGAGGGCGCCCTGGACGAACTTCTTGGCGCGCTCCATCTCACCGCACAGGTACGCGCTCTCGGAGGCGCGCTCGTACACGGTGACGTGATCCACGCCGATCCGCTCGGCCGCGTCGGGCACCTTGTCCCACAGCGTGAGGACGCGTTCGAGCAGGTCGATCTGCTCGGTGTAGGCGAAGGCGCGGGCCGCCTTCTCCGCCGCCTCCCACGCCGAGATGAGCGCCCAGAGGTCGTTGCGGGCCGAGTGCCAGTGGTGGGCGATCTCGATCGCCGCCCGTCCCGGGGGCACGAGGTCCCGGTCGCGGTCGATCTCCAGCGCGTACCGGGCGTGCAGCCGCATGTGCTCACCGGGGAGCAGGTCGTCGTGCACGGCCTCGCGGATCAGGGCGTGGCGGAACACGTAGGTGCCGTCGGCGACCTGCACGACGTTGGCGGCGATCGCCGGGCGCAGCGCGCGCTCCAGGTCCTCGTCGGACAGCCCGCTGACCGCGGCGAGCAGCGCGTGGCCCACGCGGATCCCGCCCGCCGCGGCAATGCGCAGCACGTGCTGGGTGTCGTCGGGGAGCCGCTCCACGGACGCGCTGATCAGGTCGTGCAGCGACTCGGGGAAGGAGCAGTCTTCGCCGCAGTCGATCAGCGCCTCGACGAACAGCGGGATGCCCTCGCTGCGCTCGAACACCCTGCCGACCTTGGCGAACTCCGGGGTCACGCCGAGGATGCCGGCCATCTGCGCGGCCACCTCGTGCTGGGTGAACCGGGGCAGGTCGATCCGGACGACGCCCTCCACCCGGGCGAGTTCCGCGAGCACCGGTCGCAGGGGGTGCGTCCGGTGCAGTTCGTCCGACCGGTACGTGAGGACCATGAGGACGGGCGCGCCGCGCAGGTTGCGGCTCAGGAAGGCGATGAGGTCGCGGCTGGAGCGGTCGGCCCAGTGGATGTCCTCGATGAGGAGGAGCACCGGCCGCCGCTCGGCGAGCCGTTCCAGCAGGGTCAGGATCAGCTCGAAGAGCCGGGCCCGCGCCGACTCGGTGTCCAGGTTGCCGCTGGGCTCGCCGAACTCGGGCAGCAACCGGGCCAGCTCGCGTCCGGAGCCGTCAGGCAGCAGCCCGGCCACGTCGGCGGTGCCCGTCTCCCGTACGAGCTGGCGCAGGGCGGCGGTGAACGGAGCGTAGGCGAGGCCCTCCGCGGAGAGCTCCACGCACCCGCCGACGAGTACGTGGGCGCCGTCCCGCGCGGCCTGCTCGGCGAAGCGGGCGGCGAGGCGGGACTTCCCGACGCCGGCCTCGCCGCCGAGCAGCACCACGGCCGCCGCCTGCTTGCGGGCCTGCTCGAAAGCCTCGGCCAGCATCTCGAGTTCCGCGCCCCGTCCGACGAAAACGGGGCTAACCGCCCGGGCCATCATGTCGTCAAGCATTACATGCCATCCGTCCGGATTTCGCCGGTTTTCCGGTCAGTGAACGGGCCTGGGGAGTGTCTGACAAGTGCCCGGCCGCGTGCAGTAGGTCTTGATCTTCAGACCCGGCCTAAGGAGGTGAAAAAGCCCGGCCGGGAGGGAGGATCCGGCCGGGCCTTCGAAGCGTGGTCATGCGACGTGGGACTTGCCGAGGGCCGCCCGCGCCCTGTGCGCGCTCTCGCGTCGCTCCTTCAGTGCGGCGATCGCCGCGCGTACGGTCCGCTGGTGGGCAGCCTCCTCGCGGAGCTCGGCCGCGCGGGTGATCATGAGCTGGTACTGCAGTTCGGGAGCCATCCCGTTTCTCCTCTCAATTCCCTTACACACTCAAGGTTCGGGCTAAGGCCCCCTACGGCACATCAGGCGGATGCCCTATCTGTATGCGGTCCTCTGGGCTTACGCCCTCCTAAGCCTCCTTAGACATGGTCACCGGGTCATCCCATGTATAAGACGTCGCAGGTCGGGACCGGCGACATCTGCCAAAAAAGCCCAGGAGGCATCGGCCGATGGTCGGTTTGGAAACGGTGAGACTGGTCGGCGATGCTGGGGAGGTGTCAACTACGACTGCTCCGTTCGCGGAGGTCGCATCTTCCAACGCGGCGCTTCGCGCGTTCCTGCACGGGCTACCCGGCGTCGACCGGGTCGGTGCGGACGCGCGCGCCGCGATGCTGGGGACGCGTTCGATCAAAACGACGGCCAAGGCCAAGGCGATCGACCTGGCCATCTCGATGGTGGACCTGACCACTCTGGAAGGCGCCGACACCCCGGGCAAGGTCCGGGCGATGTGCGCCAAGGCGGTTCACCCCGATCCCACCGACCCTTCCGTTCCCCGTGTCGCCGCCGTGTGCGTCTACCCCGACCTCGTGGCGACCGCCGTACGCGCCCTGGACGGTTCGGGGGTGAAGGTGGCCTCCGTGGCGACGGCGTTCCCGAGCGGGCGGTCATCCCTGGACGTGAAGGTCGCCGACACCGCGCTCGCCGTGGCCGCCGGAGCCGCCGAGATCGACATGGTGATCGACCGCGGCGCGTTCCTGTCGGGCGACTACCTGAAGGTGTTCGAGGAGATCACCGCGATCAAGGCCGCGTGTGGTCCTGCCGGAGGCGCGCAGGAAGGCGAGCACAGTGCGCACCTCAAGGTGATCCTGGAGACCGGCGAGCTGGCCACGTACGACAACGTGCGCCGGGCCTCCTGGCTCGCGATGCTGGCCGGGGCCGACTTCATCAAGACCTCCACCGGCAAGGTGCAGCCCGCCGCCACGCTCCCCGTGACACTGGTCATGCTGGAGGCGGTCCGGGACTTCCGGCTGCGCACCGGCCGCGTGGTGGGGGTCAAGCCCGCCGGTGGCATCCGCACGACGAAGGACGCGATCAAGTACCTCGTGCTCGTCAACGAGACGGCGGGCGCCGACTGGCTCACCCCCGACCTGTTCCGGCTGGGCGCCTCGACCCTGCTGAACGACCTGCTCATGCAACGGCAGAAGATGGCCACCGGCCGGTACGCCGGCCCCGACTACTTCACCCTGGACTGAGGCGGCCCATGTTCGAGTACGCACCTGCGCCCGAATCGCGGGAGATCGTCGACATCAAGCCGTCGTACGGGCTGTTCATCGGCGGCGAATGGGTCGACTCCCAGGGCGAGAACCACCACAAGACCATCAACCCGGCGTCCGAGGAGGTCCTGGCCGAGGTCGCCTGGGCGACCGAGGCGGACGTCGACCGCGCGGTCCGGGCGGCCCGCGCCGCGTTCACCACGTGGTCCGCGCTGCCCGGCTCCGAGCGGGCCAAGTACATCTTCCGGATCGCCCGGATCATCCAGGAGCGCTCGCGCGAGCTGGCCGTACTGGAGACGCTGGACAACGGCAAGCCGATCCGCGAGTCGCGGGACGTCGACCTGCCGCTGGTGGCCGCGCACTTCTTCTACTACGCGGGCTGGGCGGACAAGCTGCGCTACGCGGGGTTCGGCCGGAGGACGACAGACGGGCACAGTGGTGAGGATCCGCGACCGCTGGGCGTGGCCGGGCAGGTCATCCCGTGGAACTTCCCCCTGCTCATGCTCGCCTGGAAGATCGCTCCCGCGCTGGCCTGCGGCAACACGGTGGTGCTCAAGCCCGCCGAGACGACCCCGCTGACCGCGCTCGCGTTCGCCGACATCTGCCGCCAGGCCGACCTCCCGCCCGGCGTGGTGAACATCGTGACCGGCGCGGGCGAGACCGGCGCGGCCCTGGTCAACCACCCAGGCGTGGACAAGGTCGCCTTCACCGGTTCGACCGAGGTCGGCCGGATGATCGCCAGGTCGGTGGCCGGCACCGGCAAGAGGCTCTCGCTGGAGCTGGGCGGCAAGGCCGCGAACATCGTGTTCGAGGACGCTCCGCTCGACCAGGCGGTCGAGGGCATCGTCAACGGCATCTTCTTCAACCAGGGCCACGTGTGCTGCGCCGGTTCTCGGCTGCTGGTGCAGGAGTCGGTCGCCGACGAGGTGCTCGACGCCCTCAAGCGGCGGCTGTCCACCCTGCGGCTCGGCGACCCGATGGACAAGAACACCGACATCGGCGCGATCAACTCCGCCGCGCAGCTCGCCAAGATCCGCGAGCTGGCCGAGGCCGGTGTCAACGAGGGGGCCGAGCGGTGGTCGCCCGCCTGCCCGATCCCCGAGCGTGGCTTCTGGTTCCCGCCGACCGTCTTCACCGGCGTCGCCCAGTCGCACCGGATCGCCCGCGAGGAGATCTTCGGGCCGGTGCTGTCCGTGCTGACCTTCCGCACCCCCGCCGAGGCGGTCGAGAAGGCCAACAACACGCCGTACGGCCTGTCCGCCGGGATCTGGACGGAGAAGGGGTCCCGCATCCTGTGGATGGCGGACCGGCTGCGGGCCGGGGTCGTCTGGGCCAACACCTTCAACCGGTTCGACCCGACCTCGCCGTTCGGCGGGTACAAGGAGTCCGGCTACGGCCGGGAGGGCGGACGACACGGACTGGAGGCGTACCTTGCAGTGTGACCATCGCCGTCGTCGCCGCCTGATCCGACGGGCCGTCGCCGGGGCGGGAACCGGGTACGCCCGCGGCCGCCGCTCCCGTCGCTTCGCCGTACGGCACGGCTGGTTCGCGCACCGCGGCGGGGTCTGCCGGTGCGGCCAGGTCTACCAGCCGGCCCGTCCACTCCAGATTGGAACCTTCGATGAGTGAGCGCCTGGCCGTGCGCAAGACGTACAAGCTGTTCATCGGCGGGGCGTTCCCGCGCTCGGAGAGCGGAAGGTCCTACGCCGTGACCTCCTCAAAGGGTGACTTCCTGGCGAACGCGGCCAAGGCGTCCCGCAAGGACGCCCGGGACGCCGTCGCCGCCGCCCGCAAGGCGTTCCCCGGCTGGTCGTCGGCCACGCCGTACAACCGGGGGCAGATCCTCTACCGCGTCGCCGAGATGCTGGAGGGACGCCGGGCCCAGTTCGTGGCCGAGGTGGTCGACGCCGACGGCGTCACCGCCAAGAAGGCGGGCGAGCTGGTGGACGCGGCCGTCGACCGGCTCGTCTGGTACGCGGGCTGGTCGGACAAGATCGGCGCTATCCGAGGCGCCGCCAACCCGGTCGCCGGGCCGTACTTCAACCTGTCCACGGTCGAGCCGACCGGCGTCGTGGCGGTGGTCGCGCCGCCGACGGGGCCGCTGCTCGGCCTGGTCAGCGTGATCGCTCCGGTGATCGTCACCGGGAACACCTGTGTCGTGGTCGCCTCGGAGCGGGCGCCGCTGCCGTCGATCACGCTCGCCGAGGTACTGGCCACGTCGGACCTGCCGGGCGGCGTGGTGAACATCCTGACGGGATCGGCGGGGGAGATCGCCCCCTGGCTGGCCGGGCACATGGACGTCAACGCCGTCGATCTCACCGGCGCTGACGCGGACGTCGCGGTGCGGTGCGAGGAACTCGCCGCGGAGAACCTCAAGCGCGTCCTGCGTCCCCCGCTCGACCGGATCGACTGGCTGGCCGACCCGGGCACGGACCGCATGACGGCCTTCCTGGAGACGAAGACCGTCTGGCATCCGATCGGCGTCTGAGCGGTGAGCGTCTTCCGGCCGGGGCCGAGTCAATGGCTTGGCCTGCCCCGGCCGGGAGACGCTCACGCTTTCGGCGGTAGGGCTCGGGTCTTCTGGCGGGGCTCGGGGGCTCTCGACGGGTCAGCGGGACTGGAGCGCGTCGAGCGCGACGGCCGTGGCGATGACCAGGCGGCGGTCCAGGCGGGGGTCGCGGATCTTCACGAGATAGCTGTCCCGGAGAGACCGGCGTCGCTCGACGGAGAACGCGATCGACGCCCCCACGCTGAAATCGAAGTGGTAGGGCAGCCAGGACAGCGAGTCGCTGAAGCGGCGAAGGAGCCCGACGGCGACGTTGCGCTCGGCGCCCGTGTACGTCGGTAGTCCCGGCTGCCGGACATGCCAGGTCGAGCGCAGCAGCGACCGGCCGAAATCCTTGCGGAACGAGCCGAGCGGCGTGCCGTCCTGGTCGGTCACGTCGTACTCGCCGGCGACGTCGAGCACGTTGCGTGCCTTGAACCCCGCGAGCACATGTTGTCGTGACTCGTCGGTGAAGAGCGTGACCTGCTCCTTGAAGGCCAACCGTTTCTGCTCCGCGAAGGCGACCTCCTCGCCGGGTGAACCGTCCGGCCGGACCGCGTGGACGACATAACGGTTCACCATCATGGTGATCTTCTGGCGCACGATCAGGCGCTTCTGCTGCTGAAGAACCGAAATATCCATGACACGCTCCATGGTTTCCGATTAATCAGCCTATATCGCGAGATCCTTATTAAGGCAGCATCAAGTCGCAGGTGCGTCGAAGAAAATCGTCCCTCTCGGAATGACGGCGGACCGCGTCCGCATACGCGGCCTCATCGGTGGGGGAGCAGGCGGGGATGGGAACCCGGCGACGCCAAACGGGCGACGGGGCCCGTGGAAGCCCCGCCGCCCGCTCGTTCATGCCGATCAGTCCTTGAACGCGTCCTTTATCTTCTCGCCGGCCTGCTTGATGTTGCCCTTGGTCTTCTCGGCCTTGCCCTCGGCTTGCTGGCGCTCGTCGTCGGTCATCTCGCCGAGGCGCTCCTTGGCCTTGCCCTTGAGTTCCTGAGCCTTGTTGGAAATCTTGTCATCCTTACCCATGTCAGACTTCCTTCCGTTATGTGGCGGATTGTCCGCCATGTGGAGAACTGTCCGTTGTAAGGGCAAGCAAACCCCTGGACTATCTCAGGGTTTTGTCAGGGTTCGCGGCGGAACCGGATCTTCCTGGAGGTTCGTTCGACCAGGTGAGAAGGGGGTCAATCTTCATGTACCGATCCAGAGAACACAGGGTGATCGCGGGGGTCTGCGGAGGCATCGCGGAGCGCTTCGGTATGCCGCCCACCCTTGTCCGGCTGCTGTTCCTCCTGTCCTGTCTGCTTCCCGGACCGCAGTTCGTCATCTACCTGATCATGTGGGTCTTCATCCCCGTCGCGCCCCCGCGCACGTACTACTGATCCTCGGCATCCGGTGCTGTGCCGTCCGCGCCGCCGCGTCCAGGCCACCTGGGCGCGTCGACGCGCCGCGGCCTCCGTCTGTGTCTCCGCGCGCCTCGACGTGCCGCGCCTGTACGCGCTCTGTGCCCCGAACGCGCTGATCAGGGCTCCAGCGCCGGTACGGACCGTCTTTGCGGTGCGGGGGCGGCCTTGCTCCGGGGTGCGTGCGTTCGTTTTGCAGGGCCGTTCTATGCTCGCGAATGGAGGTGCCCCATGCGTGAACGACCGTTGACGTTGATTCAGGATGATCTGGTCGACTATGAGAAGGCCATGGAGCGAATGGCCGCTCTGGTCGAAGAGCGGCAGGAGGACGCCCGTCCGGACACTCTCTGGTTGCTCAGCCACCCCAGCGTGTTCACGATCGGGAAGCGCACGCCTACGGAGCACCTTCCCGACCCCACCCACGGAATCCCCGTCATGCAGACCGGCCGTGGCGGGCAGCTGACCTATCACGGTCCTGGGCAACTGGTCGGCTACCTGATCGTGAAGCTCCGGGCCGACGAGGGCGTCGTCGACTACATCCGCGAGGTCGAGCTTCGGCTGGTCGAGGCGCTCGGCGAACTGAGGATCGCCGCTGAGCGCCGTGACACCCCTCCGGGCTCGGAACTGCTCACGGGGGTCTGGACCAAGGAGACCGGGCGCAAGATCGTATCGATCGGCATGCGTGCCAGCCGCGCCGTGACCAGCCATGGGTTCGCGCTCAACGTGGACGGCGATCTCACCCCATGGGATCTCGCCATCCCCTGCGGGATGCCCGACGTCGAGATGACGTCAGTGGCACGTGAGCGCGGCCAGGCCTCGATGGACGAGACCCGGCGGGTGGTCGCCCAGGCATTCGAGGCCACCCCCACGGAATAGCCACATCGGCGTCGCCGTACACGTCCGCTGACCCGGGTGGCCGACGACGTCGGTCGCCGCATGTTTTGCCGGATCGCTGAGGAACGGTCACTCTTCTTCGCGGTCCGACCCCTCCTTGCTCCAGGCCTCGAACCCGGCCGCGCCCTTGCGGTCGTCGGGCACGTGAGGCGGGGGGCCTTCGGCGTCGATGCCGGCCGGGGCCTCGGCCCCGCCGGTGTCTTCGCGGTCATCGGGCACCTGAGGCGTGGGCTCACCCGAGGTGCGCTCCGGATCGGTCTCAGCCATGACGCCCTCCTGCCCTTGGAACTCCACCTCTACCTTGCGCGGCGTCTGAAGCCTGTTCGCACCCATGGGTGCACGTCCGCGTCGTGATCGAATGCGCCCGGATCCGGAGAGAAAAGCACCGTTTGTTGGTGAAGTGGTGCGGGATGTCAGGATTGAGGGCCGTGACGACTACTGACAAGGCTCCGGTGCGGGCTTGGTTGCCGACGATGCTGACGTTGGCCGCGATCTGGGGTTGCAGTTTCCTGTTCATCTCCGTCGGCGTGCGGGAACTCCCGCCGCTCTACCTCGCGCTCGGGCGGGTGAGCACCGGCTCCGTCGTACTACTCGCGATCCTCGTGGTGAAGCGCGAATCACTCCCCCGCGACCCGAAGCTGTGGATGCACTCGTTCGTAGTCGGCGCGATCGGTTCGGCGATCCCGTGGACGCTCTTCGGGTACGGCGAGGAGCGCATCCCCTCCCTCCTCGCGGGGATCTGGAACGGGATCACCCCACTCATCGTGCTACCGATCGCGGTACTGATCTTCCGGACCGAGACGTTCTCGGTGCAGCGGGGGCTCGGTCTCGTCATCGGGTTCGCCGGGATGCTGGTCGTGCTCGGTGCGTGGCATGTCCAGGGCGGCGCGGACCTGACCGGGCAGGCGCTGTGCATGCTCGCGGCGGTCTCCTACGGGCTGGCGATTCCGTATCAGAAGCGGTTCATCGCCGGGACGGCCTTGTCCGGGACCGCGCTTTCCGCCAGCTTGTTGCTGTCGGCGACGATCCAGCTCGCGATCGTGGCGCCGATCGTCACCGGGCAGGCACCACCCGCGCCGTGGTCGTTGTCGATCGAGGTGGTCGGGAGTGTGGTGGCGCTGGGTGCGCTCGGCAGCGGGCTCGCGTTCGTGCTCAGCATGCGGAACATCCGGCTGATCGGGGCGAGCCGGTCGTCGATGGTGACGTACCTGATGCCGGTGTTCTCGATCGTGGTCGGCGTGATCGTGCTGCACGAGCAGATCGCTTGGTACCAGCCCGTCGGCGGCCTCATCGTCCTGTTCGGAGTCGCCGTCTCGCAGGGCCTCCTCGGATCACCGCGCCGCAAGCCGGTCGTCACGCCGGAAGCGCCGGCGACCACCTGAAACCGCCTCACCCGCCGTGTGCTCCGTGGAAGGGCGTGGTGACGCCCTCGTACGCGAGGTGGAGGGCCATGCCCATGTCGGCGTGGGCGAGGTTGTGGCAGTGGTTCATCCACATGCCGGGGTTGGTGGCGCGGAAGGCCACCTCCCACACCTCTCCGGGGCGTACGTCGAAGGTGTCGACGTACAGGGGGCTGCCGGTCGGCGGGCGGCCGTCGCGGCTGAGCACGAGCACCCGGTGCCCGTGGAGGTGCCAGGGGTGGGTCTCGCGGCCCCGGTTCACGACCTTGATCCGGACGAGGTCACCCTCCGCCACCATCTGCGTGGGGATGGAGGGGAACGCCTGCCCGTTGACCGTGTGGGCGTACGCCGGTCGGCCGTTGACCATGGCCAGGCCCTGGTCCAGGACGAGGGTGAACCTGCGGTCGTCCGGTGCGCCGGGGTCGAACGGCGGCGCTGTGGGCCGCCCGTACGCGAGGGGGTCGAGCTCCGGCCAGCTCGCGGTGGACGTCACCGGGCCGGACGGTCCTGGGGAGGGAGTGGCGGCGGTCCCCGGGGTCTCGGAGGGAGTCCTGGCCTGGGACGTGCCCGATGCCGGGGGCACCAGCCGCAGCCCCTCGGTGCGGTCGTCCACGATCAGCCGCACCCCTCCGTCCCGGGACGGCTCGAGTTCGAGCGGCATGGTGAAGACGAGGTCGTACCGGCTCCCGGCGGGTAGCCGCAGGCCCACCTCGCTGATCTCGCCGGGCTCGTTCACGTTGTTGCCGTCGATCGCCGCCAGCCGGTACGGCGTGCCGGTCAGGGCGAACCGGTGCGGCGTGTTGTCGGTGTTGACCAGGCGCAGGCGCACCGGCATGCCGGGGGCGGCCCGCTGCTCGATGGGCTGGTCGTGGTTGCCGAGGACGGTCCTCCCGGAGAACGTGTGCACAGGGAGGGTGAGGTCCACGCCCTCGGTTCTGGGGGCGGAACGCGGGCGGACCACGAGGGTGCCGTACAACCCCATCCGCACGCCGAGGTCGGACACCTCGTGGGTGTGGTACCAGTACGTGCCGACCTGGGTGGCGAGGAAGCGATAGACGAACTCCTCGCCGGGCATGACCGCGTTCTGGGTCAGGCCGGGGACGCCGTCCTCGCCGGAGGGCACGTCGTAGCCGTGCCAGTGGAGCGTCACGCCCGACTCGATGTCGGCGTTGCGCAGCCGTACCTCGATCAGGTCGCCCTCGACGGCGATGATCGGCGGGCCGGGCACCTGGCCGTTGAACGTCCAGGCGGAGACCTGCTGCCCGGACGACAGGGCGATGGTGGAGGTGCGCGCGGTCAGCATGTACCGGCGCACCCTGCTGCCCTCGGCCGGGGCGGCCGGGCCGCGCAGCGAGGTCACCGGCACGGCCTGCTGCCCGTGCCGGTCGTGCTGCGCGTGCTGTTCCTCGGAGACGCCGCCGAGGTCGCTCGTCTCGCCCGGCGCGAGCGCCAGCCCGGTCCCGAGCAGGCCGACCGCGAGGATCGCGGACATGCCGGGGCGCAGGCCGCGTACGGGAGGGCAGGCGATCCGCCAGCTCACCAGCAGGGCCACCCCGAGGAACGCGATCGTGAGCAGGCCGGTACTCCAGGTCGCGGGATAGCCGAGCAGGAGGGTGTGCGCCAGCCCGGCCGCGGCGGCGAATCCGGCGCCGAACAGGGGCATGACCACGATCGGCCGGGCCGCGGCGACCCCGCGCCCGCGGGCCGCCCGGACCAGGCGCGGCCCGGCGAGCACGGCCGCGACCAGGACGGCGAGGCCGAGAAGGGGCACCGCGATGATGACCTTCTCCTGGACGAACCACCAGCCGGCCCGGGCGAGCATGATCACGCAGCCCATCCGGGCCAGCGTCAGCAGCACGGCCACGGGAAGCACGGCCAGCGCCGTTTTCGGACGCCGGACGGCGGCCGCCGCCCCGGCCCCGAGCCACGCGAGCGTGGTCAGGGCCGAGGCGAGAAGGTCGAGCGCGAGCAGCCCCGAAACGGTCATGACACCGGCGCCGTCACGTTCTTCGGAGCCGCTCCGTCAGCGGACGCGAGCCGGCGGGCTCCGGCGAGCACCTGCCCGGCGACGCCCATGATCGCCAGGCCGTTGACCGCGTGCAGGCCGAGCACGGCGAGCGACCCGGCGGTGGTGTTGCCGGTGCTGTCGTTCAGCGCCCGGCCCAGGATGATGATCAACATCTGGACGACGACCAGGCCGAGCGGCAGGATGCTCAGGCCGATCAGGCGGCCCGGTGCCTTCGCCAGCGTGGCCACCACGGTGACCACCAGAGACAGGACCGGGATGACCATCATCCCGAGCGTGGCGTGCAGCCCGTACGAGTCGTCGGCCTGTGGCTTGTCGAAGGCGCCGATCCCCGCGAAGTAGAACTGCGCGAGTACGGCGAGCAGTTGCAGGCCGGCCAGCGCGACGTAGACCCTGCGCACGGTGCGCTCCCTTCAGATACGTGGGTTCGGGAGGATCCTGTCCCATCACGCCCGTGCCGTCGTCGTCCGGCCAGAGACACGTCGAGTACGACCAGGGGAGTACGCGAGGGGGGTGCGGCGTCTCGCCCGTCGCCGGAGGAAGGTGCGGCGGCTTCCCCGGGACGGGAGACATCCTGCTCGGATCTGCTCAGATCACGCTCAGGTCATGCTCGGATCACGCGTGCCGGTCGCTCAGATCAGGCCGAGCGCCAGCATGGCGTCGGCGACCCGCTTGAAGCCGTCGATGTTGGCGCCCGCCACGTAGTTGCCGGCCATGCCGTACTCGTCGGCGGTGCTCAGGCAGCGGTCGTGTATGTCGCGCATGATCTCGCGCAGCCGGCGCTCGGAGAACTCGAACGTCCACGAGTCGCGGCTCGCGTTCTGCTGCATCTCCAGCGCGCTGGTGGCGACGCCGCCCGCGTTGGCGGCCTTGCCCGGTCCGAAGGCCACGCCCGCGTCCTGGAAGACCCGGATCGCCTCGGGCATGGTCGGCATGTTGGCGCCCTCGCCCACGGCGAGGCAGCCGCCGCGGACCAGCCGCTCCGCGTCCTTGCCGGTGATCTCGTTCTGCGTGGCGGACGGCATCGCCACCTCGCAGTCCACCTCCCAGACGCTGCGGCCGGGCACGAACACGGCACCCTCGCCGGCGCGCTTGGCGGCGTACGCGCTCAGCCGCTGGCGCTCGACCTCCTTGACCTGCTTGAGCAGGTCGAGGTCGATGCCCTTCTCGTCGACGACGTATCCGGAGGAGTCGGAGCAGGCGATCACGAGGCCGCCGAGCTGACGCACCTTCTCGATCGTGTAGATGGCGACGTTGCCCGACCCGGACACCACGACGCGCTTGCCGTCGAAGGACGTGCCGCGCGCCTTGAGCATCTCCTCGACGAAGAAGGCGCAGCCGTACCCGGTGGCCTCGGTGCGCACCTGGGCGCCGCCGAAGCTGAGCCCCTTGCCGGTGATGACGCCGGACTCGTACCGGTTCGTGATGCGCTTGTACTGCCCGAAGAGGTAGCCGACCTCGCGGCCGCCGACGCCGATGTCACCGGCGGGAACGTCGGTGTACTCGCCGATGTGGCGGTAGAGCTCGGTCATGAAGCTCTGGCAGAAGCGCATGATCTCGCGCTGCGACCGGCCCTTGGGATCGAAGTCCGAGCCGCCCTTGCCGCCGCCGATGGGCAGGCCGGTCAGGCTGTTCTTGAAGATCTGCTCGAAGCCGAGGAACTTGATGATCCCCAGATAAACCGACGGGTGGAACCGGAGCCCGCCCTTGTACGGCCCGAGCGCGCTGTTGAACTCGACCCGGAATCCGCGGTTGATCTGCACCTCGCCCTGGTCGTCCTCCCAGGGAACTCGGAAGATGATCTGCCGCTCGGGCTCGCAGATACGCTCGATGATCTTCGATTCCGCATACTCCGGGTGCTTGCCGAGAACCGGGCCGATGCTCTCCAGCACCTCGCGTACAGCCTGGTGGAACTCGATTTCCCCGGGATTGCGGCGCAAAACGTTGTCGTAGATGGTCGACAGCTTCTCGTGTAGCACCCGGTACCCCGTTCGTTCAGGTCTGGTGGTCCATGCCCCCCAATCTTATGAGTCCCGACTTGGCGTTGTTATGCCGGATCGGCACGTCAAGGCCGCTTTGCGTCCATATTTCGGACAAAGGCGGTTGGCGTCGGCTTTTACCTGCGGCTCCTGTTACGGTGGGTCGCTTACGTGGCCTCTCTGCCATGCTCTGTTGTAGGTCTCTTGATGCTCTCTTGACGGAGGCGTTCCGTGGTGCGGCGGTCTTCTCTGACAGGGCCGACGAAGTGAAGGTGCGGCAGGCCGGGTGGGGCTCGGCCGTACTCGACCGGTTCCAGAACCCGACACAGGTCCTGGCGACCGTGTTCGGCAGCGTGATCCTTGTCGGCACCCTTCTCCTACGGCTCCCGATCGCCACTACCTCGGGTGAGCCCGCTGACTGGGGGGCCGCGCTGTTCACCGCGACCTCCGCCGTCTGTGTGACGGGGCTGGCCATCGTCGACACCGGCGGGCACTGGTCGGGCTTCGGCGAGGGAGTGATCGCCGGGCTCGTTCAGGTCGGCGGGTTCGGGATCATGATGCTGGCCACCCTGTTCACCATGCTCGTCTCGAACCGGATGGGGTTGCGCGCCCGCCTCATGGCCCAGGCCCAGACCAGTACGCTCACCGTGGCCGACGCTCGCCGGGTGGTCCGCAACGTCATCGCCTTCAGCCTCGTCTCCGAGACGATCGTGGCGGTGATCCTCACCGGCAGGCTGATGATCGGGTACGGCGAGCCGTTCGGTGAGGCGGTCTACCATGGCGTCTTCCACGCCATCTCCGCGTTCAACAACGCCGGATTCTCGCTGTGGCCAGACAGTTTGACGCGGTTCGTGTCCGATCCGTGGATCTGCCTGACCGTCGCCGGAGCGGTGATCGTCGGCGGGCTGGGCGTCCCTGTGGTGTTCGAGCTGCTGCGCTCCTGGCGGCGGCCCAGCCACTGGTCGGTGCTCACCCGGGTCACGGTCGTCGTCACCGCGCTCCTGCTCTCGATGGGAACGCTGGTGTTCCTGATGACCGAGTGGCGCAACCCCGGCACCATGGGCGCCCTCGACGACTCCGACAAGCTGCTGGCCAGCTTCTTCACGGCCGTCATGCCGCGCTCGTCCGGTTTCAACACCATCGACGTCTCCCAGATGGCGCCGTCGAGCTGGCTGGCCACCGACGTCCTCATGTTCATCGGCGCGGGCAGCGCCGGCACCGGGGGCGGGGTCAAGGTCACCACGTTCGGGCTGCTCGCCTTCGTCATCTGGGCCGAGATGCGGGGCGAGACCCAGGTCAACATCGGACACCGCAGGCTCACCGAGTCCGCGCAGCGCCAGGCGGTGGCCATCTGCATGCTCGGCGTCGCCCTGGTCGCCGTGTCCACGTACGTGCTGCTCGTCATGACCCCGCACAGCCTGGATCGAGTGCTGTTCGAGGCCGTCTCGGCGTTCAGCACGACGGGCCTGTCCACCGGCATCACCGCCGATGTGCCCCCGGCCGGACACCTGCTACTGGTGGTGCTCATGTTCATCGGCAGGATCGGCCCCCTCACGCTCGGCTCGGCGCTCGCCCTCAAGGAGCGCACGCGGCGATACGAACTACCCGAGGAGCGAGTGATCGTTGGCTGACAAGAGAAACGACCCGGTCGTGGTCATCGGGCTCGGCCGCTTCGGCAGCTCCCTCGCGCTGGAGTTGGCGCGCAGGGGCACCGAGGTTCTGGCCATCGACAGTAGGCCCAAGAAGGTGCAGAGCCTGGCCGGGCAGATCACGAACATCGCGGCCGCCGACGCGACCGACATCGAGGCGCTGCGCCAGCTCGGCGTGCCCGACTTCTTCCGCGCCGTGGTCGCCATCGGCAGCGACCTGGAGGCGAGCATCCTCGCCACCTCGCTGCTGGTGGAGCTGGAGCTCGAGGACATCTGGGCCAAGGCGGTCAGCCGGCAGCACGGCCAGATCCTGAACCGGATCGGCGCCCACCACGTCGTCTTCCCCGAGCACGACATGGGCGAGCGGGTCGCGCACATGGTCAGCGGCCGGATGCTCGACTATCTCGAGGTGGACGAGGACTTCGCCCTGGTCAAGACGCACCCGCCCAAGGAGTTCGTGGGCGTCCCGCTGGGGGAGTCCAAGCTGCGCCGCAAGTACGGCGTGACGATCGTCGCGGTGAAGAGCCCCGGCGAGGAGTTCACCTACGCCACCCCCGACACCGAGCTGTCGTACGGCGACATCGTGCTCGTCTCCGGCAGGAGCGACAACGTCGAGCGCTTCGCCGAACTCCCCTAAGCCCAAGCTCCCCTGCCCCCTGCCTCTGCCCCCCTGCCTCTGCGCCCTGCCTCTGGGCCCCGAGTCGAGCCTGAACGGCTCGGCGAGGGGCGATGACGCACCCCATCTGTCACATAAGTGGCAACAGGTCACTTTATCTGTCATTTGTCGGGATTTACGGAGATCGTGGAGCTGGCTCAGGGGCAGGCCGGGCATAATTCGCCCTGGTCACGCGTTTGCTTAGCTGTACTAACTTCTTCACGCTAGGGGGCAAAGAAGATGTGCGGTATAGCCGGTTGGGTCGACTACGACCGTGATTTGAGAGCCGAGCGCGACGTCGCTCTCGCCATGACCGAGACCATGTCGTGCCGGGGCCCGGACGCCGAGGGACTGTGGACGGAGCCGCACGCGGCACTCGGTCACCGCAGGCTCGCCATCATCGACATCGAGGGCGGCCGCCAGCCGATGGCGGCGGAACACGACGGGCGGGTGCTCGCCGTCCTCACCTACAGCGGCGAGGTCTACAACTTCCGCGAGCTGCGCGCCGAACTGGCCGCCCGCGGCCACCGCTTCCGCACCGAGAGCGACACCGAGGTCGTCCTGGAGGCGTACCTGGAGTGGGGCGAGGACTTCGTCGACCGGTTCAACGGCATGTACGCCTTCGCGATCTGGGACGCGCGCCGCGAGGAGCTGCTCCTGGTCCGCGACCGGATGGGCATCAAGCCGCTGTACTACTACCCGACCCCGTCCGGGGTGCTGTTCGGCTCCGAGCCCAAGGCGATCCTCGCCAACCCGCTCGCCGAGCGGGTGGTCGACGCCGACGGGCTGCGCGAGCTGCTCGCCTTCGTCAAGACGCCCGAGAGCGCCGTCTACCGGGGCATGTACGAGGTCCGTCCCGGCCAGATTGTCCGGGTCCGCCGTGAGGGGCTGACCAAGCGCCGCTACTGGCGGCTCGAGTCCCGCGAGCACACCGACGACCTCCCCACCACGATCTCCACGATCCGCGGGCTGCTGGACGACATCGTCGGCCGCCAGCTCATCTCGGACGTGCCGCTGTGCACGCTGCTGTCCGGTGGTCTCGACTCCAGCGCGGTGACCGCGCTGGCCGCACGGTCCCTGGGATCGACCAAGGTGCGCTCGTTCTCCGTCGACTTCGCCGGGTACACCGAGAACTTCCAGCCCGACACCATGCGCGACACCCCCGACGGGCCGTACGTCAAGGACGTGGTCGAGCACATCGGCGCGGACCACACCGACATCGTGCTGAACTCCGCCGACCTGATGAACCCGGTCGTACGCGCCGCGGCGCTGCGGGCGCGTGACATCCCGGCGGGCATGGGCGACATGGACACGTCGCTCTACCTGCTGTTCAAGGCGATCAGGGAGCGCTCGACGGTGGCGCTGTCCGGCGAGTCCGCGGACGAGGTGTTCGGCGGCTACCGATGGTTCCACGACCCGGAGACGGTGAACGCGGGGACCTTCCCCTGGCTGGCCACCGTCGGCGTCGGCCACCGCAACGGCCTCACCACGCTGTTCGACGAGCCGCTGCTGCGCAAGCTGGACATCCCCGCCTACCGGGCGGACGCGTACCAGCAGGCGCTGGCCGAGGTGGAGTCGCTGCCCGGAGAGAGCGGCCTGCAGAAGCGGATGCGCGAGGTGAGCCACATGCACCTCACCCGCTTCGTGCAGATCCTGCTCGACCGCAAGGACCGGATGAGCATGGCCGTCGGCCTTGAGGTGCGTGTCCCGTTCTGCGACCACCGCCTGGTGGAGTACGTCTTCAACACCCCGTGGGCGATGAAGACGTTCGACGGCCGGGAGAAGAGCCTCCTGCGCGCCGCGACCCAGGATGTCCTCCCCCGCTCCGTCGTCGAGCGCCGCAAGAGCCCGTACCCCTCGACGCAGGACCCGGCGTACGAGCGGGCGCTCCAGGCGGAGACGGCTCGGCTGCTCGGCCGGGACGACCTCGCGCTCGCGCCGCTGCTCGATCTGACCAAGGCACGGAACGTCCTCGACCACGAGGTGGGCACGACCAGCCTCCAGGAGAACAGGACCGCCATGGAGCAGTTCGTCCAGTTCAACGCCTGGATGGAGGAGTACGGGGTGCGGGTCACCATCTGACCCCGGACTCCGCGAGCACCACGGAACAGCGCCGCCTTCCGGGGCGGCGCTGTTCGCGTCCGCCCGGCGAAACAGCACCACGACAGCACCGGAAAGAGCCCAGCGAAACCGCTCGGGAAATAATCGACGCCGGATGTAGAGGAAGCCTTTCCCACCCCGACTGAGGGGTGGCAGCGGCCGACGGGGCGCGCGGGACCGAGAGGAAGACCGAGATGAAGTACGTGGCGATGATCTACGGCAACCAGGCCAAGTGGGACTCCTTCCCCGCGGAGGAGTGGCCGGAGGCCATCGCCAAGCAGGAGGCGTTCAACCGCAAGTACCGCGAGACCGGCGAGCTCCTGGGCGCCTACGGCCTGGCGGACGCGGCGAGCGCGCAGCTCATCCGGCGCAAGGACGGGGCCGCGGTGGCGACCGACGGGCCCTACCTGGAGACCAAGGAGTACCTGGCCAGCTTCTACCTGCTCGACTGCGAGAGCCTGGAGCGCGCGCAGGAGATCGCGGCCGACATACCCTTCGCCGACGTGGATCCGGTGGAGCTGTGGCCGATCCTGCACGAGTCCGCGGCGGACATGTGAGCGTGGACCGCGACATCGAGGACCTGCTGCGTGAGCTGGCGCCGCAGGTCCTCGGCGCTCTGGTCCGCCGGTACGCCGTCTTCGACACCTGCGAGGACGCCGTACAGGAGGCGTTGCTGGCCGCGGCGCTGCGGTGGCCGGACGAGGGCGTGCCGGAGAACCCCCGGGCCTGGCTGGTCACCGTCGCCTCGCGCCGCCTGGTGGACGAGGTACGCAGCGAGCAGGCGCGCCGGCGGCGCGAGGACCACGTCGTGCTGGCCACCCCGCAGGCGGAGCTGCTCAGCCGCGCCGCCGACGCCGACCGGGACGCGGACAGGGACGACTCCCTCGCATTGCTGTTCCTGTGCTGCCATCCGGCGCTGTCCGCGCCGAGCCGGATCGCGCTGACGCTGCGCGCCGTCGGTGGCCTGACCACCGCCCAGATCGCGGCGGCGTTCCTGGTGCCCGAGGCGACCATGGCTCAGCGCATCAGCCGGGCCAAGCAGACGATCAGACAGACGGTCGACCAGACGGGCACGCCGTTCGGCTCACTGGGGCCCGCCGAGCACGCCGAGCGGCTCGGCGAGGTGCGGCACGTGCTGTACCTGATCTTCAACGAGGGGTACACGACCTCCGGCGGGGACGACCTGACCGCGCCCGCGCTGGCGGAGGAGGGAATCCGGCTCACCCGGCTGCTGCACCGCCTGCTGCCCGGCGACGGCGAGACCGCGGGCCTGCTGGCGCTGATGCTGCTCACCGACGCCCGGCGCGCCGCGCGCACCGGACCGGGCGGCGACCTGGTGCCGCTGGCGGAGCAGGACCGCGCCCGCTGGGACCGGAGCCTCATCACGGAGGGCATCGAGCTGATCAGCCGGACGCTGCCCCGGGGGCGGGTCGGCCCGTACCAGCTCCAGGCCGCGATCGCCGCCGTCCACGCCGAGGCGGAGCACGTGGACGCCACGGACTGGCCGCAGATTCTCCTGCTGTACGACCTGCTGGAACGGGTCGAGCCGAACCCGATGGTCACCCTCAACCGGGCGGTCGCCGTCGCGATGGTGGACGGCCCCGCAGCCGGCCTGGATCTGCTGGCCGCTCTCGCGGCCGACAAGCGGATGGCGCGCCACCACCGTCTGCTCGCCACCCGCGCCCACCTGCTGGAACTGCTGGGTGAGGACGCGGCGGCGGCGGAGGCCTACCGCGACGCGGCCCGGCGCACCGGCAGCGCCCCCGAGCGGCGCCACCTCACCGCCCGCGCGGCACGCCTCGCCGCGGGCCGCCGCTGATACGGGCCCGCCCCACTGTCTTCCCTGCGTCCTTCCCGGGCGCGCCGGACGGGGGGCGAGGGCCCGTGCCGGGATCACGCCCGCTCGCCGGTCCGCCGGTGGCGGAGCAGCACGACCTGGTCGTCGAGCACGCGCGACTCGACCAGGTCGAGGCCGGTCCTGGGGATGCCCTCCCGGAAGGCCGGCTTCCCCCCGCCCAGGACCACGGGATGGACGAAGACCCGGTACTCGTCGATCACGCCGTGCTCGCTGAGGTGGGACGCCAGCTCGGAGCCGCCGAACAGCAGCAGCGTCGCGCCCGACTCCTTGAGCGCGGTCAGCTCCTTGACCGCGTTCTCGCGGATGATCCGGGTGTTCCACCCGGCTTCCTCCAGCGTTCGGGAGACGACGACCTTGGGCGTCTCGCGCCAGATCGGGGCGAAGGCCAGGTCGTGCTCGTGCGTCGAGTACTGCTCGGCCCGCGGCCAGTAGTTCGACATCACTTCCCAGACCACGCGCCCGTAGAGGAAGGTCTTTCCCCCGCTGGACAGCTCCTGCGAGTAGGCGGACAGCTCCGGGCCCATCAGCGGCCAGTCGAACTCGCCGTTCGGGCCCTCGATGAAACCGTCCAGGGACTGGTGCACGAAGTGGATGAGCTCGCCCATGGCGGCGTCCTCCCGTATCTGTGGGTCTCTCGCGCCCTCCATGCGCGCTGTCACCAAGGAGACGGAGCGGTCGCCGGGTTCTCGACATGTTCTCGACGGCTTTCGCGAGATTTTTCCGGCGCCGCGGTCACGTCCGTGGTCAGCGGGGCCAGTTCGCCACCGTCTCGGCCTTGATCGGGTCGATGTAGCAGCTCAGCGTCGTACGCCGGGCCCGGTCGAGCACGCAGACCTTGACGTCCACCCGGGTGATCTCGCCGTCCGAGGAGAGCCGGAAGCCGCTGCTCGCCGCGCAGGTCGTCCTGGGCTGCGCCCAGCCCGTGCCGCCGCCCGCGTAGTGGAAGCGAGCGCGGATGTACGCGCAGTGGTCGCGGTGCCGGTCGCGGTCGTACAGCGTGCCGGAGACGACGAACGTCTCGGCGCTGAAATCGGTGATCCACACGTCTGCCGTGGCGTACCCGCCGTGGCCGCCCTTGGAACGGACCTGCCCCCAGTGGAGCCGTGCCCCGGCCGCCTTCACGGTGGCCGTGGTGGTGGCATTGGTGGTGGCCTTCGTGGTCGTAGTCGTGGCAGCCGCCGGAGTCGCCAAAGCGCTCGTGGCGGCCAGCGTGAGCAGCGCGGCGGCGGCGATTCCACGGGAGACGGCTCCCCGGGCGGTCGTGAACGAGGGGGTGATGGTGCTGTTCTTCATGGACCCATGAGTAGTCCCGCCGACTTGGAAGCACCTTGTATCCGGCTGGGTCGTGGCGGTTCAGTGGCGGTTCAGCGGAGGGGCGGGAGGCAGGTGGGGAGGAGAAGAATGGTCATTTCTCGTACAGCGATTCTCATCTCTGCGTAGTGTCTGCATCACTCATTGTGATCGAAGCGGGGGTTGTCGTTGTTGACTCGCGCGCAGATCCGGCTCGTCATGGCCGGACTCATGCTCGCCATGCTGCTCGCCGCCCTGGACCAGATGATCGTGGCCACCGCGCTGCCGATGATCGCGCAGGAGCTCGGCGGGCTGGATCAGCTCTCCTGGGTGGTCACGTCCTACCTGCTCGCCTCCACGGCCGGGACCCCGCTCTACGGCAAGCTCTCCGACCTGTACGGCCGCAAGCAGATCTTCCAGGGCGCGATCGTCATCTTCCTGATCGGCTCGATCCTGTGCGGCCTCGCCCAGAACATGGCCCAGTTGATCGTGTTCCGGGGCGTCCAGGGGCTCGGCGGCGGCGGGCTCATGGCGCTGGCGATGGCGGTGATCGCGGACGTCGTCCCGCCACGTGACCGGGGCCGCTACCAGGGCCTCTTCGGCGGCGTCTTCGGCCTGGCCAGCGTCGCGGGCCCGCTCGTCGGCGGCTTCTTCACCGACCACGCCACCTGGCGCTGGATCTTCTGGATCAACCTTCCCGTGGGCGTGGCCGCGCTCGCCGTGATCGCGGTCGCGCTGCACCTGCCCCGCGCCACGGTGCGGCACAGCATCGACTATCCGGGGGCCGTCCTCCTGGTCGCCGCGGTGTGCGCCATCCTCATGGTCACCGTGTGGGGCGGCCGGACGTACGACTGGGGATCGCCGCAGATCATCGGGCTGGCGGTCGCCGGGGTGGGTCTGACGGCGGCCTTCGCCGCCCGCCAGCGCAGCGCGGCCGAGCCGATCCTGCCGCCGCGGGTGATCGCCGACCCGGTGGTCGCGGTGAGCGCGGGCCTGTCGCTGCTGTCCGGCGTGGCGCTGTTCGGCGCGGTCGTCTACCTGCCCACCTACTTCCAGATCGTGCGCGGGCAGTCGGCGACGGAGTCCGGCCTCGCCCTGGTCCCGCTGACCGGCGGGGTGATCGCCGCCTCCCTGGCGAGCGGCATGGCGATCTCCAAGACGGGCCGCTACAAGGCGATGCCCGTCATCGGCGCGGCGGTGCTGGCCGCGGGGCTCTACCTGCTCAGCCTGGTCAAGATCGACACCTCGATGGCGTTGATCATGGGCTTCACCGTCGTGGTCGGCCTGGGGGTGGGCGCCTTCATCCAGGTTCCGCTGGTGGCGACGCAGAACGCGGTGCGCCCCCGCGACATCGGCACCGCCTCCAGCGCCATCGCGTTCTTCCGCACGCTGGGCGGCTCGCTGGGCACCGCGCTGTTCGGCACGATCCAGATCCGCACCCTGGAGGACGAGCTGGCCAGGGCCGGGCTGCCGGCGCGGGCCGCCCAGCTCGATCCCGCCCTGCTCGCCCGGCTGCCCGCCGCGCAGCTCCACGGCCTGCTCGAAGCGTTCACCACGGCGGTCCAGAGCGTCTACCTGTGGGCGATCCCGTTCGCCGTGGCGAGCCTGCTGCTCGCGCTCTTCCTGAAGGAGGTGCCGCTGCGCGGCGAGGTGACCACGCGGCCGAGCGCGGTGACGCTCGCGGTCACCGGCGTCGCCCTCGCCTGGCTGGCCGACCGCCTCGAACGCGGGCACTCGCCCCGGCTGGTCGCGGCCGCGGCCCGGCTCCTCCCGGACCAGGGTCCGGACGGGGGCGGGGACGACCGCGTGCGGGCCCGGCTGGCCTCGCGCAGGCTGCTCAGGCCGTTGGCCGGCCAGGTGCTGCTCGCGGCATTGACGGAAAAGGAGAAGAAATGACCCGCTATCTGGCCGGCCTGATCACGGCGACCGCCGCGCTCGCCGCCGGTGTCTGGCTGATGCTCGCGCCGTACGGGCTGGACTATCCCTCGGGCGGGACGGCGGTGCAGGTGGACATGTGGACGGGAGCGGGCGTGTGCGTGATCGCCCTCGCCACCGTCGTGGTGTGGGCGCGGGCCTGGCGCGGGCAGCTCCGCGCTGACGGGCTCCTGCCCGAGCGTCCCGCCGAGGAGCCCGCCGCGGCGGCCGAGCCGGAGCAGCCGCCCGCTCCCGCGCCGGTGGCCGCACCGACGACAGAGGACCTGCACAGCCTGCTCAAGCCGCTGGTGGCGGCGCTCGCCGCGGACCAGCTTGAGCGGACCGGCAACAGGCACAACGAGGAGGACTGGTGAGCAGATGGGGGATCGCCGGCGTCGGCCTGCTCTTCGCGACGGGGGTATGGCTGGTCGCGGCGCCGTTCGTGACCGGCCAGCAGCCGGAGGGCGCGGCCTGGACGGCGGCCACGCGCAACGACGTGATCGTCGGCGCGGTTCTGGCCTTGCTCGGCTTCATCGGCTTCTTCACGGTGCTCGCCGGTCACATCGCCGACATGTACGCCAGGGGCCCGCAGCCTCCGGCCCAGCTCTGACCCGCGACCACCGGGCTTGCGGTTCTCCCGGCGGGGACGCGCCCGTTGTGCGGGCGTGTCCCTCGCCCGTCCCCGCCGGGAGAACCTTCATTTCCTGAAATCTCCCGACAAGGGTTACTTCAGGCCGGTGTCCACGGCACTGGTCAGCGTGCCGGTGTCACCGGACATCTCCCAGATCATCACGCCGAGCAGCCCCTTGGTACGCAGCCACGCGGTCTTCTTGCCGATCGACCATGTGTCGTCGAAGGTCCACCACTGGCCCGGCTGGCTCGCGCTGCCGGTGTAGCAGAAGGTGGCCACCGCCTGCTCGTCGTGCCGTACGGTGCAGCCGGGCACGCTCGCCAGCAGGTTGCTGTAGCCCCGGGTGCCCGCCTCCTCCTGGAACTGGCCCGGCGCCGCGCCGTTGGCGGACTGCCACTCGCCGTACTTGCCGCCGTCGGCCACGCCCTGCCAGCCGCGGCCGTAGTACGCGAGCCCGATGGTGAGCTTGCGCGGGTTCACCCCGGCCTGCAGGTACGCGTTGACCGCGTTCTCGACGCTGAAGTGGAACGAGTAGGGGTCGTCGACGTCGGCGTACAGGTTGCCCTGGTGGCCGGTCCGGTTCGGCTCCCAGGAGTTGTCGCTGCCCGAGCCGTGGAAGTCGTAGCCCTGGACGTTGAAGATGTCCAGGGACTTGGCCACCTCGGGCAGGTCCCAGCCGGCCGCGATCTTCGCCGGGTCGGCCGGCGTGAACGCGGTGAGCTGGTAGCGCTTCCCGGTCTCCGCGGTCAGCGCGTCGAGCTGCTTGCGGAACTCGGCGATCAGGGCGGTGTTGTTCGCCTTGTCGTTCGCCCCGATGTGGTTGCCCGGGTGCCCCTCGGCGCCCGGCCACTCCCAGTCGAGGTCGATGCCGTCGAAGATCCCGGCGGCGCTGCCCGGCCCGCCCGCGCTGTTGTACTCGGGCAGGTTGCCCTTGATGTACATGTCGATGCACGAGCTGACGAACTTCTTGCGGGCCGCGTCGGTGGCGGCGACGTCGGAGAAGTACTTCGAGTACGTCCAGCCGCCGATCGAGATCAGGACCTTCAGGTTCGGGTACTTCGCCTTGAGCTTGCGGAGCTGGTTGTAGTTGCCGCGCAGCTTCTCCCAGCCGGTGTCGGCGACGCCGTCCACGGACTGGGCCGAGCTCATCGGCCGGCCGTAGTCGGCGTCGGCGTCGCCCGCGCCGTCACCCTGGTTCGGGTCCTCCGGATCGGACGTGGTGCCCTTGGTGACGCCGTTGAGGCAGGTCAGCTTGACCGGGTCGATGTTGGCGAAGGCGTAGTTGAGGTGGGTCAGCTTCGCCGCCGCCCCGGTCGTGTCGAGGTTCTTCACGAAGTACTGCCGGCCGTAGATGCCCCACTGGACGAAGTAGCCGACCCGGGCGTACCCGTTCTCGACGATGTCGGCGGTGGTCGCCTTCACGGCCGCGCTGGCCGCCGACGTGTTGTCGTACAGGTCGCGGGCCCGCACGGTGAAGGAGTACTCCGTGGACGGGGAGAGCCCGGTGACCGTGGCGGTCGTGCCGAGGACGCTCATGGCCAGGGTCGAGCCGACGTACACGTCGTATCCGGCGACGCCCTTGTTGTCGGTCGAGGCGTCCCAGGCGAGGGAGACGCTGGACGAGGTCTTGCCGGTGCTGCGCAGGTTCGCGGGGACGGTCGGCGGCTGGGTGTCGTCGGCCGGGTTGTTGGTGGTCACCCTCAGCGGCGTGCTGGGCGGGGAGAGGGTGCCCTTGCGGTCCTTGGCCTTCACCGTGAACGTGTACTCGGTGTTCGGGGTGAGGCCGGTGACCGTCGCGGTGGTGCCGCTGACCGTCGTGGCCAAGTCGCCGCTCCGGTAGACCTCGTACGCGGTGATGGGCAGGGTGCCGGGGGTCGCGGCGTCCCAGGCGAGGGAGACCGTCTTGGTGGTCTTGACCGGTGAGCGCAGGTTGCCCGGCGCCGACGGCGGGGTGTCGGCCGAGCCGTCACACGGCACGTCGTTGACCCGGCAGCTCGTCGGCTCCACCGGGGAGCTGAGCGTGAACGTCGGGCTGTACGGCTCCGTGGTGGCGTGCGCGTTCACCTTGGTGTTGTAGAAGGCCGGGCTGAGCGTGACCTGGCGGCCGCTCTGGCTCAGCGAGCCGTTCTGGGCGTTGCTCGCGGTGACGCCGGCGGGCAGCTCGAACTGGATCGACCAGCTGTCGAGCGCGGCGTCGCCGTTGTTCTCGACGACGAACTTGCCCTGGTTGCCGCTGAGCGAGAAGCTCGCCACGACCGGCGCGGCAGGGGGCGGAGGGTCGCCGCTGCCGTCGCAGTTCGCGTTGTTGATCAGACATTTCGTCGGCTGCACGGGCGAGCTGAGGGTGAAGGTCGGGCTGTACGGCTCGGTGTTCCCGTTCGCCCGCACGGTGTTGATGTAGAACGCCGGCGTGAGCTTGACCCGCGTGCCGGTCTGCGTGGTCGTGGCGTTCTGGGCGTTGCTGACGGTGACCCCGGCGGGCAGTTCGAACTGGATGGACCATCCGGTGACGGGTGAGCTGTCGGGGTTGCTCACCACGAACTTGCCCTGGTTCCCGGTGAGGGTGAAGGCGGCGGTGAGACGGCCGGCGGCGTGTGCGGGGGCCGCGACGAACGCGACCATCATGGCGATCGGGAGCAGTAGAACGGCTAATCGGCGCATGTGACGGCTCTTTCCTTAAGGAAAGTTTCCTAATAATTAGCCGGATCGTAACTCCCGCTCATGACTGCGGCAAGGCCCAAAACCGTCGAGGCGGGAAATGTCTGGCTTGCGTGGATGGGCTATCTTTGGGCTATCTTGGTGATATCACTTCAATAGCAAGGAGGAACGATGGAGCGTCGGGCGTTCCGTCTGAACGGCTTCGCCGTGCTGCTCGGACTGCTGGTACTCGGTGGCGTCGTCGCCGTGTTCGCGCTGCGCGGCTGGTCGGGAGACGGGATGGACGGTGGATCCTTCGGCGACGACCCCAGCGACTTCGGGCTCCCGGGCCTGGCGGTGATCGCGTGGATCGTGGTCTTCTTCGTCGCGGCCACCGGTTTCACCGTGATCAACCCCAACGAGGCCAAGGTCGTGCAGTTCCTCGGCCGGTACGTCGGCTCGGTGAGCGAGGCCGGCTTCCAGTGGGTGCTCCCGCTGACGACCAAGCAGCGGGTGAGCCGGCGCGTGCGCAACTTCGAGACGACCAAGCTCAAGGTCAACGACGCCGACGGCAACCCGGTCGAGATCGCCGCGGTCGTCGTCTACAAGGTCGTCGACACCGGGCGGGCCGCGTTCGCGGTGGACGACTACGAGGAGTACGTGGCCATCCAGTCGGAGGCCGCGGTGCGGCACCTGGCCACCAGCCACCCGTACGACTCCCATGAGGAGGGCCGGACCAGCCTGCGGGACGGCGCCGAGGTGGCCGGGGAGCTCACCGCCGAGCTGCGCGAGCGCACCGGCCTCGCCGGGATCGAGGTGATCGAGGCCCGGATCACCCACCTGGCGTACGCCCCCGAGATCGCCCAGGCCATGCTGGTCCGGCAGCAGGCCGCTCAGGTGGTCGCCGCGCGCACCCACATCGTCGAGGGCGCTGTCAGTATGGTGGGTCTCGCCCTGGACCGCCTCTCGGAGCAGGGCGTGGTCGAACTCGACGAGGAGCGCAAGGCCCAGATGGTGTCCAACCTCCTGGTCGTCCTCTGTGGCGACCGGGCGACCCAGCCGGTGGTCAACGCCGGCAGCCTCTATGCCTGACCCGTCCTGACCATGGTCGAACGCAAGAAGCTCCTGCTCCGGCTCGACCCGGCCGTCTACGAGGCGATCGCCAAATGGGCCGCCGACGATCTGCGCAGCGTCAACGCCCAGATCGAGTACGCGCTGCGCCTCGCGCTCAAACAGGCGGGCCGCGAGGCGAGGCGCGACGCCGGAGGGGGAGCGGCAGACCGGACCGAGGAGCCGGACGTCCCGACGGGCTGACCCGCCCGGGGGCGTCCGGTATCACGGGGACGGACCGGCTGATCCGCGGCCGCGGAGAGAGGGCAGGTCGCGGATGTGCTATGGAGGAGCCGTGACGAATCCCCAGGCCGTACCCCACGCCGATGCTCACGCCGATGTTCACGATCTGAACGGCAGGCCCTTCGACGCCGTCCTGTGCGACCTCGACGGCGTGATCCGCTTCTACGACATGACCGAGTTGACCCGGATGGAACGCGCGGCCGGGCTGGCGGAGGGAACGACCGCCGAGATCGCGCTCGCGCCGGCGAACGATCTGCCGGTGCTCCGGGGCGAGCACACCGTGGAGCAGTGGCGGGACGCCATCGCCGCCGCGCTGGCCGATCACGTGTCCGAGGAGCAGGCCCGCGAGCTGGCCGTCATGTTCACCCGGACGCCGTTCCGCGCGGACGAGAAGGTGCTGGAACTGCTCCGCCTCGCCCAGGCGTACGTGCCCGTCGTGCTGGTGACCAACGCGACCCCCGAGGTGGAGGACGACCTCGCCGGGCTGGGGCTCGCGTACTTCGCGGACGACGTGGTGAACAGCGCCCGGGTCGGCGTGGTCAAGCCCGATCCGGCCATCTACGCGATCGCCGCCGAGCGGGCCGGCGTCCCGATGGACCGGTGCCTCTTCGTGGACGACCGGGCGGAGAACGTCGAGGCCGCTGTGGCGCTCGGCATGACCGGCGTGCTGTTCGGCGGTGTCGCGGACCTGGAGGCGGCGCTGGCCCCGCTGCTGGCCCCGCTGCTGGCCCCGCCGTCGGACCGGCTGTCGGACACGCTGTCGGACCCGACCGCGCGCTGATCGAGCCCCGGACGAGACGGCCGCCTTCCCGACGATCGGTCGGGCGGCCGTCCCCCGGCCACGCGTTCGACCGGCTGAAGAGGCTTATCCCCACCGGGAGGGACGGCCAGCCGCCTCCCATTTGCCGGATTTGGGGGAATAGGTGGCTATGTTGCCCCGTTGGCTGGTAGAGCGAGGTGAACCCGGCGACGGCACAGGAGATCACGCGGCGCGCGGACCGGAGGGCGGCCGCCCCGGCCGCCTCGTGAACCGCCGGACGTCCTCGCCGAAGAGGCCGCCGAACCTCCCGCACGATGCGAGCGCGATCAGGCGTGTGCGGTGAGACCGACGAGCCTCACCCTCCCCATCCACCGAAGGAGCCACCGTACCTATGCGGGCACGTCTGCCTGTCACGAAGCCACTCGGGCCCGGCCTGGTCGCTCTGTCCGGAACGCGACACGGCACCGGTAACGGGGCCGGGAGCGGCGTCGTCCTCACCGTTCTTCACGGGGACGACCTGCCGCCTTCGCGGGATCGCCTGCACGATCTGGCGGGCGAGGTCCGGTACGCCCGGGGAACGGAGCTGGGCGACGCCCTGCCGGGGAGTGACGCGCTGCTGGTCTGGGACTCGTTCTCGCCCGCCCTGCGCGGGGTCTGGCACCACGCCGAGGCGCTGCGCTGGATTCACGTCACGGCGGCGGGCGTGGATCGGCTGCTCTTCGACGAGCTGCGCGCCTCCGACGTCGTCGTGACGAACTCGCGCGGCGTCTTCGACCGGCCCATCGCCGAGTACGTCCTCGCGTGCGTCCTGGCCTTCGCCAAGGACCTGCCGGAATCGTGGCGCCTGCAGCGGGAGCGCCGGTGGGAGCACCGCGTGACGGAGCGGCTCGACGGGAAGACCGTCATGATCGTCGGCACCGGGGCCATCGGGCGGGCGATCGCCCGCATGCTGCGCGCGGTGGGGCTCACGGTGCTCGGCGCGGGCCGCTCGACGCGGGACGGCGACACCGACTTCGGCGAGGTGTTCGACTCCTCGCGGCTCCCGTCGCTGGTCGCGGACATCGACTATCTGGTCAACGTCACGCCGCTGACCCCCGAGACCCGGAAGCTGATCGACGCCGACGTCATCGGGGCGCTGAAGCCGTCGGCCCGGCTGATCAACGTCGGCAGGGGCGAGACGGTGGACACCGACGCCCTGGTCGAGGCGCTGCGAGCGGGACGGCTCGCCGGGGCGGCGCTCGACGTGTTCGAGGATGAGCCGCTCCCCGCCGGGCATCCGTTGTGGTCGTTCCCCCAGGTGCTGATCTCCCCGCACATGAGCGGCGACGCGGCGGGGTGGCAGGACGCCCTCGCCGAGACCTTCCTGGAGAACCTGCGCAGGTACGTCGCGGGTGCCCCACTGATCAACGTGGTGGACAAGCACCTCGGCTTCGTCCCCTCGCCCTGACCGCGAGGCGCGCGCCACCGAAACCGGCCGAGGCGCGCGGTCTCGCGGGGAGCGCCGGTCCCGGGCCCGGTCCGGACCCGAAGCCCGGACCCGGCCCGTGATCCGACGTGTCGCGGCGTCCCGCCCCGGGAGGCCCGGGGGAGTGCCGGTTCCGGGTCAGGGCTTACACCACACCTTGACCGCGATGATCACCTTGAACGCCTGCACGCGGTTGATCGACGCGCCGCCCTTGGACAGCTCCGCGACCGTGAACTGAGGGAGGCTCATGCCGCCGTCCTCGGGCTTGAGGACGCGCTGGCACACCAGGCCGGCCTGCCGGATCGCCTGATCCTCGTCTTCGGCGAGTTCGGGCGAGATCGCCCGGAGGGTCTCCAGGTAGACCGCGCGCTGTCCGGGGCTCGGGGTGGGCAGGGCCTCGGCGGTGCGGGCCGCCCCGCTCTTGGCCGGCTTCGCCTGCGGCGCGGGGTCCTCGCCGCCGGTAAGGAAAAAGAACGCGCCGACGGCGGCGGCCACGACCACGATCGCGATGACGATCAGCAACGGCGCCTTGCTGCCGGACTTGCGGCGGGAGGCGGGTGGCGGTGGCGTGGGAGGCGTGGGCGTGGGGGGCTGCATCGGGGTGTGTGGCTGCGGCTGCGGCGCCTGCTGGTGCCATTGCTGCTGTGGGGGGTCGTACGGCTGCTGATAGCCAGGCGTTTGGTGCATGATTTGGAACCGTAGAGCCCCGGACTCCGCCTTGTCCCGGCCACGCGCCCAAATGTCCACTTTTGGTCGGCGCTAATCGTATTTATGATCTTATAAATACGACATGGTCATATAAAGGCGGCCTAAAGCGTCATTCCCCGCACAATGGTGAAAACAGCGTCAAAGGGTGCTTTACTTGGCTTGTTCCGGCGCGGAGCGGAGAGATCTGGGAAAGGTCCACTCGCGAAGGGAAACGACCATGTCCGGACTCCCTCGGCTGCCGTTCGCGCGGAACGACGTCCTGGAGATCGCTCCCGAGTTCGGGCAGCTCAGGGCCGCCGAGCCGATCACCCGGGTGCGCACCGCGACCGGCGACGAGGCCTGGCTGGTGACCGGCTGGGAGGAGATCAGGCAGGTCTTCGCGGACGAGCGGTTCGGCCGGTCGCATCCCACCCCCGCGTCGGCGCCGCGGCTGTCCAACAGCGCGTTCGCGGGCGGCCCGACCGGCGACCACGCCACCGAACGCGAGGTCCATGACTCCATGCGGCGGCTGCTCACGCCCGCCTTCTCCGCGCGGCGCGTACGGCGCCTCACCGGGCGCGTGGAACTGCTCGTGGACGCGCTGCTCGACCGGATGGCCGCGCAGGGGCCGCCCGCCGACCTGCACGGCACCCTGTCCGCCCCGCTGCCCGTCCACGTGATCTGCGAGCTGCTGGGCGTGCCGTACAGGGACAGGGAGCGGTTCCGGGCGATCGCGGAGGAGATGACGGACCTGACCGACCCGGCGCGGTCCGCGGCCGCCCAGGCGGAGATGAACGCGTACAGCTTCGCCGTGGTGCGATCCAAGCGGGAGCGTCCGGGCGAGGACGTGTACTCCGACCTCGCCACCGCGGAGCTGCCCGAGGCGGAGATCGCCAGGATCGCGGGCGGCCTCCTGTTCGCCGGGCACGAGACGACCGTCAACCAGATCGACTACGGCGTGCTGCTCCTCCTGCGCGATCCGGAGCAGCGGGACGCCCTGGCCCGCGACCCCGGGCGGGTCCCCGCCGCGGTGGAGGAGATCCTGCGGATGGCCGCGCCCAGCCAGCACGGGCTGGTCCGGTACGCGCACGAGGACGTCGAGATCGGCGGCGTGACGGTCCGCGCCGGTGAGCTGGTGGTGCTGGCGACGTTCGCCGCCAACCGGGACGAGCGGGCCTTCCCCGACCCGGAACGGTTCGACATCGGGCGTGAGAGCGAGAACGCGCACGTCGGGTTCGGCTACGCGGGCCGCTACTGCCTGGGCGCGAGCCTGGCCAGGATCGAGCTGCGCGCCGTGTTCCAGGCGCTCTTCCCACGCTTCCCCACCTTGAGCCTGGCGGTGCCGTACGAGGAGCTGGAGGTGCGCTCCGACCGGCTCACCGGCGGGTTCGCCGCGCTGCCCGTCGCCTGGTGACATCGCGGCGCGGCGCCCTCCGTCATCCCTTTCGTGCGCGGACCATTCACCGACTTGTTCTGCGGCTTTTGCGGATAACAGTGGGGATTCGCAGATCTTCTGCTCGCCGTGCGGATGTGACTTTCACGCGAGGTCGACGCGCGTGGTGGGCAGCCCACCGGCGCTTCGCGTTCAGGAGGGGGCGGCGCGTGAATGCCGCCTGCACGTGGAGGGGTGGACGGAGACCATCGCGGGCTTCGCGGTCAGGAGGGAGGCGGCGCGTGAATGCCGCTACGTCGCTCCGGACGCCGACGTGACTGTACGGCTCGCGTCCGCGGGCGCGGTCGGGCACGCGAGCCGTACCGGCCGGGGGCGGTCCGTGGACCCGCGAAGCGACGCGGATCCACGGAGCCCGCCGATCAGAAACCGGCCGTGATCTTGGTGAACTCCCAGTTCTGCTGCGCGATGCCGCTGCAGTTCTCGGCCACGCCGCCGCCCGGGCACGGCCGGTCGCGGTTGGCCGACCAGAACGCGAGGCGGGTCAGGCCCTTGGACAGCGCCCAGTCACGGATCTGCGTCCACGTCGCCGGGCTGGTCTGCTCCTGCTGGTCGGACAGGCCGTTCATGCCGGAGATGCCCATGTGCGCGTACGCCTGGGCGTCGGTCCAGCCGTTGGCGGACTTGAGCGCGTTCTTCAGGCCCTCGGCGGCGTTGACCGTGCTCTGGTACATGTTCGCGCCGCCACCGAAGTCGAACGGCATGATCGTGTAGTTGTCGATCGGGACTCCCAGCGCCTTCGCCTGGTTGATCAGGCGGACGCCGTGCGAGTTCGGCCCCGAGGTGGTGGTGCCGAAGGTGACCACGACCTTGACGTTCGGGTTGTTCTGCTTGACGGTCTTCAGGCCGTTGAGGATGCGGTCCTGCACCGTGTAGTTCTCGAACTCGTCGGTGTTCTCGATGTCGAAGTCGACCACCGCCGGGCCCACCGCGTCGATGACCTGCTGCACCGCTCCGGCGAAGGCGGCCGGGGTGGAGCAGTTCGGGCCGAGCTTGTTGCCCTGCCAGCCACCGAACGAGACCTGGACGCTGCCGCCCTTGGACTTGATCGTCGAGATCGTCTGGGCGTCGACGCCGCCGGAGAGCTGCCGCTGGCCGTCCCACTTCGGCGTGCAGCCGCCGCCGGACAGGATGAACGCCATGGTGAAGGACTTGATCCCCGTCGCGTCCATGACCGTCGCCGCGCTCGGCGGGTCGCCCCAGCCCATGTAGAGGTACGGCGCGCCCGGCATCCGGCCGCCGGTCGGGCAGCCGGTGGTGCTGCCGCTGACCGCGCCGCTCGCCGCCGACTCGCCGCTCGCGTTGTACGCCTTGACGGTGTAGGTGTGCGACGAGCAGGTCGTCAGGTTGGAGATCGTGGCGGTGGTCCCGGTCACCTGGGCGACCTGCGTGCCGCCCTCGTAGACGCGGTAGCCGGTCACGGTGCCGCTGGAGGCCGGCCAGGACAGCGAGATCGACGAGTCCGTGCTGCCGCTGACGGTCGGCGTGCCGGGCGCGCCCGGCGCGCCGTTGCCGCTCTGGGTGCTCGCGGTCAGCGTGTTGCTGGGGTCGGAGAGGTTGTTCGCCGCGTCCCGGGCGCGGACCGTGTAGTTGTAGGAGGTGCCCGCTGACAGGCCGGTGTCGGTGTACGTCGTCCCGGTGACGGTCGTCACCAGGTTGCCGTTCCGGTAGACGTTGTAGCCGGTGACGCCGACGTTGTCGGTGGAGGCGTTCCAGGCCAGCGAGATGCTGCTGGTCGTGCTGCCCGTGCTGCGCAGGTTCCCGGGGACCGACGGCGGCGTGGTGTCGCCGCCGCCGCTCGCGACCTTCCACAGGGCCGGGACGTTCGACGGCTCCCACCCGGGCTGCGAGGTGTGCGCCTGGATGCACTCGTAGTCGACGCCGTTGTACGTGACGCGCGCGCCGACGCTGTAGGCCGTCCACGCCTGCCAGGCCGGATACGCGGCCAGCGTGGTCGAGGCGCCGAGTGCCGCCGGAGTGGCGGCGGCGACGCCGAGGGTGGACATCGCGGCGGCGGCGAGGGCCGCCGTCGCCATGCGACGCAATCTCATTCGCGCTCCTTGGGGGGTTAAGGGAGGGTGGCGAGGTGAGGCTTGACAATCTTGGAGAAGTTCCAGTTGTTGCTGGCGTCCCAGTTGATCGACCAGGTCATCGCGCCCCTGATCTCGGGGTAGGCGCGCGGCGGCACGAAGGTCCCGCAGCTGGTACGGGTCGCCAGGCAGGTGAGGGCCTGGTTGACCAGGGAGGGGGACACGACGCCGCCCCTGGCCGCACCGGGCCCGGCGGGCAGGCCGAGCGCGACCTGGTCGGGGCGCAGGCCCTTCTCGAGCTGGATGCAGGCCAGCGCGGTCATGAAGTTGACCGTCCCCTGCGAGTACGCGGCGGACTGGTCGCAGCCGAGCATGGAGCCGGAGTTGTAGTACTGCGTGTGGACGACGGTGAGGATGTCCTTGATGTTCAGCGCGAGCTTGAAGTACTCCATCCCGGTCGACTGCATGTCGATGGTCTGCGGTGCCATCGTGATGATCAGCCCCGCGCCGGCCTTGGCCTGCAGGGAGCGCAGCGCCTGGGCCATGTAGGTGGAGTTGAGGCCGTTCTCCAGGTCGATGTCCACGCCGTCGAAGCCGTAGCTCTGCATCAGCGCGTACACCGAGTCGGCGAACTTGGTCGCGGCGGCGGTGCTGCCGACCTGGATCCGGCCCTTCTCACCGCCGACGGAGAGGATGACCTTCTTGCCCCGGTTGTGCAGGGACTGCACGTCCGCCTTGAACTGCGCGTCGGTGTAGCCGCCGAGCCCGGCCGCCAGGTCGGCGCCCACGGTGAAGCTCACCTCACCGGCGGTGGAGGTCGCCTCGCCGAAGGCCACCGCGATCAGGTCGTACTCGTCCGGCACGGCCGACAGCTTCAGCAGCTTGGCCGCTTTGTTGTCGAAGTTGTGCCAGTACCCGGTGAGGAAGTGCTTGGGCAGCGGGCCGATCGGGCACCCGGTCGTGGTGGCGGTGACCGGGTCGCTCGCCGGGCCCTCGCCGACCGAGTTGTACGCCGCGACCGTGTAGGTGTAGGGCGTGCAGGCGGTCAGGCCGGTGATCGCGTGTGAGGTGCCGGTGACGGTGGCCGCCACCGTGCCGCCGGTGCGGATCCGGTAGCCGGAGACCGTGCCGGTCGCGGCCGGCCAGCTCAGGGTGAGGCCGGTGTCGCCGATCTGCCCGGCGGTGACCGTCCCCACCTTGCCCGGCACGCCGCTGGAGCAGCCGGTCGTCGAGCCCGAGACCGGGTCGCCGGCCGCCGACTCGCCCGCCGAGTTGTACGCCTTGACCGTGTAGGTGTGCGATGTGCAGGCGGCCAGGCCGGTGATCGTGGCGGTGGTCCCGGTCACCTGGGCGACCTGCGTGCCGCCCTCGTAGACGCGGTAGCCGGTCACGGTGCCGCCGGCCGCGCCCCAGCTCAGGGAGATCGACCCGTCGGTCGCGCCCGTGACGGTCGCCGCGCCCGGCTTGCCGGGGACCTGGACGTCCGATCCGCCGCAGGCGGCGCCGTTCACCGTGCACCCGGAGATGCCGGGGAAGTTGCCGGGCGTGCCGTTGAAGCCGAAGCTCTGGCTGGCCCCGGCGGCGAGCGCCCCGGCCCAGGAGGGCGGGGTGAAGGTGTAGTGCTGGCCGCTGCGGGCCATGGTCGCGTCCCACGCGGACGGGATGGAGAACCCGGACGGCAGGTCGAACTGGACGGACCAGTTCACGGGTGAGGACGTCCCGTTGGTCACGGTCACCCGGCCCTCGAACCCGGAGCCCCAGTCCTGGGTCTTGGTGAAGGTGGCGGTGACCGACGCGGCCTGGGCGGGCAGCGCGACGAGGCTCAGGAAGAGGGTCGCCAGGGCGACCAGGGTGGCGCGTAACTTCATGTTCACCTCGGGTCGGAGTGGGGGGTGCCGTACGGCTCGCGTCCGAGGAGGTGGCGGACGCGAGCCGTACGGGGCGGCGGCCGGGCGGGAGAGTGCGCCGCGGCCGCGTGACCGGCCTGAGGACGGCGGCGGCTCCACCGGTCTCGTCAGGCCAGGTGAAGGGGGATCGGGGGGGTGGGAGGTGTCAGTGAATCTTTTAAGAAAGTTTCCTAAGAGTTGTGGCGATCGTAGCTTTGACATCCCGCCGTTACAAGGCCCAAAAGCCGGGCCGACGCCGATAGGGGCGGCGGCGGTCAGCTCGGGGTGAACTCCACCAGCGCGTCGGGCTTGCGCGTCAGGTCGGGCACCTCCGCGTCGGCCGCCGCGTACCCGACCGGGAAGAGGATGTACGGCCGCTCGTTCGCCGGCCGCGCGCAGATCTCGCTGAGGAACGCCATCGGGTTCGGCGTGTGGGTGAGCGTGGACAGGCCCATCTCGTGCAGCGCCGCGATGAACAGGCCGCACGCGATGCCGACGCTCTCGTTGACGTAGTAGTGCTTGACCCGGGTGCCGTCAGGCCGCACGCCGTACTTCTCGGCGAAGCAGACGACCAGCCAGGGCGCCACCTCCAGATAGCCCTTGTCCGAGGTCGTCTCCAGCGGGGCCAGCGCCTCCCGCCACTCCGGGGTGAGCCGGCCGCCCTCGTAGTTCTGCCGTTCCTCGATCTCGGCGGCCTCCCTGATGCGCTTCTTGGTCGCCGCGTCGCCGACCAGCACGAACTTCCACGGCTGCTGGTGGGCGCCCGACGGCGCGGTGTTCGCGGCGCGCACCGCGAGTTCCACGCACTCACGCGGCACCGGCTCGTCGCTGAAGAAGCGCACGCTCCTGCGCCGGTCGAGGTGCTCGTAGAACGCCCGTCCTCGGGCGATCGTCTCCTGCTCGTCGTACCGCTGCGGGCGGTACGGGATGAACGGGTGGGAATGCTGGCGTGCCATCGCAACCTCCACGGCTGTCGTTTATGCACGCGTAGTGTGGTTTGCCGGGTCAGACCGGGCAACAGGCGGCCCGATTCACTGCCAGATCGGCAGTTTCCGGGTCGGTTCGCGTCGCGGAGGTGGGCAGATTGGCAAGAACCGGCGCGTCGGCGCTCTGGGAACACGACCCGATGAAGCGCGGCGCTCCGGCTACGGGCGCGACTCGAAGCGGGAGGGACCGCGTATCGCCACGATGAAGGCCAGGAAACCGGCCGCGCCTCCGGCGGAGATCAGGACAAGGGCGAGCCAGAACGAGCCCTGCCCCTGGTCGCTCTCCTGCTCACCGTCCCGCGAGACGACGGACGGACGGCCCGGCGGCAAGACCGCGCCGACCACGCGGGCGGCCGCCTTCCCGGGCCAGTCGAACTCCGCCGATGCCAGAACGCCCGGGTCGATGGCCCCGGCGACCTTGCCCAGCGCGTCGTGGAGCACATCGAGGGCGGCCTCGTTGCAAAGGACGAGCAGCGTACGGCCCGGCAGCCCGTCAGGCCCGTCCAAGCGCGCGTAGCCGCCGTCGCCGGCGGCGGAGCGGGGAACGACGGCGGCCTGCACCGCCTTGTCCCGAAGGGCGCGCAGCGGGTCCCGCCCTGAGACGGATTCCAGTCGCAGCGAGGGAGAGCGCCGCTTCAGGGCCTCCGCCAGCTCCCCCGGGGCGGTGTCCGGCAGCGAGACACGGACGTCCTTGTCCTGCCCCTGGAAGGCCGCGCGCAACTTCTCCGGCGTGATCAGCCCGATGTCGTAGACCAGGACGTCCGGGGTCGGCACCGGGATGGAGCCGACCTGGACGAACCCCCGCGCCGCCGGCGGTTCTCCCGCGAGCGCGGAGGCCGGGCCCTCGACGAGGACCACGGTCGGCTTCTCGACGGGCGCGGCGGCGGTGGGGGTGTCGCTCCGCCGGATCTCGAACCGATAGCCCGAGCGCCGGACGACCTCGGCCACCACGTTCGTCGCGAACGCGTCCTCCGGCCGGTCCGCCGCCTGGATGACGACGGTGCCCGGCTGCGCCCCGGCGATGTCCGGGCCGGTAGGGGGATCGCCCCCGGAAGAGCGCACCAGCATGACCACGCCGAGACCGATCAAGGTGATGCCCAGCGTCGCGAAGGCCACCGTCACCGTGACCTTGGCGTGCGGACCTCGGCCGGACCGGGCCCGCTTCCCGTGACCGGCCTGTTCCAGCCCGCCGAGCGCGGCCTGCATCGAGAGCGGCACGGCGCCCGGCGCCGGCCCCTCGTCCGCCGTCCGCCGGTAGGGCGTGGTGGGCGCGGCGGTGTCCCCGGGCGGCGCGCCGGGTGCGGGCGCCCTGCCGCGGCCGCGGCCCAGCCGGCTCAACACGCTCCGTGGCAGGGTCGGCCGCCGCGCGTTCCCGGCGGGTGGGGACGCTCCGGCCGGCCCGACGTCACCGCCGTTCCGCTCCGGAGCCGGCTCGCGTCCCGGCAGATCGGGCGCGCCGGAGGCGGGTGCCACCGTGCCCCGCCCCGCCGGATCGTCCGGTCCACCGCCGTCCCGGGGGTCCTCCGTCTCTTGGGGCTCCCGCTCCGCTTCGTCCGCGGAGCCGGACAGCAGCTCGGGATAGCCGGAGTGTTCGAGCAGCCGTACGGCGACCGGACGGTCGGCGGGGCCGAACGACAGCGGCTCGGTCCGCCCGGCCAGCCCCCGGAGCATGTCCGCGAGCCGGACGTCGGACCGGGTCAGCAGGTCCAGGCACAGGGGGGCCGGGGTGTCCCGCTGGGTGATCTCCGCGCCGTACCCCCAGCGCACCTCGTAGGCGTCCTCCGGCGCGTGCCGCGCGAAGGAGAGCCTGATCTTGTGCCGGGCCGTGCTGCTGGTCCAGGTCGCCGCGGTCAGCCGTGCCCGCATGCCGTACGGCAGGAGCGCGGCGACGGTGTCCAGGAAGCGCAACCGCTCGATCATGGGGACGCCGTCCGCGCCCACGACGCAGACAGGCCGCCCGGTCAGCAACAGCGCGGCGGCGCACCGCGCGTCCGGCCCGGGGGCGACGGCCGCGGGGTCGAACTCCGGCACCTGAACGGCCAGGGGAGGGGACGGGGTCACCGGAAGGCCCGCGAGGGCGTGGTAGAGCGCCTCGTAGGACACCGGGTGGGCGGCCAGCTCGTGGTACGGGACGTAGAACCATCGGGTATAGACGATCTTGCGGTTGGTGGCGTCCCGGTGCCCGGACCACTCCTGGATCGCGAGCACGATGTGGCGCGACACCCGCTCGCGTTCCCTGGTCGCCGCGACCGCGATCGTCACCTGGGGCAGATCCGCCGACAGACCCGTGGCGTACCTGCTCCTGATCTCCTCGAAGACCTCGGGCCCGAGGCGGTCGTCGCTCCAGGAGAGCAGCTCGTAGTCGTCGTGGGCGCCGGGCCGCTTCCCCTCCAGCGCCCACTCGAAGCCGATCTCGCGCCGGGTCACGAGATCTCCGTCGCCGGCCGGATCGCGGCGAGCCGCTGCCCCAGCCACAGCATCGGCTCCACCACGTTGATCGGATGCAACTGCCCCCGGATGCGGGAGTCCTCGTCCGCCTCCCCGGGGACCATGTTCTGGAAGTCGTCCCAGTCGAAGCGCTTGGTACGCCGGTCCACGTAGAAGCCGATCGAGGACGTGGCGAAGAACCGGATCCGATCCGGGTGGAAGAACTGGTCGAGCGCGTTGAGCACCATGTCGGCGTTGCCGCTGGCCGACACCTGGCACAGCTCGCGGAACAGCTCCCGCGCGTCCTCGCTGTCCACCCGGGGCAGCCGGTACGGATCGTCGAGGTCCACCGTGAGCAGCCGCCGCTTCTCGGCCGTCTCCAGCACCCGGGGGTCGTCGAACTTGGTGACGCACACGGCGATGTGGTGCGGCAGCTTCCCGTCGGTGAACTCCCCGGAGGCGAGCATCCGCTCCGCGAGCCGGGTGAGCGGGGCGTGCATGTGGTCGAAGGCGTCCCCGAAGGTGAACTCCCTGATCGGGTCGAAGAGGAAGACGATGCCCCGGCTCCGCTCAAGGTTGTCGAGCAGTTCCTGCCGGCGCGGGTCGCCCGCGCCGTCCGGAGCGCTCACGCCGCCCGCCGGGCGCCGGCCCGTGCCGAACAACCCTCCGGGAGCGTCGATCATGCTGAGGCCGATCCGGGCCGGCGGTCCGGGTTTGGCCTTCCTGCCCCAGAAACCGGTCTTCTGCGGAGCGGGGCCGATCAGCGTCCAGTGATAGCGCTCCAGGGTCATGCTCGCCTCGGGGAACACCTTGCCCCGCGAGAGGGCGTTGGTTCTGTCGATCAGGTAGTCCGACGACGCCGGGTCGGACCCGACGATCTTCCAGTCGTCGTTCCTCCTGGTCAGGGCGATGAACAACGCCGCCAGCAGAGTGGTCTTGCCACTGCCGGGGGCGCCCCACATGGAGATGTTGTGATCGGGACGCCCCCGGCTCGGTTCGGGCTGCATGCGCTCTGTCACTCCGTCTCGTCGAGCAGGGGGAACGGGAGATGGACGGGAGAGGGGGTGACCAGGCCGAGAGCGGCGGCCAGCCCGCGCACGTCCACCGCCTCCAGGGGGGCCAGGGCAGCCGCGCCGATCCCGTGCCACGCCTGGTGCGCCTGGTCGGCGGCCTGGTCGCAGATCGCGCCCAGGACCGTGCCCTGCCGCTTTCGCAGGAGGGCGAGGAGTTTCCGCCAGTCGTGCCGGTGGGGGCAGGGCAGGAGCCTGGATGGGTCGGTACGCGCCGGATGCGGCGGGCGGCCCCCGACCGTGAGGACGACGGCGGGCGTCGGATCCGCCCAGTCGAGCCGCTCGACGACCACCGCGAGCATGTCTTCGAGCTGCGCCGCGTGGGGGTGGTACGGGTATCCCCCGGCCACCGCTCCCCGCTCCTCCAGCGCGTCGAGCGCGTCGAGGGCCTCGCCCGCGTCGGTCTTCCAGGCCGCGACGCGCACCGGGAGCTCCGGCGCCGACGGGTCGTACGAGTGCGCCCCGTAGGCGAGGAGGGAGACCCGGAGCAGGTCGCCGAGCTCGCCGGAGGCGAAGCTGATCACCTGGCGGGCCCGGCTCAGCCGTTCCGCGACCTGGTCGTCCGCTCCGCAGACCTCCACCGCGCAGACGAGGTGCGCGGGGCCGACGCCCCCCGGCAGCCGGTCCGGGAGCGCGGAGACGAGCTGGTCCCAGTCTCTGGGGTCGGGTGAGAGCTCGGGCAGGCCGGTGAACCTCACCCGGCCGGGCCGTACCAGCTCGGCGGTCACCTCGTAGCGGCCGGGCACGAGCGGGGCGGACTGGACGGACAGCAGTCGCGGCGCGGGACCCTGCCAGGTGACCACGGCGAACGCGGTGCCGTAGGGGCCGGCGGCTTCGCAGCGGACGGCGACCCTGGTCCGGGCCCCCGGGCGGGAGCCGAGGGGGAAGAGTTGCCTGCTGGTCAGCCGAGGCCGTCCGCTGCCCGGGTCGGCGAGGACGACCACCAGCTCGTACGACCGGGTCAGCGGATCGTCCGCCATGACCTCCCGGACGAGCGCGGCGATCGGGGGCTCGGCTCGCAGCACCTGGGCGGCGGGATGCGCCGCGCGCAGCCAGTCGAGGGCCTGCTCGGCCTTCGGATCGCCGGAGGAGACGGCCACCAGGATCACCTCGCCGGAGGACGAAGGGGCCCGGGACGCACGCACCACGGCCTCCCGGGTTCCGGCCGGATCGGCGTCCCAACCGCGTTCGCCCACGAGGTCCGCCCAGGTCGCCGACCAGCTCCGGCCGCGGGGGCACCCGTTGTCATCCCGGTGGAGCAGGAACGCGGTGACGCCGTCGGCGGCGACCACCACCAGGGTGAGGTGGCCGGTGTCGGCGAGGTCGGCCAGAGCCTGGGCGATCGCCTTCCTGCTCAGATCCCTGTCGGGCTCCGGCACGAGGAGTCCTCCATAGGTATGTCGTATTAGCGGCGCTGCGTCCCCGATATCCAGATTACTTAGCGCATTTAACGTTATGCTGCGTTAAGCGGGTGAGGTGTCGTGGAACTTCCTCGGCGAATTCCTATTGGGTATCCGGAAATGTGATATTGGGCGCCTATGATAACCCCTCCGGGCGAACCGGCGGCGGCCCGATCGTTGCGGATGTGGTGAGACTCCCATTCCCGAGGAGGAGCATGAGACGTTTCCTGGCCGGGCTGTCCGCGGTTCTGATCGCGCTGTCGGGAGCGCGCCCCGAGGTCCTCCGGACGTGCCCGACCGAACGCGGCAAGTTCGAGGGCATCGGTGGCGCCGTGCTCACCACGAGCGTGCTCGCCGTCGTCTCCATGACGTTCGCCCTGAGCAGCGCGCTCGGCGTCAACATCGTCCTCGCTGTCGCGGCCGCGCTGCTGTGGGGCCTGGCGATCCTCAGCCTCGACCGGTGGCTCGTCTCCACCATCAGGGCGGACGCGCCGAACCGCTGGGCGCTGGCCGCGCCGCGGATCGTCATCGCCGTCGTGCTCGGCCTGGTGATCTCCACTCCTCTGGTGCTGCAGGTTTTCAAGGCCGAGATCGACACGCAGATCGTCGAGATGAAGCAGCGGCGCGCCGACGACTTCGCCAAGCAGCAGGTGCAGGGTGAGGTGGGGAAGGGTGTCGACCAGCTCCGCAAGGAGGTCGCCGACCTGCAGCGGGTGATTTCCTCCGGTGGCGACGTTCCTCTTGACATAGAACAGGACTCGAAGATAAAGGCGCTGTCCGCCCAGCGCGCCGATGAGCAGAAGCAAGCGGACAAACACTACAAAGAGTGGCAGTGTCAGCTCTATGGTGGAGCAAACTGCCCCAAAAAGGGCAATGGCCCGCTCGCTCAGGAGAGCCAACAAGCGTACGAAAAGGACAAAAAGCGCATCGACCTGCTCGCCCGGCAGATAGAGGATCGAAAGCGCGAGCTGAACTCGTCCGGGGAGCAGGCCAAGGAGACACGGCTGGTCGCCGCCAAGGAGGCCCTGCCCAAGGTCCAGCGCCAGCTCGACGCCGCGGTCGAGCAGCAGGGCCGGATGCAGCGGTCCTTCGACGAGGACAACCTGGCCACCGACGGCCTGCTCACCCGGCTCCGGGCGCTCAACGAGCTCACCGGCAAGGACCTCACCCTCAGCATGGCCCGGCTGCTGCTGTTCGCGTTGTTCCTGCTCATCGAGTGCCTGCCGGTCGCGGTGAAGCTCATGCAGCGGCCCGGCATCTACGAGAAGGCGCTCGCGCTCGCCGAGCGCCGGGATCTGGACGGCATGCGGGACGAGTTCGGCGTCCGCTCGACGTTCCGGGCCCGGGCCGCCGAGCCCGGCGGGTCGGACAGCGTCTGGCGCATCTGGTCGCCGCGCGAGGACGAGCCGCGCCGGCCCACGGCCCGCTTCGGGGAGGAGGCGCGGCCGCCCGAGGGACCGAACGGCACCCGGGCCGACACGGACGACTCCGGCTACGCGTACGGCTCGCTGGAGGACGAGGCCCTGCGCGGCATGGCGGACACCCGTACCCTCCGCATGCCGGGGCCGGGCGCGGAGCGCTCGGGCGGGGTCGAGCTGCTTCCCGACGAGGACTGAGGCGCACCGGTGACGGCACGAATCGTGCGCGGCCGGTACGAGCTGAGGTCGCGGCTCGGCAGGGGCGGCATGGGCACCGTGTGGCTCGCCTGGGACCGTACGCTGCGGCGATCCGTCGCGCTCAAGGAGGTCGTGCTGGCGGCGTACGGCGAGGACATGGCCGTACGCCGGGAGAGGGCGCTGCGCGAGGCGCGCGCCGCCGCGCGGATCAGCCATCCGGCGGTCGTCGACATCTACGACGCCTTCATGGACGACGGATCGCCGTGGATCGTCATGGCGTACATCGAGGGCACGTCGCTGGACCGACGGATCGAGCGGCAGCCCCTCTCCGAGCAGGAGATCGCCCGGGTGGGGCGCGACGTGCTGGCCGGACTGGCCGCCGTGCACCAAGCGCAGGTGCTGCACCGGGACGTCAAACCGGCCAACATCATCGTCGATCCCGGCGACCGGGTCTTCCTGGTCGATTTCGGCATCGCGCGGATCTCGGGGGAGCGCGGCCTCACCTCGACCAACATGCTGCTCGGAACGGTCGAGTTCATGGCGCCGGAGCGGATCGACGGGCACGCCGCGGGGCCGGCGTCGGACCTGTGGTCGCTCGGGGTGACGTTGTTCTGCGCGCTGGAGGGGTACTCACCGTTCCTGCGTGACAGGCCGCTCGAAAGCGTGCGGGCGGTCGCCGCCGGGCGACTGCCGCGCTTCCGGCGACCGGGTCCGCTCGCCGACGCGATCGCCGGCCTGCTCGTCACCGACCCCGCCGGGCGGATGGGCGCGTCCGAGCTCGGACGGCGGCTGGACGGGATCCTCACTTCCGTGTCCCGCCCCCCGGTCGTACGCGGCCCGATCTGTCACCTTCCGGGGGGACGCGTTCCCGGCGGCCCCGGCCCGGAGGGACGGCGCGGGGGCGGTCAGGCCCCGGGTGGACGCGGTCCGGAGAGAAGCGCTGCGAGCGGTCACGGCGCGGGCGGCCCGGGCTCCCAACCGGACGCGGTCCCTTCGGACGCGAGCCGGGAGACCGTTCGGAAGGACGGCCGGGACGACGCTCGGAAGAACGGTCGGGAGGGCGGTCGGGAAAGGGACCGCCCGCTGCTCGAACAGCCGCGGCAGGAAGCCGCCGAGCTGCTCGCCTCGACGGATCCGAGGGCGGCGGGACGCCTCATGGACGGCATGGCCGGCGCCCCGGCCGCGGCGGCCGAGGTGCTGGCGTTGCTGCCGCCGCCGCGCGCCGCGCGCGTGGTCGACCACATGAGCCCGGACCGCGCGGCCAAGGTGGTGGGCGCGATGCCGCCCAGCCGGAGCGCGAGCATCCTGGCGCACACCGACGACCGTGTGACGGCCGCCGTCCTCGGTGCGCTCGGCGTCGTCCCCGCCGCGGTCCGCCTGGTGGAGGCGATGACGGTGCGCCGCGCCTGCCGGGTGCTCGGATACGTGCCGCCCGCGGTCGTCGTGGCGCTGCTGTCGGCGACCTCGGACGGCCGCGCCGACCGGCTCGTGAGCGGGCTCAGCCGTGCCGTACGGGATGAGATCACCCGCCTGAGCGGTCAGGCGTGACCGTGCTCGGCCGAGGCGGCCTCAGCCCTGGGTGAGCGTCATGCGGTAGTGGACCTCGGGCAACGAGACCCCGGAGATCTCCGCCGCCTGGGCGCGTCCCGAAAGGGCGAACCCGGACTTCTCATAGAAGCGGCGCGCCCGCGGGTTGGCCTCGAGCACCCAGAGCCCGGCCTCGCCATGCCCCAACTCCGTCAACCGGGCCAGCGACAACGCCATGAGGTCCGGCCCGAGCCCGCTCGACCAGCACTCCTTCAGCGTGTAGATCGCGTACACCTCCCCGCCGGGGATCCCGTTCCGCGCCGGGCCGTACGCGCTGAGCCCGACGATCCGCCCGGCGGCCTCGCCGACGACGACGCCGCACGCGGGATCGGCCATCATCCCCTGCCAGTGCGCGACCGCCCCCGGGGTGACGGTGAGGCCGTCGAGAAAGTCGTCGGGCACCACGCCCCGGTACGCCTCCTGCCACGAGGCGTTCTTGACCCGCAACACGTCCGCCGCCTCGGCGGGCTCGCCCATCCGTACCGAGAAGTCCATGGGGCCGAGTATCGAATCCGCCGTGCGGCGCGTCGAAGGGTTTTCGACACCGGGAGCGGGCGGCGGGCATCATGGTGCGCGTGGCCGGCCCTCCCCAAGACCTCAGAGACGTGCTGGAAGAGGCACTCGGGCGCTTCGCCGTACCCGAACTGACGCGCTCGGTGCAGAGCATCATCGCGCAGTATCGGGAGGGCTTCGACCGGGCCGCGCCCGTGCTGGGCTCCGAGACGGCGGTGGCCGCGTACGCCGCGTACCGGATGCCCGCGACGTACGCGGCCGTGCGCACGGCGCTGCGCAACGTCGCCGCGCTCGCGCCCGGCTTCGCGCCGGAGACGCACGTGGACGTGGGCGGCGGCACCGGAAGTGCGATCTGGGCCGCGAGCGACGTCTGGCCGACGCTCCGGCAGGTCACCGTGCTGGAGCAGTCGCCGTCGGCCATCGGCTTCGGCCGGCGGCTGGCGAAGCGGTCGCCGACGGCCGCCGTTCGCGAGGCCCGCTGGCAGCAGGTCGTCATCGACCGCGCGGTCCCCAAGCCTCCGGCCGACCTGGTCACCATGTCGTACGCGCTGGGGGAGCTGTCGCCCGCCGCCCAGGAGGACGTGGTCCGCTCCCTGGCGAAGGACGCCCGGGTCCTCGTGATCGTCGAGCCCGGAACGCCCGCCGGCCACGAGCGGATCATCGCGGCCCGGGACCTGCTGACCGAGCTGGGGGCGCACGTGGTCGCGCCGTGCCCGCACGACCGGGAGTGCTCGATCCGCGGCGCCCAGGACTGGTGCCACTTCTCCGTGCGGCTCAACCGGGGCTCGCTGCACCGGCAGATCAAGGACGGCACGCTGAGCTTCGAGGACGAGAAGTTCTCCTACATCGCGGTGTCGGCCGAACGGCGGCCGCGCGCGGAGAGCCGGGTCCTGCGCCATCCGCAGAAGCGCAAGGGCCTGGTGATGCTGCGGCTCTGCACCGACGAGGGCCAGGTCGCCGACCTGACGGTGTCCAAGCGGCAGGGGGAGACGTACCGCGCCGCGCGCGAGGTCGTGTGGGGCGACGAATGGCCCCTGCGTGAGCAGGACGGCCGCGCCACGACCGACGCGACTCGATAACATGATCGAAACGGTGAAGCACCAGTAGGATGCCACGGTCCAAGACAGACGGAGATCGACCCGGAAAGGGCTGCACGTGGCGCAGAAGGTGATTCTGGTTGACGACCTCGACCACTCCGAGGGCGAAGACGTGGCGAGACGGGAGTTCCCGCTGCTGAACCGGACCTTCGCCATCGACCTGTCGGAGGCCAACCAGCAGCGGCTCGGCGAGGCGCTCGCGTTCATCGAGACGGTCCTGGAGAACTCCCGCGAGGTGAAGCAGGCGTCCCGGTCGAAGAAGGCGGCGACCGACGTCTCGCCCCGGCTGCGCGGCTACACCGCCACCGACGTCCGGGAATGGGCCCGGGAGCAGGGCATCGAGGTCCCGGTCCGGGGCAAGGTCCCCGACGAGATCATCGAGCAGTTCATCGCGGTGCACCCCGACGCGGACGCGACCGCGGCCGACTCCGCCCAGGACGCGGAGACCGCCGCGGAGGCGGACGGCGCCGGGGCGGACGGCCAGGGAGAGGGCCCGAGGGAGGACGCCGAAGAGGGCGCCGCGCGGGTGAGCGTAGCCTCCTGAGGCAACCTCCCGGGATCGTTCGCTGGATCGTTTCCCGAGGCTGGGGACCCGCCTCTCGCCGGGCCGCGCACGCGGCCCGGCGAGAGGCCGCTGTGTGTATTGGCCTCGCTTCGCTCGGCGGCTCGGGGCGCCCGCAGGCGATGTCTTCCCTCGTCGCTCGGAGTCGCTCGTCCCTCGCTCCCCGCTCGCTCCTCAGTCCAGACACCGCCGCGCCCGTGTCTATTTGCGCTCGCTCCGCTCGCGCGGGCTCGGGGCGCCTTGAGGCGATGTCTTCCCTCGTCTCTCGGGGCTTCGTCCCTCAGCCCACTCGTTCCTCAGTCCAGACACCGCCGCGCCCCTCGCGCTCTGGTAAAGAACGTCAAAAAAGAAGTCAAGATCGCTCTGTACACGGCGGGTCTGACACCGGTAAGAACTAACCGTGGTGGATCTCCGTGCGAACTATGGTGTGGACGCTCCAGGGGTGCTGGCCGGTCTGGCCGCGGGCGGGGTCGCGGAGCTGGCCGTCGCCGCCGTGTTCTTCGGGATCGGCTGGCCGATCCCGGCGGTGGTGCTCCTGCTCGGCGGCGTCATGCTGGTCGTGGGCGCGGCGCTGTTCGCGCACACCACGCTCCGAGGGAAGTTCCGGGTCTGGGACGCCGAGCTGGACCGGCTGGGGCTCAAGGGTGACGAACGCGTCCTCGACCTGGGCTGCGGCCGTGGCCTCGTCCTCTTCAAGGCGGCGGCGCGGGTGCCCCGGGGGAAGGCCGTCGGCCTCGACCTGTGGACCCGCGACCAGTCGGGCAACAGCCAGGACGCCGCGTGGGGCAACGCCCGCGCCGAGAAGGTCGCCGACCGGGTCGAACTGGTCACCGACGACATGCGCCACCTGCCGTTCAAGGACAGGACGTTCGATCTGGTGGTGTCCAGCCTGGCCGTCCACAACATCCCCGACGCCGAGGGGCGCGCGGCGGCGATCCGCGAGGCGTTCCGGGTGGTCAAGCCCGGGGGCAGGCTCCGGCTGGCGGACTTCCGGAACGCCCGCGACTACGCCGCCGTGCTGCGCGAGTGCGGTGCCGCGGACGTCGAGGTCTACGACCTGGGCTGGCGGTTCTGGTACGGCGGCCCCCACGCGCGGACGTCGATGGTCGCTGCCCGGCGCCCCTGACCGCTCGCAACCCCGACGGCCCCGTCTCCTGCCGCCCGTAACCCCGAGCGCCCGTAACCCCGAGCGCCCGTAACCCCGAGCGCCCGTAACCCCGAGCGCCCGTAACCCCGAGCGCCCGTAACCCCGAGCGCCCGCGGCCTTTGCGCCCGCGGCCTTTGCGCCCCGGCCGCCCGCGTCCGACGCCGATGGCGTCCTGAGCGGGCGGCGGCCTGTCCGCACCCGCCGGTGCGGACAGGCCGCCTGTGATCGCCCGCGAGGCCCGGTGGATCGCTATCCGGCCAGGCCGCCCAGCCAGCGGATGATCGCCGCGTACAGCTCCGGGGCGTTGCGGTGCAGGTTGAGCGCGTGTCCCGCGCCGCTGAGCACGTACGTCTCCGGCCCGGTCTCGGGCGCGTAGAACCAGCTCTCCCACGTCTTCACCGCGGCGGCGTCGGTGCACTGGAGGTACGGGCCGTTGCAGAACAGGTCGTCGTGCTCCCCGACCGCCAGGAACACCGGCACGCGTACGGCGCCGGAGATGGCGGGATCGCCCGCGTCGGCGAGCGTGGACTGCTCGCCGGTCGTCATCGTCGTCTTCGTCAGCTCGATGGCCGACCGCATCAGGGGAGAGCTGCCGGACGCGTCGAGGAACAGCCCGGCCCGGGTGCCCGCCTTCGTGGTGAGATAACCGGCCGGCGGCCGGGTCAGCCGCAGCACGGGGTCGTCGGCGGCGGGCACGATCGCCTGGTTGAGCTCGTCCAGCCTGGGGCCGACCGAGTGGACGAAGCCGGTCGCCACCACCGCGTCCAGGTCGCCGTGCCGGGCGGCTTCGGCGACCAGCGCGCCCGCGCCGAACGAGTGCCCGACGCCGATCACCCGCCGGTACGCGTGGCCGCCCAGCGTGCCGTCCCGCAGCCGGCCGAGCACCTGGTGGATCGCCTCGACCTCGGTGTCGAGGGTGACGTCCGGCGCCGGCGGGCGGTCGCTCAGCCCGCTGCCCGGCCGGTCCAGGGCGAGCACGGCGTATCCGGCGTCGGTCATGTGCCGGGCGTACGGCCGGCCGCTCGGGTCGCCCGGAGTGAACCAGTACGTCTGGTCGAAGGTCACGCCGGAGACCAGGAGCTGGACCGTGTCCACGGCCGCACCGGACGGCCGGCACAAGGTCCCCCTGAGGGTGACCTGATGGGCGGCCACGGTCACCGGGACGGAGACCAGGCGGCACCCGGCCGGCGTCGCGGCGCCGGCCGGCGCGGGCAGGACGGCGGCGAGCAGGAGCGCCAGCCCGCCCACGGCCGCCGCCAGGAAACGCGAGAGTCGGTTCGCGGTCATCGACGCCTCCTCAGCGCGATCTGCCGGCGGGCAGGCTCGGCAGCACCTTGTCCAGGAACCGTTCGAGGCTCGCCACGGCCACGTCCCCGGCGACGGCTCCGAAGTCCATCTGCCAGAGGAACCCGTCGGCTCCGAGCGTCGCGGCGACCTCCTGGATCCGCTCCGCGACGGTGGCCGGGGCTCCGACGATCGCGCTGCCCATGGTCCGGAACGACGCCGGGTCCAGCGCCCGGATGGCCCGGCTCATCCCGGTGTAGCCGCGGTAGTCGTCCGAGGTGACCGAGACCCACGGGTCGGTGGCGGCGGCCCACACGTCGAGGTAGCCGCGCAGCAGCGGGTCGGCGGTCCGCCGCGCCTCCTCGTCGGAGTCCCCGACGTACAGCGGCAGGCTGGCCACGACCTGGGACGGCCGCGCGTGCCCCGCCTCGGCGTACGCCTCGCGGTAGACGGCGATGTGGTCGCTCATCTCGCTGAGCGGGGTGAGGGCGGGGGTGACGAGCAGGTTGTGCCCCTGCTCGCCGATCCAGGCGAAGCTGGAGCGCGAGCGCACCGCCGCGATCCAGACGGGCGGGCGCGGGCGCTGCACCGGCCGGGGCAGGATCGTCACGTCGCGGAACCGGAAGAACGGCGTGTCGACGCTGACCCGCTCCTCCGTCCACAGCCGCAGCACCGCGTCCACGGTCGCGGTGAACCGCTCCCTGCTGCCGTCCAGCGGCACCTGGAACGTCTCGAACTCCTGCGGCAGGTACGCGCGGGCGAAGCCGACGTCGAGCCTCCCCCCGCTGATCGCGTCCACCATGGCGGCCTCGGACGCGAGCTGAACGGGATGGTGGAAGACCGGCAGCACGCATCCCGTCATCAGCCGGATCCGGGTGGTCACGGCGGCCACGGCGGACAGGAAGGCCAGCGGGCTCGGGCAGTAGCCGCCATAAGCGCCGAGGTAGTGCTCGGTCATCTTGACGTGGCTCATCCCGCCCTGGTCGGCGAGGCGGCTGAGCAGCAGCACGTCCCGGAAATAGTCGTCGGGCGCCTTCGTCCCGGGTGAACAGTCCGGGAGCAGGGACAGGCCATGAAACATGTGGGTGCCTTTCTCCGCGGGCGGCCTTCTAGGCCACCGCGAACAGGAAGAAGGTGACGTGCGCCACCACCAGGGGGAGCAGCAGGGGGTAGTGCCAGAACAGGACACCGTGGGTGAGGCCCATCACGATCGCGCCGACGACGGGGAACATCGCGGCCCGCCACGAGGACATCAGGAAGATCTGCATGACGGTGAACAGCAGGCAGGAGATCCCGATCGCCAGGACCGGCCCGGCGTCGCGCAGCCAGGTCAGCACCAGCCCGCGGAAGACGACCTCCTCGCTGCCCACCTGTACGGCGGTGAGCGTGATGGCGAGGGGAAGGGAGATGACCTCCATCGTCTTGAGGTGGTGCCGGATCCAGCCGCCACGTGAGAGGCCGAGCCACTGCCGCGTCCGTTCCCCGCTCGCGACGGCGCTCGCCGCGGCCGCCGGCTGCGCGCCGGACGGGACGTTCTCGGCCCCGGACCGCCGTCGGCCCATCGCCTGCACGCCCTCGATCAGCACCCGGCACAGCAGCGAGCCGAGTGCCACCTCCCCGACGCCGACCGCGACTCCGAGCGCGATCAGGTCGGGCCGGTTCAGGCCGAGGACGAGCCCGGTGAGGTCGACACCGGTGACCAGGACGAGAAGCACGACGACGAGGACGTGGCTGGCCCCCGCCGCCGCGAGTTCCAGCACGCTGCCGCGCTCGCTGGCGTCCCAGCGGCGGGCGAAGGGGAGCAGGTGGGCGACCCGGCGGCAGGCGGCGAACAGGGCCGCCTTGGCGTACTTGTAGTAGAGGATCACCAGGGCGGCCAGCGTCAGGGCGCGCAGCGGCCAGGGCAGCGCGCTCATGCCGTCGCCCCCCACATCCCGCGGGCGGGCACGCGCCGGGCTACCGGCTCGCTGCGCCGGTAGCGCCACACCCAGACGTTGAACACGACGTGGCAGACGATCGCCGCCAGGACGTTCCCGGTGAGCAGCGTGGCCGCGCAGGCCGCGACCGCCAGCGGGATCTTGGCCAGCACCTGGACCCAGCCGAAGAAGACGTGGGAGCAGGCGAAGACCGCCGCCGCGACGGCGAGCCCGGCGACCACGAGCGGGCCGTCCGCGAGCAGCAGGGCGAGCCGGGTCAGCAGGCCGCGGAAGACCAGTTCCTCGCCCACGGCCACGGCGACCAGCAGCTCCAGCCGGACCTGCAGGTCGCTCCTGGTCGGCGCGTAGTCGTTGCGGGCCCGGACCAGGCCGGTACGGCGGCGCTCGGAGAGGCCGGTGCCGGAGGCGGCGAAGCCGGCGGGGCGGGCGGCGGTCATCCGCGGCGGCTGGGGCCGCGCAGGTGGCGTGGATGACCGCCGCCAGGACGTGGTGATCGCCCGGTCCACCCGGATGATCAACAGGCCGAGCGCGAAGCCCACCAGGGCTCCCGAGGGCAGCCCCCACCAGCCCGCCGGATGCTCCGGCACCGGCTGGAGCAGCGCCATCGGGCCGAGCAGCGCCGCGCCCGCGAGGACGAGCGCGCTCATGAGCAGCACGTGCACCGCGAGCAGCGGCAGCCGTCGCACCCAGGCCCACCGGGTGTGCAGGTGGGCCGCGAGCGTCAGGCAGGACAGGGAGAGCAGCGCGAGCGCCGTCAGAGCGTACGCCCGCGTGTCAGGGATAGGGGTGGGGATCATGGCGGCGGAACCCTCCGTACGCGGCGAACCGCTGGTGCGCCGCCGCCGGGGCGCCGGGCAGCGGCAGCGTCACAAGATCGGGACACCAGAACCTGGCCACGACGAAGCCCAGGTCGGCCACGTCCACGGTGGTGAAGTCGGCCGCGTACAGGCGCTTGCCGGTCCGGTGGAACGCCCGGACGAGCTCGCGTGTGCGGACGCCGGGCGGCCGCTCGTCGTCAGGTGGCAGGTCGTCGGCCGAGGCGTCGTCGCACTCGGCGAACCTGGCCTCGACGACCCGCGCGCCCTCCGGCAGCGCGGCGAACGAGACGTTGGACTCCAGGTCGAACATGTCCTCGGGGGTCGCGGACGCGTCCTCGAACCGCTGCCGTAGGGCGGTCCACACGGCCAGCGCGCGCACGCCGGCCGCCTCCAGCAGTGCCCGGTACATCGCCCGCTCCAGCACGCCGTCGATGCCGAGCCCCACGGCGACGGCGGGCAGCCGGCCGTCCGCGCTGCGGATGAGGCAGGCGACGGTGAACCCCGGCAGGTCGGCGCTCGGCAGCAGGTGGAACTCGGGCCGGTCGCCCCGCGGGTCGAAGGAGGACTCGACCACGCGCTGGAGCGCGGCCGTCCTGGCCCCCGCGCCGATCCGCGTCGACCTGCTCGCTCCGTGCCAGTGGCAGATGGCGGCGTCGATCTGCACCATCTCCTCCAGCGCGTTGAGCGCGGCCCGGTCCGGGTCGGTGTGGGCCGCGGTGCCGGTGGAGACCGCGGGCGCGAGCCACGGCTCGCCCATCCGGTCCTGGACGACGTACCCGACCAGCAGGAGCTGCGCCGGCACCCAGCAGTCCCGGCCGTCGGAGAGCCGGGTGGCGCGCACCCAGCCCAGCCGGTGGCCGTCCTCCCGTGGCCGGAACGGGAACCCCTCGCGGGCGTACTGCTCGGCGCTGTACGGCGCGACCGGGCCGGCGTCGCAGAGCTCCCCGGCGGCGGTCAGCTCCTCGACCGACGCGTACCGGATGGGGAAGCGCCCGCTCACCGGGGCCAGGTAGCCGCCGTACCGCTCCACCACCTCGCCGAGCGTCCTGATGTGCGACTCGAAGGGGCGCAGCCCGTACCCGCCGATGTGGTACGCGCCGATCTTGGGCGCGGGCAGGCCGCGCAGCACGTGCACCCCGGTCAGCTCGCCGCCGGCCACCATCAGCCGGGGGCCGCCCCGCTGGCGCTGCAGGAAGCCCATGGACGGCATGAGCCCGCACAGCGGGGAGTGCATCCGCGCCCGCAGCCGCGCGGTGAACTGGTCGGGCGACTCCAGGAGGCGCGGGGCCAGCAGCTCAGGCATCGATCCACCGCCGCACGTCGAAGTACAGTTCGGTGGCCTCACGCTCGACCACCGGCCCGCAGGCCCGGCAGCCCGGGAGCCGCAGCACCTCGGAGTAGGAGATCTCCATGGTCGGCACGTAGATCCCGAGCACCTTGCCGAGGGTGGTCGTGGTGCCGGTCAGCGCGAGGTTGAGCGCCTCCAGTCCCACGTGCCCGGCGACCAGGGCGCGCAGCGCGTCCAGGGTGGGCGGCTCGCCGACGCGGATCGTCTGGCGGACCAGGGCGTCCTTGTACCGCTGGTACGCGGCCGACTCGCGGAGGTTCATCAGCACCCGCGTCTCGAAGCAGGCGAAGCAGGCCGAGGTCGGAGGCGAGAACGACGGGCCGATCAGCACCATCGGGCCGTCCACGGCGGCCTGGATCCATGGCGTGCGCAGCGCCAGGGCGATCCGGTTGAGCGTCGAGAGTCGCAGGGGATGCGGCTCCTCGGCCACGTGGACCAGGAGTTTGCCCCGCCACGGCTCGAACCGCTCGACGAACCGTTCGAAGGCCAGCCCGTCCTCCAGGGCCACCGGATCGGCCTCAAGCAGGGCATGGTGCAGCGGCTCGCTCTCCTCGGCCAGCTCCACGCCGCCGGGCGCGCTGGCCTCGAGAACGCGGGCGGTCGCGGTGGCCAGCGCGCCCCCGCCCAGGACGACGACTGGGGGAGCGGGCGATTCCGCGACATAGCCGCCGGTGCTCTCGATGTAGGCGTCCAAGGCGGTTTCGGGAGCGCGGGCGATCACGCCGAGCTGGTCGAGGTGGTCCACCAGCGCCTCGACCTCGGCCCGGGTGACGCCGTTGGCCTTGGCCACCTCGGCCCGGCTCGTGGTGCCGTCGAGCCCGCGGAGCAGGCCGTACAGGCGGCCCGTGCGGGCGTGATCCGTCAGGGTGTACGAGCGGACGTTCCAGACCCCGTGGCGGAGCTCGACGGTGTCCGCGTCGTGGGCGACAACGCTGAAGGACGGTTTGATCCGCACGTTCTTGCTCTGTTGCATGGGTGCCATTCCTTCCTTACTGGCCTTACCTGGCCGGGGACCTGCCTGGTACCTGCCTGAGACCTGGGGCGCTCCGCGCCGCCGGACGCCGTCAGCCCAGGAGCGCCGCGGCCCGGGACTCGGCGCCGGCCGCGGCGGCGATGCCCGCGAACTGCAGGTCGATGAAGGCGCCGGCGATCTGGTCGCGGCGCAGCCGGACGCCCTCCTCGTCCGAGCACACCTCGGCCACCCGCTCCAGGAAGCCGAGCAGGTGGCGGCAGGGCCCCAGGGCCAGCACCTCGTCCAGCTCGACCCCGGTGCGTTCCCGCCAGAGCTCCCGCGAGGCGCCCTCGAAGGTGGTGAGCGACTGGTAGAGCAGCCGGGACGCGATGGCCGGGGAGGCGGCGGGATACCGCTCGTCGAAACTCAGCGGATCGCGGTTGTAGGCGGCGAGGAAGCCACGCCGGTGGGCGAGGTACTCGCCGCCGATCAGCGAGGTCGCGCCGGAGCCGAACCCGGCCCAGTCCATGCGGAGCTGGAAGTAGGCGAGGTCGCTGAGGCACCGCTGGTCGCCGAAATGGCTCATCGCGTACTCGGGGAACCCGGCGTCCACCAGCAGCGAGGCGCCGAGCGCGTACGCCTCCTTCTGCTCGGAGCGCAGCATCGCGGTGGTGCCGCGGGTCACCTGCCGGCGCAGCACCGTGCCGTGCGCCGGCCGGTACGGGTACAGCGCGATGTGCGTCACGGGCAGCCCGACGGCGGTGCGCACCGACGCGGCGACCTCGTCGAGGTCCTCTCCCGGAAGGCCGCAGATCAGATCGATCGACCTGTCCTCGAAGCCGGCCTCGGCGGCGAGGTGAACGGCGCGGCGGGCCTCCTCCGCGTCGTGGCTGCGGCCCAGCCGGCGCAGCCGGCGGTCGTCGAAGGACTGCACGCCGCTGCTCCAGCGGAGGAAACCCACCTCGCGGAAGGCGGCCAGCTTGGCCGCGGTGAGGCTCTCCGGGCTGCACTCGATGGTCGCCTCCTCCAGATCGGAGGAGAGGTCGAACACGTCGTGCAGCGCCGCGCCGATCTGGGCGATCTCGTGTTCGGCGAGGATGCTGGCGGTGCCGCCGCCCCAGTACATGATGGCCGGGCGGTATCCCCGCGCCGTCAGCTCCGCGCCCCGCTCCCTGATCTCCCGGCAGAGCGCGGCGATGTAGGCCCGCCGGGGGGAGTCGGCGGGACGCAGCAGCAGCTCGGCGGTGGGGATCTCGGTGACCCAGTCGCAGAAGTGGCACTTGGACCGGCAGAACGGGATGTGCACGTAGAGCAGCAGCGGCCGGGTCTCGCTCATCCCGGCCATCCGACCACGATCGTGTGGGCCAGGAAGGCGAGCACGCCGTCCAGCCCGAGCGCCTCGTTGGCCAGGTCGTCCACGTAGCTGGAGCAGTCGGTCGTCCCCAGGCCGAAACCCGTGGCGGTCAGGTGCATGTTCTGCGCGATCCCGCCGCATTCGTGCAGGACGAAGCGCATCCCGCGCGGGCCGTACTTGCGCATGGACCGCCACGGCCGGGCCACGAGGAGGACGACGAAGGCCGCGCTCTCGAGGGAGATGATCCCGCCGGGGATCGCGAACGCGTCGCGCAGCCGGTCCACGGTGGCCCGGTCGCCGGTGCGGACGAGCACGTCCTCCACGGGGCTGTAGCGGTAGGTGCCCACGGACAGCTCGGGGACGTCCAGGGCGGCGACGTGGACCTCGACCGGGTAGAGCCCGCCGCCACTCGGGACGGCCCGGAACCGGTACGTGACCGCGCCGCCGCGCATCAGCTCGGCGTCGGCCTCGCCGGTGACGCCCGCGCCGAAGCGGAGCATCGTGCCCATCTCGGCCAGGGCGACCGGGTCGCCGGTGTACCTGCGTACGCTCCGCCTGCGGGCGACCGCCTCGTCCAGCGCGATCGGCACCTCCAGCGGCGGCGGCAGCTCGACGGTGTCGGCGGCGGGCGGCGTCTCCTGGTCGACCACGGACAGCGCGGTCGCCATCACGTCCCCGAAGTAGTCGGAGCCGGAGAGCTGGGCCTCGCGATCCCAAGGGGCGAAGCGGCTGGCGACGAGGAACTCCTCGGCGGGCCGGGGGAACCGCGCCTCGCCCAGGTTGTCGTACCGGGCCTGGTTGGTGCGCAGCCCGACCGCGGAGAGGTCGGGGCTGAGCGACCGGTACGCGCTGACCCCGGCGCTCGCCTCGGCCAGCTGGGGATCGGTGACGTGGTCCATGGGCGCGCTCACTCCTGGAAGATCTCGGTGGGCGGGGGCACGTTCCGGTTCAGCGCGATCGACTGGTCGACGAGCTGCTCGGGGGTGACCGGGTTCGCGTATCGGCCGAGCCGGAAGGTCGCGTGGGCCCATTCGCTGAACTGCACCAACCCGAACCGGTTGCCGTCGGCGTCGGCCACGCTGGCGCCGAGCCCCATCGAGTCGCCCGCGTCGCCCCGGTAGAACGGGCTGTCGCGGAACTGCTCCTGGAACTCCGGCTTGATCTGCTTGGGCAGCGGCAGGTCGTACGGCCCGGCCGTCACCTCGCCGCCCAGCTCGACGATCTTCTTCAGGACGCCGTCGAGGTCGTAGACGTGGAAATAGACGGTCACCGTCTCGCCGGGGAACCTGCGTTTGTTCACCGTGAGCAGGATTCCGTCGCTCGACACCGGGGCGTGATAGGAGATCTCGTACGAGAGTGAACGCGCCGCCGGCATTCCGAGAAACGCCTGATAAAATTCCAGGCCGCGTTCCATGTCGTCCACGGGAACGTTGATGAGAACGGGCTTCGGAATGGCGGAGACGTCGATTTCCGATTTGATTTCCATGCCTGACACCGCGTTTTCTGTCGTTAAGTGGCCATGGTGGGGGCGGAGCCCGGAGGCCGAGGCTCCCCGGGCACCGCTTTCATCTCTACGGCCGCACGATGGTGCCGCACGAACTGGACGTGCAGCCCGCGCAGCACGACGACGCGCCGGGAACGACGACGCCGAAACCGGCGCCGGACAGGCCGGCCCCAAGCGGCTGAGCAGTCATGCTGCGGTGGTCAACCGTCGCAGTGCTCTCAAGCTTCATGCCGAATTCACCCTCCCTTCCGCGGATGCCGGCGGAACGCCGCCGGGAATCGAGGTGCGGATTCATGTCGGGCCCGGGGTCCGCGCTCGAGTCCCGAAAGGCTCCGTCTTTTCTGGACCGGACGCACCGATCATCAGCACAGGTCCGAATTCCGTCAATGATGCGAATCCGGGTGAAATGACGGTGACAAAAATCACCGTTCAATGATGAGAAAGAGGATCTGTTCGCGGCCCGGGGGCCGGCCGTAGTGTGCGGCGGTGACGGCTGATCACGTCCGTGGCGCACCGCTGGAGGGCCTGACGGAGATGACATGGGACACCGCCGACACCGCCGCCCGCTCCGCGGGAGCATGCGCGGCATGGCCGGAGCGTCCCCGGCCGGGGTGGTCCGTCAGCGCGGCGGGCCGGGTTCCCCCGTCACAGCCAGTCGTGGGACGCGGCGATCCGCACGGCCTCGTGGCGGTTGCGCGCGCCGGTCTTGCGGATGGCGCGGGTGAGATAGTTGCGCACCGTGCCGGTGCTGAGACGCATGGTCCGGGCGATGTCGGCGACGGTGAGGAAGTCACGCGCGTGCCGCAGGACCGCCACCTCCTGCGGAGTGAGCGGGCACGGCGCGGCCAGCGCGATGCGGGCGGCCAACTTGTCGTCGATCACGGGTTCGCCGGTGGCCACCTGCCGGATCGCGGCGACCAGTTCGGTCGGCGAGGTGTCCTTGACGAGGTAGCCGCAGGCGCCCGCGGCCAGCGCGGCGCGCAGCGCGCGGGGCTCGCGGAACGCCGAGAGGATCAGGCACCTCGTCGCCGGCGACCGGCGGCGCAGCGCCGCGACCACCTCGACCCCGCTCGACGGCCGCTCCTCCCCTCCGGGAGCGGGCGGCATCTGCAGATCCACCAGCGCGACATGCGGGCGGACCGCGGAGCCCACCGAGACGGCCTCCTCGACGGTGCCCGCGGTGCCCACGACCTCCAGCCCCGGATATCCCGAAAGGAGTTCCTTCAGGGCGTTCCGGATCAGGCTCTGGTCCTCCGCGATGAGGACGCTCAGCGGCGGCTCAGACATGGGCGGGCCCTCCCTTTGCGAGTCGTGCGGTGATGCGGAGAAGGCCGTCATGGGAGCGTTCGAGCAGGAGTTCGGCGTCGGCCTGCTCCAGCCGTTCCCGCAGTCCGGTGAGCCCGGCGCCCGGCACCACCGGCCGCTCGGGCCGTCCGTCGTCCTCCACGGTCACGCGATCGGGTCCGAAGATCACCCGGCAGTTCCGCGCGCCGCTGTGCTTGACCACGTTGGTGACGGCCTCCCGTAAGAACCAGGCGAACGGCGCTTGCCGGTGCGCCTCGGCGGGGTCGCCGGACACGGACAGCTCGATGCCCGCCCACGTCAGCAGTTCGCGGGCCTCGTCCAGCTCGGCCAGGACGTCCGGCTCGCGCATCTCCTCCACGACCGCCCGCGTGTTGTCCAGGGTCGTACGGGCGAGCGCGGCGATCTGGCGCAGCTCCTCCTCCGCCCCGCGCCCGGAGTCGCTGCGCGCGACCAGTTCCGCGTGCATGGCGAGCGCGACCAGATCGCGTCCGACCAGGTCGTGCAGGTCCCGGGAGAGGCGCCGGCGCTCGCGCTCGGTCGCCAGGCGCTCGGAGAGCTTCCGGGTCTCCCACTGGGCGCCGGCGAAGTCGGCCACCCGGTGGATCCCGGTCAGAGTGAGGGTGAAGACGCCGAGCTGGATCGCCAGCATGCCGAGCCGGGACGGGGGCAGCCCCCGGGTGAACCCGACGAACACCATGACGAGCACCAACCCCGCGGCGGACAGCAACGCCGCGTACGGTCCCTGCGTGATAACAATGCAGGTCAGAACATAAAACGGCAGGTAGTAAATCCAATTCTGCGGTAGTACGGCGAGCAGTGCGAATCCGCTGATGATATGGATTGACATCGCCCACGGAACGTGGATCCGTCCGGAACGCGGTATCGAGCGGACCACCACGCGGACGTAGGACGCGCCGAAGGCGACCAGGCCACATCCTGCGGCGAGACATCGTGACAGGCCGGGATTCTCGGCGGCGAAATCGGGCCAGAGCGTGACGACGAGCAGAAGAAAGGCGACGGTGAACAGGCGCATCCCCCGGTAGAGGGATGTCAACGGTGTTCCGGCCGATTGGCCGGATTTTACCTCATCCCGCACGGGTCAGATCGTCTCACGCGACACCACATTTGAGGAGGATCGCGACAAAATATTTCAGGTTAATGAACCGCCGGGGGAGATAATCTCCGGCGCCCCGGCGCTCCCGCCCGCGCCGGCCAGGCCGGAGGTGGCGCGGCCGTCGCGGACGCGACGGCCGGCCCGGATCACCGCGGTGTTACAGCCGCTGAAGGGCGGTCGTGTGCCCGTCAGCCCCGCTTCGGGGGACGCGTGTGCATGGTCGCCCCGAGGCGGTTCCACATGTTGATCTGCGCCACCAACGCGACGAGGTACGCGGCCTCCTCCGGCTTGTACGCGGCGGTCACCGCGTTCCAGACCTCGTCGGACACGCCGTCGGGCTGCCTGGTGGCGGCCTCGGCGTAGGCCAGCGCGGCGCGCTCGGCGTCGGTGTACAGCTCGGACTCCCGCCAGCCCGGGAGCTGGAAGATCCGATCCTGCGTCTCGCCGTGATGCAGGGCGTCGTGGATGTGCATGTCGATGCAGAAGAGGCAGCCGTTGATCTGCGAGGCGCGGATCTTGACCAGCTCGCGGACCGCGCCGTCCAGCGGCCCCTTCCGGAGCGCCTGCTCCGCCTGGATGAACGCCTTGTACACCTCGGGCGCCAGCTCGGGAACGTTCAAGCGTGTCATCGTGCTTCCCTTCCTCGTTCGGTTGTCGCCAGGGAGACGGGACAGCACCGGCGAGTGTGACGGCTTCGCCGGAAAATCTTCACGGAGAGGCTCAGCGCGCCGGGGTGAGGTGCGCGAGCTTGTCCGGGTTGACCACCCGCCGGATGGCCAGGATCCGCCCGTCGGGCGCGATGTCGAAGGTGTCGACCAGCGTGATCCGCTCGTCGCGGCACACCACCAGCGCGAGCTCGCCGCCCACCTCGTACGGCGCGAGCGGGACGAGCCCCCGGTGCCGGGCCACGCGGGCGAGCACCATGGCGATGCGCTCGCCGCCCGTGATGATCTTGCGGGCGGCGAAGACCTTGCCGCCGCCGTCGGTGACGTACACCGCGTCCGGATGCAGGAGCTCGACCAGCCCCTTGATGTCGCCTGCCTCGTACGCCGAGCGGAACGCCGCGAGCACCCGCTCGTGCTCCCGGCGGCTCGCGCGAGGCCGCTCCTTCGTCGCGGCCACCCGGCGCCGCGCCCGCGAGGCGAGTTGGCGGGAAGCCGCGGGAGTGACTCCGAGGACGTTCGCGATCTGCGCGAACGGCACGTCGAAGACGTCGTGCAGCACGAACGCGACCCGCTCCGGCGGCGTGAGCCGCTCCATGACGAGGAGCATCGCCGTGCTCACCGACTCGTCCACGAGCACCGGCGCCGATGCGTCCGGACCGGTCAGCAGCGGCTCGGGCAGCCAGGGACCGGCGTACGTCTCGCGCCGGACGCGGGCGGAGCGGAGGATGTCGTAGCACCGGCGGGCGGAGACCGTCACCAGCCAGGCCCGCAGGTCCTCGACCTCGGACAGGTCCGTCGCGGCGGCGCGCAACCACACGTCCTGCACCACGTCCTCGGCGTCGCCGACGCTGCCCAGCAGCCGGTAGGCCGCCCCGAAGACCGCCGGACGGTGCCCGATCCACTCTTCCTCGGTCACACGCCGACCGTACCGGCGACGCCGTACGGGCCGCCGACCGCGTCCCCATGTGGCTCATCTCCTCCTGGACCGGGCGATGGCGATCACGAGGATGATGAAGACGGCGACCAGCACCAAGAAGCCGACCAGGCCCGCGGTGGGGCTGTAGTGCGGCAGGCGCGCTTCCCCGGCGAGCGCCTGGGCCGCACCGAAGGCGAGCGGCGGCGAGCAGGCGCGGGATCCGTAGACGATCGCTCTCACCCCCTCTACCTGCTACCTGGCCATTCTCCCGGACGGTGGTGGAGGGCGACGGCCGGGTCAGTGCCCGAGCGCCATCTGGACGATCTTGACGATGACGAGCACCGTGGCGACGGCCAGGTAGATGCGCAGCACGGCCATGCCGAGCCGGCGTGTCGTGGACAGGACGGGCCTGCCCAGCTCGGCCGGCGGCGGCGTCCGCCAGTCGTCCCGGCCCGTACGGTCGATCGGCACGGCGGCGGAGCGGCGCCGACGCGCGAGGGCGCAACCCGTCACGACCGCGCCCGCGGCGGCGCACCCGCCAATGATCACGAAGATCTGGCTCTCGCCGATGCCCGGGAACAGGACGGCGGCGGTGAGGATCACCGACAGGGTGACCAGGACGCCGACGACCAGCGAGGTGAACGCGTTGGTGGCCCGGCCGTTGACCCACGGCCCGAGGATCTCCCTGTCGTTGCACAGCAGCAGCAGGAACACCGACGCGCTGGGCAGGAGCACCCCCGCCAGCGCCTGCACGCCCTCGGTGAGCAGGCCGAGCGGCGAGCCGGGGATCAGCACGACGGCCGCCGCGGCGGCGACCAGCCCGGCGTACACCGCGTAGAACCCCTTGGCGTGCCGGATGCCGCGGTGCAGCGAGTGGTTGAGGTCGAGGACGTCCCCGACGGCGTACGCGGTGGACAGGGAGACCGCGAAGGCGCCGATCACGCAGGCGTCCAGCAGGGCCACGGCGAACAGCGCCCCCGCGGCCCGGCCCGCGTACGTCTCAAGGCCGCGCGCGATGCCGGCGGAGTCGGTGAAGTTCCCGGCGGCCCCGGTCCCGGCGAACGCGGCGGCGGCGACGCCCATCATGGCGGCCGCGCCGACGATCACCACGGCGATGCCGATCCACAGGTCGGCCTTCTCGTACTTGATGAAGCGCGGCGTGATGCGCTTGTCGATGACGTAGGACTGCTGGAAGAAGAGCTGCCACGGCGCGACCGTCGTGCCGACGACGCCGATGACGAGGAGCATGAGCGGGGCCATGCCGCCGGGGCCCGCGGGCAGCGAGGGCAGCAGGAAGCCGCGGGCCACCTCGGAGGGGGCCGGGTGCGCGATGACGTACACGGGCACCAGGAGCAGGGACGCGCCGCAGAGCGCGATCGCGATCCGCTCGAAGCGGCGGAAGGAGCCGGTGGAGGCGGCCGCCATGATGACCAGCCCGGCGAGGATCACCGACGGGATCTTCGGCAGGCCCAGATAGCCGGCGGCCAGCGTGATGCCGATGAACTCGGTGACCAGGGTGAGCGCGTTGAGGATGAACAGGTCGATGACGCTGAACGCGCCCCAGAACCGGCCGAACCGCTCCAGGATGAGCCGGGCGTGTCCGATGCCGGTGACCGCGCCGAGGCGCAGCACCATCTCCTGGTTGACGTACAGCACCGGCACGAGCAGCAGGAGCGTCCACATCAGGGCGGTGCCGTAGTTCTGCCCGGCCTGCCCGTACGTGGCGAACGCGCCGGCGTCGTTGTCGCCGACCATCACGATCAGGCCGGGGCCGATGATCGCCAGCAGCGTCTTGAACTTGGCGGAGAGGCCGGGGGCGGTCGTCTCGCCGTGCCGGATGGTGCCGAGCGCGCCGCGGATGTCGCCGGCGTGGGCGTGGTCCGGTGGCGCGCCGACGTGGCCGGGGGCGGTGAACTCTGTGGTCATGACGAACCCCTCTCGGCCCGAAGCGGGCCAACCGGGGCACGCGTCGCGCCGCCGTCTTCGCGCCTGCCGTACGCGACGGGATCAGGGGAGGGACGCGAGTGGGCGGCTACCGCATGCCGGAGGCGGACGAGGACACGCGAACCTTGAGCCGACTTCGGCTGGTACTGCGTTCGAACACGTCGTCACCTCCGTCCGGCCGGGCGCCGCCATTCCAAGCGGCGCTGCTTCCAAGACGGGGCCCGCCTCGTGACAGGCGGCGCACCCCACATCTCGTAAGAGCTTCGGCACTGCCCGGCGTATGCCCGCGTCCCGCGCGGGAAGCCACCTGGCCTCACCCCTTAAGCCGGGGAAAGGTGTCCTGACCCTGGGCGTCTCTCGACGTCGTGGGGTCAGTGGCCTGTATCCGGAGCAGACGCCTCACCTAACGAGGTGCCTTCCCCCAAGCGTAGGCCGCCGCGCGTAAAGCGGACAACCCGGGCAGGACGCCGTACGGGCAGGTCACGGCAGGTGGGGGTGGGGGACGTCCGGGGCGTCCTCGTCGCCGCAGACGAGGAGCAGCACGCCGGCCCGGGACTCGCTCAGCGACCGGACCTTGTGCGGCGTCGTCGCCCTGAAGTAGACGGAGTCGCCGGGCGCGAGTTCGACGGCGTAGGACGGGAAGAGGAGTTCGGCCCGCCCCTCGTGAACGAAGAGGAACTCCTCGCCGTGGTGGTCGCGGAAGGGGATGCGGTCGGCGTCGTGCGGCGGATACAGCATGAACGGCGTCATCCGCTTGGCGCCGGCCTGGAGCGCGATGCCCTCGTAGCGGGAGCCGGTCTCCTCGTCCGGGGTGAGCGGGTGCCGCTCGCCCGCCCGGGTCACCGTGACGTCGCTCAGCTGCTCGGAGTCGAGGAAGAGCCGGTCGAGGTGGACGTCGAGCGCCCGCGCGAGCGCGACGCTGACCGCGATGGACGGTGTGCTCTGGCCGCGTTCGACCTTGGAGAGGTAGCTCTTGGTGACCCCGGCGCGTTCCGCGAGGGTTTCCAGGGTCATCAGCCGCTCTTTGCGCAGCTGCCGTACCCGGTTGATCACCTTGAGTCCCCTTTACCCGCGGCCGCCTGAACGGACGGACGGCCTGAAGGAATCGTATACGCGGTGTTCCGCCGGTCGGCTCGGCAAAGGAGACCCCCTTCTCTTCATGAAACCTTGTGTCATATAGTTGCCCATGTTTCCTGATGGCGCGCGACATCGGGCGACGGGGCGGCCGGAGACACCGGCGCCCGGAAGTGGAGCTGACAATGGCGAAGACACTGCACGAGAAGAAGGACGTCCTGGTCGGCCGGGCCGAGCGGCAGATGCGCGAACACTTCGGCGAATCGACGCTGACCACCCGGCAGAAGCTGGCCCTCACCTGCCGCATCCTGTTCGACGGTGGTCACGACTCGGGGCTCGCGGGCCAGATCACCGCCCGCGGTGAGGAGCCGGGCACCTACTACACCCAGCGGCTCGGCCTCGGGTTCGACGAGATCACCGAGACCAACCTGCTGCTGGTCGACGAGGACCTCAACGTCCTGGAAGGGGAGGGCATGCCCAACCCCGCGAACCGGTTCCACTCCTGGATCTACCGCGCTCGCGAGGACGTCAACTGCATCATTCACACGCACCCGCTGCACGCGGCGTCCCTCGCCATGCTGGAGATCCCCCTGGTGATCTCCCAGATGGACACCACGCCCCTGTACGACGACTGCGCCTTCCTCAAGGAATGGCCCGGCGTTCCCGTCGGCAACGAGGAGGGCGAGATCATCTCGGCAGCCCTCGGGGACAAGCGGGCCATCCTGCTCGCCCACCACGGGCAGCTCGTGACCGGCACCACGGTCGAGGAGGCCTGCAACCTGGCGATCCTCATCGAGCGGGCCGCCCGCATGCAACTCCTCGCCATGTCCGCGGGGACCGTCCGGCCGCTGCCCCCGGCGCTCGCCCGGGAGGCCCACGACTGGACCTCCACGCCCCGGCGGAACCAGGCCAACTTCGCGTACTACGCGCGCCGCGCCCTGCGCAACCACCCCGACTGCGTCGCCACCGGAACGGAGATCTGATGTCCAACCCGCCCCTGAAGGGGATCATCGCGTACCCGGTCACCCCCTTCGCCGCGGACACCGGCGAGATCGACCTCGGCACGCTGCGCGGGCTGACCGACGACCTGGTGAAGGCGGGCAGCCACGGCGTCGCCCCGCTCGGCAGCACCGGCGAGAGCGCCTACCTCACCGAGGCCGAGTGGGACGCGGTCTGCGAGACCACGCTGCAGGCCGTCGCGGGCCGCGTGCCGACCCTGGTCGGCGTCGCCCACTGGAGCACGGAGATCACCGTACGGCGGGCCCGCATGGCGGCGCGCAACGGGGCGACCGCGATCATGATGCTGCCGCTCGCCTACTGGAAGCTGACCCCGGCGGAGCTGGAACGGCACTTCGCCGCCGTCGCGGCGGCGACCGACCTGCCCATGATGCTGTACAACAACCCCAAAACCAGCGGGGTGGACCTCTCCCCGCAGACCATCGTCACGCTTTCCAGGAAGATCCCCAACCTGACGATGGTGAAGGAGAGCTCGGGCGAGGTGTGGCGCTTCGGCTCCATCCTCGACCTGTCCGGGGGCGAGCTGTCCGTCTACAACGGCAGCAACCCGGTCGCGCTCGAAGCCCTCCGCTCCGGCGCGGCCGGCTGGTGCACCGCGGCGCCCTGTCTGCTGCCGCGCTGGTGCCTGGAGCTCTACGCCGCCGTACAGCGAGGCGAGCACCAGCGCGCCGACGACCTGCTGGCCGCCCAGTTGCCGTTCCTCCAGTTCATCGTCGCCCAGGGGCTGCCCAGGGCGATCAAGGCAGGACTGGAGCTCCAAGGCCGGTACGCCGGGCCGCCGCGCCCGCCGCTGCTCCCCCTCCCCGCCGAGGAGAAGGAGCGGCTGCGCGAGCTGCTGACCCTGCTCGGCTCACACCCGCTGCTGGACCGCGCGCACTGAGGTCGCGTACCGGCT
>NZ_BBYK01000055.1:0-98911 GCF_001570365.1 Microtetraspora fusca | reverse complement strand
GTCCCGGCTCGCGGGTCGGGCGGTCAGACCGCCCGACCCGCCTCGGAGGAGGAAGCATGACCCTGTCCACCACCACGTCCCCAGAGGAGCTGTTGCGCCGGGTCCTACGGCGGCACGCGTCCGGCGTCACCGTCGTCACCGTGCCGGGGCCGGCCGGCTTCACCGCGACCTCCTTCACGTCCGTCTCGCTGCGCCCCGCCCTGGTGTCCTTCTATCTGGGCCGTACCGCGTCCACCGCCGGAGCCGTACAGCGGGCCGGCCGGTTCGCGGTCCACCTCCTGGGAACGGCCGACGCCGCCCTGGCCGCCCGGTTCGCGGCGAGCGGCGCCGACCGGTTCGAGGGAGCCGCCTACGAGACGCGGGCGGACGGCCTTCCCGTCCTCAGCGCGGCCCCGGCCTGGCTCATCGCCCGGGTCGTCAGCCGCCGGCCCGTCGGCGACCACATCCTCGTCGTCGGCGAGGTGGAGGCGGGCGCGGTCCGCGAGGAGGCCGTGCCGCTGGTGCATCATGACGGAGCGTTCGCGCTGGCGTCGCGGCTGACTCCGGACGGAGCGCGGGGGACCGGCGGGCCGTACGGGAGCGAGCCGTGACGCGCGAGAGGTCCGGCGCCCGCGTCCTGGCTGTCAGCGTCGGCGCCGTCGGCGACCTGCCCTGGTACGACCGCGCGATCCGCAGCGCGATCGCCAAGAAACCGGTCGCCGGGCCGGTGCCGGTCACCGCCCTGGGGCTCGCGGGCGACGAGCAGGGGGACCGGTCCCGGCACGGAGGACCCGACAAGGCGCTCTGCGTCTTCCCCGTCGAGCACTACCGGCACTACGAGCGGCTGCTCGAGCGGCGCCTCGACCGGCCCGCGTTCGGCGAGAACCTCACCACCACCGGCCTGGACGAGGGCGGAACCCGCATCGGGGACGTGCTGCGCGTCGGCGAGGCCGTCCTGCAGGTCAGCCTGCCCCGCAACCCGTGCTACCGGCTCGGCGCGCGGTACGGCGTCAGGGAGCTACCGGTCTGGTTCGAGCGCAGCGGCCGGACCGGGTTCTACCTCCGGGTCCTGAGCGAGGGCGAGGTACAAGCGGGCGACGCGATCGAGCTCCTCGACCGGCCCCGTCCCCACGCGACGATCGCCGAGGCCAACCGTGTCATGCACCACGACAGGCACGACCACGCCGCCGTCGAGGCTCTCCTCGTCCCCGAACTGGGCGCGAGTTGGCGGCGCACGTTCGAGCGCCGGCTGGCCGGGCAGATCGACGACCTTGCCTCCCGCCGCTACGGCCCCGAGTAGTGCCAGTTCTACCGCCGCCCTCCACCTGGGGCCCGTGGTCGACTCGTCGTGGAAGCGCACGCCGAGGTCAGGAAGGTGTCGGGGAGCCCCCCGGTGGCTTTGAACGGGATCAGATGCCCGGCGGTGACGCCGCCCCAGTGGCCGCCGGCCGCACCGGTTACTCGGGGCTCCTTCGGGGTTCGCCGCCCGAACCGGTGTGCGGTCCTTTCCGGTAATACGTCAGGAACATGTCGACACCCTTGGTGATGAGGTCGTCGGTGAGGCGTGGATCGAGCCTGTCGCCGTAGGCGCTGTGCACGATATGCGGATACAGCACCAGCGCATAGAACTGGGTGATCGCCAGGTCCATGTCGGGGATGTCCAGGTCATCGCGGGCGTCGAGCGCCGCTGCCAGCGGCCCGGCGAAACGGTCGGGCCCCTGCTCGCGCCAGGCGCGGCCGAGCTCGGGGAAGCGCCGCGCCTCGGCGGTGATCAACGCGCGCAGGGCGAGCACCTCGGGCTGGACCAGCCCCTCGACCCAGTCGCGGGCGGTGGCGGTCAGGACCTCACGCAAGTCGTCGCCGGAGCGCAGGCGCTCCTGCATGGCGCGCATGGTCCGGCCGAGCGCCTGTTCGAGCGCGTCGTTCACCACCTCGGTGAACAGCTCTTCCTTGCCGGCGAAGTGGTTGTAGACGGTCACCTTCGACACTCCCGCTTCGGCGGCGATGTGGTCCATCCCAGTGCCGAAGCCCTGCTCCAGAAAGAGCTTGTGCGCCGCGCGCACGATAGCGGTCCGTTTGCGTGTCGCGCGTTCTCCCGATGGGGCGCGTCTGGTCGTCGAGGTCACCCCGCCATCCTATCTGAACTGTACAGTTGAGTTCACCTGTACTGTTCTGTACAGTTCAATTCAGTTGGCTCGGGGTCGGCCGGGCCGTACCGATTCCAAGAGAGAGTGCTGATGAACGAGCTCAAGATCCTGGGGATCTCCGGGAGCCTGCGGGCCGGTTCCTACAACACCGCCCTGCTCCGTGCCGCCCAGAAGTTCACGCTCCCCGGGGTCAGCGTGGAGATCTACGACCGGCTGCGCGACATCCCGCCGTATGACATGGACCTGGACACCCCACACGGTAGGCCGGTCGCCGCGCAGGACCTTCGCGACAAGGTCAATGCCGCCGACGGCCTGCTGATCGTGACACCGGAGTTCAACTACTCCGTCCCCGGCGTGCTCAAGAACGCCATCGACTGGGCCAGCACCGACTGGACGGGCGCCGAGGGAGCTCCCCTGCTGCGCAAGCCCGTCGCCATCGCCGGCGCCTCCCCGACCAACTTCGGTTCCGTGCGTGCCCAGCTCGCGCTGCGCCAGGTGTTCGTGTGGACCGACTCCGACGTCGTCGTCAAACCCGAGCTCATCGTCTTCCGCGCGCACGAACGCTTCGACGAGGCCGGCAATCTCACAGACGAGACGACCATCGGCCGGCTGCAGGACCTGCTGAGCGCCCTGGCCGCCAAGGCGAAGGGAGAGTGACCGTGACTGTTCACGGCACGGTCGCCGCTGGGTTCGAGGAGGTCCGGCAGGTCTTCGCGACCCTCGCCGGAGAGGAGGACGGTCTCGGCGCGCAGCTCGCCGTCCGCCACCACGGCCGTCAGGTCGTGGACCTGTGGACCGGCCCGGACATGACCGGCGACTCGCTGCTGGCCCTGTACTCCTCCGGCAAGGGTGCGGCGCACCTGGTCGTGGCGCTGCTGGTCCAGGACGGGACGCTGGATCTCGACCGGCGCGTCGCCGACTACTGGCCGGAGTTCGCCGCCGAAGGCAAGGGCGAGATCACCCTGCGGGACCTGCTCGCGCACCGAGCGGGGGTGATCGGCGTCGAAGGCGGCTTCAGTGCGGCAGAGTTGGCCGACGACAGGGTGCTCGCCCAACGGCTGGCCGGACAGCGACCCTACTGGCGGCCGGGCAGCGCCTACGGCTACCACGCCTTCGTCATCGGGGCGCTGACCGGCGAGGTGGTGCGTCGCGTCACCGGCTGGTCCACTCAAGAGCTGTACGAAGAGCGCGTGCGCGCCCCTTACGGGCTGGATTTCTATCTCGGCCTGCCCGAAGAGCAGGAACCGCGCTACCTGCCGGCGCAGCCGCTGTCGGCGGACAAGCAGGCCCTGGCCGGCCCGATCGCTCCGGACAGCCTGATGGGCATCGCCTTCAACCAGAACGCGACCTCACCCACGGACCTGGTCGAGTTCGCCAACACTCGGGCCGTCCGAGCGCTCGGCCCCACCTCGTCCGGGAGCGTGGGGAACGCGCGCGGGCTGGCCAAGCTGTACGCCGCGGCCATCGGCGAGATCGACGGGCGGCCCCCACTGCTCAACGCCGCGACCCTGGCCGAGTTCACCAAGCCGCACACGCCCGGCGTGGACGCGGTGACCGGCGAACGTGACCACTTCCTGCTCGGCTTCGAGTCCATGGGAGTCCGTTACCCGGAGCTGGGCGCCGATTCCTTCGGCCACAGCGGCGCGGTGGGCGCCCAGTCCTTCGCCGACCCGGGCAGCGGCATCGCCTACAGCTACACCCGTCGCCGCTTCACGATCGGCGGCGGTGGCGGCGCACCGGAAAACCGCCGCCTGATCGGGGTCGTCATGCGCGTGATCGGCGCCCGGAAAGTATCTGAGGATCTCGACGGTAGGCGCTGATGGGTGACCAGGATCCTGGCGAATACCCCATGATCGAGGGCCCTACGGCTCCTCTGCCCGATCGGATGGGGCTGTAGACCCTGGGGAGCGGAAAGTCCCCGCCCATCGGCGCGTTCCAGGAGCCGTCCGGCGGGGGCCTCTTCGTGTTTCGTGAGAGTCAGCCATCAAGCACCGTTGTGATCCCGAGGCTGAGGCTGGGCGACGGCCCCGGCGAGCGGAGGCCGCCGCCCAGCCTCGGAGCCAGGACGCGCCTCAGAGAGTCATTCCGTCAGCGGCCGCTGACGGTCATTTCCCGTTCTCCGGGGGCTCTGGGCTGCGGACGGTGATGGCGAGCAGCACCGGGCCGTCCCGCCGCGTGCCGCACCCCGGCTTGCCGTCGTCGCCGAGGGCGCAGCCGCCGCAGCCGCCGCTCGGACAGGCGGCCGCGATGTCGTCGGCTGAGAGGCGGCCCTTGCGGATCCAGTAGCGGACCATGGCGTCGACCTCGTCGCGGCCGATCTCCAACCGTCGGGCGATCTCGTCCAGACTCGTCCCGCCGCGGGCCGCGGTGATCTCTTCGAGGACCCTGCGCAGCGCGCTCACAGGAAGAGACTTCCCACCTGGAACACCGCCACCGCCAGCAGCCAGGCCAGCGTGAGCTGCATGCCGATGCCGAAGAGGGTCAGCCGTCCGCCGATCTCGGTGCGCTGGGCGGCGACGGTCGTCATACACGGCGTATAGGCGAGCAGGAACACCAGGAACGCCAGCACGGCGGGGATCGGATGGCCGCGCGAGGTCTGCTCGATGGTGCCCCGCAGGGCGGCCCCGAGCCCGTTCGGTTCGTGTCCGTCGGCCGGTTCGCTCATGCTGTACGTCTGGGCCATCGTGGAGACCACGGCCTCCTTGGCGACGAACCCGGTGATCAGGGCGGCGGAGGCGTGCCAGTCGCCGAACCCGGCGGGGGCGAAGGCGGGTGCGACGGCGTGCGAGGCGGCGCCGAAAACGCTGTGTTCGATCGGCGTACGGCCGAACGAGCCATGGCCTCCGAACGGGATCGACGACAGCAGCCACACGAGCGTGACCGTGGCGACGATGATCCCGCTGGCCGTCTTGAGGAAGGCCTGCAGCTTGACCCACGTCTGCGCGCCGATCACCCGTACGGCGGGCAGGCGGTACGGCGGCAGGTCGAGGACGAGCGGCTCCTCGGCCATGCCGCGGAAGAGAGTGCCGCGGAGCAGAAGACCCATCCCGATCACCAGGGCGATCGACAACACGTACATCGCGAAGACGACCGTGCCGGCGGCGCTGCCGAAGAAGGCGGTCGCCACGAGAACGTAGACCGTGAGCCGGGCGCTGCAGGTGACGAACGGGATCAGCAGGCCGGTCAGGAGGCGGTGCCGCCGGTCGGACAGGATGCGGGTGCCGGCCAGGGCGGGCACGTTGCAGCCGAAGCCGACGATCAACGGAAGGAACGCGCGACCGGGCAGGCCGATGAGCCGCATGAGCCGGTCGACGACGAACGCCGCCCTGGCCAGATAGCCGGAGTCCTCCAGCACGGACAGCAGCACGAACATGATGGCCATCAGGGGGACGAAGGAGAGCACCTGCCCGACGCCCGAGATGAGGCCGTTCATCACCAGGCCCCGGATCGCGTCGCCGGCTCCCATCGCGTCCAGCAGGCGGCCCGCCCCTGTGGCGACCGGGCCGTCGAAGAACCCCTGGAGGCCGGTCATGAGCGGCTCCGCCACGGTCGTGGTGAGTACGAACACCGCCCACATGACGCCCAGGAAGATCGGCGGCCCGAACCACCGGGAGGTCAGCACCTGGTCCGTCCGGTCCGACCAGGTGGCGCGCCCGGCGCCGTTTCGGGTCACGACGTCCGCGATCACCTCGTGCACCCATGCGTAGCGCTGCTCGGCGATCACGAGCTCCGGGTCGTCCAACTCGTCGTCCGTGCTCAAGGCGGCGCCGAGGGCGCGTGCGGCGGCGGTGGTCTCCTCCGGAACGCCGGGAACGGTCTCTCCCGCGAGCAGCGCGATCGACAGCCAGCGGGCCGGATAGCGGCCGGCGACGTCGTCGGGCACCTCGGCGGTGACCGACGCCAGCGCAGCTTCGAGGTCGGCACCCAGGACAGGTACGGCCGGCCTGCGGGGAGCGGCCAGGGCCTCCCCGATCACGCGGGCGAGTTCGTCCACACCCTCGCCTCGGCGGGGCACGAGGGGCACGACAGGCGCGTCGACAAGCTCGGCCAGCCGTCCGGCGTCGATGCGGATGCCCCGGCTCTTCGCGATGTCGACCATGGTGAGCGCGATGACGAGCGGCACGCCCGTCTCCATCACCTGGGCGAGCAGGTAGAGGTTCCGGGCGAGGTTGGCGGCGTCGACAGTGATCACGACCAGGTCGGGGCGGCCGTCCATGCCCCGGTCGACGAGCAGGTCCCTGGTCAGCGCCTCATCGGGGGAACCGGGCAGCAGGCTGTAGGTACCGGGCAGGTCGATGAGCGTGATGTCGCCGTGGGGCGAGCGCCAGGTGCCCTGCGCCACGCTGACCGTCTTGCCCGGCCAGTTGCCGACCCGCTGCCGTGCCCCGGTGAGCACGTTGAAGAGGGTCGATTTGCCCACGTTGGGATTGCCGACGAGGGCGACCCGCGGGTCGCCCGCACTGACATTGCCGGGGGTGTCGTCCTCACAGCAGGGCTTGGTCAGCAGCGCCTTGGCCAGCGGTCGCTCATTCACCGGCCGGCTCCACGACCAGTGTCGCGGCCGTGAGGGCGTCGACGGCCACCCGGCCGTCACCGAGGGCCAGGACGAGCCCGCCGTGCATGCCCCGGTTCAGCACCGACAGCACCGCACCCGGCACGAATCCGAGCTCGGCCAGTCGGCGGCGATGTCGTCGGTCACCGGTCACCTGGCACAGCCGCATCAATGCACCTTTGGCGAACTCACCCGGTTTCATGACACCTCCCCGCCTGAGGTTATCTAAGGTTAGCTTCGCCTAACAGCCGGGGCCCGGCCGAGGCAGACGAGCCCGCGCTTCCCTCCGCGGCGTGCCCGCCGATCACCCGCTTGAGGAGAGCTGCCGATCTGGTCGCCTGGACTCAAGATCACGAAAAGGGTGAAGCGGAGCCGTACAGGAGCCCAATACCTAGGCAACCGGCACTGGGAACACCTAACTTGGGCCCTTGGCGAGATCCCCGTCAGGATGAATGAGAACTATCGTGACCAGCATGGAAAATCCCCCTCAGCCCAGGGACTCCCAGATGTCGCATCTGCGCGCCTCGGACAGCAACAGGGAGCAGGTCTCCGCCCTGCTTGGTGAAGCCCTGAGCACCGGTCAGCTGAGTCACGAGGAGTACTCCGAGCGGCTGGACAGGCTTTACCAGGCCAAGACCATGGGAGAGCTCGAGATCCTCACCCACGACCTACAGATCGACCGGCACCGTCCGACCGCGAGCCCGGTGTCCTACGTGCAGGGTGCGAGCTCCGAGTCCGAGAACGTCGTCGCCATCTTCAGCGGTGCCCAGCGCAAGGGGCGCTGGCGGGTACGGCGGCGGACCAAAGCGCTGGCCATCTTCGGCGGCCTGCAGTTCGATCTGACCGACGCCGAGTTCGAGGCGAGAGAGGTCGAGATCACGGTCAACGCGATCTTCGGTGGGGCCGAGATCATCCTGCCCGAGGGGGTGCAGGTGCGCTGCAACGGCGTCGGCGTCTTCGGCGGCTTCGATGTGCACGGCAGCCCGGACGTCGACCCGTCGGCGCCAGTGGTGGTGGTGAAGGGCCTGGCGCTGTTCGGCGGCGTGAGCGGCAAGGCTCGGCGCCGACGCGAGCGTTGAGCGACGCGCCTGGAGCGCTTCAAAGACGTCAGGGCACGATCACTGAGCGGCACGTCGCACCAGCACGAAACAAGAATGATCACGCGGCCGCTGTTGTGAGTTACGGGCGACACCCCGGCCTACGCCTGCCGTGTTCGTGGAGCAGCGCGATGGCGTCGATGACGTCGGAGACCACGTGGTCGGCCGGGTGTTCCTTGCCGGACCGACCCTCGTGGTCGATCCACACAGTGCGCAGGCCGGCCGCGCGGCCTCCTTCGATGTCGGCAAGGAGGTTGTCGCCGATCATCCATCCGCCTTCGCCCGAGGCCATCCCGCACCGCTGCGCGGCGATCTCGAACAGCCCGACGTCGGGCTTGCGGACGCCCTCGACGCCCGACACGGCATAGCCGTCGACCGCTTCCGCGAGTCCGGTCCTGTGGAGCTTGCCGAGTTGGTTGTCCGCGGTGCCGTTCGTGATGATCCCCACTCGCCATCCGGCCGCCCGTAGCTCCGCGAGTCCGGTCAGCACCTCGGGGCGGCACTCGACGAGATGCGGCATCCGCCGACGGTAGGCAGCCCACAGGCTCACCGCGGGAGCGGACAGCTTGAACCGCTCTCGGACCTTGGCGAAGAACAGCTCGCGGTGTGGGAGGCCGTTGCGGTTCAGCCTGATCAGGTGCTGGACGCCTTTGCGGCCGAGCCGGTGCTGTTCGGCGAACTCCTCGGCCCACAACGCGAACGCGGCATCCAGGTCGATGAGCGTCTGATCAAGGTCGAAGAGGGCAAGACGCTGCACGACGCCACTCTAGAAGTGATCGTCAGGGCCTCGGTCATGTGTCGCCGGGCGAGGCCGGGCCGTCCGATGACGCGGTGTTGGAGATGCCGCCGATCCGGACCCGGTACGCCAGCTGAGAGTCGGGCGGACGGTTCCTCGCTCGTGTCAGCGGCCGTGTCAGCACGGCGACGGCCCGGTATCAGCGCGGCTGGCGATCGTGGATGCCATGAACGGTTCAGCGATCGCGGTCTCGGGGCTGCGAAAGGCATACAAGGACAAGGTCGTGCTCGACGGCATCGACCTGGATGTCCGGGCCGGTACGATCTTCGCCCTGCTCGGGCCCAACGGCGCCGGGAAGACCACGACGGTGAACGTGTTGACCACGTTGCTGACCCCCGACGCCGGGAAGGTGGTCGTCGCCGGGCACGACGTGGTCACGGAAACCAAGGCGGTGCGCGCGGCGATCGGGGTCACCGGGCAGTTAGCTTCGGTGGACGACCTGCTCACCGGCGAGGAGAACCTGCTGCTGATGGCGGATCTCCTGCACCTGCCCAAGGCGGAGGGCAAACGAATCGCCGACCGGTTGCTCGACCGGTTCGATCTGGGTGAAGCGGCGAGCAAACCGGCGGCGTCCTACTCCGGCGGCATGCGCCGCAAGCTGGACCTTGCCATGACGCTGGTCGGCGAGCCGCAGATCATTTTCCTGGACGAGCCCACGACGGGACTCGATCCGCGCAGCCGCCGCACCATGTGGGAGATCATCCGGGAACTGGTCGCCGGCGGTACGACCATCTTCCTCACCACCCAGTACCTCGAGGAGGCCGACGAACTCGCCGACCGCATCGCCGTACTCGATCAGGGCCGGCTGGTCGCGGAGGGCACCGCCGACGAGCTCAAGCGCCAGGTTCCCGGCAGCCATGTCCGGCTACGGTTCACCGATCGGCACGCACTCGACGTCGCGGCACAGGTCCTGCCCGCGTCCACAAGGGACGACGAAGAGCTGACCTTGCGGGTACCCGGCGACGGCGGGGTGAGGTCATTGCGCGCGCTGCTCGATCGGCTCGATCGGCATTCCATCGACGTCGAGGAATTGTCGGTGCATACACCGGACCTGGATGACGTCTTCCTCGCCCTTACTGGTCACGCGAACACGAAGGTCAACGCACGATGAACGTCATCTCAGATTCCGCGACCATGCTGCGGCGCAACTTCCGTCACACGACGCGAAATCCCCTGGCGCTGTTCAACGCCATAATCATGCCGATCGTTCTGATGTTCCTGATGGTCTACGTGCTCGGCGACGCGTTCAGCGTCGGCGTCGACTATGCCGATTACGCGACGCCAGGGTTGATCCTGACGACCATCTGCTACGGCATCAGCCCCACCGCGATCGCGGTGAATTCCGATATGACGACCGGATTCATCAACCGGCTTCGCGTCATGAGAGTGTCCCGGGCCGCGGTGCTGAACGCGCACGTGATCGGGACCATGCTACGGAGCCTGGCGGCCATCACGCTCGTCATCGGGGTCGCGTTGCTGATGGGATTCCGGCCGTCGGCGAGTTTCTCGCAGTGGCTCGGCGTGATCGGCATCGTCGTGTTGACGGTACTGGCGATCAGCTGGCTGACCGTCGCGTTCGGTCTCGCGTCGAAGTCACCGGAAAGCGCGGGGCTCGTCGGCGTCCCGCTGATGCTCCTTCCCTTCTTGAGCAGCGCGTTCGTGCCGGCCGACAAGATGGGGCCGGGTGCGCGGCAGTTCGCCGAGTACCAGCCGTTCACCTCGATCATCGAAACCCTGCGCGGGCTGCTGACCGGCTCGCCGTCGGCGGGCTCGGCCATCACGGCGATCGCCTGGTGTGTGGGGATCATGTTGATCGGCTGGGTGTGGGCGCGCGCGTCGTTCACGAAGCGAGCGTGATCTCGGCCAGCTCACGCCAGTCCCGCCGCTGCCCGTCACGGATCGCCTCGGTGAACACCGTTTCACCCAGGCGATTCCGCGTCTCCGCGGTGATCCTGGAAACGTCCGGCATCGAACGATCCGGCGTGCCGCGCACGCCGTCGCTCGCCGCGAGCAATCGCACGGCCTGCTCGTACTGTCCCTGGCGCAGGGCGAGATCCGCGATCCCGATCAGCACCTCGGCGATCAGCGGGTGATACGCCGCCTCCACCGCCGTGCGGAACGCCTCGCTCCAATGCGCACGGGCCTGGTCGAGGTCCTCGGTGAGGTAGCCGTACAGGTCCATGGCCTTGGCGCGGATGAAGTCGTTCGTTTCCACGTTGCCCGGCACCGCCAGCACCGTGGCCAGGTGCCGGCGTGCCTCATCCGGGTCGCCGCGCCAGCGCGCCAGCTGCGCCTTCGAGAGCGCCAGTTCGGCAAGCGCGTCGGGCCAGGTGATCCCGCCCGCGCACCGCTGCGCTTCGGCCATGGCGGACGTGCTGGATCGCTCGTCGCCGAGCAGCCAGTACAGCTGAGCCTGCCGTACCCGCAGGCTGACCACTTCCTCCCTCACGCCCAGCTCGGTCAGCGCCGTGCCCGCCTCTTCGTAGTGCTCACACGCGCGTGCGAACTCGCCGCACATGGCGAGCCGATCGGCCAGGAACGTCAGCGCCAACGAGATCCCCATCCGGTCACCCAGCGTGCGGAACTCGGCAAGGGCGATTTCGGCGTCGATGTCCACGCCGGTCTCGTCGCCGCCGAGCGTGAGCCGGAATCGGCCACGAGTGAGCCTGGCCTGCGCGCGCACCCATGGATCATCGTCTGCGAGGAGCGGCTCCAACGTGGGCAGGAACCCCGTCGGCTCCTGCAGCATCCGCTCCCAAAGCCCGACGAACCCGAGCATGGGGTGGCGAGACCCGCTGCGCCGGGTGACCCGGTACGCCTCGTGGATCCACTCCTGCGCCTGATACTGATCGCGGCCGACCCCGGAGGTCAGGAACACTGTCACGATGGTGTACGCCAGCGCCCGCACCTCATCGGACACCTCACCGGGCAGCGAGGCCGCCGCGGTGCTCAACTCGGTGCCCTCGGCCCTGCGCCCACTGAGGAACCAGTACCAGCCCGCGGCCCCGACCAGCCGCATCGCCTCCTGGGCCCATCCCTCGGCGATCGCCCCGCGCAGGGCCGCATTGACGTTGTCGTGCTCGGCCTCGAGCGTGGCCAGCCATTCCAGCTGCTCGGCCCGGCGCAGGTGCGGATCGGCCGTCTCGGCCAACTCGGTGAAGTAGGCGAGGTGCGCCCGGCGCACCGGCTCGGACTCCCCTGCTTCGGCGAGCCGGTGCGCCGCGTACTCCCTGATGGTGTCGAGCATCCGGTAGCGCGGTGTGCCCTCGCCGTCGGCGAGCAGCAACGACTTCTCGATCAACGCGGTAAGCAGGTCGAGCACCTGCTCGCCGGCGAACGCCTCGTCCCCGCACACCCGTTCGGCCGCTTCCAGGCTCGCCCCGCCGGAGAACACCGAGAGCCGCCGCAGTACGGCACGTTCGGCCTCGGTCAACAGATCCCAGCTCCAGTCCACGACCGCGCGCAGCGTCTTGTGCCGGGGGAGCGCCGTACGGCTGCCGCCGGTCAACAGACGAAAACGGTCATCGAGGCCGCGTGCCAGCTGATCGACGGTCATGGTGCGCAGCCGCGCCGCGGCCAGTTCGATCGCCAGCGGCATCCCGTCCAACGCCCGGCAGATCCGCGCCATGGCCGACAAGGTGTGCGCGTCGGAGCCGATGTCCTTGCGCACCAGACCCGCGCGGTCCCGCAGCAGCCGCACCGCGGGCGAGGACCCGACCTCGGAGAGGTCCGCCTCCTTGGCGGGCAGCGCGAGTGGCTCGACCGGCCAGAGCACCTCCCCGGTGATACCGAGCGGCTCCCTGCTCGTGGCCAGGATCCGCAGCCTCCGGCACTCCCCCAGAAGCCGATCAGCGAAAGCCGCGGCTTCCTCGATCACGTGCTCGCAGTTGTCCAGGATCAGCAAGATCGCGCGCTCCCGGACCGCGGCGATGAGCCGATCCATCGGTTCTCCGCCCCGAGCGTCACCGAGCAGTGCCTGGTCACGCAGGCCGATCGCGGTCAGGGCGGCCTGCCCCAGGTCACCGCCTGCCCGCACAGAGGCCAATTCGACCAGCCATGCCCCATCCGGCAGCTCGGCGAGTATCGTCCGCGCGGTCTCCGTGGCCAGCCTTGTCTTGCCGGAGCCACCCGCCCCCGTCAAGGTGACCAGTCGGTGCCTGATGGCCAGACCGGCGACCGCGGAGATGTCGTCGTCCTTGCCGACGAAACTCGTCAGCTCGGCGCGCAGGTTCGTCCTGCGGTGCTCCGCCCGCTCGCCCAGCTCGCCCCGCAGCAACGCGGTGTGCAGCGCGGAGAGCTCGGCCGATGGATCGGTTCCCAACTCCTCGGCGAGCCGCTCACGCGTCCGCTGGTACACGGTCAACGCCTCAGCCCCACGACCCGCGTCGGCGAGCGCTCGCATCAAGGCCGCCACGAACCCCTCCCGCAGCGGATACGTGGCGACCAGCTCGGTCAGCTCGGAGATCAACTCCGAGCCGCGGCCGAGGCGAATGTCCGCATCCACCCGATCCGCGAGCGCGGCGACGTAGAGTTCGTCCAGACGCGCGACCGCGGAGTCGAACGCATCGTTGTCTTGCAGTGAGATGTCCGCCATGGCCGTCCCGCGCCACAATGCCAAGGCCGAACGCAGCAGATCCGCCCGCGCCGCAGGCTCGGCGGCACGGGCCTGACCGACCAGGTGCTCGAACCGGCATACGTCCACGGCATCAGGAGCCACGACCAGCCGGTACCCGCCGGAATCCGCCTCGATCACAGCGTCCGGCAACACCCTGCGCAGCCTGGACACCAACGCCTGCAAGGCATTCACTTCGTCCGCGGGCGGCCGTCGCCCCCAGATCCAGTCCACCAGCCTCGCCCGGGTGATGATCCGGCCAGGTTCGAGGGCGAGTGCGGCCAGCAGTGCGCGCAGCCGAATCCCAGGAACCTCTACCACGACACCATCGCGGTTCCGGACCTCGAACGGTCCGAGCAATCCGACTCGCACATCAGCAATTTTGCCGAACCGTGGCGATGTACGACCAACCGCCACTGCGCGCGATAGTGCTCGGCGCGGCGGGACTCGTAGTCGGCGGGCGGGTCCTCGTCCGGGTCGCGCCACCGGTCGGCGCCGACGACCCAGATCTCCTTGCGGCGCAGCTGCTCGCGCAGGGTCTGGAAGGTGGCCACCTCGTACACCATGCACGTGACCCGCCGGCGGTCGTGGGTGTCGGTGCGGCAGACCAGGTCGGCGATGCCCTGACCGCACATGACCAGGGTGGAAAGCCAACTGCGCCAGAGAGCGATGGAGACCGGAGGCGGTGGTGGATCGGAACGACTCGACACGAAGCTCCGATGTAAAAAGTTCTATACATGAGGTAAAAGATTCGCTACCTTTGCGGTGTCAAAGATTCTGTACATCGAGGGGTCGGTCATGACACACGAGGAGAAGCGTGCCTGGATCAGGCTGGTCGTCGCCGTGCTCTCGTACGCCGCGTACGTGGGCGTCATCCTGAACCGGGCGGGGGGAGGCCCGGTGCCCGCCGTGCCGTACGCCGCCGCTCTGCTGTGGTCAGTCGGCGGGTCGATCACCGCGTCGATCGTGGCCGAGATCGGGATGGCGATCGTGAACCCGGGAGCGTCCCGCGCCAAGGACGTGCGGGACAGGGAGATCGGGCGGCTCGGCGACTACACCGGTCAGTCGTTCGTCATCATCGGCGCGGTGGCGGCGATGCTCATGGCGATGGCCGGGTGGGACCGGTTCTGGATCGCCAACGTGGTCTACCTCTGCTTCGTGCTGTCGGCGGTTCTCGGCACGACCACCAAGATCGTTCTCTATCGCAGGAGCTTTCCGCAGTGGTGAAGCCGACCCGCGTCACGAACCGCATCCGCGCGCTGCGGTTCGCGCACGACGAGATGACCCAGGCCGAACTGGCCGAGCGTATCGGCGTGACCCGGCAGACCGTCATCGCCATCGAACAGGGCCGATACTCCCCGTCGCTGGAGATGGCCTTCCGAATCGCCCGGGCGTTCGGCGTTCCGCTCGACGACGTGTTCCAGTACCCCGACCTTCCCGAGGAGACGACATGAAGGCCATCGTTCAGGACGCGTACGGCCCGGCCGACGTGCTCGAACTGCGGGACGTCGACCGGCCGTCCATCAGCGACGACGAGGTGCTCGTCGAGGTCCGTGCCGCCGGTGTGGATCCGGGCGTGTGGATCCTCATGACCGGCCGGCCGTACCTCATGCGCGTCATGGGGTTCGGGCTGCGCCGGCCCAAGGTCCCGGTGCGCGGCCGTGACGTCGCCGGGGTGGTGGCCGCCGTCGGCGCTCGGGTGACCCGGTTCCGGCCCGGGCAGGAGGTGTACGGCACCTGCGAGAGCGGCTCGTTCGCCGAGTACGCGAGCGCGCCGCAGGGACGGCTCGCGCCAAAGCCGGCCGGACTGTCGTTCGAGCAGGCCGCCGCGGTGCCGGTCTCGGGGATGACGGCCCTGCAGAGCGTCCGCGACTGCGGCCGCGTACGGCCGGGACAGCGGGTGATGGTGATCGGGGCGTCGGGAGGCGTGGGGTCGTTCGCCGTGCAGATCGCCACGGCGTCCGGCGCGAGGGTGACCGGAGTGTGCGGTGCGGCCAAGTCCGACCTGGTGCGATCTCTGGGCGCCGAGGACGTCATCGACTATGCCCGTGACGAGATCGACCGCGACGGTGCGCGCTACGACGTTGTCATCGACACCGCCGGGAACCGTCCGCTGTCCCTGCTACGGCGTGCCCTGACCCCGCGCGGGACGCTGGTGATCGTCGGGGGCGGGCACGCCAGGTATCCACTGTCCGGCGGCTTCGAGCGTCAGCTGCGCGCGCCGCTGGTCTCGATGTTCGTCGGTCAGCGGCTGCGCGGCCTGACCGCCAGGGAACGCGCCGAGGACCTCGAGGAACTGGGACGGCTCATCGAGTCCGGCGCCGTCACCCCGGTCATCGACCGCGCCTATCCCCTCGCGGAAGCATCCGACGCGATCCACCACCTCTCCGAGGGCCATCCCGCGGGCAAGGTGGTCGTCACCCTGTAAGGACTCGTCGTTAACCGCCACGGTCGGTCCCGGACGAGGTCTACGCGCCGACCGTGGGCGAGTTTCTCCCCGGGGTCGCCGCGCTCCCGCCGTCCGCATTCGGGGATTCGGTCGTCGGGGCCGATGCGATCGACGGCATCCGGGCCGCGCTTGAGTCCCGGCCGGCCGAGCTGGAGAAGTCAGCTCAGCGTGGCCGCCTTGCGCAGCAGCACTGAGCGTTCGCGCTGGTTGGCGCACAGCCGGGCCGCCAGCTCCAGCTCGGCGCGCGCCTCCGGTCGCCGTCCGAGTCGGGCCAGCAGCTCACCGCGTACGGTCGGGATCAGATGCGAACCGGGGAGCCGGTCCGAGGCGATCAGCTCCTCCACGATGGCCAGCGCTTGCGCCGGGCCCGAGGCCATGGCAACGGCGACGGCCCGGTTGAGCTCGACCACCGGCGAGGGTGCGACCCGGCCGAGTGCCTCGTAGAGCACCACGATCCGGTCCCAGTCGGTCGCCTCGACCGAGGGCGCCGACGCGTGGGTGGCGGCGATCGCGGCCTGCAGGCCGTAGGGGCCGAGGCCGCGAGTCGATGCCTTGGCCAGCGCGGCCAGCCCACGGCGGATCGCCGAGAAGTCCCACCGCCGCCGGTCCTGCTCGTCGAGCAGGACCGGCGAACCGTCCGGGCCGGTCCGGGCCGGGAAACGCGCGGCCGTCAGCTCGCACAACGCCAGCAGGCCGTGCACCTCCGGCTCGTCCGGCTGCAGCGCGGCCAGCGTGCGAGCCAGCCGGATCGCCTCGTACGCGACGTCGGGGCGCAGCAGCCGGTCGCCCGACGTGGCCGTCGACCCCTCGGTGAAGATCACGTAGATGACGCTGAGCACGCCGCCCAGCCGCTCCCGGCGCTCGGCGGCCGGCGGCAGCTCGAACGGCACCCCGGCCGCCGCGATCGTCTTCTTGCCCCGGGTGATGCGGGCCTGCACGGTCGGCACGGGTACGAGGAACGCGCGGGCGATCTCCTCGCTGGACAGGCCGCCGACCACGCGCAGGGTCAGCGCCACCCGGGCCTCGGGGGAGAGCACCGGGTGGCAGCTGACGAACATCAGCGCCAGCACGTCGTCATCGATCTTGTCGGGATCGATTTCTTCGTCAATCGCCGAGTCGACCGCCAGCAGGGCGTATCGGTCCTGGAGGGCGGTCCGGCGGCGGATCGCGTCGATCGCCCGCCGCCGGGCCGTGGCCATCAGCCAGCCGGCCGGATTCGCCGGAGAGGCGAGCGGCCACGACACCAGCGCCTCGGCCACCGCCTCCTGGGCCGCGTCCTCGGCCAGCTCGAAATCGCCGGTGAACCGGGTCAGCGCGGCGACGATCCGCGCCGACTCGATCCGCCAGACGGCCTCGATATCGGCCGTACCCATCAGATCTGGCCGTTGCTCTCGCGCCCGGCCCAGTCCTTGATGATCACTTGTCGACCTGCGGGACCTCGTCGCTCCCGGGCACCCGCCGGACCTCGATCTTGGACCCGGGGGCCGCCGGGACCCGCTTGGCCCACTCGACCGCCTCCTGTTTCGAGGCGACGTCGAGCAGGAAGAAGCCCCCGAACAGTTCCTTGGTCTCGCCGTACGGCCCGTCCGTGACCACCGGGGCCTCGCCGCTGAAGTCCACCACGACGCCCTGCCCCGGATCGTCCAGCCCTTCCGCCGCGAGGAGAACGCCGGCCTTGACCATCTCCTCGATGAACTGGCGGGTCGTGGCCATCATCTCGTCGATGTTGGCCATCATGGCCGCGTTCGACTCGTCGGTGCCCCGCGTGATCAGCAGGTACTTCGGCATCGCGTTCTCCTCGTCCGGCGGGGCCGCCTCTCGGCCCTCGCACCCACACGTCGAACGAGCGGCCCGCGGATCGACACGGCCCCGGAGAAATCTCTCGCCGCGACGCAGCCGATCCCTCCGACCCGCGTTTCCTACCGTTCCATCGGTTAGTCCGGTGCGGCGGGCCAGCTCGGCTCTTGAGAGCGTCTCGTCACTGAGCGCGTCCGGCAACTGCGGACGTCGGTCGCTCCGTGCGGTAGCTGGAGTCCCCGCGAAGGTGCGGCCGCGCGATCGCTGGGACAGTTCGTAGCGTGCCCATCGCCTGGTTCCGGTCTGCAGCACGAGTTCACGCGCTACCAGATCTTGTAGTTCGGTCGTTGCGACACGGAATCGACGCCGGTCACCGACATGGACGAGCATGCAAGCAGCATGCCGGTTGGCATGCTAGCTAGCATGTTGCGGTCGGGAGCGGAAATGCCCGCGACTGACGAGAACCTCGCGCTGGCGGCCGAAGGACTGCGTGCTCTCCCGGAGCTGGGGCCGCGGGTCTGCGCCGCGGTCTTCCCGCCACTGGGACCGCCGCACTATCGTGGACGCCCCGCGCGCAGATCTCCGCGATCTTTCAGATTTTCTGAAAGGTCCCCTGCAGAATTCCTCGATGGACGCGCGCTCTCGCCCGCCAACAGACTCCCTTCCTGAGATCCACGTAGCGGACCCGACGCGATCGGGACCGCCTCACAGGAAGCGCGATCTATGGCGAATCGATCCCGGAGAGTGGCGCCCGCAGGGCTCGCGCTCGTCCTGGCCCTCGTGATGGCGGGCTGCAACGCGAACTCGCAGTCCACCGAGCCGACGAAGGACAAGAACACGACGGCGCTCGAGTCCGCGCCCCAGGGCGGGACCCTGTACTACCTCTCGCGGCGCGCGAACGAGTCCTTCGAGACCGCCAAGGCGCAGATGGTGCCGACCACCCGGCTGCGGTGGGTGCACCGCGGGCTGACGTCGTGGCAGACGTTCCCGGACAAGGACACGGTCCTCGTGCCGGACCTCGCCACCGACACCGGTACGACGGACGACGGCGGCAAGACGTGGACCTTCACGCTGCAGGAGGGCCTGAAGTTCTCCGACGGCAGCCCGATCACCGCGCAGGACGTGAAGTACGGCATCGAGCGGTCGTTCGCGCCGATGTTTCAGGGTGGCCTCGGCTACCACAAGACGCTGCTGGTCGGCGGCACCGACTACGACGGCCCGTACGACGGCAAGGAGCTCGACTCCATCGAGGTCGTCGACGAGCACAAGATCGTCTTCCACCTGACGCGTCCGTTCGGCAACTGGCCGTGGATCGTCAGCATGCCGGCCTTCGCGCCGGTGCCGGCTGCGGCCGACACCGAGCCGGAGACGTACGGCGAGCACCCGGTCGCCAGCGGCCCGTACCAGGTGACGAGCTTCCGCAAGGGCTCGCAGGCGGTGCTGGAGCGCAACCCGAACTGGAAGGCCGACACCGACCAGGTACGGTTCGCCGGCCCGGACAAGATCGTCCTCGACATGGGCCTGAACAACGACACGATCGTGCAGCGCCTCATCGACGACAAGGGCGAGGACAAGACCGCGATCAGCAACGCGCTCATCTCGCCGTCGCAGTTCCAGCGGATCGAGTCCGACCCGTCGATCTCCAACCGCATGGCCAACAGCCCGTCGGGCTACTTCCGCTACCTCGCCATGAACGTCAAGCGCCCGGTCCTCTCCGACGTCCGCGTGCGGCAGGCGATCAACTACGCGATCAACAAGGCCGAGCTGCAGAGCGTGTACGGCGGCCCGAAGTTCGGCGGCCAGATCACCTCGACCATCATGACGCCCGGCATCCCCGGCTACACCGAGTACAACCTGTACGACGGCGGTGACATCGGCAACGTCGACAAGGCGAAGGAACTGCTCGCCGACGCCGGCGTCTCCAACCTGAAGCTCACGCTGACCTACCCGACCGACGTGAGTGCGATCGAGGAGAAGGAAGCCCAGAGCATCAAGAACTCGCTGGCGCGAGTCGGCGTCAAGGTCGATCTCAAGGGCCTCGACGGCGACACCTGGTACGAGCTCATCTCGTCCGCCGACGGCGACTACGACATGACGACGAACGGCTGGGGAGCGGACTTCCCGAGCGGCATGAGCACCATCCAGCCGCTGTTCGCGTCGAGCGAGATCGGCAACGGCGGCGGCAACGCCTCGAAGTTCTCCAACCCCAAGGTGGACGCCGCGATGGACGCCGCGATCGCGGAGCCGAACCTCGACAAGGCCGCCGAGATGTGGGCCGCGATCGACAAGCAGATCATGGAGGACGCCCCGATCGTGCCGATCCTCGTGCAGCGCACACAGGCCCTGGCCGGTTCGAAGATCCAGAACTACTTCATCCCCGCCTACCCGCCGTTCGCGAACGAGCTGGTCGTCCGTGTCGATCGCTGAGATCCAGCAGGCGGAGGGCCGGGGTACGCCGGCCCTCGGCCGCTTTCTCCGGAAGCGGTCGGTCCTCGGCCGCTTCTTCCGGAAGCGGTCCGGCGTCGCCGGCCTGGCCATGCTGGTCGTGCCACTCGTCGCGGGGCTCTGCGCCCCGCTGCTCGTGCGGATCGAGGGACAGGACCCGAGCACCTTGCACACCGACCTGCTCAACCCGGACGGCGGCCGTCCGCTGGGCGCCTTCGGCGGCGTCAGCGCCGACCACTGGCTCGGCGTCGTCCCGGTGACGGGCGTCGACCTGTTCGCCCAGATCGTCTACGGCATCCGCTCGTCGCTGTTCATCGCGTTCGGGGCGAGCATCCTGTCGATCGCCTTCGCCGCCGTCCTCGGTACGGCGACTGGGTACTTCGGCGGCTGGCTCAACGCCGTCGCGGGGCGGGTGATCGACTTCATGTTCGGTTTCCCGGGCCTGATGTTCGTCATCGCGATCATGGCGATCGTGCCGCCGGAGATGCCGCGGGGCCTGGTCCTCGTGCTGGTACTGGCCTTCTTCGGCTGGACCGTCCCGGCCCGGATCATCGGCGCCCAGGCCGGCGCCATCAACGCCCGCGCCTTCGTCGAGGCGGCGCGCGCGACCGGGGCTCCGCCCTGGCAGATCATCCGCCGCGAGATGCTGCCGCACCTCTTCGGCCTGGTCGTCGTCCTGTTCGCGATGTCACTGCCCGGCAACGTCAGCGTCGTCGCGGGACTGTCGTTCCTCGGCGTCGGCCTGCGTGGCGACGTCCCCGACCTCGGCAAGCTGCTCTCGGACTCGCTGCCGTGGATCTACAGCGGTGCGGACGTCTGGTACATGCTCTTCCCGGGCGCCGTGGTGTTCCTGATCGTATTCGGCGCCACGCTCGCCGGTGACGCGCTCCGCGACGTCCTCGACGTGCGCACGGAGGATGCTGCATGATCGCCTATATCGCCCGCCGCATGGTCACCGCGGTGTTCATGCTCCTCGCGATCGCCTTCGTGACGATAGCCCTCTTCTTCGGGGCCTCGAAGGACCCGGCCCGCGCCATGTGCGGCAAGCCGTGCCCGCCCGAGACCCGGGCCAAGGTCAGCGCCTACATGCAGACCGACCAGAGCGTGGTGTGGCAGTACACCGAGTTCGTGAAGGGCCTCTTCGTCGGCCGTACGTACGGCGAGGGCGCCCAGCAGGTGCACTGCGACGCGCCCTGCTTCGGCTACTCGTTCCCGAACCGCAGCGACGTCACGACGCTCATCGCCGAGCGGCTGCCCGTCACGTTGTCGCTCGCGTTCGGCGCGGCCGTCCTGTGCCTCGTCGTGGGCATCGGCCTCGGCGCGTTGTCGGCGATACGCAAGGGCGGGATCGTCGACCGGTTCTCGACCGGCTTCGCGATGTTCGGGCTGTCGGTGCCGACCTTCCTCGTCGGCCTGCTCGTCGTCCAGGTCTTCGGCTTCATGCTCAACGCGCTGCCGTACTCCGGCTTCGTGTCGTTCTCGGAGTCACCGACGGACTGGGCCTGGCACCTGATCGGCCCGTGGATGGTGCTGTCGTTCATCCTCGCCGCCGGCTACATCCGGGTCACCCGCACCCAGCTCCTCAACGAGCTATCGGCCGACCACCTCGTCGCGATGACCGCGCGCGGCGCGTCGACCCGGCAGGTGAACCGGCACGCCGTCCGCGGCGTGATGGTGCCGGTCGTGGCGATGTTCGCGCTCGACGTCACCGCGCTCCTGGGCGGGTCGGTGATCGCGGAGAGGGTGTTCAGCCTGCACGGGCTCGGCGACCTGCTGCTGTCCGGCGTGAACGAGTCCGACCTGAGCATCGTCGTCGGGGTGACGCTCTTCTCCGCCTTCCTCATCATCGTCGGCAACCTGATCGCCGACCTGCTGATGCCGCTTCTCGATCCGAGGATCCGCCGTGCCTGACCCCGTACTCCAGGTCGAGGACCTGTGCGTATCGTTCACCAGCGGCGGCGTCACCGCCGATGTCGTCCGGGACCTTTCCGTGAGCCTGGACGGCGGCCGCACGCTCGCCGTGGTCGGCGAGTCGGGGTCGGGCAAGACGATCACCGGCCGGGCGATCATGCGGCTGCTGCCGCGCGGGGCGAGCGCCCGGGGCCGGATCGTCGTCGCCGGCCGGGAGATGCTCTCCGCCGACGAGCGCGAGCTGCGCCGGGCCCGCGGCTCTGACGTGGCCATGGTGTTCCAGGACTCGATGTCCGCGCTCAGCCCGTACCTCGACATCGGCGCGCACATCGCCCAGGCGGTCCGCCTGCACGACCCGTCGGTCACCCGCCGCGCCGCGCGGGCCCGTGCGGTCGAGATGCTCGACCGGGTCGGCATCCCCGAGCCCGCGGACGCCGTACGCCGCTTCCCGCACGAGTTCTCCGGCGGCATGCGGCAACGCGCGGTGATCGCGATGGCCCTGGTGAACCGGCCGGCGCTCCTCATCGCCGACGAGCCGACCACCGCGCTCGACGTGACGGTGCAGGCGCAGATCCTGGCCCTGCTCCGCGAGCTCCAGCAGGAGTACGGCATGGCGATGCTCCTGATCAGCCACGACTTCGGGGTTGTGGGGAGCGCGGCGGACGACGTCCTCGTGCTGTACGCCGGCCGCCAGGCCGAGTACGGCAGCCTCCGCGACATCTTCGATCAGCCCGCCCACCCGTACACCGCCGGTCTCCGCGCGGCCACGCCGCGGCTGGACGCCCGGCTCGACACTGGAGGGGAGCGGACCCGGCTCCGCGCCATCCCCGGCGCGCCCACGTCGCTGCGCGACGCCGGGCCGGGTTGCGCCTTCGCGCCGCGCTGCGGCCTCGCGGACCAAGTCGGCGAGCGCTGTGTCGTCGAGGCACCGCTGCCCACCGTCCGCCCGACCAGCGAGGGCGGCGGCCTGCACCTTGCGGCCTGCCACCTCGATCGTCTCCCCGCACTGAAGGAGGTCGCGCGGTGAGCGAGCCGATCCTGGAGATGACCGACGTCAGCAAGCGTTACCGCGCCGCCGGTGGGTTCGGACGCGGGCGCAAGGGCTTCCTCGCCGTCGACGGCGTCTCGCTCCACGTCGAGCGGGGCGAGGCGCTCGGCCTGGTCGGTGAGTCCGGCTCGGGCAAGTCCACGCTGGCGCGGATGGCCAACGGCCTGGTGGTGCCGACGTCCGGCACCGTCCGTACGGACGGGCAGGACATCGCCCGCCTCAGTCGGCGAGGACTGCGGCGGCTGCGGCGCAACGTCGCCATGGTCTTCCAGGATCCGTTGGCGTCGCTGAACCCGCGGCAGACCGTGCGGCAGACGCTGGAGAACGTCTTCCGTGCGCACGGCGAGACGACGTCGACAGCCGAGCTGGCCGCGCTGCTGGAGTCGGTCGGCCCCGGCGCCGACTACCTGGGGCGCTACCCGCACGAGGCGTCCGGCGGGCAGCTCCAGCGCGTCGCCGTGGCGCGCGCGCTCGCCCTCAAGCCGGCCCTGATCATCGCGGACGAGCCGACCTCGGCGCTCGACGTGTCGGTGCGTGCCCAGATCCTCAACCTGCTGGCCGACCTGCAGCGCGACCAGGGGATCTCGTTCCTCCACGTCAGCCACGACCTGGCGGTGATCCGGCTCTACAGCGACCGCGTCGCCGTCATGCAGCGCGGCCGCATCGTCGAGACCGGCCCGTCCGACGAGATCTTCCGCTCCCCGCAGCACCCCTGCACGCGCGCGCTGGTCGAGGCGACACCGGAGGCGGAGCTACCGGCCTGACCTGCGGGAGCGTTGCGCGACGCCGACCAGGCGTGCAACGATCATGAACCATGACGCACCGAACGACCACCCCGTCGTGAGCCGGCCGGAGGCCGGCGCGACAGAGTACTGAATGAGGACACGTGGGAACCGACCTGTTCGTCCGAGAGTACGGGCGGGACGCAGCAGATGCGCCCGCCATCCTCATCCTTCACGGCGCCGTGGAGTCCGGCGCGTGCTACGGCGACGCCGTCGACCGCTGGGGCGGTGACTACCACATCGTGGCGCCGGACGCCCGGGGCCATGGGAAGTCGCCCAGCCGCCTGCCCGAGCACGAGGGCGTTCCGTCCACCGACGTGATGGTGCAGGACGCGATCGACATCCTCAAGGACATGCTCGACGAGACCGGGCGCAAGACTCTCATCGTCGGGCACTCCATGGGCGCGCGGATCGCCGCCTTCGTCGCCGCCGACGCCCCGCACCTCGTGGCCGGCGTCGTGCTCGAGGACCCGCCGTGGTGGGTGCCGGAGGCCGGTCCCAACCCGTGGCTCAGCGTCGAGCAGCCCCCCAAGGACCCCTTCGACTACGCCGACACGGCGTCGGTCGAGGAGCTCATCGACATGCAGCGAGAGCTCAATCCCCACTGGGCGGAGCAGGAGCTGCGCCCGCTCGCCGAGGCGATGAAGGCCGTCGACACCGACTACATGGAGCAGCGGCTCCACGAGAAGCGCCGGATCTGGACACCGACCGCGCGGCAGATCACGGTCGGCCCGGCCGGCGTACCGGCGCTGCTCATCACCGGCACCGGCGACGTCATCGTCGACAAGCACTCCCGTGAGCGCCTCACGGCCGTCGCGCCCGGCTTCGACGTCGTCGTGATCGAGGGCGCCCACCACTGCGTGCGCCGCGACAAGCCGGACGAGTACCACCGGCACGTCGACGCCTTCCTCCGCGAGAACGCGCCGTCGGCCGGAGCCGTCACTCGACGCTGAAGGTGTCGGACCGTGCGAGCGGGCCGTAGATCTCCGAGTCCGGCTCGGCGACAGCGGCCCGCATCGCCTCCAGCCCCGCGCGTACGACGGGGTGGCCCTGGTTGTCGCGCCGCGTCGTCATGATCACCTTGCGCAGCGGCGCGATGCCGCGCGTCGGAAGGATCGTCACCCAGTCGGCGTCGCGGGCGGAGAGCGCGGACTCCGGCACCAGGCAGATCCCCGCCTCGGCGGCGACCAGCGCCAGCGCGGCGCGGTAGTCGTCCGAGACGTGGGTGATCGGCGGGTGGAAGCCGAGCTCGGCGCACGCCTGCAGCACCATCGTGCGGCACGGGTTACCGGGCGAGGGCATGATCCAGCCCTCCTCGGTGAGCTGGGTGAGCCCGATGCCCTCCTCGCCGGCCAGCGGGTGCGCGTGGGGGAGGACGGCCTTGAACCGCTCGATGTAGAGCGGGAACTTCACGATGTCGGGGGAGTCGCGTACGGGGTCGGACTCGTACTCCAGGCTGACGGTCACGTCGATATCGCCGCGCATCAGCATCCGGTGGCTCATGTGCACCTCCGCGTCGACGACCGTGACGTTGACGCCCGGCGCCTGGCGGCGCAGCTCGACGATGGCGGGTGCCACCAACCAGCTGATGGCCGTGGGGAAGGCGCCGATCCGGAGCTGTCCGAGGACACCGCCCGCGTGCGCGGCCAGGTCGGCCTCGGCGATCTTCAGCCGGGAGCTGATCTCCTCGGCGTGCCCGGCGAGGATGCGCCCGGCTGGCGTGAGCGCCAGCTTGCGCCCCGTGCGTACGACGAGCGCGTGGCCGACCTCGCGCTCGAGCGCCGCGAGCTGCTGCGACACCGCGGACGGCGACAGGTGCAGCGCCGCCGCGGTCGCGGTGATCGAGTCGGACAGCACGAAGGCGCGGAGAACGAGGAGACGTCGGGGGTCGATCGTGGGCACGCGGGCTCCGTCGCGAGTCGGCCGGGCGTCAGTCGCGGTGGGGGCATCCGCGAGGCGGGACCGGGGGACCCCGATGCTAGCGGGCGCTTCCGGAGCGGGGCGCTTCGGCATGGGGTGTCCTGCCGCCCGCGAGTGCAGGTCAGCGGGTGGAAACGCCCGCGACTGAGGAGAACCTCGCGCTGGCGGCCGAAGGACTGCTTGCTCTCCCGGAGCTGGGCGGGCCGGAAGCTGTCGTCCAGCAGGCGGACGAGATGGCAGGGAAGGACGCGCTCGGGACGATCGAGGTGGTGCTGAACTCGGGCCATCCCGCCGACGTGGGCGTCCGGGAGTTGCGCACTCCGGTGGTCGAGCCGATGCGGGCCCGGACTCACTGGTTTGCGCCGCGTGCCCAGCCTGGCCCAGGATCAGGAGGGCGCCACAGCGGCCACGGCAAGTAGCTCAAGCGCTGGTCACTCTTGATCTGTCAGATTCCGACGGATCAGGCAATCTGCGAAATGTCAGGATGTGCCCCCGGCAGGATTCGAACCTGCGGCACCCGCTTTAGGAGAGCGGTGCTCTATCCCCTGAGCTACGGAGGCGAGACGTGCCCTGTAAGCCTAGCGAAAGGTTGGCACCACGCGCGCCGTTGGGGCCGATAAGTCGCCTGAGTCGAGGGTCATCGCTGCACTGATGGGCGGTAAAGCCCTGGCAAGCGCTCACGTCGGTGCTAGTTTACCCGGTTACCGTCACGCTTCGTGACGATACGGCGACGTAGACGGAATCGCGGCATCCGCTTGCTTCTCCTGGCGATGCTCGCGCCGGCGATCCTCGCCCTCGGCCTGCTCGCGGGCGAGCTGGCCGGTTATGGAGACCCCGGGCATGGGTCGCTCGCCGACGCGGCACCGCGGCAACCGCCGCCACGGGTGGTCGCCGCTCGTCCCAAGCCACCTGACCTGCTTTATCAGGCGCTCATACCGCTCTATCAGGGGGTCGTGCCGCGTCCGCTGCTCCGCCGCCCCCTGTCTCCTCCAAGGCCGGCTGTACGGCCAGAGGTGGGGGAGGGCAGGCGGTCGCCGCGAAAGGTGACGTCACGCGGCCGGAAGCGGCCGCCGGCGAGGACGGCCGAGCGGAGAGCCGGGGAGGTCTCGTGCGCACGCGAATGGCAGGACACCTGGCTGTGGGAGCTGTGCCAGGAGCGGGCGCACCAGACCGCCTGACAGGTCGACGCGCGACCCCGGGCATTCAGTTCGCTGTAGTAACGTGCGTCCCTGAGCCCGGTCATGAATTCGCAATGGAGGAGTCAGCGTGTCATCTCCTCGATCGGCGGGCCTGATCGCGGTTGTCACGGCGATGACTTCGCTCGTCGGCGGTGCCACCGGCGCCGCCGCCCACGCGAGTGGTACCGCCGATGCCAGCGGTGCCGTACGCCAAGACGCGGCCGTCGCCGCGATCAAGGAGCCGACCAACCTCACCGAGTTGCGTCGTGAAGCTCAGAAGGCGTTCCAGGGCATCGAGGACGCGAACAGGGCACTCAAAGCTCGGCAGAAGCAGTTCGACGGGTTGCAGAAACAGGTCGCCGCGAAGCTGACCCAGCTCCAGGCGGCCGATCAGGAACTGGCCAAGGTCCGCCGACCCCTGTCCGACATCGTCGAGTACATCTACCAGGACCCGGCGGCGAACAGCATGGGGAGCTTCTTCCCGGCTGGAGACGGCACGACCACCCTCCGGACACTCAGCGACGTCAATCACATAGTGGCGGAGCAGAACAACGTCGTGTCCGACGCCAGCAAGCTCCAGCAGCAGCGCGAGCAACTGGCCACGGAGGCCCAGGAACTGCGCGCGGAGAACCTGCTCCAGGAGGCTCAGCTCGACGCCGAGATCGACGCGCTGCGCAAGCGGTCGAACACCCTCGTCAAATCGCTCACGCGGGCGCTCGTCAAACTGGGCGTCAAGGTCAACGCCGACAATCGCGGTACGGGTGCCTGCGACCCGACGCGGGTCGACCTCGCCGCGCAGTACCCCAACGGCCTGCTCCCGAAGGCCTATCTCTGCCCACTTCCGCAGAAGGGCGAGGAGTTGCGCGCCGACGCGGCGATCGCCTTCGCCGACCTCAACGCCGCCTACCAGAGGCGGTTCGGCACGCCCATCTGCGTCTCCGACAGTTATCGCAGCCTCCCCGAACAGCAGGCCGTCTACTACCAGCGTCCCGGCCTGGCGGCCACGCCGGGCAAGAGCAACCATGGCCTTGGCATGGCCGTCGACCTCTGCGGTGGGGTGCAGATCTTCCGGTCTGTGCAGTTCAACTGGCTTGAGGCAAACTCGAAGCGTTTCGGCTTCATTCACCCCGATTGGTCGTATCACAGCCCCTTCGAGCCGTGGCACTGGGAGTACGACCCCAAGGTGGGCTCCCTGCTCTGATCCGTTTCGCCCCGATCGGCACTGCTCGGCCGCCGATCCCGGTCGGCCGTAGTCGCGCCCGAGCGTCGGGACGTCTCCTCGCCGAAGCCGACGAGGCGAGCCGACAGAAGGGATGGATCCGCCCCCGCCCCCGGCTGCGTTGGCCCCGCTCCCGGCCTGCGCTGCTCTGACCCGGCCTGCGTCGGTCCCGGCCTCGCCCCGCTGCCCTGACCAGGCTGAGGTCTCGGTGCGACGGCTTGCCATGACAGCGTGGGCTCGTGCGCGCCTCGCCATGACAGGGGGGTTCGTGCCGGGCCTCCCGCTAACGCCTCATGCGGTGTCTGCGGGGGTCGAGAGCGCGGCCAACGGCGTTTCCTACGCTCTGATCTGCGGTTTCCCCGCTTAGCATCGGGTCTCGTCGGGTGCCGTCCCGATCCGCAGGCGCGCCAGCCGCCGTCCTCGATCTCTCGGTCCTAAGGGGTGAAGGGGCGGGAAAGGCGGGTCGGGGTGCCAGTCCACTGACTTGGAGAACTCTGCGGAAGCCGTTTCGGCCCGCCGCCCAGTTCCGAGGAACCGGACGGTCGTGCACCGGCGACCGGCGGAGCGCGGCGGGACCGGGGCCGAGCGGGCGGGGACCGGTGGCGCGGCGAGTCGGCCGAACCGGATGGCATGGCATCCGCGCGGAAATGGGGGCTGGTGTGGACGAGGCGCTCGGCACATCAGGGACCGGGCGCATCGGATCCGCTCGGCACGTCAGGGACCGGGCGCATCGGATCCGTGTGGACTCCTCCAGACGGCGTCGGTGTGACGGCAGGAGAGGGTTGATGATGGCGACCAGAGCGGCGGGGCCGGACGGACCTGATGGACCAGGTGGGCCACGCGGACGAGGCGGGCCCGACGGACCAGGTAGGCCGACCGGACGAGGCGGACCATCCGGACCAGGCGAAGCAGGGGGAACCGGCGGACCGGGCGGACTATCCGGACCTGGCGAAGCGCGGGGGACCGGCGGACCAAGCGGATCAGGCGGAGTGGGCGGGGCGGCCGACGTGACGCCGAACATCGCCCTGCCCGGGGTGATCCTCGGCGTGGGGCTCGGCGGCTTCGTGGACGGCATCATGCTCCATCAGGTTCTGCAATGGCATCACATGCTGAGCGGCACCGACAGCGACAACATCGGGGTGCGCTACTACCCCGTGGACACCGTGCCCGGCCTGCGGATGAACACGATGTGGGACGGGTTCTTCCACGTGTTCACCTGGACGGCGGTGCTGGTGGGCCTGGCCATGCTGTACTCGCGGATGTCCCATCGCCGCAGGCGCATCTGGGCGTCGCGCGTGCTGTGGGGATGGGCGCTGGTGGGTTGGGGCCTGTTCAACCTCGTCGAGGGCATCGTGGACCACCACATCCTCGCCATCCACCACGTACGCAGCGGGCCGTACCAGATGTGGTGGGACATCGGCTTCCTCGTGCTGGGCGCGCTGTTCGTCGCCGGAGGGTGGCTGCTGCAGCGGGGCGCCCGCCGCGTCGGCGTGACCGCAGCGGCCTCCGCCTGGTGACCGGGCACGCGCACGAGGGGCACGCCGGAACGGTCGCGTGGCCGCTGATCGCGGTGATCGTGGTCGCCGTCGCCGGATATCTGCTGCTCGCCCGAGGCCGGCGGCGTGAGCCCAGAGGGTGGAACGGCGGGCGGACGGCGAGCGCCGTCACCGGTGCGATGCTGCTCGCCGTCGCGCTGCTCCCGCCGGTCGCGACCTTCGCCGAACACGATTTCCGCGGCCACATGCTGCAACATCTCCTCCTTGGGATGCTGGCGCCGACGGCCCTCGTGCTGGGCGCTCCGCTGACGCTGCTGCTGCGGTCGCTCCCCACGGCGGGCAGGCGTCGCATGGCGCGGGTGCTGCACAGCCGGGCCGCGCGGGTGCTCGCCGATCCATGGCTCGCGCTGGCGCTCAACCTGGGCGGTATGGCGGCGCTGTACTTCACCCCGCTGTACCGGCTGGTGATGGACGGCCAGGTGCCGCATCACCTCCTGCACCTCCACTTCGTGCTGGCGGGTTACCTGTTCGCCTGGGCCGTCGCGGGACCGGACCCGGCGCCCCGGCGACCGTCCGTGCGGACGAGGCTGGTGGTCCTGGGCGTGGCGATCACCACGCACGCCGCGCTGGCCCAGCTCATGTACGCCGGGCTCCTCGTCGGCGTCCGGGTGCCCGTGACGGAACTGCGTGGCGCCGCCGAGATCATGTACTACGGCGGCGACATCGCGGAGTTGCTGCTGGCCATGGCCCTGCTGGTGACCTGGCGCCCGACTCCCCGAAGGGGGAGGCGTCGGACGGCGGCGCCGGCCGCCGCCTCGTAGCCATCCCGGGGACGGCGCCCGAGTGTGTTGCCTCTGTCCGTCCCGGGATGCCGTCCGAGGATGTTGCCTCTGTCCATCCCGTGACGGCGTCCGAGGGCGGCGATCCTTGCAGCCCGTCCTATGCACCCGCGCTCCGTCGAGGCGCTCAGCTCCCGTCCCCGGTCGCGTAGGCGCCCGTACCGTTCCTCATGATCTGCGGAGCTATCGCGGGTGGACGGTCACCGAGAGCCGGCTGGCCGACTGCGCCCGGGCGAGGGCGAGCGCCTGTTCGCTCGTGGTGGCGAGCACCAGGAGCGCGCCCTCGATGGACCCGGTCACCGGTCGGGTCACGACGGCGACCTCCCTGGCGACGGTGACCGCCTGAGCGGTCTCCTGGCCGAAGGCCGCGAGGACGTCGACCACGTCGCCCGGCGAGAGCAGGGTGGCCGCGTCGGCGTCCGCGATCCGCACCGGCGTCGCGACCAGTCCGGAGCCCAGGGCCGCCAGGAAACCGCGTCCCAGCAGCCGGACGTCGGTCAGGAGCTCTCCCCGGTGCACCGGCCCGGACAGGACCCCGCCCACGACCGAGGCACGGTCACCGAACGCGCCGTCCGGAACCGCCTCGGGCGGCAGCCGTACGACGGTGACGTCGGCCGCGGACAGCCGGCCACCGGGGAGGTCGCGGGCCGCGGCGACGACGGCGACGCCGGGTGGCGGCCGCACCGAGAGCAACGCGCACGCCACGCAGATGGCGGCGAGCGACGCGGCGATGAGACGGCGATGCCGGGCGAGCCGACGGCCCAGGGCACGCATCGGATCAGGGGAGCACGATCGGGAGCGGGATGCCGTCGAGGACGCTGCCGCAGGGACAGTCGCGCTCCTCCGGCAGCGCGGCCACGACCCGTTCGATGAGCGCCCTCATCCGCTCGACGTTGGCGGCGAAGACGGCGAGGACCTCCTCGTGGGTGACGCCCTCGCCCGCCATCACGCCGGCGTCATGGTCGGTGACCAGGGAGATCGAGGTGTAGCACAGGGCGAGCTCGCGGGCGAGCACGGCCTCGGGCATCGTCGTCATGCCGATGATCGACCAGCCGGCCCCGGCGTACCACTGGGACTCGGCTCTGGTGGAGAAGCGCGGCCCCTCGATCACCACGAGCGCGCCGCCGTCGACGGCGGGCCACCCGCTCTCGCGGGCGGCGCTCACGGCGACGTCGCGTCCGTTGGGGCAGTAGGGATCGGAGAACGACACATGGACGGCGGCGCCGGCGTCGTAGTACGTCCGCTCACGGCTGATCGTCCGGTCCACGATCTGGTCGGGGACCACGAGTGTGCCCGGGCCGTATTCGGCGCGGAGCGAGCCCACGGCGCAGGGCGCGAGGACCTGGCGGACGCCGAGCGACCGAAGCGCCCACATGTTGGCGCGGTAAGGGATGCGATGAGGGGGATGCACGTGTCCGCGACCGTGCCGGGGGAGGAACGCCACGGAGCGCCCGCCGATGCGCCCCAGCGTGATCGTGTCGCTGGGCGGCCCGTACGGCGTGGCGACCTGGATCTCTTCGGCGTCGTCGAGCAGGGAGTAGAGCCCCGAACCGCCGATGACGCCGATGTCTGCGCGAGTGACCATGGGGCGACCCTAAGCGAAAGGGCGCGGGGGCGATTCGGGCCTGTGGATAACTTCGCGCACTGCCCGGCTACGCCTGGGCTCGCCGACCGGCGCATGCACCGGCACTGATGACTCCGCGCCGCTACCCGGCGGATGAGCCTGTCGCCGACTCCGGGATGTCCGGCCGAGCCTCGTGCAGATGCCTGACGCGTCGCCGACTGAAGCCTTGGCTTGTCAACGACTGCGAGCTACCCGGCAGCGGGTGAGCTCATAAACCACCAAAGCCTGGTGAGCCAGTCACCAGAGCGCGCTGCCCATCAAGCGTGATCCTGTTTGTTACCCGGCACCCGCATCAGCCCATGCCAAGCGGCGCCGGAGCGTGGTGAACAGGGCCTCGTACGAAGGACTCCGCGTGCTGCCGACGACCATGCCGGGCACTCCACGCCATCCAACATGGCGCCTCACCCCGGGGGCGCGTGCTGTCCGGCGAGGCCCGGTCGAGCCGGGCCTGGGGCCGTAGCGGACTGTCCGGAAGCTATGCCGCGGACGTGCTGCTCGACGCGGCCGGAGCGGCCGCCGAGCTGGTGGACTCGGTCTTCGCGGCGGGGGCGGACTCCGTCTTCGACGAGTCGCTGGAGGCCGAGGTGGTCGACGCCGTGGACTTCGACGAGTTGGAGGACCGGTTGTCGGTGCGGTAGAAACCGGATCCCTTGAACACGATGCCGACGGCGGAGAACACCTTGCGCAGCTTGCCGGCGCATTGCGGACAGTCGGTGAGCGGGGCGTCAGAGAACTTCTGAACTGCCTCCAGCTGCTCACCGCAAGCGGTACAGGCGTACTGGTAGGTGGGCACGCGCTCCTCCTGAAACTAGCACTCAACCGGTGCGACTGCTAATGGTACGCAGCCGAGAAGCATAAACGCTACTTAGGGCCTGTTTATTGCGTACCGGCGATCGGGGAGCCCATGTGAGCTGCCGGAATGCCTGTGCCGTACGCGGAACGGGCGGCGGCCGGAGCGTTCGCGCCCGTTCGGGTGCGTTCCGGGGGCCGCTCTTCAAGAGATGCCGTCATCACATGCCGAAATGCCGCGCGTCCACATGGTGAGATGGCACCTCAGGTGGCGCCGCGTTCGCCGTACCAGCCGGCCAGCTTGCCCTTGCGGCTCACGGCGCGCAGGCGTCGCTCGACCTCCTGCCGCTGCGCGGCCGTGGTCACCACGAGGAGCTGGTCCCCGGCCTCCAACTGCGTGGTCGGCGTCGGGACGAAGGAGCGTCCCTCGCGTACGACCATCGTCACCGCCGCGTTCGCCGGGAGCCGCAGCTCGAAGATCTCCACGCCGTGCATCTGCGAGCCGCTGGGTATCCGTACCTGCAGCAGGTCGGCCTTCAGCTCCTCCAGTGGCGCGGCCTCGACGTCGAGGTCGCGGGCCTCCCCCTCGGCGCTGATGCCGAGCACCTTGGACAGGAAGGGCAGGGTGGGTCCCTGCACCAGCGTGAAAACGACCACGATGATGAAGACCTCGTTGAACACCCCCTTGGCCCCGATCATGCCGTCGGCCCACGGAATCGTGGCCAGGACGATGGGGACCGCGCCGCGCAGCCCGGCCCAGGAGAGGAAGATCTGCTCCCTCCAGGAGATCCGGTCGATCCGGGCGAGCCGTACGAGAAGGGCGCTGACGGCGACGGAGATTGGGCGGGCGAGCAGCACGAGGACCACGCCCGCCAGCAGGCCGGGGACGACCGTCCGGGGCAGCTCCTCCGGGCTGGCGAGCATGCCCAGCATGACGAAGAGCCCGATCTGCGCCAGCCACGCGGCGCCCTCCGCGAAGCCCCTGGTGGCGGCGCGGTGCGGCAGTCGGCTGTTCCCGATGACCAGGGTCGCGAGATACACGGCGAGGAAACCGCTCGCGTGGAGCTGCACGGCCCCCGTGTATGTGAGGAACGCCACGGCCATGACGGCGATCGGATAGAGACCCGAGGCGGGGAGCGCCACCCGGCGCAGCAGGTACGCCGCCAGGGGCCCGATCGCCAGCCCGACCGCCGCGCCCGCCGCCAGCTCGTACGCCGCGTTGACCAGGATCTCCCACACGGACGGCATGGGCTCGGAGGGCAGGCTGAGCATGGTCACGACGATCACGGTCGGCGCGTCGTTGAAACCCGACTCCGCCTCCAGCACGCCCGCGAGCCGCGGGGGCAGCGGAAGCCGCCGCAGCACGGAGAAGACGGCCGCCGCGTCGGTCGAGGCGAGCACCGCGCCGAGCAGCAGCGATATCCGCCAGCTCATGTCGAGCATGTGCTGCACGGCCAGCGCGAACACGACGATGCTGACGGCGACGCCGACCGTGGCCAGGACCAGGGCCGAGGGCACCGCGCGCCGCACGTTCTGCCAGTTGGTGGTGAGGCCGCCCTCCGCGAGGATGACGGCGAGCGCGACGAGACCGAGTTGCTGGGCGAGGCCCGCGTTCTCGAAGTGGATGTGCGCGATGCCCGCCTCACCCAGCAGCAGGCCGAGGCCGAGGTAGATCAGCAGGCTGGGGAGACCGGTGCGATGGGCGATGCGGACTGAGACGATTGCCGTGATGACGACGATGGCGGACAGGAGCAGCCATACGTTCAGCCCCACCTGCCCCCCTTTCGCGCTCTCAGGGCGCCGCCGTCACATTTGTTGCGTCCCAATAATACCGGTCGGTAAAGCCCCAAACATGACTCGCTGATCATGCGATTCGGCGGGAATCCCCTCGATCAGTTCCCCCTCATGCAGCAGCGCCACGGTCGGCACGTTGGGTCCCACTCTGGCCAGCGCGCGGTCGTAGGACCCGCCGCCACGCCCGAGACGGATGCCCGTCGAGGGATCCACCGCGAGCGCGGGCACGATGACCAGCGCCGCCGTCCTGATCGCGTCCACGCCGCGTCGCGTGTCCACCGGCTCCATGATCCCGTACAGACCGGGGGCGAGGGAGTCGGGGCCGTCGTACACGGCCCAGTCGAGATCGTTGTCCGGCTGGAGCACCGGCAGCATTACGGTCGCGCCGTGTTTCCACAGGGCGAAGACGAGTCCGTGTGTCGACGGCTCGGACCCGATCGACCAGTAACAGGCGACCAGTCCGGCCATCTGGACCCAAGGTTGCTGGAGCAGGTGCTCTCTGATCGCCGCGGACGAGTCGCGCAGGGTTCTCTCATCGAGTCCTGACCGTGTGTTAAGAATCCGTCGCCGCAGGTTCATCTTGTCCATAGCCTGCTCCATTAGTGTTCCACCATGGCTGACTTTGAGAACGTTACGAAAGCCGTCGTGCCGGCGGCCGGTCTCGGCACGCGATTCCTGCCCGCGACCAAGGCGACGCCCAAGGAGATGTTGCCGATTGTCGACAAGCCGGCCATTCAGTATGTCGTCGAAGAAGCGGTTTCCGCCGGTCTGCTCGATGTTCTGATGGTGACCGGCCGCCACAAGCGGTCGATCGAGGACCACTTCGACGTCGCGTACGAGCTGGAGGACGCGCTGCGGGCCAAGGGCGACGAGGAGCGCCTCTCGCAGGTCCAGGAGCCCGTCGACCTCGCCACCATGCACTACGTCCGTCAGGGAGAGCCCAAGGGCCTCGGCCATGCCGTGCTGTGCGCCAAGCAGCACGTCGGCGACGAGCCGTTCGCCTGCCTCCTCGGCGACGACCTGATCGACCCCCGTGACCCCCTGCTCAAGCGCATGATCGAGGTACGCGCCACCTACGGCGGCAGCGTCATCGCCCTGATGGAGGTGCCGCGCGAGCAGGTCTCCCTGTACGGCTGCGCCGCCATCGAGGCCACCGACCAGGACGACGTGGTGCGCGTGACCGACCTGGTGGAGAAGCCGCCGGCCGACGAGGCCCCGTCCAACTGGGCGGTCATCGGCCGTTACGTGATCGACCCGGCCGTCTTCGAGGTGCTGGAGAACACCCCGCCGGGCCGCGGCGGCGAGATCCAGCTCACGGACGCCCTGCGCACGCTGGCCTCCCGCGGCACCGACGAGGGCGGGCCCGTCCACGGTGTGCTGTTCCGCGGCCGCCGTTACGACACGGGCAACAAGCTCGACTATCTGCGGACCGTCGTCCAGTTCGCGGCCGACCGCGACGACCTCGCGCCGGAGTTCATCCCGTGGCTGCGTGAGTTCCTCGACCAGGCGGGATCCTAGAGGTATGAAATCCGTCGATCGGCACCTCGCCGACATCCTCGCGACCGTGCGGCCGCTGGCCCCGCTCGAGATCGATCTCGAACGCGCGCACGGCACCGTGCTCGCCGAGGACGTCGCTTCGCCCGTGGCGCTTCCCCCCTTCGACAACTCGGCCATGGACGGCTACGCCGTATGCGCCGGGGACCTGGCCGACGTGCCGGCCGTGCTCCCGGTGATCGAGGACGTGGCGGCGGGGGACAGCGAACTGCGCGCGATGGGGCCGGGCATGGCCACGCGCATCATGACCGGCGCGCCCGTGCCCGCGGGTGCCGACGCCGTCGTCCCCGTCGAGTGGACCGACGGCGGCACGGCCCGCGTCACCGTCCACCGGGCGGTGTCCGCGGGCAACGCCATCCGGCGCTCCGGAGAGGACGTGCGCGCGGGTGACATCGTGCTGCGCGAGGGCTCCGTGATCGGGCCGGCGCAGCTCGGCATCCTCGCCGGCGTCGGCCGTCGCCGTGTCCTCGTACGGCCCCGCCCCCGCGTCGTGGTGATGTCCACCGGAGCCGAGCTGGCCCAGCCGGGGACGCCGCTCGGCCGCGGCCAGATCTGGGAGTCCAACAGCTTCATGCTGGCGGCCGCCGTACAGGAGGCCGGGGGAGAGGTCTTCCGGGCCGGGGCGGTCACCGACGACCCGAAGCGGTTCCTCGAGTCACTCGAGGCCCAGCTCGTCCGGGCCGACGCGGTGATCACCAGCGGCGGCGTCTCCATGGGCGCGTACGAGCCGGTCAAGGAGGCCCTGGCCCCGCTGGGCAAGGTCGTCTTCGAGAAGGTCGCCATGCAGCCCGGGATGCCGCAGGGCTTCGGCGTGGTCGGCGACGACGAGGTGCCGATCTTCACACTGCCCGGCAACCCGGTCTCGGCGTTCGTGTCGTTCATGCTCTTCGTCGAGCCGGCCCTGCGCAAGATGCGCGGCCTGCCCGAGGGGCCTCCCGTGACGGTACGGGCCACCACGACGGCGTACCTGCGCTCGCCCGCGGGGAGACGCTCCTACCTGCGGGCCGTGTTGACGCAGGACATCCCGGGCAGCACGGTGGCCCCGGTCGTCGGGCAGGGATCGCACCAGCTCGCCGCGCTGGCCTCCGCCAACGCCCTCGTCGTCGTGCCGGAGGACGTGACCGAACTCCCCGAGGGAGCCGAAGTGGACGTGATCCCGCTGTGAGCGAGCGCGGCCTGATCCGCGTACGCGACGCCGTACCACCGGGCGAGGAGGAGAGATGAGCGAGCCGACGCACGACCTGACGCACATCGACGAGACCGGCGCCGCCCGCATGGTGGACGTCTCCGCCAAGGACGTCACGATCCGTACGGCGACCGCCACCGGGCGCGTCCTGCTCGCCGCGCCCGCTGTGGCCGCGCTGCGTGCCGGCGACGTTCCCAAGGGCGACGCGCTCGGCGTGGCCAGGATCGCCGGGATCATGGGCGCCAAGCGCACCCCCGACCTCATCCCACTCTGCCACCCGATCGCCGTCCAGGGGGTCGAGGTCGTGCTCGACGTCGTCGACAGCGGTGTGGAGATCATCGCCAAGGTCAAGACGGCCGACCGCACCGGCGTCGAGATGGAGGCGCTGACCGCCGTCACCGTCGCGGCGCTCGCCCTGATCGACATGGTCAAGGCGGTCGATCCCGCCGCCGTCATCACCGGCGTGCGCGTCGAGGAGAAGACCGGCGGCAAGACCGGCGTCTGGACGCGCCCGTGAAAGCACTCGTGATCACCGTCTCGAACCGCGCCTCCGCCGGGATCTACGAGGACACCTCGGGGCCGCTCCTGGCGAGGCTGCTCGCCGAGGCGGGCTGCGCCACCGTGGACGGCCCGACCGTGGTCCCCGACGGGGAGCCGGTCGAGGCGGCGCTCCGCAAGGGGCTCGCCGACGACTACGACGTCATCGTGACGACCGGCGGCACCGGCCTCACGCCTCTCGATCTCACACCCGAGATGACGCGCCGCGTCCTCGACCGCGAGATCCCCGGCATCGCCGAGGCCGTACGGCAGGCCAACCGCGAGAAGGTGCCCGCCTCGGTCCTGTCCCGCGGCCTCGCCGGCCAGGCGGGGTCCACCCTGGTCGTCAACCTGCCCGGCTCCTCGGGCGGCGTACGCGACGGGATGGCGGTGCTCGCCCCGATCCTGGCCCACGCCGTGGACCAGATCCGGGGCGGCGACCACCGCAGGTGACCGGTTCCGACACCGACGTGGCGCCCCGGCCGCCTTCCGGGAGATGATTGACCCGTGGATCGACTTCGCGGCTGGCCGGCGGCCCTGACCGAGGGGCCCGTCGGGCTGCGCCCCCTGCGGCTGCGTGATGTCCGGGCCTGGCGGGAGACGCGGCTGCGCAATGCCGACTGGCTGCGCCCGTGGGAGCCGAGCAACCCCGAGACGCCGCTCTTCCGGACCGGCCTCGGGCCGTACGTGTCGATGGTGGGCACGCTGCGGCGCGAGGCGCGGCAGGGGCTCGCGCTGCCCTGGGTGGTCACCTACCAGGGGCAGTTCGCCGGGCAGCTCACCGTGGGCGCCATCGTCTGGGGCTCCGCCCGCTCCGCCCAGGTCGGCTACTGGGTGGACGGCGCGCTCGCCGGGCGCGGCATCATCCCGACCGCGCTGGCCATGGCCGTCGACCACTGCTTCTTCACGACCGGGTTGCACCGTCTCGAAGCCAACATCCGTCCCGAGAACCACGCCAGCCGCAGGGTGGTCGAGAAGCTCGGCTTCCGGGAGGAGGGCGTCCGCAAGCGCCAGCTCCACATCGACGGCGCGTGGCGGGACCACATTTGCTACGCGCTGACGGTCGAGGACGTCCCGCGCGGGCTCCTCGTACAGTGGCGGCGCGCCCGCGAGGCCGCCGCGTCCAGGCGCACGGAGACCACCCCGGGACAGTGAGCGTTTCCGGTGATCACTCACCGGGATCGAATTACATGAAGAGCTTTGACGATCTCGCGACACACCGCATCGAATGCTCGTCAATCAGTGACACGCAGTCTTACGGTGCGTGACGTGAGCACATCTCCGACGCCCAGAGTCCGCAGGTGTGCTCGGCATCTCTGGAGGTGGTCGCATGGGTAGCGTCCTCCTCTACCTCGCCATTGTCGTCATGTGGCTGGGCGTCCTGCTGCCGATGTGGCTGCGCAGGGACAAGCACGCCATCGACGACCTGTACGAGGACGAGCCCGCCGAGCCCGCGGCCGACGCGGACACGGTCATCGAGAGTCCGCGGCCGGAGTCCGCCCAGGAGGCCGACGCGGGCTCCGCTCCGCTCACCATCCCGCTGCCCGCCCCTGTCGTGGAGGCGGCCCGGCAGGGCGCCCGACCCGCTTCGGGAGCCCCCTCGAATGGCAGCGCAGGGGCATCGGGTGACGACGCTTCCCGGGAGGCGTCCGCTGAGGACGAGGCGGCCCGTGACGCCGAAGGCAAGGCGGAGCGCTCGGATGAGGCTCCGGCCGCCGACGGCGCGGCCCGGCCCCAGGAGGACCGCGCGGCGCGCGCACGCCGCGCCGCCGTGCGGCGTCGCGCGCTCATCATCGCCCGCCGCCGCAGGCGGCTGCTCTGGAGCGTCCTGCTCGTCATCGCCTCCACCGTCACCGCCGCCGTCAGGGTGATGCCGTGGTGGGCCGTGGCGCCCTCAGGCGTCCTCTTCGTTGCGTATCTCGCCGTGCTGCGCGTCGCCGTACGCGTGGACGCGGAGCGGCGCGAGCTGGCCGCCAAGGCGCGCGCGGAGCGGCTCGCGAAGCAGCGCGAGCGCCGGCGCGCCATGGAGGCCATGGCCCGCGAGGCAGAGGTGATCATGCTGGAGGCGCGCAAGCGGGTCCAGGTCTTCGACCAGTACTCCGACAGGCGGGCGGTCGGCGACTGATGGGGATCGACGGGGTTGGCGCGAACGACTCCGAATGTTTGCTAATCTAGTCGAGGCATTGGGGCTATAGCGCAGTCCGGTAGCGCACTTCGTTCGCATCGAAGGGGTCTGGGGTTCAAATCCCCATAGCTCCACCAGGCCAGAGGCCGGTTCCGCTCAGCGGGACCGGCCTCTTTGATCTTCTGGGTGACTAACTGAGCGACTACGGCTGGAAGAGACCGTCCATCGCTTCGGCACCTTCTACGAGGACCGGCCGAAGCTGCTTCCGATAGACGGTCTCGGTCACCCTCGTGTTGCTGTGACCAACCAGACGAGAGATGTTCTCGATCGGCACCCCGCTGTCGGAGAGCAGCGAGACGAAACTGTGTCGCATCTCCCGGGGGGGTCCACTCCTTCTCGTTCAGCCCTGCCTTCTTGAGAACCTTGCGGAAGGCGCGACGGACGTTGTGGGCATCCAGCTCGGTACCGACCGCAGAGGCGAAGACAAGGTCGTGATCTTTCCAGCGAGGGCCGGCAGCCTTCCGGGCGACGATCTGACGCTCACGGTGGCGAATGAGCGCATCGACACAGCGTTTCGGCAGGGCCAGCGTTCGACGTGACTTCTCCGTCTTCGTGTCACCGCCCGCCCGGACCGACCGCCACACCATGATGGATGCCGGTACCGGCGGCACAGCGTCAGGATAGGCGTGCAAGGGCGTTCCTTCCGCCGACTTGAGCACGGCTTCGGCCTGATCGAGCATCAGCGACTTGGACGGCCGGCCGGACGTGGCGGCGGGTTCGCGGTTCTAACCCTTCAAGGGATGGAGCCCGATGTGATCACAGAGACGCTCTGCGCTCGCATGCCGAAGCCCGAAGAGGTCGAGCAGCTCCAGTTGCCCTCAGGTGAGCCCGTCATGGTGCTCACGCGTACGACTAGCACGCGTGAGGGGCGGGTAGTCGAGTTCGCACGAGGGGTTCATGCAGCCTCTCGTTTCGCATGGTCCTATACCTTCAAGATCCCGGACTGAGGGTGATCGCTTCCGGGAGAGACTCATGACAGCCCATATCCCCGACGTCCTCCGAGCGGACGTGGAAACCCTCTGGGACTACCACGACATGCACCACGAACGCCGGACATGTGACGTTGGGATCGGGCTCGGCAGTCACGATCTCGGAGTCGCTACCTTCACAGCCGAACTCTTCCATTCGGCGGCGTTTCCCCTCGTGGTGTTTACCGGCGCGAACGCTCCTACCACCATCGAGCGGTTTCCCCGAGGGGAAGCGGTCCACTATCGAGAGCATGCCGTTCGACTTGGTGTTCCTCCCGAGGCGATTCGGATAGAACCGCGGGCCACGAACACCGGCGAGAACATCACGTTCACCCGCGAGCTGCTGGCCGATGAGGGCATACGACCGTCTTCAGTAATGCTGATCTCGCGTCCTTACCAACAGCGCCGCGCTTACGCGACGTGCCGCAAGTTGTGGCCTGAGGTGAATGTAGTCTGCGCTTCGCGCCCGCTTCCTCTTGACGAGTATGTCGAAGACATCGGTGACGCAGACCGGGTAATCAACATGATCGTTGGCGACATTCAGCGGATTGCCGAGTACCCGAAGCAGGGCTTTGCCATCCCTCAGGAGATGCCCGCAGAAGTTGAGTTCGCCTTCAAGAGGCTGGTTGAGGCCGGATACACGAGCAAGCTGATCTAGGTTCGGGCTGCCCCGTTACAACTTTCCCTACGTCTTCAAGCCGCCTTCGGCGGGAACCGGTGAGCACCGAACAGAGGGACACCCGCCCGAGGGCAGCCAGGGGAAGAGCACCGGGAAGCACAACGCAGCCAAGGAAGCCAGCCACGGCCCCGCATGACGCGGAGAGCGTACGCATACGAGCATGAGCCGGCTGGGCCGCGCGCCTCGCCACGGCGGGCGTGCGGCTCTTCGGCCGGTCCCGCCTCGCGGTCGCGCTGCCCGCCGGCAAGCACAGTACGACGGTCGGCGAACTGACGGCATGGTTTATGCCGATGAGAGTCTTTTCCAAGAGGAGCAGCGAAGACCTTGGGGCGCTGCCCCAAACCCCGGGGCGCTCAGGCTCCGAGAGGTGGCCCGCGGAACGTGCTGGCCGTAGATGGCGGGACTGGAAGTCTTGATCGCTCGCCCGCCATCGACCCAGGCAGAGCCCAGCAGACCGACTCCTCCTGGTCAAGCCCAGCCGTGCGGGTAGGGCAACCAGTTCAGGAGGAAGGTCACCGGGAACAGGTACACGCGAGGCTGGGCTTGACCCTCAGTCGCCGGCCTGCTGCCGCTTCGCGGTGGGACGATGGCAGACGAGAGATCAGGACAGGGAAGTGTGCGGGTTTTGCCGCAGCCCTACGATCAGTTCATGCGTGCCGCGTATAACGAAGCGTTGATGATGATCGGGTACGTGTTGGGCGTGGTCATCACGCCCGTCGTCGGAGATTGGGCAAGTGATTGGGTCGGCGGAAAGTTACTCAACGAGACCATGCTCATGTGCGCTCTGTTGTTCCAGGTCGCGTTCCTCTTCGGCCTTGCCCGGCTCCTCTTTCGAGGGTCGCGCTGGCTCGTCCGCACCTCTGCACGGTGTTGGCAGACGTGGAAAGCGCAGGAACTCTCGTGATCAGGCCATGAGGGCCTGCGACCAGCGCGTGACCGAACTAGGGAGTGCGTCACATGAGGGCCGTTCGTCAGAAGTGGAGCCCGAAGGCCCGGAAGATGCTTCTGGGCTGGACCTGCTTTGTGGCGGCGAAGTGCGTGTGGGACCTACTAGGGGACTACATCATCCAAGGTCGCCAACAGATCACCTCGGCCCATGTCACCGCCTCCGTGTTTTGGTCGGGGGTCATCTGGCTCCTGGGCGTGTTAGCCGCTCGCTTGGTGGTCTTGCTGGCCAATAGAGACGCCCGCAAGATCGGAGGCGGGGAGGACATTTAGGCCAGAACCTCAGACTCCGATGACAGGGCGATCGGCCGCCCTGGGGGCACTTTGGGGCACACGGCGTCGGAAAGTACTGGCAAGCGATGACAACGGATGGAAGCGTTTTCGCAGGTCGCTCCAGATGCAGGGCGAGAGCATGCAGGTAGGGAGCGTGCGGAAATTGAACCGGGCTTACAGGCCGACTCCAGGTAGGCCAGGGCTACGTCGTCGGCGGGGCCGCGTGCAGGGCCGAAGCGCTACACCTGGGCTAACCTGCGTTCGTGAAGGTCTACCTCCTGTGGCACATACATCACTTCAATACAGATGAAGACGGTAACGTCCAGCATTTTGAGGAGGACGGCCGACCGATCACCTACCTAGACGACGAAGACGACTTCAAGATCCTGGGTGTCTATTCCAGCGAAGGCCTTGCGCGAGCGCGAATCGAGCGAGCGCGGACCCTCCCGGGTTTCAAGGATGAGCCCGACTGCTTCGACGTGGCCGAATATGACGTGGATAAGGATTTGTGGACGTCTGGTTATGTGACGATCTCCACCGAGCATGATCAGTCTTAAAAGCCGGACACCGAGCTGCGTCTGTACAGCAACCCGTACAGCAACGTCGACTTACACGAGCACACTCCGCCAGCCCGCACCTGCCGACCCAACAGGGCGGCGAGCCATCCACGAGGGGCCTGCCCTTTTCTTGTAATCATGTGGCCACGGTAAGTCGGGTTATGGTGCGGGGATTGCACCAACCCTGAGCTCCACCTGTTCTTCCTCTCGCCACTCCACGCGGTCTCGAGGCGGAGGGAGTTCGACCCCGGCGATCCCTGCCGGGGCGGAGAACTGGCGACGGAGTTGCTCAACGAGCCGCGTAGCCTGCGCGAGCCTTTCCAGCTTATCGTCCGGGGCTTCGACACTGAGTCCCAGCACGGCGGCGCCGTCACGGGTAACCGTGATGATGGCTTGATAATGTTCGCGACCTCGTAGGTATAGCGTGAAGGCATCGTCGGCGGGGTCGAACCGGAGTTCGTTAACCTCCTCGGCGTCGGCCTCGCTTCCGGTTCCTATGACGTGCAACCGTGTGAAGGCGTGTAACCGGTCGTCCCCAGGATCAGCGGCGTTGACGTAGCTTTCGATGAACCGCATGAAAGTCTCAGGTCTGCGCTCGGATATCCAGACGTAGACGTCGAGGCAGGGGTACATGAGCCAAGGGTAGGGCTCAGCTCCACACTGCGCAGTAGGGCTGAGTGACGAACTGGGTGACAACCGCAGCGCACAAGCCCGAACGTGTGCGGACTCAGGCGGACTACGTGTCCAGGCCAGATGCTTTCCCACCGCAGTAGGGATTCAGTGGTAGGTGGCTTCGCATCGAAGGGGTCTGGGGTTCAAATCCCCATAGCTCCACCAGGCCGAAGGCCCGCCAGGTGAATCCACCTGGCGGGCCTTTCTACTGCTCAAGCGGCGTGCAGGTCGTCGGTGGCCGGGATCATGCGGCGTGGTGTCCGCTGAGGGCTCCGGGGCCGGAGCCAGCGAAAAGTCAGCGGATCTCCTCGGAGTGGGTGAGCCGCTGCACCGTGACGAGGAGGCTCGCCGGTGACCGGGTCAGGCATCAGGGTTGTTGAGGATGACGACGGGTGCGTCCTCACATCCAGCCATTCACTCTCCAGGCCCATGCCGGTGGCCGCTAGATGAAGGCCCGACTCCAGATGGTGGAGTCGGGCCCTCTGTCTGATCAGGAACTATGCGGTTGGTTCTGCAGAAGTGGACGGTTCGGCTGTTGTCGCTTTCTCCGTGGTCGGGTTGAGGGAGAAGCCGGCGAACACCGCCCGAGCGCGGCCGTTGCGGTCGCGGGAGGCGTGTGTGTAGCGGTTGAGCGTGGTCGAGATCTGCTCATGCCCGATGAGCCCCGCCACGTCGTTGACGGGGACTCCCTCGGAGACGAGCCAGTTGGCGTAGCAGTGCCGTAGGTCGTGGAACCGCAACCCCTCGCCCGCGTGCTGGGCGGATGGGAGACGGCCTCTTCCCAGGCCGGGAACCGCTTGCTGGTGCCTGTCTTGTCGGTCCAGGTGCCGAGGAAGTCGTTCCCGAGATCGGTGACCGAGCCGAGCAGGCCAGCCCGGACGAGGGACGGCCACCAGGCACGGGGCTCCCTTTGAACCTGCTGGAATGCCGGGCTGTTGCCCTCACGCGGGCACGATGAGTCCCGCGGACACCAGGGCCGCAAGGCCCGTTTCCAGACGTTCGTCCGTGACGTCCCCCGTCGTCGCGCGGTATCGGCTCCGGATGGAGTCAATGTCTCCGCCATCGCAGAGGGCGTAGATGAACCAGGCATGCTCGTTGAGCCAGCGGAACCGCGGGGGATCCGGAGAGAACGCGAGCAGTTGCCGGTGCTCGGGAATCGGGCACACGGAGACCGGCTCCGCCTTCCGGTATCCCGAAACCGCCGGGACCGGTTCGTCTGCCATCGGGTGCCGAGCCGGTTCCAGGAGCGCTGCGTCGGCCGCGTCCCCGGGCTCCTCCGTTCCAGCGGCCACCGTGGGTTCGCTCGCTGATTCGGGCCTCGGCGTGAGGGTGTCCAGCGCCGCCAGCAGCCAGTCCACGAACCGCCTGCCCTCGGCGGTCAACCGCTCGCGATGCGTCTCGGCCGCCTGCTGGCCGAGGTACCGCGCGCGCTGCAGGCTGGTGAGGAAATCGCCTGTCTCCGCCGCCTCGCTCCCTTCGGTCGGCGCGTCGACGACCTCGGTCGCCGGCGGCTCGCCGTACCGGCCGCGCAACTCGGCCGAAGCATCGGTCGCCGCCGCGCGGAAGAGCACCATGTGGACATACACATGCAGGGCGAAGAGCACCCGGGTCAGGGTCCACGAGGTGATCCGCCACGGAATGGGCACCAACTGGTCGGGGTCGCGCACCAGGGAACACGTCCGCAAGACGTCGAACAGCTTGAGATGCAGGCCCTCGTGGAGCAGGATCTCCGCGGTCATCCACGGATCGCCGAGCCGTTCCGGCGTCATGAGGACGGCGGACGGCAGCGGGTCGCCACCCGCGAGCGAGTTGAACGGACCGTCCGCCATCTCGCCGCGCGCGAATCCCACGAGCGAGATGTGCGGGAAGATTCCGGCGGCCGCGTTGGGCAGGAGATCGGCCAGTAGCGCCCGGCCCCGATGGAGCGCCGCGAGCATGCCCTCATCCGGGACGACCCTGCCGGCGTCACGGGCGTCCGCGAAAGACCCGGCGAAGAGTTCCTCCAGCCGGTCCGCCACGGCCTGTTCGGCCGGGGAGGACGGCCGCAGCTCGGTCCACACCCACGCGATGCCCTGGCCAGGGGACAGTCGGACCGCAGGGGTGGTCAACCGCTCGCACGGCCCCTGGCCGTCAGCGGAGACGTCCAGACCGAGGGCGAGGTAGTGCGCGAGCGCGCCGGGCTCGGCGACCCCGTTCTCCAGAGCGGCGACGTCATCCTCGAAGGCGTTCCGCAGGACAGGGTCGTACATCATCGGGCGCAGTCCCGCGTCGTCCATCTCGGCGAGCTGCTTGAAAAGCGGCGCGGCGTCGGGTACGCGTCGTCCGGCCAGGACGGCCAGTCCCAGGCGGTAACGGGCGATGTTCTTGGCTTCGATGACGGTGCTGGCCCCGAACTGGGGGTCGGATGCCAGCGCCAGGTCGGCCTGTTCGGTGAGGTTCAACGTGCCGCACGTCCTCCGGAGCTTGCCAGGGTGTTCTGGGACGGCGGTACGGGGATGCCATACCGCCGCCGATTGAGTCGTTTCTGGCGGGCTACTGCTGCGGCGACGCCGGCGCCCAGTAGGCGGGCACCCAGGCACGCTCATACGAGGAGTCGGTCAGCACGATCGGTCGTCCGTCAGATCTCAAGGGGAAGGCAGGCAGGTTCACGATCTGGGTGGGCATGGTTCCTCCGTCGGTATCGGTGCGGACCACGGTCGCCGCACCGTGTTCCCGGTGCGACTTGGCCAGGCTCACCCACCGGCGCATAACGGGCGCATAGCCTCATGCTGGCTCAGACGGCCGCTATCAACGCCCCGACCGCAGGACGGCGACAGCCTGCTCGAAGTAGCTCAGAGCGTCGCCGGGCCGCCGCAGGCCCTCGTGCGCCTTTGCCATGCAGTCCAGGCTGTAGCCCTCTCCCCGCGGATCCTCGATCGCGCGCCAGATATCGAGCGACTCGCGGGACCAGCGGAGTGCATCCTCGAACTCGTTCTGATCCAGGCACACGTACCCCAGGTTGACGAGCGCCGAGGCCTCGCCGTACCGATCCTCGTCCGTTCGTACCTGGGCGAGTGCCTCATAGAGCCGTTCTTTAGCCTCGTCATAGCAGCGGATCTGAATATAGGTGATCGCCAGTCCGATAATCGCTCTCCCCGAGGCTTCTCCTTCTCCCATGCTCCGCTGGAGGTCGATCGCCCGTCGGATGGCGTTGATGGCCTGGCTGTATTTCCTTCGCTCGCGCAGCGCGCTCCCCATTGCGATCAGGATCGCCGCCTCGTCGGAGCCTCGACCGCTGCGGCGCGCGGCGTCGGTGCCGTTCCGATAGACCTCCATCTGCTCCGCCCAACGACTCTTGATGTAGAAGTAGTCGAGCATGTTGCGCGAAAGCAACGAGACGAGCGTGAGATGCCCGACCTCGACGCCCGTGCGCACCGACGCCACGAGGTTCACTCGTTCGAGCTCGTACCAGGCCAGCGCTTCCTCGCGGGTGGTGAAGACGAGGGCCGGGCACCGGCCGGGCTTGCCATCGGGAAGACGTCGCTGAGCGTCGGGGGTGAGCATGGATCTTCCTGCGGCCGCCGTGCGCAGGTACCAATCCAGGAGCCGGTGGGTGGCCGCCGCGCGCTCGCTCGGCTCGTCCTGCGCCATGCTGTGGGCGGCGTAAACCCGTACCAGATCATGGAATCGATAACGGCCGTCATGAGTGACTTCAAGCAGATGGCAGTCGGCCAGCGCATCGACGAGCGGCCCGGTCTCATCCGGAGTCAGATCACAGAGGGCTGCGGCTGCTTCAAGGCCGAACTCGGGGCCGGGGTGGAGGCTCAGAAGCCGGAACATCCTGGCGGCTTTCGTGGGGAGCGCCCGGTATGACCAGGAGAGAACGGCGCGGATTGAGGTGGCGCCGTCATCGTCGACCTCGAGTACGTCGAGGCGATTGCGCTCGTCGGCCAGATCGTCGGCCAGAGCCGTGAGGGACAGCCTGGAATCGATCATGGCCCTCTCGGCCGCGATCCGTAGCGCCAGCGGAAGATGGCCGCACAGTCGAGCGATGCGGTGCACGGCGGCGGGCTCGGCGTCCAGCCGATCTCCGCCGATGATCCTGCCGAGAAGTTCCACGGCCTCAGCCGGCGACAGCGCGCCAAGGGTCAGGCGGTGTGCGCCGTCCCGGGCGACGAGGCCCGCCAGGCGGTTGCGGCTGGTCACCACGGTCAGGCAGCCCGGTTTGCCCGGCAGCAGCGGGCGGACCTGCTCCGCGTCGACGGCGTTGTCGAGGACCACGAGCATCCGTTTGTCCGAGAGGAGACTGCGGTAGAGGGCGGCGCGCTGGTCCTCCTGCTCGGGGATCTTGCCGGAGTCGACTCCGAGAGCCTGGAGTAGGTACTCCAGGGCATCGCCGGCGGACGTCGGCGGACGGGACGGGTCGAAGCCGCGCAGGTTCACGAAGAGCTGCCCGTGTGGGAATCGCCCGACAGCGTGGTGCCCGAAGTGGACCGCCAAGGCGGTCTTGCCCACCCCGCCGCCTCCGGCGATCGCAGAGATCACCACAGTGCCCGCGTCGATCCGCCCTGCCACATCGGCGAGCCGGTCCAACTCGGCGAGATGGTCTGCTCTCCCGGTGAAATGGCTGACCGCTCTCGGCAAATGCCAGGGCGCCGCGACGTCCTCTTGCTTCCGCGGAGTCGGACGCGGTCCCGGCAACCCCGATTCGGCGGCCAGGATGCTCATGTGCAGCTCCTGGAGCTCCACGCCGGGGGCGATACCGAGCTCTTCCGCCAGTGTTCTGCGGGCCTGAAGGAACGCTTTCAGAGCGTCGCCCTGCCGTCCGGCCTGGCACAGGCCCCGCATCAGGAGACCCCACAGGCGTTCCCGTAGCGGGTGCTCGACAACCTGGGCGCGCAGCTCGGGCAGAACGTCTTCGTGGTGGCCCAGGCTCAGCCGGGCATCGAACCACTCCTCCAGTGTGGCGATCCTGTACTCGCGGAACCGCGTGGCCGCGGCCGTGAAGATCGGGTACGGAAGAACATCCTGCAGGGGTTCGCCCCGCCAGAGCGCCAGCGCCTGGCTGAGCAGGTCGACGACCTCCTCGGGCTCGGCCCGCCCCCGGGCCTGCTGGACGAGGCCGGTGAAGACGTCCAGGTCGAGCTCTCCCGGTCGGACCTCGATCAGGTATCCCCGGCCAGGCCGCCCGACGATTCGCGACGCCTCAGTGCCCAGCCTTCGGCGCAGCGCCGTCAGATGTTGGCGAAGGTTGGGCCCGGCGGATGCGGGTGGTTCCTCACCCCAGACGGCATCGACCAGATGGTCCACCGTGATGGGGCGATTCGCCGACAACAGCAGCGCGGCGAGCAGCGCCCGCTGTCTTGGTCCAGGTAAAGGTACGGTCGCGCCGTCGATGAGGACTTCCGTCTGCCCTAGTAAACGAAACTGCATCGCCCGTTCCTCCGATCAATTGCGCCTGCAGACGGATGGCACCGCACGTTGACGGCACGACTGATCGCCGTGGTGGTCTGAGTGCTTGCGCTTCAACACACGGCCCTGCGCGGTCACCCCCGGCGCGACGCGGTCGTTTTCGCTGCCCGGAACACAGATTTCGGACTGGTCTATTGGCCAAGACAAGATATGGTCCTTACGCCACTTGATCAATCGTCTTGGCGCGCACCGGATCTGCGGTCGACGTGCTCCTGCTCATCGGCCGCACTGTCGTGAACGGTTGCGGCGCCCGCCGCAGACGGGCCGGTATCAGGGGAGGTCAGCGCGCCGCCCCAGGCATCACGGATCACGGACTCGCGGGCGCTCGCGTCGCCGGTGAACAGCAGGTTCAGCACGAGCCGCGTCGGACCGTCGGCATACCGTTCCACGGATCCACTGGCCGACAACTGGTCGGGGTGATCGGCCGGGCACGTCCTGCTGTGGTGTCATCGCACTTCGCCATCTTGCGTGTTGAGGTCGCATGAAGACGGTCACCACGCTCGCCCATGCCCTTGACGCGCCTAATGTTTGGCTCTGCTCCTCCAGGAAATCAACCAGCTCATCCTCTACGACGAACGGCAAGGGATGGTCCCCGGCGACCGCGATCGGCTCACCGCACTCGTCGAGGCGTTCGCTCGGTGCACGAGTGACTCCTGCCGCTTTGCAAGCTCCACGCTCACCGGAGCCCTCGCGTCGTCGGACGGCAGGTCGCGCATCCTCCGAAGCGGTGAGAAGACCGACCACGGCTGCGCCGGCAGGCCGTCGAGCGCGGTGATCCAGAGCACGCCGCGCGTCTTCCCGAGCGGACCTCAGGGGCGGATGAGGTGGTTGACCGTGGCCACGAGGACCGTTCCGTACAGCACGTGGCCGGCGGCGAGCACGGCGGCGCGGCAGGAGTCGTCGCGGGTGTCCGGCGGCAGGATGCCGATGCGCGGCACCCAGCCGCGCTGGCTCGCGGCCCAGGCCGCCAGCGCGTACCCGATGCCCAGCGGCAGGTTGGCGCGCCCGCGCGACAGGGCGCAGAACACGGCTCCGGACGCCACGCCGAACCCGAAGTGGGCGAGGGACTCGCTGGGCCGAGCCCGGTGGCGCACATGTCGGGGAGGCGGGCCCGGAACGACGCGTCCGGACGGCCGGTCACGCATGACCCCGGCCTGATCTCCGGCCAGCGACACCGCGGTCAGTGCCACGGTGGCGAGGGCGCCCCCGGCAGCACCGCGTACCAGCATCCTCAGCATGATCACCCTTCTTCCCCAGAGATCGGCTCATGCCCGTACACGGCGCGCGGGAAACGGGTGACTCCGCAGGCAGGAGGGTTTTGACGGCCTTCCCTCGGGCAGCGGGGGCGCATGCGAGTAGTCGTGGTCGGAGCGACCGGCAACGTAGGGACGAGCCTGGTCTCCGCGCTGGAGTCGGACCCGGGCATCAGCTCGATCGTGGGCGTCGCCCGGCGGTTTCCCGGGTGGCGGCCCGGCAAGACGGAGTGGCGGGAGGCCGACATCGCGACGGCGGACCTGGCCAAGATCTTCACCGGCGCCGACGCCGTGGTCCATCTGGCCTGGCTGTTCCAGCCGACCCATGATCCGGTGACGACCTGGCGGGTCAACGTGATGGGCAGCGAGCGGGTGTTCCGCGCGGCCGGAAAGGCGAGGGTGCCCACGCTGGTCTACGCGTCGTCCGTCGGGGCGTACTCGCCGGGGCCGAAGGAGCAGGCCGTCGACGAGACCTGGCCGACCCACGGCTGGCCGGACGCCGCGTACGGACGGGAGAAGGCCTACGTCGAGCGGCTGCTGGACATCTTCGAACGGGACCACCCTGACATCCGGGTCGTCCGGATGCGGCCGGGCTTCATCTTCAAGCGCGAGGCGGCCAGCGAGCAGCGGCGGATCTTCGCGGGCCCGCTCGTGCCGGGGCGGCTGGTCCGTCCGGGGCTGGTTCCGTTCGTGCCGGACATCCCGGGGCTGCGGCTCCAGGTGCTGCACACCGAGGACGCGGCGGAGGCCTACCGGCTCGCGGTGACCCGGCCCGTCATCGGCGCCTTCAACCTCGCCGCCGACCCGGTCATCACGCCGCGGATTCTGGCGGACATCTTCGGTACGCGTGCCGTGCCGTTGCCCGCCCGGCTGGCGAGGACGGCGCTGGCGGCCGGCTGGCACCTGCGCCTGGTGCCCGCCTCGCCCGGCCTGCTGGAGATGGCGCTGAAGATCCCGCTGATGGACGTCTCCCGGGCCCACGACGAGCTCGGCTGGCACCCGCTCAGGAACGGGCGGCAGGCGCTGGAGGAGTTCCTCGAGGGCCTGCACCAAGGTGGAGGGATGGACACGCCCCCGCTCGCACCCGAGGAGGGCGTGGCGGGCCGCGTCAAGGAGCTCGCCAGCGGCGTCGGACAACGCCCCTGACCCGCCTGACACCCGGCGACGTTCCCGCCGACGGCGGGAACGTCGTGGGATCGCCGAGCAGGCTCACCTTCCGGCTTCGTACTCCTCGACCAGGCGCCGAGGGGCGGTGAGGCACCACGCTTCGGTGACGAGTTCGGCCAGCTCGTCCGGCGGCACCCTGTCCAGCCGGATCTCCACCCAGCCGAAGCTGTTCGACGTGTAGGAGCGGGTGAAGACCTCCGGGGCCTGCCCGACGAGCGCCTCCTGCTCTTCCAACGTCGCCTTCACCATCGCGACGCCCGTGTCCTCCTTGAGATAGGCGAACCCCTTGCCGCGTACCTTCACACCGACGTGAGTTCCCGGGGCGCCAAGCTCGGCCTCCGGAAGCCCCCGCACGATCCGCAGGAACTCCTCCACACCGGCGGCCTGATCAGCGAGACTTTCCATGCCGCAGGTCTACCAGTCGGGACCGACATTCTTCCCGCCACGGATCGGCGGGCGTGGGCACAGCCGGTCCCGCCCGCACCCATGAGGCAAGCGGCGGTGCCGGGGTGCCGCCGCCCGGTCCCCGTCGAACGTGATCTGCCTGACCGCCCGCGTCCCCGGTGCCTCACCCGCTGCCCCGCCGGTCGCCGCCGAGACCCGGTCTCCGCCGGGGGCTCCGGCATGTCCGTTTCGGGGCACACGGAGACTGGTGGGGAACGTCTTACGACCTTCTTGGGGGTGGCACATGGCAGGACAGGGGGAGCGCCTTCCGGCGCAACGCAGCGGCACCTTCCGTCTCGGCGGGGATCTGCCCGTGGTCCGGCTCGGATACGGCGCGATGCAGCTCACCGGTCCGGGCGTCTGGGGCGAGCCGCGCGATCGGGGCGAGGCGCGCGCGGTGCTGCGCCGGGCCGTGGAGCTCGGGGTCGACTTCATCGACACCGCCGACTCCTACGGCCCCTACGTCAGCGAGGAGATCATCGCCGAGGCGCTGTATCCGTACGGCGACTCGCTGGTCATCGCGACCAAGGCGGGTCTCGTACGCACCGGTCCCGGGGAGTGGCACCCGGTCGGCCGGCCGGAGTACCTGCGGCAGGAGGTCGAGATGTCGCTCCGCCGGCTGCGGCTGGAGCGGATCGACCTGCTGCAACTGCACCGGATCGACCCGGAGGTGCCGGCCGCCGACCAGATCGGCGTGCTGGCCGACATGAAGGCCGAGGGCAAGATCCGGCACATCGGGCTGTCCGAGGTCTCGGTCGACGAGATCGAGCAGGCCAGGTCCATCACCGAGATCGTCTCGGTGCAGAACCTGTACAACCTGGCGAACCGCAAGTCGGAGGCGGTGCTGGAGTACGCGGAGCGGCAGGGGCTGGGCTTCATCCCCTGGTTCCCGATCGCGACCGGTGAGCTGGCCAAGCCGGGCGGCCCGCTGGCGAGCATCGCCCAGGAGCACGGCGCGACTCCCGCCCAGCTCGCGCTGGCCTGGCTGCTGCGCCGTTCGCCCGTGGTGCTCCCGATCCCCGGCACGTCACGCGTCGCGCACCTGGAGGAGAACGTGGCGGCGGCGGAGGTCGAGCTGACCGACGACGAGTTCGAGAGCCTCAGCAAGGCTGTCTGAGGGGCGCTGTCCTCTCATGGGGGAGACCACGGCGGCCGCTTGACGGCGCTCTCCGCGGAGCTGTGCTCCGTCACGCCTGCTGTACGGGCGCGGCCCAGGGCCTGGTCCAGTCGAGGTCGCGCCCTTCCAGGCGGATCGTCGGCGTGCCCTGCACCCCGCGCGCGAACGCGAGCCTCGACAGCGCGTCGGCGCGGGCGGAGGCCTTGTCCGAGTCCAGACAGGCGGCGAACTCCTCCTCGGCGAGGCCGACCCCCTTGGCGTACCGCACCAGTTCCGCGACGGGGAAGCCGCCTTCCTGCGTCTCCTCGGGCTGGTGGGCGTACAGCTCGTCGTGATAGGCGAGCCACTTGCGCGGGTCGGTGACGCACAGAGACGCCATGAGCGCCCGGCGCGAGTTGTCATGGGTCACGCCGGAACTCTCGCCGAACACCGTGAAGGGGTGGATGACCAACGCGACCTTGCCCTGCGCCGCCCACTCCCTGGCGACGCCGCCGTTGAGCCGCTCGAAGTCGCGGCAGTACGGGCACTGGTAGTCCTCGTACACCTCAAGGACAGGGGAGGTCACACCGGGGAGCGCCATGAGGATGGTCCCGTCGGGGCGGAACGAGATGAGATCGGATGGGGAGACGGCGCCTCCCTCCCGGCGGCCTTCCGGCGCCAGCGTGATGGCGCCCAGCACGATGAGGGCCACGGCCGCGACGGCCAGTTTGACCATGCGCGTACGGATCGCCTGGAGGCGGGAGGTTTCCACGATCGATTGCCCCTAAGAACGGCGCACGGCTGCGCTGTTGATCGTATCGGCGACCGGGGGCCGGTCTCGCTGAGTGAGGCCCGCCTGAATCCTGACATGAGCGATTGTGCATGATGCATATGACATGTACGACCGAGACTGCGGTGTCGGGATATAGGCCCCTCCGCCGGATTCGCGAGCGGGGGCTCTTGAACGCGATGTCACTGACCGGTCATGAAGAAGGCGCCGAGATCGGCTCGCGGCGTGCCAGAGGTGTGATCGCCGTACTGTCCTGCGCGGGCATCCTGGTCGCCCTGATGCAGACCCTCGTGCTTCCGCTGCTCGCCGAGTTGCCCGTCCTGCTGCGGACCACCGCTTCCGACGCGTCCTGGGTGATCACGGCGACGCTGCTGGCGGGCGCGGTGGCCACGCCGGTCATCAGCAGGCTCGCCGACATGTACGGCAAGCGGCGGATGCTGCTGCTCAGTCTGGCGCTGCTGGTCGCGGGGTCCGTGGTGTGCGCGCTGAGCGGCTCGCTCGTGCCGATGGTCGCCGGGCGGGCGCTGCAGGGGTTCGGCATCGGGGTGATCCCGCTCGGCATCAGCATCATGCGCGACGAGTTGCCGCCCGCGAGGCTGGGTTCGGCGATGGCGCTGATGAGCTCCTCGATGGGCATCGGCGGGGCGCTCGGCCTGCCGGCCGCCGCCGCGGTGGCACAGTACGTCCACTGGCATGTGCTCTTCTGGGCGTCCGCAGGTCTGGGCGTGGTGGTGCTGGCGCTGGTGGTCGCGCTGGTGCCGGAGTCTCCCGTACGCAGCGGCGGCCGTTTCGACGTCGTCGGTGCGCTGGGGCTCTCCGCCGGGCTGATCTGCCTGCTGCTTGCCGTCTCCAAGGGCGGGGACTGGGGCTGGTCGAGCCCCGTCACGCTCGGCCTCTTCGGCGCGACGCCACTCGTGCTGCTCGTATGGGGCCGGTACGAGCTGCGCGCCCGCGGCGCGCTGGTTGACCTGCGGACGAGCGCGCGTCCCCAGGTCCTCATGACCAACCTCGCCTCCATCGTGGTCGGGTTCGCCATGTACGCGCAGGCGCTGGTCCTCCCACAGCTCCTGCAACTGCCGGAGGCCACCGGGTACGGCCTGGGCCAGTCCATGGTGGCCGCCGGGTTGTGCCTGCTGCCCGGCGGCATGGTGATGGTGGTGGTCTCGTCGCTGTCCGCGCGCATCTCGGCGGCCCGTGGCCCGAGGACCTCGCTGTTCATCGGCTGCCTGGTCATCCTCGCGGGGTACGCGATGGCGCTGGGGATGACCCGGCAGGTGTGGCAGATCGGCCTGATCTCCGCGGTCATCTCGGCGGGGATCGCGTTCACTTACGCCGCGATGCCCGCGCTGATCATGTCGGCGGTGCCGGCCTCGGAGACGGCGGCCGCGAACGGATTGAACAGCCTCATGCGCTCGATCGGCACGTCGAGCGCCAGCGCCGTCGTCGGCGTCGTGCTCAGCCACATGGTGGTGCCTCTGGGGCCGGCTTCGGTGCCTTCGATGGCCGGGTTCCGTACCAGTTTCATGATCGGCGGCAGCGCGGCGCTGGTGGCGGCGCTGCTGGCCCTGGCGATCCCGGCCCGTCGGCGGGCCCCGGTGGGCGTGCTCGCGGGTGAGAACGCGGTCGGCTGAACGGAAGTCTCAGGGATGGGCACGTGGCGGCTCGGCGAGCCACGGCTCCGGCGGCATGAGGGCGATGGCACGGTCGGCCAGCTCGCGCACCGAGGCCCAGGTGGGGTGCAGGCACAGGCCCTCCTCGCTCCAGGGCGCCTCGCCTTCGTCGGAGAGCTGCGAAAGGCGCCGGTCGATCTCGTCGAGGTGCCGCGACAGCTCCGCGGAGATCCACCCCATCTCCTGCGCGGCCCACGACACCTGATATCTGTCGTCGAAGTCGAGGGCCAGCTCGTCCACGCACATGCGCCCGATCCAGCGGATCTGCTCGTGGGCGGGTAGGGCGAGATGACGCAGCGCCTCCAGCAACAGGGGCCAGATGCCCCGGGCGATCGCCTCGATCTCCACCTCGTCGGGGTCGCTCCGCTCCGCGCGCTTCCGCGGCAGGTGGGCCGCGATGGCGCTCCAGAATCTCCTCACTCCCGCATAATGGCGGCAAACGCGGCGGTTCGGCCCCACGTACGCCCGTGGAGGACGCCCTTGGCGGCTCACCACCCCAGGGGCAGACTGGAGCGGTGATCAAGAAGCTGCGTCCGCGGGACTACAACGAGGCGCTGTACGTCGGGCACTACTTCCGTACGGGCACCCCGGTGGTGATGGATCTGACGGGATTGCCCGACGGCGAGGCCAAGCAGTTCGTGGACTTCGCCGCCGGACTGGTCTTCGGACGGCGGGGCAGGATGGATCGCCTGGAGAAGAAGGTCTTCCTGCTGCTGCCCGCCGGAATGGCCGGCCCGACGTATCCCGCCGGCGCCGGCGAGCCGCAGGAATGATCGAGCCCACTCGGTGACCGTTTCCGCGTACCAGAGGGGGAGCGGAGCCCGGGCCACGGGAGCCCGGGCCGGAAACCGCCGAGGTCGCTTCGCCGTCAGGGCGTACGGAGGTCGGCGACCATGCGGAAGCGCTCCAGGACCGCCGGGGTGGTGTCGTCCACGGTGAAGGCGGCGTCGCCGAGCTCCGAGCGCATCGCCTGACTGTGCCAGAACTCCTCGTGGGCGGCGCGCCACTCCGCGACCGTGGTGTGCCCCTCGCCCTCGTCTCTCGCGTGGAGTTCGTCCACCTCTCCCAATGGCGCGACGCGCACGTCCGTCACCTCGATGACGGCCACCGGACGGTCGGCGGAGTCCACCACCGTCGCACGCGCGCCGACCTTCGGAAGGTCCTCGCCCGCGCGCTCGTACTCGATGAGCAGGGCGGTCGTGGCGACCTTGCGGCCGTCGATGATCGCCGCGACAAGCTGGTCCCGGAGCGGGCCGGGAAAGGCGAACGCGGCCCTGGGCAGGGAGCCGGGATCGATGATCTCGGGGGAATGGGGCATCACATCAGACTATGACCGGCTCGCCCTGACTTGTCCGCCGCCGGTCATGGTTCCTGGGGCATCCCTCAACCATGTTTTGGGGCGGAACCGTCAACCATCTCACCGGACGACACGAGGACGCTTGGGGGAGACGTGTACGAGCCGAGACAGGGGGAGCCGGTCCGCCGCTTCGCGGTGGGGGACCTCTCCTGCGTTGTGATCAGCGACGGCCGGTTCGCACCGCCGTGGGAGCCGTCACTGTCCGATTTCTTCACCCCCGCCTCGGGCGTACCGGAGCGGGAGCTGCGCGACGCGGTGGAGGCGGAGGGCGTCGGCAGGACCACGGTGCCGTGCGGCTACAACTGCCTGTACGTCGAGACCTCGGCCGGGTCGGCGCTGATCGACACCGGACTCGGCAGGAGCTTCCTCGGCTACGGTCCGGAGGTCTCCCCCATGGTCGGCAGGCTCGACGAGAGGCTGGCCGCGGTCGGGCTCGCGCCGTCCGACCTGGCCGCCGTCGTGTTCACGCATCTTCACGAAGACCACGCGCGGGGAGCCGTGTGGCCGGGGGAGCCGGCGTTCCCGGGGGCGACCCCGTACGCGCACGCCGCCGAGGTGGCGTTCTGGTCGGACGCCGCCTGCTCGGCCCCGGCCGACCAGCGCGCACCGGCTCGGGAGGCGATCAGGGTCTTCGGGGAGAGGCTGCGTGCGTTCGAGTACGGCGCCGAGATCCTGCCCCACGTCCGCACCATCGAGGCGGCGGGCCACACCCCGGGGCACACGGCCGTCCTGCTGGAGTCCCGGGGGGAGCGGTTGCTCTGCGTCGGCGACTCCTTCCACGACCGACTCCAGTTGAGCCACCTCGCCTGGCGTACGCCGTGGGACCTCGACGCCGAGCGGTCGGTGCTCAGCCGCCGCAGGCTCCTGGCCTGGGCGGCCGACGAGACCATGCTCGTCCACGCCTACCACCTGCCGTTTCCGGGGCTGGGCCTGGTCAGGCGCCGCGGCGACGCCTTCGAGTGGCGTCCCGTCCCGTCCCCGGCCGGTTGACCGGCCATGCCGTAGGGCGGGACCTTCGCCTCTGGGGGACGCTGTCCGTCAGGGCTTGGGATGGAGACGTGAGAGCCGCGGGCGCACAGTGTCGGCGACGGAGAACACCATGGGACGGGGGCGACCATGGAAGCAGAGCAGCGCGGCATCCAGATCTACGTCGACGAGGACGACGACGACACCACCGCTCGCGCCGTCCTGTCCACCGGGGACGACGCCCATGTGGTAGGGGTCGGCCGCGCGCGCCGCAATCCGACGGACGCTTCCGTCCCCGAGATCGGCGAGGAGCCGGCGATCGCCCGGGCACTGGCCGACCTGACGCGGAAGTTGTCCGCCATCGGCCCGGAGGACATCGCCGGCCACGCGGCCGATCGGGGCGAAGGAGTATGAGGATGAGCGACAAACGGTGGAACGTCGTCATCGACATCAGCGAGCACGGTGACGACACCCATGCCCGTGCCGCGTTGGCCGTCGCGGACGGCGTCAGCGTCTCCGGCGCCGGCCACGCCCACCGGAGTCCGGACGACCGGCTCGTTCCGGAGATCGGCGACGAGTTGGCCGCCGCCCGCGCCCTGGCCAGGCTGAGCCATTGCCTGTACCAGACGGCGCTCAAGGAAATGGTCTCCCGAGGGATGGCGATCGAGGAGATGCCCGGCCTGGAGCAGCGGTGAGACCGTCCGCCACCGTACTGCCGAACATGCAGCTCGAATGCCAGGCTCCCGGCATCGTCGTCGGCCCCTCGCGGAGCGAGGCCGACCGCCTGACCTACGCGCCCGTGTAGTCACCGCCGACCCGGACGCGCCATGTCGGCCGCGGCCGGTGTGGTGCCGATCATGGGCGGTACGGACACCGAGGCCGGCCGATCACTCCGGTTCGGCCTTCGGGGGCACGAGGCCGGCGGCGAGCAGCAGTTCGTGGGCGAGCCGGGCGCTGTGCTCGGGACGTGTCTGGTCGGGCTCTTCCAGCGGGTTCGCCTCCATACCGCGGGCGAGGGCCAGGTTCGCCTCCGCCAGGGACCGGACCTGCTGTTCCAGGCGGCTCACCCGGGCCTTGAGAAGGTCCAGTTCGACCGCCAGCCGATGCGTCTCCTCGGCCGCGGTCCCCGTACCGGACTCGTGAGGTGTCATCGGATCCCACCCCCCAATGGGACATGTCCTGTTCTCCCCAGCCTCATGCGCGGTCGGCCGCCGGCCCAGGGACTTCGGTCCCTACAGCGCGGGACCTTCCGACTTCCCCAGGTCGGAGGCGCCGCTCCGCCGTGGGAGGGTCCGGGGCCGTCGCCCACGTCGTCCGTTCGAGACGTAAGCGCGGAGGAGCCGAATTGCCTGTCCGATTTCCGCTGCGATTAGTCGTCTGAATCGCGCCGGTCCTCGTCACGCGACCGCTCGTACCGTTTTCACGACGAAACCGTCCGCCATTTTCCGGACGGAAATCACGACGAGGGAATGACATATGGATCTCCAGCTTTCCGGCCGGGTCGCCGTCGTAACGGGCGCGTCCAAGGGCATCGGCCTGGCCGTCACGCGCACTCTCCTGGGCGAGGGCGTCCGCGTCGTGGCCGCCTCGCGGAAGAGCACCCCCGAGTTGGACGCGCTCACCGGCGACCTGGTCCACGTTCCGGCCGATCTCATGGACCCGGAGGCTCCCGGGCAGATCGTGGAGAGGGCCGTTTCCGAGTTCGGCGGGCTCGACATCCTGGTGAACAACGCCGGCGGGCCGCCGCCCGGCGTGGCGCTGCCGCGCTTCTCGTTCATGGCCCCGACCGACGAGGACTGGCGGGTGATGTTCGAGTTCAACCTGTTCTCCGTCGTACGCGCCGTCCGGGCGGCCATCACGCCGATGCTGGCCCGGGGCGGCGGGTCGATCGTGAACATCTCCTCGGGCAGCGCCCGCCTGCCCGCTCCCATGAACGTCGACTACAACGCCGCCAAGGCGGGGCTCAACAACCTGGCCAAGGCCCTCTCCGAGGAGTTCGCTCCCCAGGGCATCCGGGTGAACACCGTTTCCCCGGGTCCGGTGCGTACGGCGTGGTGGACGGAGAGCGGCGGCGCGGCCGACATCATCGCCGCCCAGGCCGGAACCGACCGCGACAGCGTCATCGAGCAGGTGGCGCCCGAAATGATGAAGTTGTCGACCGGCCGTCTGGTCGACCCGCAGGAGATCGCCGACGTGGTCGCCCTGCTCGCCTCACCCCGTTCTGCCAGCACGACCGGAGCGGACTTCGCCGTCGACGGCGGGTTCCTCAAGCAGATCTGAGCCCCGATCAACGCCTCCTGTCGTCCGAACGCGCGGCAGGGGGCGCAGGGTCCGGTCGGTGACGCCTGGCACCGTAGGGCCCAGGCGACCGTGGCCCGGCGGCCCCGTCTCATACGGCGCCGCCGTCAACGGTGAGCACCGTGCCGGTGGAGAACGGCGCTGTCATGCCGGCTCAGGAGTGATCGGCCGTACGAGCGCGCCTCAGCGTATTGATCTTGCATGCGCCGATGACGGAAGATGCAGGGCCTGAAGGAGATTTCATCGGAGGAAAACGCATCATGCTCAAATCGCTGGCGATCGCCGCCGGCCTCGCGCTGGGGGCACTGGCCATCCCCGGCGCGGCCCACGCCGCGTCCGTCCCGTCGAATGCGACCGACTACTACCGAACCCGAATCATCGGGTTCGACGCCGGTCCGGAGCCGGTGAAGAAGGGGCGGCCGCTGACCGTCCACGGAACGCTGCAGTGGAAGGGGAAGACCTGGCAGCCGCTGAAGGGGGCCAAGGTGAAGATCGGATTCAGCCCCGGCTTGAAGAAGCCGCTGACCGTGGTGGCAACGGTGACCACCGACCGGTACGGGCGGTGGCACAAGACGTTCAAGGCCAAGAAGTCCGGCACCTGGTACGCCGTGGTTTCCTTCAAGGACACGGACCGCTACCTGTCGATCGCCACGAGCGGCGACTACGTCGAGGTCAGGTAGCGCGGACTCCGGTCGCCGTACCCCTCTGCACCGGCCCGGAAGCGGAGTGCCTGTCACTTATGTGACGGGGGATCGGCCTGCTTCCTGGAGAAACGCCGCAGGTTGATCCCGTCCAACGGGCCGTTGTGATCGGGAAGGATGCGGCCCAGGTCGAGGACTGCCCGTGACCTGGGCCTTCGGCGGGATGGCCGGGATCGCGCTATGGCGTGATTTATGTCGTCAAGGTGCGTCGAACAGGGCGCTGACCGATTCGCCGTCGTGGATGCGACGCATGGCCTCGGCGAGGGCGGGCGCGATCGACAGGACGCGGAGCTTGGAGCCGGGCGCGACCACCGGGACCGGCACCGTGTTGGTGCAGACGATTTCCGCCACGTCGGACTGGCTGCCGAGACGGTCGACCGCTCCGCCGGCGAACAGGCCGTGGGTGCAGGCGATGCGTATCGAGCCGACCTTGCGTTCTCGGAGCCGGTCCAGCAGCTCGATCACCGTCGTACCCTTGGCGATCTCGTCGTCCAGGACGATGACGTCCTTACCCGTGACATCGCCGATCACCGAGCTGATGGTGACCCGGTCGTCGCTCAGCCGCTGCTTGGCTCCCATCGCGACCTCGACGCCCAGGAGCCGGGCGAAGGCCGCGGCCTCCTTGGCGTTGCCCAGGTCGGGGGAGACGATGACGGTGTTGGAGAGGTCGTACTGGCGGAAATGCGCGGCCAACTCGCGCAGGGCGTGCAGATGATCGACCGGGACGCTGAAGAAACCGTGGACCTGGGGCGAGTGCAGGGTCATCGTGAGCACGCGGCTCGCCCCCGCGGCGACCAGGAGGTCGGCGACCAGGCGCGCGCCGATGGAGATGCGCGGAGCGTCCTTCTTGTCCGACCGGGCGTAGGCGAAGTGGGGCATCACCACGGTCGTCCTCGCGGCCGAGGCGCCCCGGGCGGCGTCCAGCATCAGGAGCAGCTCGACGAGGTGTTCCTGGACCGGAGGGACGAGAGGCTGGATGAGAAACACGTCGCGTTCTCGGCAGTTGGCCTGCAACTGCACTTCCAGGCAGTCGTTGGCGAAACGCTTGATTTGGACCGGATGCAGCGGGGTTCCCAAATGGGCGCAGATTTCGGCCGCGAGTTCGGGATGGGCGCTACCGCTGAATACGGTGATGTCTCGCACGAGGCGCTCCTTTTGTGGAGTGGTGCTCGACCGATTGGGCCAGCGGCATGCTACAGGTGGCCGCCGTCCGGTCCCCGCGCGCTTTGAAGCGTGATCTCCGGGCACGGACCCGCTTCGTGAAGGTCGTCTCCCGAGCCCGAACGTCGCCTATGCGTTCAGGCCGTTCAGGTCGTTCAGCGTCCACTTGTACGCCGACATGGGCAGGAGCAGGCCCGCGCTCACCAGAGTCGGTGAGGGGCCGAGGTGCCCGTTGGCCGCCGAGAGGGAGAGGACGACCGCCGCGGTCATCGCGGAGGTGGCGGTGAGCGTCCACATGCCCAGCCGGAGCCGCCGTCACCGCCGCCGCAGTCGTGGCCGCCCGCGCGTGCCGCTGAGAACGCGAGTCGGCGGGCCAGATGGCCGGATGCAGCCACATGGCGGCCACGCTCACCGCCAGATTGGGCCACGACCGTGCCCCCGCGGCCCTGATCTCGATCTCCAGGTCCGGCCCCCATCGCTGCCGGAAGGCGGGCGGATAGAGTCCGGCCAGCCGCCGGGCCAGGCTCATGCCGTACGCACCCCCAGGCTCTTCAGTCCGGCCGCGGCCACCCGCGCCATGGTGCGCAACTCCTGCTCCAGCACCTCGCGGCCCTGCGCGGTCAGGCGGACCGGGCGCTGGCGCCCGGTTCCCTCGACCGGCTCGATGAGGTTCTTGGCCTCCAGGCGGGTCAGTGCGCCGTAGAGGCTGCCCGGCCCCAGCCGTTGTCCCGTGAGCCGCTCGATCGCCGCGTTGATCGCGTACCCGTGCATCGGCCCGTCGGCCAGCGCGCACAGCACGAGCGTCTGCGAGTCGTTGGCTTGCATGGCTCTCAGGTTACTACGCGACAAGTAGTACGCGCTGTGTACCTATGCGCTTTATGAGGGCGGCCGTCCCGACTGAAAGAGAGCGGCACCGCCGAGGGGAAACTCGACGGTGCCGTCCGGTCGCTTATGTCGGCGCGTGGTTAGACCGGCTTCCAGTGCCAGGTGTTGCTGGGATAGCGGACGCACTTGTATCGCTTGGCGTGGGCCCTGGCCCGCATGGAGTATCCGTAGGCGTTGTGCTGGGCTTTGGAACAGAAGGCGCCGGGCGAGACGCAGTCCCAGTGTTTGTTGTGCAGGTAGTAGTACCTGCCTGACGGTTGCCTTTTCTGACACCAGCCGGCCGAGCTCGTGTGCGAATGCGTACCGGTGGCCGCGAAGGCGGGGGCGCCGGAGGTGAGCAGCAGTGTTGCCGCGGCAAAAGCCGCCATGATCGTTTTCCGCACATTGATCACATTAGTAATGGACGATCACATTTGGGGGACAAAACCGCAGCCGACCATCACCCGGGGCTCGCCGGAAACCCGCGCTCGGCGAGGTCGCCCCGGCACGTCGTATGACCGGTCCGTGGGCCGATCAGAGCCACCCCTTGCCCTCCGCGATCTCCACGGCCTCGGCCCTGGTCCGCGCGCCGAGCTTCTGGATGGCCGCGGACAGGTGGTCGCGCACCGTGCCGGCCGAGAGGTGGACGTCGCGGGCGATGTCCGCGATGGTGCCGTGGCCGCGCTGCCAGGGGATATGGGGTCACGTCCGCATCGGGAAATCGTGAGCGGTTCTCCCGGCGACGGGGCGGAAACGTAGCGCTCTACATTTTGATCTTTTTGCGGATAAGGTGCCTCTGGTCTGGTCCGGCGGCGAGGAGTCGGCTTCATATGTGGCGGTCACAAGCTGCCCGCCGAAGTGTCCCGGCCGGGCAGCAGGGCGCCCGGGCATGGAACGGAGGTCGGAACCGTGTGGTACCCGAAGATCCCGCAGCGGTTCGGCGACGGGCCGTTGCCCGGCGGGAGCTGGGTGGCCGAGGAGAAGGTGCACGGCGCGCATCTCGCGCTGGTCAGCGACGGCCGGACGGCACGGGCGGCCGGGCGGCGCGGGCTGTTGGACGAGGATCGGCTTGAGACTTTCTTCGGGCTGACGCGACTGTGGCCGGTGCTGGCGACAGCGGCGGCGGCAGCGGCCCGGGCCGCCGGACAGGACGTGATCCTGTACGGGGAACTGGCCGGCGGAGGCTATCCGCATCCGGAGGTGCCGCCGGTCGAGGACATCAGCCCGGTGCAGACCGGTGTGTGGTACAGCCCTGACCTGGTATGGCTGGCGTTCGACGGCGCTCTCGAAACACCGTCGGGACCACGCTGGATGAGCCACGCCGAGCTGGCGGAACTGGTGTCCGGTGTGGGCTTGGAGTGCGTGCCGCTGCTGGGGCAGGGCCATCGGCAGAAGCTAGGGGAGTTGACGGTGGGCTTCCCGACGCTCGTGCCCGGCGCACTGGGCCTTCCGGAACTCCCCGACAACCGCGCCGAAGGCTACGTCCTCAAGCCCGCCGGGTCTTGGCATACAGGCGAACGGGGACCACGGCCGGTACTGAAGGTCAAGCATCCCGACTTCGCCGAGGACGCCCGCTACAACGGCGCCCGGCCGTTCGTGCCGCCGCCCGGAGGAGTGACGGGAGTGCCGTCCTGGCTGGTGGCGGCCGCAGTAGAGCGGCTCACCCCGCCGCGGGCGGACGCGGCCCGCAGCAAGCTCGGCCCGGCCGCCGGCATCGCGGAGTTGGCCGCCGAGGTGGTGGCCGACCTGATCGCCGACCTCGACGACGACCTCGGCGGCCTGCCCGAGCCCGACCGCCGACGCCTGGCCGCCGCGCTCACGCCCGCAGCCCGCACGCTGGCCACATTCCACGATCACTGACGGTCCCTGCAGAACAGCCGTCCCCCTTGCCAGGGGCGGACCGCCCCGCTGAATCTCCCCGCCCCGGCACCGCTGCGGCCGCCGCTCGATCCAGCGGAACGAACGTTGCCCCCGGCTATACGTCAACCGTCACCGTGCAGACCCATCCTTCGGGTGAGCGGTCGAATCGCAGGTCATGGAGGGAGACTCCCTTGGGAACCGCCCCGATCTGGAGGACGGTCGCGACGTCGGTCATGCCCAGGGTCAGATGGAGCCCGTCCTCGTCCTCGTGGACGTCGACGCTGCAGGGAACGCGCGCGCCGGCGTCCAATTCATAGATCACTTCGTCGAGTGCGGCCAGGAGCTGGTCCTCCGGGGGCCCGACGTCGATATGGAGCGACCGAGTGCCGCACTGGACGGCTTCGGAGAGGTCGGCGAAGCCCTCAACCATCGCGCGTACGGCTTCCGCGACGCACTGGGCACGGGTTGGCGCCCACGCCCTGATGCGTACGTCCGCGGTGTGCGGCAGGGTGGTGTGGCCCTGGGTCGGGGGCGGTCCTTCATCGGGTTCGGGGTGCCGTTTCATATGGTCAGCCCTTCACCACGCCGAGCGGCACCAGTTTGGCGACGTTGCCGCACAGCCCGGCGCCGACGCCGGCGGCGACCACGGAATCGACGTCCTTGTAGGCGGTCGGAGTCTCCTCGGTCAGGCCGCGCCACGACGACGCTCGTACGGCGATGCCCCGCGCCTCCAGCCGGTCGCGCAGGTCGCGGCCCCGAACGGAGCGCGCGGCCTGGTGGCGGCTCTGGACCCGGCCCGCGCCGTGGCACGTGGAGTGGAAGGCGGGCCCGTCGGCCACCCCGGTGAGTACGTACGAGGCGGTGCCCATCGTGCCGGGGATGAACACCGGCTGGCCGAAGGGCGCCAGGTCGGCGGGGAGGTCAGGATGGTGTGGCGGGAGCGCCAGGGTGGCGCCCTTGCGGTGGACGCACAGCCGGTGGCCGTCGTGCTCCTCCAGCTTTGCCATGTTGTGTGACACGTCGTACACGAGGTCGAGGGCGGCACCGGTGACGCGGTCGAAGACGCGCCTGGCCGCCTCGGACAGCAGTTGGCGGTTGGCCCGGCCGTAGTTCGCGGCGGCGGCCATCGCCCCCAGATACGCCCGGCCCTCTGGTGAGTCGACGGGGGCGCAGGCCAACTGCCGATCGGGAACGTGGATGCCGTACCGTGCCATGGCCTTGTCCATGGCACGGACGTGCTCGCTACAGATCTGGTGCCCCAGGCCGCGCGAGCCACAGTGGATCATCACGCACACCTGCCCGAGCCGGAGGCCGAACGCGGCGGCCACCTCGGCGTCGTAGATCTCGGCGACGGCCTGGACTTCGAGGAAGTGGTTTCCCGAGCCGAGACTGCCGACCTGGGCGGCGCCTCTTTCGACGGCCCGGCTGCTGACCTGCGCCGGGTCGGCACCGGCGACCGCGCCCTGATCCTCGCACCGGTCGAGATCGCGGGGAACCCCGTGCCCCTGTTCCACGGCGTAGCGCGCCCCCTCGCGCAGCACACGGTCGAGCTGCGCGGACCCGGGCAGCGGCCACACGCCGCCGCGTCCGAGCCCGCGTGGCGTGGCCAGGTCGAGCTCGTCCATCAGCCGGTTCAGCCGAGGAGCGAGCTGATCACGCAGCAGGTCGGCGGCGAGGAGGCGAACCCCGCAGGAGATGTCGAATCCGACCCCTCCAGGGGAGACGACGCCCCCCGCCGCCACGTCCGTCGCGGCCACGCCGCCGATCGGGAAGCCGTACCCCCAGTGCAGGTCGGGCATGGCGTACGACGCCCGGACGATGTCCGGCAGAGTCGCCACGTTGGCCACCTGCCGCAGGGCCTCCTCTTCAGGAAGGAGGTCAGGGGTGGTGAACACGATCCCCGGCACCCGCATCGGCCCGTGCCGCTCGATCCGGAATCGGAACGGTGTCTCCTGAACGAGTTTCACGACTGGCCTGGTCCCATCGGTGAGTGATCGCCCCGGCCGGCTGTCTCCGTACTGCCTCTCCATCCACCCTCCGCCGAGCGCGGGCCGCCGTCCGCTGGCCAGAGGCCCGGATCGTCGGGACGAAAGTCCCTTCACAACGCCGTCTGGAGGCCGGTGCCGACGGCGCTCCGGCATCTCACGACTTGGGCTTGGCCGGCACTTCGCCGTCGACGAGGATGATGTGATGATCTCCCCCGAGCCACGCTCCACTACCGAGATTCGCGACTACCTCATCGGCGAACTGAATTCCGCGCTTCGCCGCCGCCGCCGGTTCGGACCCATCGTGGCCCCCTCCTTGATCGACGCTGTGGCCTGCTCATAAGGGGTTGACCTCCTGACGCCGACACCCGGCATCATCACCAGATGTTCGACTTCGGGATCGCCGGTTACAGGCCGGCATGGCTGAGTGGTCGTTTGGCGGTCGCTGCCGCTCATGGGCGGAGACTTGCCATGTTGGAAGGACGGAAGCTGACCCACGCCTTGCTGGTTTGGGACCTCGACGAGGACGCGTGGTTCTCCGACGGTGTGGTCCTCCTGGATTTCGACGGCGAACAGGTCGAGATCGTGCATCAGAAGTTCGACGAAATCTCGATCACATGGAACACCGTCGATCCCGGTCAGCCGCTCGATTGGGCCGGAGAGGCGTTCCGGCTCGCATGGCGTGAGGGTGTGCTCGACGAGTTGGCGCAGTTCAAGGGGCAGAGGTTACGGGCCGTGGAGCTTCTTGAATGGACCGATGAGAACGACATCGCACATGGGACGGTGGCCGTCGGCTTCGTTTTCCCGCATGGCCGCATGACGATCTACAACGCCCTCGATGAGAACGGAATGGAGTTCGGGCTTCCTGACCGACGGTGGGCGCGCCACAGGCTCGATCTGCCCCCTGGTGGCTCCACCGAGCCGGCCGTCGGGCCGTCGCGGCCGGAATAGCCGGAATGGATCGACCGCCGGTCCGCCCGCCGGCGCCGTTCTTACGGTGGCATCCATAGGCGCCCAGGGGCGCTGGCGGCCGGTTGGAGAGGCGTCGAGGATCGGTTCCGGAGACCTGTTCCACGGGTCTGATCGTGTTGTGCGGCACGGTTTTCCCGAGGGCCGGGCCGGGGGCGCTTGGGTATCGTCCAGAGAATGATCCCCCCAACTGTGCACCACATCTGCGACAGCTACGTCGACGACTACGCGCGGTTGAATCCGATCGCCGCCACCGAGTCCGGCATCCGCGGCCACGACGACCGACTCCCCGACCTGTCCCCCGACGGCCACCGCGCCCGTGCGGAGCTGGCCAGGAGCGCGCTGGCCCGGATCTCCGCCGCCCGCGCGGCCGACGAGAGCGAGCGCGTCGCGCAGGCCGTGTTCGCCGAGCGGATCGGCCTGCGAGTGGAGGAACACGAGGCCGGCTCGCCGCAGGCGGAGCTCAACGTGATCACGAGCCCCGTCCAGAGCATCCGCTGGGTGTTCGACCTGATGCCCACGGCGACGGCCGAGGACTGGGCGGTCATCGCCAGGCGACTCGGCGCGGTGCCGGACGCGCTGGCCGGATACCGCGCGTCGTTGTCGGCGGCGGCCGACGAGGGCCGGGTGGCCGCGGCACGGCAGGTACGGCGGGCCATCGGGCAGTGCGAGACCTGGTCCGCCCCCGACGGCTTCTTCGCCGTCTTCACCCGGTCGGCCGAGGTGGGGGACGCCCTGCGCGCCGAGCTGGAGACGGCGGCGCGGACGGCGGCCGCGGCCTACGCCGAGCTGGCCGCCTTCCTCCGCGACGAGCTGGGGCCCAGGTCCCGGAGCGAGGACGCGATCGGCGCGGAGCTGTACGGACTGGCGTCGCGGTCGGCCCTCGGGGCGAGGCTGGACCCGCGCGAGGCGTACGCGTGGGGCTGGGAGGAGTTCCACCGCATCGAGGCGGAGATGGCCCGGCTCGCCGACCGGATCCGGCCCGGGGCCGGTCCCGCCGAGGCCGCGGCGGCGCTGGACGCCGATCCCCGCTATCGCGTGCTCGGCCAGGACGGATTCCAGGCGTGGATGCGGGAGTTGTCCGGCCGGGCGCTGGACGACCTTCGCGGCACCCATTTCGACATCCCGGACGAGCTAATGCGGCTGGACTGCCGGATCGCGCCGCCAGGCGGCGGGACGGGCGCCTACTACACGAATCCCACCGAGGACTTCAGCCGGCCCGGCACGATGTGGTGGTCGCTGCCGGAGGGCGAGGAGGAGTTCTCGGTCTGGCGCGAGGCCAGCACCGTCTACCACGAGGGCGTGCCCGGACACCACCTGCAGATCGGCACGGTGGTGGCGACATCCGGCCTCAACCGGTTCCAACGGCTGCTGTGCTTCATCGACGGTCACGGCGAGGGATGGGCGCTCTACGCCGAGCGGCTGATGCGCGAGCTCGGCCATCTCGACGACGCTCCGCTGCTCGGCATGCTGAACAAGAGCCTGTTCCGGGCCGCCCGGGTGGTGCTCGACATCGGCCTGCATCTGAAACTGGAGATTCCGGCGGGCACCGGCTTCCACGAAGGGGAGCGGTGGACGCCCGAACTGGGGGTGGAGTTCCTGACCACCAGGACGCTGACGGACCGGGTCCGCGCGGCCGACGAGATCGACCGCTATCTCGGCTGGCCGGGGCAGGCGTCCGCGTACAAGCTCGGGGAGCGGCTCTGGCTCGACCTGCGCGAGGAGGTCAGGGCCAGGCGGGGCGCCGCGTTCGACCTGAAGGACTTCCACACCCGGGCGCTGCGCGGCGGCCCGGCCGGGCTCGACACCATGCGAGAGCTTCTCGCCGATCTCTGATATCGGGAACCGCGCCGTTTTCGGGGCGCATCCGAATATCCCGCGCCGCCCCGCCGCCTCATGATCCGAGTCGGCGCCGGGCGCCATGTGACCAGCGGATCCGGTTTTCGGTCGCGAATATACGCGAGTTCTATTCGCCCCCGGATAATGGTGCGAGCCGAATCTGACAAGCGATTTCATCCCTTGCGGGGCGCCGACCCCGTGGTTACAGTTGTCAACTGGTTCAGGAAGTCAGTCAATGTCAATTGTCGAGCCTCCGGGGTGGGGAGAACGGCTCGGCAATCGATCGGGGGAATGACAATCGACATGTAGCGGACGCCGACCGGCTCACACCGAGACTTCCCGTCGCCCGTTCTTTTCCGGGCCATCGACCTCGCCTCCATGTCGGGGAGCACGCGAGAAAGTGTCCCACCGCGATTCATGAAATCGCGGCGAACCGTCGTGCGCGCCTCGTGCCGCACCGCCGAATTCGGGCGGTTGAATTCAAGAACGGCTCTCCGGAATTCGCGCGGCGGTTCGCGATTCAGTCACGACCATTTCCGTGAAGGGGTTCACTGTGCGAAAAGAAGGTGTAAGCAAGACAGAACGACCGACTCAGGCCGACGTCGTCATCGTCGGCAACGGCGCTCTCGGCCTGTTCCTGGCCGACGAGCTGGTCGAGCGCCGGATCGGCTCCGTCGTCGTGGTCGGCCCGAGCGACCGCGAGGCCGGTGCGAGCCAGGCCGCCGGCGCCATGCTCGGCTGCTTCGGCGAGACCACCACGGAGTCGCTGCGCACCGACGCCTCCCGCACCCGGTTCGAGCTCGGCGTCGCGGCCCACGACCGCTGGCCCGACGTGCTCGACCGGCTTGAGGGGTACTCCCGGACCGGCTCTCCGCTGATGGTCACCCCCGAGACCCACGTGGTGCTCAACTCGATCGGCGCCGACCTCGACACGGTCAACTTCTCCGCGATGATCGAGGCTCTCGACGAGTACGGCAAGCCGTGGGAGGAGATCGACCCCAGGGAGATCCCCGGCTTCCGGCCCCGGCTGGACACCCGCGCGCTGCGCGCCGTCCACCTGCCGGCCGAAGGCGCAGTGGACGCGCGCGGCGTGCTGGCCGCGCTGGACGCCCGGCTGCGCGCCACCGGCGCGATCATGGTCGACCAGACGGTCCGCACGCTCGTCAGGAACGACGGGGAGATCACCGGCGTCGAGCTGGACGACGGCCACGTCATCGAGGCGGGCACCGTGGTCGTCGCGGTGGGCGCGCGCAGCGAGGCGCTGGTGCGGACCGCGCTGGACGACCTCGACATGGTGCCGAGTTTCCCCGGGCTGGGCTTCGCCATGTTGGCCCGCCGTACGGGAGGGGAGCCGTTCCGCAGCGTGGTCCGCACGCCCAACCGCGGCTTCGCCTGCGGGCTGCACGTCGTGCCGGGCCCCGGCGACCTGGAGTACTACGGCGCCACGAACCGTCTGGTGGACCACGTCTCCAGCGTGACCTGGATGGCCGACGTCCGTTTCCTCGCGCAGTACTCGATGCAGCAGCTCGACGAGCGGGTCGCCTCGCACGAGGTCACCAGATGGCTGGCCGGGAACCGCCCGGTGACGCTCGACGGCTTCCCGTTGATCGGGTGGCTGCCGTTGGCCGGCCTGTACCTGCTGACCGGGACCTATCGTGACGGTTTCCACTGTGCTCCGCTGCTGGCCGAGCACGTCGCCAACGAGCTGCAGGGCAAGCCGGGGACCATCGACCCGATGTTCAAGCCGACCCGGCGGCCGATCGAGACCCGCACGATCGAGTGGTCGATCAACGAGTACGTCGAGCACAACCTCGCCGGCTGGTTCGAGACCGGCGCGGAGGCCGCGCCGCAGATGACCACGGCGCAGATCGCCGACTACTACCGGGTCATGGCCACGAAGTTCTACGACACGATGGGCATCGACTACGCGCTCGGCCCCGACATCCTCTGGTACGCGCAGGGCAGCCTGCTCGGGGCGCGGCGGGTCGCGCGCTACTTCCACCGGCTGGCCGGAGGGAACGGCTCGCAGCCGGCGGGCACGGCGACGGGGGAGGCGCGGCGATGACCGTCTCCCAGGAGCCGGTGGCGGAGACCGTCCGGCTGATCGTGGACAAGCAGCTCAACCTGTCCGCCCACGGATACGAGTTCGGCGCGGACGACGACCTGTGGGCGCTGGGCATGACGTCCCTGACCTGCATGGGGCTCATGCTCGCCATCGAGGACACCTTCCGGATCGAGCTGCCGGAGGAGGCGCTGAAGGAGGGCACCTTCCGCACCGTCGGCACGATCACCGCGGCCGTCGAGGCGGCGCGGCCCACGTCCGGGACGAAGGTGTAAGAGGAAGATGCCGAGGTTCGAGCCGCGCCCGACGAATCCGTTCCCGTTGCTCGCCGACCGCACGGAGGGCAACCGGGCGGCGCGCGACTTCCCGCTGTCGGCGGGGCAGGAGCGCCTGTGGTGGCTGCGCCAGCTGGATTCGTCACACGACCAGTACCACATCACCGGAGGCTGGCGGTTTCCCGCGGGGCTCGATCCCTCGGCGATCGCCACGGCGCTCGCCGGTCTGGCGCGTCGCCACGACATCCTGCGCACCCGGTTCGTCCTGCGGCCCGACGGGACGACCGCGCAGGAGGTCGCGGCGGAAGTGGAGATCCCCGTCGTCTGGGCGGGGCGCGAATGGCGGGCGGCCGTCGAGCGGGCCGCGTCCGAGCCGTTCGACCTGTCGCGGCCGCCCCTGATACGGGTGGTCGCGGCGGAGTCGGAGGACGGACCCGGCCTGTTCGTGGCGCTCCACCACATCGTCACCGACCGGTGGTCGATGGACGTGCTGGCCCGCGACCTGTTCGAGCTGTACGACGCGGCGCTGGCCGGGCGGGCGCCGCGTCTGCCCGAGCTGGCCGTGCAGTACGGCGACTACGCCCGCTGGCAGCGGCGCCTGCTGGACTCCGACCTGCTCCGGCCGGGCCTGGAGTACTGGCGGCGGACGCTGGCGGGCTGCGAGCGGCTGGAGCTGCCGACCGACCGGCCGCGTACGGCGGCGGCCGACGCGACGGGCGCGAGCGTGGTGGTCGAGCTGCCGGAGGAGGCGACGGCGGCGATGACGGCGGTCGCCTGGCGGGCCAGGGCGAGTCCCGGCGTGGCGGTGACGGCCGCGCTGGTCGCGGCGCTGAGCGCCTTCACCGGCCAGGACGACGTCGTCATCGGGGCGATCGTCTCCGACCGTCCCCGCCCCGAGTTGCAGGACCTGATCGGCTTCTTCGTGAACACCGTGGTCCTGCGCGTGGACGCGTCCGGCCGGGAACTGACCTTCCGCGACGTGGTGGCCCGTACCCGTGACATGTGGATGGCGGCCGACGCGCACCAGGACGTGCCCTTCGAACGGATCGTGGGCGCGGTGGGTGCGGGGGCGGAACAGCAGCGGAACCCCGTCTTCGACGTCGTGGTCAACCACGCGGGGGACCGCACCGCGCTGGCGGAGGCTCCCGGCGCGCCGACGTGGTGGTATCCGGCGCTACCGGTGACCGCCCGGTTCGACCTGTCGCTCACCACGCAGCTCCTGGACGGCCGGTTGCGCGCCACGTTCGTCTACCGGCCCGCACTGTTTGACGAGACGACGATCGCCGCGCTGGCGGACCGCTACATCCGGCTGCTGACCCAGGGGGCCGCGGCGCCCGATCGGCCGCTGCACGAGCTGGCCCTGGCCGGGGAGTCCGGGGTGCCGCTCGGCGGCGAGGACCCGGCGCCGCGGGCCACCGTCGTCGAGCTGGTCGAGGCGCGGGCGGCCCTCCACCCGGACGACGTCGCGGTCGTCGGCGCGGGAGGCGAGCTCTCGTACGGCGAGCTGAACCGGCGGGCGAACCGGCTGGCCCGGCACCTGATGAAGCGCGGCGTGGGACGCGAGCGGGTGGTGGGCGTCTGCCTGGACCAGACCGTCGAACGGTTCGTCGTCCTGCTCGCCGTCGCCAAGTGCGGCGCCGCCTATTTCCCACTGGATCCGGATTTTCCGCCCGACAGGCTCCGATTCATGCTGTCCGACGCGGGCGCGGTGCTCACGATCGTCGGCCCGTCGCTCGGTCACCGGCTCCCCGCGGACGCCACGCCGCTGCTGGTGCTCGGCGAGCCCGACCTGAGCGACTACGACGACGGGAACCCACCCCTGGCCGCGCGGCCGGGCGATCTGGCCTACCTGATCTCCACCTCGGGCTCGACCGGCGCCCCCAAGTCGGTCGCCGTCCCGCATCAGGCGCTCAGCAGGCTCGTCGCCGGCGCCCCGCGGTACCTCGACATCGGCCCCGGCGCGACCTTCCTTCAGGCGGGACCGCTCACCTTCGACGTGTCGGTGCTGGAGTGGACCCCGCTCGCGCACGGCGGGCGCGTGGTGGTGACCGGCACCGGCGCGCTCCTGGAGGACCTGGAAGCCGTCGTGCGTGACCACGGCGTGACCACGCTCAAGCTGGTCTCCCCGCAGCTCGACCTCCTCGTCGAGCGGGACCTGTCGGCGCTGTCCGGCCTGCGTCAGCTCGTCGTCGGCGGCGACGTGGTCAACCCAAGGAGCTTCCGGACCGCGAGCGAGCTGCTCCCCGGCTGCCGGGTCATGGCCTCGTACGGCCCCACCGAGTGCACCGTGCTCGCCACCGTCTTCGGCGGGGACTCGTGGAGCGGGCGTGTGCCCATCGGCCACGCCATCCCGCACACCCGCGTGTACGTCCTGGACCGCGACCTCAACCCGGCCCCGGTCGGCATGCGGGGCGAGATCTACCTCGCCGGCGACGGTCTGGCGCGCGGCTACCACGGCCGTCCGGGGTTGACCGCGCAGGCGTTCGTCCCCGATCCGTACGGCCCGCCGGGGGCGCGCATGTACCGCACCGGCGACGTGGGCCGCCGCCTGCCCGGCGGCGCGATCGACTTCCTCGGCCGGGCCGACCGCCAGGTGAAGGTCCGCGGCTACCGCATCGAGACGAGCGAGATCGAGCACGCCCTGCTGCGGCTCGGCGCCACCTCGGCCGTCGTGCTCCGCGCCGAGCTGGACACCGGCCCCGCGCTGGTCGCCTACGTCGTCACCGACGAGTCCGTGGACGTCCCGGCGCTGCGCGGTCGGTTGCGCGCCACGCTGCCCGCCTACATGATCCCCGACCATCTCGTCCGGATCCCGCGCGTCCCGCTGACCGCCAACAACAAGGTGGACCGTACGGCGCTGCCGCCGGTCACGCCGACGCGGTCCGCCGCGGCCGCGCCGGCGGAGAGCGGGCTGGAGGCGCGCGTCGCGGAGGCGTGGTCGGACGTGCTGGGCCGGGCCCTGGCGGCAGGCGAGGACTTCTTCGACCACGGCGGCCACTCCCTGCTGGTGCCGCGGGCGACCGCGGCGGTCAGGCGGCTGCTCGGCCGGGAGGTGCCGCTCCGGCTCATGATGCGGCACCGCACGCCCGCCGCCTACGCCGCCGCCCTGCTGGCGGGGAGCCTGCCCGGCCTCGGCGCGGACTCCCGCCTGGAACGGCGGACCTGGCACAGCCGGACGCTGGGCGGCGAGCGCCGGGTGGACCTGTTCGTCCCGGCCGGAGCGTCCGGCGAGACGAGGATCCTGGTGGTGCTCGACGGCTCGGAGTTCGTGGACGTCATGCGCCTGCCCGCCATCGTGGACCGGCTCGTCCGCGACCGCCGCGTCCCCCCGACCGCGGCGGTGTTCATCAGCCCCGCCGACTGGTCGTCCCGCAGGCGGGAGCTGCTCGACGAGGCGTACGCGGACGTGCTCGCCGACGAGCTGATCCCCCAGGCGCGGACCTGGCTGGGAGAACGGTGGCGGCCGGGTGGGGCGACCGCCGTCGGCGCGAGCCTCGGCGCGGTCGCGGCCCTGCGCGCCGCGTTGCGCCGTCCGGACTCCTTCGAGGGGGCGGTCGCCCTGTCCGGCCCGCTGAGCGAGCACCGGCTCGGCCCGGCGGCCTCCTCCTCCGTCTCCCCGGCCCGGCTGTTCCTTTCCGCGAGCCGGGAGGAGGCCGACATCGTGCTCGACGACGGCCTCAGCCTGGTCGAGGCCGTCAAACGCACCGGGGAGGAACTGGCCGGCCGGGGTCACGAGGTGCGGTGCGCGTACGGCGACGGCGGCCACACCTACGCCGCCTGGGAGTCGATGCTCCCGCACGCCATCTCATGGGTGTTGAGAGAGGACCGAGCGCGAGATGTTCGATGACGGCGAGTTCCACGTCGTGATCAACGACGAGGAGCAGTACTCGATCTGGCCGGTCGGCCGGGACATCCCGGTGGGCTGGCGGGTCGCCGGCCCCACCGGGCCGAAGTCGGAGTGCCTGGCCCACATCGACGCGGCCTGGACCGACATGCGGCCGCGGAGCCTGCGGGAGGAGGCGTGACGCCGACCGTATGCGACCTGTTCGAGCGGCAGGTGCGGGACCGGCCGGACGCCGTGGCGGTCAGGACCGCCGACCGGTCGTGGACGTACGCGGAGTTCGGCGACCTCACGGCCCGGCTGGCCGTCCGGTTGAGGCGCGGCGGCGCCGGTCCCGGGAGCGTCGTCGGGCTGATCGCGCCCCGCGGGCCGCAGGCGCTGACCGGCATCGTGGCCGTCCTGCGCTCCGGCGCCGCCTGCCTGCCGCTGGATCCCGCCGACCCGCCGCTGCGCAACCGGGAGATCCTCGACGACACCGGATGCGAGCAGGTGCTCGTCGCCTCCCCCGCCGACTGGCTGCCCGGCGCCCAGCTCATCGACGACCCCACGCTGGCGGACGAGGAGACGGGCCCGCTGGGCGCGCCGAGCCCGCTCGACCTGGCGTACGCGATCACCACCTCGGGCTCGACCGGACGTCCCAAGGTCGTGGGCGTGCCGCACGAGGGCATCGCCAACCTGCTGGCGGCCTCGTTCGAGGACCTCGACCTGATCAGGCCGGACGACGTCATGTTGTGGACGCTCCCGGTCACCGTGGACAGCACGATGCACGACGTGCTGATGCCGCTCTGTTGCGGCGGCTGCGTCGCCGTTCCCGACGGCGGCGAGCTGCCCGCCACCCGGATGGTGCACGCCGTACGGGCCCTGGGCGCGACCGCGCTGGAGATCCCGGCCGCCGTGCTGGGGCCGTACGGCCGGTCCCTGCTGCCGCGGCTGGCCGAGGCCGGGGTGCGGCTGGTGATAACCGGCGGTTCACAGCTCGACGGCCCCGGTCTCGCCGACGCGGACCCGCTGGTGGTCTACAACGGGTACGGCCCCACCGAGACTTCGGTCGCGCCCCTGTGGCACAGGTGCGACAAGGCCACGCCCCGCTGGGCGCCGATCGGCCGGCCGATCCGCGGCATCCGGGCCCACGTCCTCGACGAGGAGCTGAACCCCGTCCCCGACGGCGCGGACGGCCAGCTCTACATCGCCGGTGCCGGCCTGGCCAGGGGCTACCTCGGGTTGCCGGGCCGTACGGCGGCGGTGTTCCTGCCCGATCCGTTCGCCGACGCCCCCGGCGGGCGCATGTACGCCACGGGGGACCGCGTACGGCGGGGGCCCGACGGCGAGTACGTCTTCCTCGGCCGCGTCGACGACCAGATCAAGATCAGCGGGTTCCGCGTCGAGATCGGGGAGGTGGAGCACGCCCTGCGCGAGTGCCCGGGAGTGGTCGACGCCGCGGTGCTGCCGCGCCAGGACGCGCCGGGCGGCGCCGCCGTCGTCGCCTTCCTGGTCGGCACCCCGTGCCCCGACGACGAGATCGCCGGCCACCTGCGCGACCGGCTGCCGCACCACATGGTGCCGCGTTTCTACGTCTGGCTGGACCGCCTTCCCCTCAACCGTCCGGGGAAGATCGACCGCGCGGCGCTCGCGACGATCCCGTTCGTGAACGCGCCGGCCACCTGAGGAGGATCGACGATGTCGCGTGAATCCACGCACGCCGCACCCCGGCCGACGGGGCGGCCCACGATAGCCGTGGTCGGCGGCAAGCCCAAGCTCGTGCGCAAGGCCCATGAGCTCGGCATGGGCGTTGTCTACATCCAGCACCCCGACCAGTACGACCGGGCCCACTGGCCGTACGTTGATCAGGCGTTGCTCATCGACTACACCGACACGGAACGGCTGCTGCCGCTGGTGCGGGCGCTCCACCAGGTTCATCCGCTCGACGGCGTCGTGTCGCTGTACGAGCTCGGCGTCCAACCGGCGGCGCTGATCGACCGGATGCTCGGACTGGGCGGCTACTCGGTGGAGACGGTGGACCTGCTGCTGGACAAGTGGCGGATGAGACAGCGGCTCAACGCGCTCGGCATCAGCCCGGTGGCCGCCGCCGTCGGCGAGACCGAGCGGGACCTGTGGAACTTCGCCGCCGACCACGGGCTGCCGTTCTTCGTGAAACCGATCTGCGAGGCGGGCAGCATCGGCGTGTTCGCCGTACGCGACGAGGCGGACCTGGTCGCGATCCCGGCGCGTTTCCGCGAGCTCGAAGCGCGGTTCGACCGGGCGGACCTGGCCGGCCCCCTCGACCGGTTTCTCATGGAGGAGTTCCTGGACGGGCCCGAGATCAGCGTGGAGACGTTGAGCTTCGACGGACGCCACGTCCTCGTCGGGGTGACGGACAAGGTGCTCGGCGGGCCGGGCTTCGTGGAGGTCGGCCACTCCTCTCCGAGCCGTCACCCGGCGGCGCTGCTGCGCGAGGCCGAGCGGCTGGTCATGACCTTCCTCGACGCGGTCGGCCTGCGGCACGGCCCCGGGCACACCGAGATCAAGCTGACCGGCCGCGGCCCCCGGATCGTCGAGTCGCACACCCGCATCGGCGGCGACCGCATCAACGAGCTGACCGAGATCGCGTACGGCGTCGACATGGACCGGTACGCGCTCGGCGCGCGGCTCGGGATGGTCGAGCCGCTGGCCCGCTCGCCCCTGCCTCGGGCCGGGGCCGCGATCCGCTTCCTCACCCCTCCCCCCGGAAAGGTGGTCGAGGTGGCCGGCGCAGACGCGGTCCGGGCCGACCCCGCGCTGGTCGAGCTGGAGATCTCGGTCGGGCCCGGGGACGAGGTGCCCCGGCTCACCTGGAGTGAGGAACGGGTCGGGCACGTCATCGCGCGGGGCGAGACGGCGGAGGAGGCCGTCGCCAACTGCGAGCGGCTGGCCGCCGCGGTACGCATCCGCACCGAGGCCGCTTCGTGAGCGTCGAGGCGCCGCCGGAGGACGAGAGCCGGCCACGTTTCCGCGACACCGTACGGCGACTGCCCGCGACGGTGTGGATCGTCAGTTTCGGCATCCTGGTCGTCCGGATCGGCAACTTCCTGCCGATCTTCATGGTCCTCTACCTGACCAGCCGGAACATCCCGCCGGCGGCCGCCGGGCTGGTGCTCGGCGCGGCCGGGCTGGGCAACGTCCTCGGGAACACGATCGGCGGCTACCTCGCCGACCGGATCGGACGCCGCTGGACCATCACGCTGTCCATGGTGGCGACGGCGGGGCCGACCGCCGTCATCCCGCTGTTCGACTCGCTGCCCGTGCTCATCCCGCTGGCCTTCCTGACCGGGATGGCCTCCCAGATCTACCGCCCCGCGTCGGCCGCGCTGCTGGTGGACGCCACGACGACCGACCAGCAGCGGCTGGCCGCCTTCGCCGTGCACCGGTTCGCGATGAACATCGGTGCCGCGGTCGGCGGGGTGCTCGGCGGCTTCCTCGCCACGGTCTCCTACCAGGCGCTGTTCCTCGGCAACGCCGTCGCCTGCCTGCTGTTCGCCGCGATCGCGGCCGTGATGCTGCGGAACGTGACCCTCGCCCGCGCCGGCCGGGGGGCGGGCCCCGCCTCCGACGCGCCGGAGCCGAGCTATCGTCAGGCGCTCGCCGACCGCCGCCTGCGGCGCTTCCTGGTCATGACGTTGATCGCGGAGTTCGTGTACATCCAGTCCACCGTCGGCCTACCGCTGCACGTGGACGCCCACCACATGTCTCCGGCCGATTTCGGCCTCCTGATGGGCCTCAACGGCGTGCTGGTCCTGCTGCTCGAACTGCCGATCACCGGCATGGTCTCCCGCCGCCCCCCGGGGCCCGTCCTCGCCCTGGGCAACGTCCTGACCGGAGCCGGCCTGGCCATGACCGGCCTCTTCGGCGACATGCGCTGGCTGGCCGCCACCGTCCTGCTGTGGACCCTCGGCGAGATGCTGTACGCCTCGATGGCCAGCGCCTACCTGGGCGGCCTGGCCCCGCCGTCCATGGGCGGCCGCTACCAAGGTCTGTACGGCGCGGCCATCACGGCGGGCACCGGCGTCGGCCCCGTCGTGGGCGGCGCGGTCTACGCCCTCGGCGAGTGGGCCCTGTGGGCCGTCTGCGCGATCGGCGGCCTGGTCTCCGCCTGGCTCTGCCTGCCGAGCAGGAAAGCGGCGGCATGACCGGACTGGCGCAGGCGGGTTTTCCGAGGTCGGTGCTGTGACCCATTGGTTCAGTCACGGCTGGGCGGGGAGGAACAGCCGATCTTAAATCGATGGCGCTCCCGGAAGGGCGCCGTTAGCCTGGCGCCCGATTCTGACCCCGGCTTCCGGGCCTGCCCGACCCATGGGAACAACGATGAACTGGAACGCCGCCCTCCCTGACGATTGGGAATCACGGGTCCGCTCCGCGCTCGCGAGCGTCCGCGACGATCTCGCGCATGGTGCGCTGCGCCCGCTGGGCGCGGGAATGGAAAGCGTCGCCCTCCGACTCGACGCCCCAGGCGGCGATGGCGGCACGCCGTTCGTCCTGCGCTTCCCACGCAACGAGGACGGCGCCGAGGGGATCGCCTGCGAGGCCGCCCTCCTGCCAGAACTCGCCGGACATCTCCCGCTTCCGATCCCGCAGTTCGCCTTCACCGCCCCCAATCCGCTCGGACCCGGAGAGTTCTGCTGCTATCCCGCCGTACCGGGTGAATCGCTGCCGGAGGAGGAGTGGCACCGGCGCGGGCTGCTGGACGAACCCGCGCCGATCCGCCGCGTCGCCGCACTCATCGACGCGATTCACGCCTTCCCGACCGGACGCGCACGCGAGCTCGGCGTCCCTGAATGGGATCCGCGGGCGGAGTTCGGTGAGAGCCTGGCCCTGCTGCGCGCCGAGGTCGTCCCCGCGCTGCCGTCGGGCGAGTCCCGGGTACTGCTCGCCGCCTTCGAGACCTACCTCGGCGACGACTCCTGCTTCGACTACGAGCCGGTGCTGATCCACGCCGACATCAGCCTCGACCACCTCCTCGTGACCGGCACGGACGTCACCGGCTTGATCGACTTCGGTGACACCGCGATCGGCGACCCGGACTACGACCTGTGTTACCTGTGGTCCGAGACGGGGCCGGCGTTCATCCGGCGGCTTCAGGAGCTTCGCGGCGTGCCGTTCACCGACGGTCTTGAGCGCAAGCTCCGCTTCTGGGAGCTGGCGGACGCGGCCGAGGACGTCCTGCACGGCATCGAGCACGGCCTTTCCGAGTTCCGCGACCAGAGCCTCGCCCTGCTCCGTGGCCTCCTCGCGGAGAGGGCGTCGTCCGGGCGACCGGATGAATCGTGACCAGGGCCGGCAGCGTAGACGGAGTGACCCGCCTGAAGGCGGCGCCGGAGGCGCGGCGGGATCGGACGCAGTCTCAGGCAGGGGTGAACGCCTGTGCCCGGCTCGCCGCGCTTCGACCACCGAGACGAACAGCGCCATGAGTCCGTCTCGCACGCCCGGCACGCCGCTGCCTCCGATCCCGCCGCCCGGCTGACAATGCGGACGTACGGTCGCGTCACCCCCGGCGCAGGTGGGGGCGTAGCGCGTCCAGCACTCCCGGGTCCTCGATCGTCGAGGGCACGGGCTCGTCGTGGCCGTCGGCGATCGCGCGCATCGACTTGCGCAGGATCTTCCCGGAGCGGGTCTTCGGCAGGCCGTCCACGATCGTCACCTCCTTGAACGCGGCGACCGGGCCGATGTCGCGGCGCACCGCCGCGACGAGTTCGGCCTGGAGGGCCTCCGGCGCGATGTCCACGTCGGCCTTCAGCACGACGAAGCCGCGGGGCACCTGCCCCTTGAGCGAGTCGTGCACGCCGATCACCGCGCATTCGGCCACCGCCGGATGCGCGGCCAGCACGGCCTCCATGGAGCCGGTGGACAGGCGGTGCCCGGCCACGTTGATCACGTCGTCGGTCCGCCCCATGACGAACAGGTAGCCGTCGGAGTCGACGTAGCCGCCGTCGCCGGTCAGGTAGTAGCCGGGGTACTGGGACAGATACGACGACAGGTACCGTTCGTCGTCGCCCCACAGCGTCGGCAGCGTGCCGGGCGGCAGGGGCAGCTTGATGCAGATCGCGCCCTCGGCGTCCGGCGGCACCTCCTGCCCCGACGGGTCCAGGATCCGCACGTCGTAGCCGGGCACCGGCACGGTGGGAGAGCCGGGCTTGATCGGCATCGGCTCCAGGCCGCGGAGGTTCGCCGCGATCGCCCATCCGGTCTCGGTCTGCCACCAGTGGTCCACGACCGGCACGCCCAGCTTCTCCGAGGCCCACCGGTAGGTCTCCGGGTCGAGCCGCTCGCCGGCCAGGAAGAGGGTACGGAACGCCGACAGGTCGTACTTCGTCGCCTCGTGGCCCTGCGGGTCGACCTTCTTGATGGCCCGCACCGCGGTCGGGGCGGTGAACAGGGCCTTGGCGCCGTACTGGGAGACCACTCGCCAGAACGCGCCGGCGTCCGGCGTGCCCACCGGTTTGCCCTCATACAGGACCGTGGTCGCGCCGACCAGCAGCGGTCCGTACACGATGTACGAGTGGCCGACGACCCACCCGACGTCCGACGCGGTCCACCAGACGTCGCCGGGCCCGATGTCGTAGATGTTGGACATCGACCAGGTCAGCGCGACCGCGTGGCCGCCGTTGTCGCGTACCACGCCCTTCGGCTTACCGGTGGTGCCCGAGGTGTAGAGGATGTACAGCGGGTCGGTCGCCGCCACATCGACGCAGCCGACCGGCTCGGCCTCCGCCATCAGCTCGTCCCAGTCGACGTCGCGTTCGCCCATATGTGCCCGTGCGCGGTCGCGCTGGAACACGACGACCTTCTCCGGGGGGTTCGGCGTGGCCGCGATCGCCTCGTCCACGATCGGCTTGTACTCGACGACCCGGCTGGGCTCGACCCCGCAGGAGGCGCACACCAGCACCTTCGGCGCGGCGTCGTCGATCCGGGCGGCCAGCTCCTTCGGGGCGAACCCGCCGAACACCACCGAGTGCACCGCGCCCAGCCGCGCGCAGGCGAGCATCGCGATCACCGCCTCAGGCACCATCGGCATGTAGATCACCACACGGTCGCCCCGCTCGACGCCGAGCCCGCGCAGCGCCCCGGCGAACCGCGCCACCTGGTCGCGCAGCTCGGCATAGGTGTAGCGCGCGGACGCGCCGGTCACCGGCGAGTCGTAGAGCAGGGCGGGCCGATCCCCGTGCCCCGCGTCCACATGCCGGTCCAGCGCGTTGTGGCAGGTGTTCAGCTCCCCGTCCGGGAACCAGCGGTAGAACGGTTCGCGGTCGGCGTCCAGCGCGCGCCGAGGGCGGCGCGACCAGGTCACCGCCTCGGCCGCCGCGAGCCAGAAGGCTTCCGGATCTTTCATGCTCGCCGCGTAGGCGTCCTGGTAGTCACCCATCATCGATCCCGTCAGTGGTTCATAGCCGACGCATCGCTCCGTCGGCAGCCGGGGGTAGCGCGGCAGGCGGGCGTCCCAGGAGGCCCGCCCGCAACGCAGGTACGCAGTGCCTCGCCGGGTCTCGTTGACCAGGCGATGTCGGCAGACGCCGCAGAGGCCGGGCGCGGCGCCGAGCTTCGGCCACACCTCGTCGCCCGGTCGTACGCGGTCCGGAGGCAGGCCGGGCGTGTCACGCACGCCTCCTTCGCCGGACGGGGCAAGCGGGCCGGACACGCTCACCCCTCGCCGGCCGGGACGGGCCGCTCCTTGTGGCCGTCCAGTTCGGCGAGCTCCTGGTCGGTGAGCAGCCGCGAGCGGATCAGGAAACGCACGCCCTCCGGGGCCTCCAGCGAGAAGCCGCTCCCTCGGCCCGGCACCACGTCGATGGTGAGGTGGGTGTGCTTCCAGTACTCGAACTGCGACGCGGACATCCACACCGGGATCGGCTCGCCGACGCCGTCCACCCGGAGATCTCCGAGGCGTACGTCCGCGTTCCCGGTGCGGAACTCTCCGGCCGGGTAGCACATGGGGGAGCTGCCGTCGCAGCATCCCCCCGACTGGTGGAACATCAACGGGCCGTGCCTGCCGGCGAGGCGGCGCAGCAGGCCGGCCGCGTCGGCGGTGACGTCCACCCGGTTGACTGCCATGGGTGAGGCTCCCTGCTTCGGGGGTGGCCGGTACGCGAGGGGCGGCTGGGAAACCCCGGCGTGCCCCTCGCGCACGGGCCGCTCGATCAGAAGAATCCCTGGGCGTTTTGAGAGTATGACACCAGGATGTTCTTCGTCTGCTGGTAGTGGTCGAGCATCATCTTGTGGTTCTCGCGGCCGATGCCCGACTGCTTGTATCCGCCGAACGCGGCGTGCGCCGGGTACGCGTGGTAGCAGTTCGTCCACACCCGGCCCGCCTGGATGTCCCGGCCGGCCCGGTACGCGGTGTTGCCGTCCCGCGACCACACCCCGGCGCCCAGGCCGTAAAGGGTGTCGTTGGCGACCTTGATGGCGTCGTCGTAGTCGTCGAACCTCGTCACCGAGACCACCGGCCCGAAGATCTCCTCCTGGAAGATGCGCATCTTGTTGTCGCCCTCGAACACCGTGGGCTGGACGTAGTAGCCGCCGGACAGGTCGCCGCCGAGGTCGACCCGCTCACCGCCGGTGAGGATCTTCGCGCCTTCCTTCTTACCGATGTCGATGTAGGAGAGGATCTTCTCCAGCTGGTCGTTGGACGCCTGGGCGCCGATCATGGTGTCGGTGTCCAGCGGGTTGCCCTGCTTGATCTTCTTCACCCGCTCCACCGCGTCGGCCAGGAACGACGAGTAGATGGACGACTGGATCAGCGCACGGGACGGGCAGGTGCACACCTCACCCTGGTTCAGCGCGAACATCGCGAAGCCCTCCTGCGCCTTGTCGTAGAAGGCGTCCCGCGCGTCCGCGACGTCGGCGAAGAAGATGTTCGGGCTCTTGCCGCCCAGTTCGAGGGTGACCGGGACGATGTTCTCGCTGGCGTACTGCATGATGAGCCGCCCGGTGGTGGTCTCCCCGGTGAACGCCACCTTCCGGATCCCGCTGTGCTGCGCGAGCGGCTTGCCCGCCTCCACGCCGAAGCCGTTCACCACGTTGAGGACGCCGGCCGGGATCAGGTCGGCGATCAGCTCGAGCAGCACGTGGATCGACGCCGGGGTCTGCTCGGCCGGCTTGAGCACCACGGCATTGCCCGCGGCCAGCGCCGGGGCCAGCTTCCAGGTGGCCATCAGGATCGGGAAGTTCCACGGGATGATCTGCCCGACCACGCCGAGCGGCTCATGGAAGTGGTACGCGACGGTGTCGGCGTCGAGCTGCGAGATGCCGCCCTCCTGGGCCCGGATCGCTCCGGCGAAGTAGCGGAAGTGGTCGATGGCCAGCGGGATGTCGGCGGCCAGGGTCTCCCGTACCGGCTTGCCGTTCTCCCAGGACTCGGCGACGGCGATGGCCTCCAGGTTCTGCTCGATCCTGTCGGCGATCTTGTTCAGCACCTCGGCGCGCTCCGCCGGAGAGGTGCGGCCCCACGCGACCGCGGCGCCCTCGGCGGCGCGTACGGCCCGATCGACGTCCTCGGCGGTTCCCCGGGCGACCTCGGTGAACGTCGCACCCGTGACCGGAGTGGGGTTCGCAAAATATTCACCACCGGCCGGCGGCACGTACTCCCCACCGATGAAGTGGTCATAACGTGGCCGAAACGCGACCACGCTGCCCGAATCTCCTGGCGCCGCATATGTTGCCATGTGTTCGCCCTCCTGGGTCCTGGACCGACGAGATGCGGCAAAAAGTAAAAGTTTCGACGTTGCACCGCCGTTGCAGAGGCGTGAACGGGGGATATGCCGCCCTTGTCGGTGACGGAACGGCAAGGCATGCTGCTGTGAGCAAGACCACGTACGGGGGCGCTCGCTCGGGTGGACGCAACCGCCCTCGCCGACGTCGCCGCGGAGTGCACCTTGGACGCTGAGATCGAGAAGGCCGCGACCACCGTGGATGTGGCATCCGATCCGGCCGCGCAGTTCTCCGTGTTGCAGCAGGTCCGCGAGGCCATGCTGAGCGGGGACCGGCCGCGGGTGGCGCCGCGCTCGGTGATCCTGGATTCCTGGCGGCGCTCCCTCGCGGCGCGGGTCGATCCGGAGCATTTCCGCCCGCCGGTGGTGTACAAGCCGGAGGACGTACCGGACGTGCGCTCCGCGCATCCGCTGCGCGACGTGCTGCCCCTGCTCCGCGAACTGCTCGTCAGCATCGCCGACGAGTCGTCGTACGTCATGATCGTCACGGACGCGGACGGCACCATCCTGTGGCGGGAGGGGCCCGCCGGGCTGTGCCGCATCGCCGACCCGGTGGGGTTGTGCGAGGGCGCGGGCTGGGCGGAGGGGGCCATCGGGACCAACGCGATGGGCACCGCCCTCGCCGTCGACGCCCCGGTGCAGATCTACTCCGCCGAGCATCTGGTGCGCACCTATCACCCGTGGACCTGCGCCGCCGCGCCCGTCCACGACCCGGACAGCGGACGCGCGCTCGGCGTGATCGACATCAGCGGGCTGCTGCACGAGCTGCACCCCGCCGTCGTCACCCTGGTCTCCGCCAGCGCGCGGCTCGCGGAGAGCCATCTACGCAGGCAGATGGAGATGCGGGACGAGCGGTTGCGGGTGAGGCACCTGCCCCGCCTGATCGGACTGCGCGGCGAGCCGGGCGCGCTGGTCACCGCGACGGGGCGGGTGATCGCCGCGGAGCCGTTCGGCGGGCCGTGGCCCGAGCGGCTGGCGATACGGCCCGGCAGCGACCGGGTGCTGCTCGCGGACGGCCGCGAGGCCCTGGTCGAGACGTTGCCCGAGGGCTACCTGATCCGCCTGCCGCGGTCGGCCACGGCGTCGCGGCGTCCCGTACTGTCGCTGTCTTTCCTGGGAGATCGGCCGGCCGCGGTGCTGGACGGCCGGGAACTGCCGCTCACCCTGCGGCGCGCCGAGCTGCTCGCGCTGCTCGCGCTGCGCCCCGCCGGGCTGACCGCCGAGCAGCTCGCCCTGCAGCTCTACGGCGACGACGGCAACCCGACAACCGTGCGCGCCGAGATCCACCGGCTCCGGGCCCAGCTCGGCGAGGCCGCCATGACGGCCAAGCCGTACCGGCTGCGGGCCGAGGTCGAAGCCGACTTCCTGACCGTGCGCGACGCGCTGCGTGCGGGCGACATCCGCGCCGCGGTGGCGGCGGCGCACGCCCCGCTGCTCGCCCGGTCGGAGGCGCCGGCGATCAGGGCCGAGCGCGACCAGCTCGTCACGGCGCTGCGGTCCGCGGTCCTCGACACCCAGGACCACGAGGCGCTGTGGACGTTCGGGCAGAGCGAGCCCGGCAGCGAGGACATCGAAGTGTTCGAGCACCTCGTCGCGGAGTTGCCCGCTCGCGATCCGCGTCAGGCGGTCGCCGCGGCCAGGCTCGCATGGCTGCTCACGGAGGACGAGGACACGCCCGCGACCAACCGTCACGCGGGGTCGCGGAGAGCCCGGACCCGCCCAACGATCCGCCCGTCCACGGGCCGGTCGGCGTGCTCGTCGGACCGGAGGCGATGATCGTCACCCTCTCGGCCGAAAGCACGGCCACGGTGGTTGCCTCCTCCTTCCGGGGCTCGACCGCGCGCCTATGCGCCCGGCGTGACCGTGACTGCCGCCCTCGTCGGCCGCCCGGTTCTGGTGTCGTCACCGCGAGAGTCACAGACGCCGTGAACCCGGCCGGCCGAGCGAGGGTGCGTACCTCCCCCGGGCTCAGCCGGTACGTGACGCGGCGAGGCGGCGGAGGGCCTGGGCGGCAGCCCACTGGCCGGTGTTGACGACGCTGTCGGTGAAGGGCAGCCCCAGATAGTCGCCTGCCAAGATCACACGCGGTGCGGCTGCGGCGACCGACTCCCGGTACGCGGCGACGCGGGCGGCCTGGCCGACGGGCGTCCAGGGCAGCGCGGCGCTCCAGCGGTGAACGGTGGCGCCCGTCACATGGGCACGCCGTGGGCCAGGCCCGCGCCGACCACCACGACGCCGGTGGCGAGCGTCCCCCCGATCATGACCCACCTGCGGTCTCGGCCCTGGAAGAAAGCCGGCTGGCGCTCTCGACGCCGGCCGAGGTCCGGGCCATGACGGTGGCGTCGTTCGTGGGCCGGTGCCGGTCCGTCGCCGCGGCGGCTGGCCGCCGGTGTCGCCGATCACGCTGGGTGACGGTCTCGAAGGTGCTCGCGGTTCCCTCCCCCCACCAGATCGACCACGTGGGCCGGTCCGCGACGTCGGTACGGATCTGAGCCAACCTGAGTTTCGTGGAAACCGTGAGTCATGCCACGCACTCCCCGGCCGATGTCCCTGAGCTGCCATTCCTCTCGCGCTGAGGATCAACCCGCGGCCGCTCCTCTTCGGCCGCCACCGGGAAGAGACCATCCCTGGGAGGGCGGAAGGGGCCGTCGAGGGCGGCCCATTGGAGCAGCATGATGGTCTTGGCGTCAACGATCTCGCCTGCGCGGATCATGCCGAGCGCATCGGCGAAGGGGAGTTCCACAGTGGTGATGTCCTCCCCTTCGGCGGCGATGCCGCCCACATTTGCGGTGAGCGCCGAGGGGTCGTAGGGCGCGGCGAAGAAGTGCAGGCGCTCGGTGACCGAGCCGGGGCTCATGTAGACGTCAAAGACGCGCTGCGCTGTGCCGATGTTGTGTCCGGTCTCCTCGGCGGCTTCCCTGCGGATCGCTTGCTCCGGGTCGTCTCCGTCCAACAGTCCGGCCGCGGTTTCCAGCAGCATGCCGTCAGGATGTCCGTTGACGTAGGCGGGGAGGCGGAACTGTCGCGTCAGCAGGACGGTTTCACGGTCGGTGTTGTAGAGCAGGATGGTCGCGCCGTCGCCGCGGTCGTAGGTCTCGCGCTGCTCGCGGCTCCAGTGCCCGTCGCCGTGCTCGTAGTCGAAGGTGGTCTTGCGCAGGATGTACCAGTCGCAGGAGAGCACCTCCACATCACGGATGCGGACGTGGGGGTTGCCGGTCAGGTTGCGCCCGTGCTGGTCCAGGTTGGTGCGTCCGCGGCGGTCGGGTGTGTCGATGCCCGCGGTCATCGGGCGGCCGGTATGTCGGCGAGGCTGGTATAGACGTCCTTGCCTTGGGCGCGGGCCTGGGTCACCATGCGGTCCGCGCCGGCGGAGGGGCCGCCGATGCGCAGCACCGCGTCGCATCGGGTGAGCAGTCGCTCGGCGATCGGGTGGAAGATCTCCTGGAAGAGGGGGTCGCCGGGGCGCGTGCTGCCTGCCGTGTCAAGGAGTGGCAAGGCGAGGGCTTCGCCGGTGACGGGCAGATGTCCGGCGCGGAAGAGGGCGAGAGCGGTCTGGTTCATCGCTCGGACGTTGGCCTCCAGCAGGGCGGGGTCGTCGCCGGTTCCCGACCGGTAGGGGCCGGCAACGAGGATCATCAGCGGGCGTGGTGTGGTGGTCACGAGGCGCAACTCCCTTTGGGGGCAAGGCGGTTCAGGGGCCGGAGTGGTCAGGCGAGAAGGGTCTCGACGCCCGCGTCGCGCAGGGCGTCCAGGGTCTGCGGGCCGCTGGGGTGGGTGGCGGTGTCCGCTGCGGCCGTGTCGGTGACGAAGCGGTGCACAGCGTTGAGGGGGGCGACCTGGCTGAATGCGCGCACGCCGAGCTTGGTCGCGTCCGCGACCGCGATCGTTTGGGCGGCTTGGCGGAGTCCGGCCTGCTTGACGGCCGCGTCGTCCAGTGAGAACTCCGACCAGCCGTGCTCGGCGTGCACGCCGCCGATGGACATCACGAAGCAGTCGAACGCCAGGGACTCCAGCGTGCGCAGCGCCAGCGGCCCGACGAGGGAGCGCTCGCCCGGACGGGAGCGGCCCCCGGCGACCAGCAGTTCGATCCCGGGCCGGTCGGCCAGGCGCGTCGCGGCCTGCAGACTGAGCACCGCGACGGTCAGGGGGGCCCGCGCGGCCAGATGCTCCGCGACGTGAACCGTGGTAGTTCCGGCGTCCAGCAGCACTCGCGACCCCGGCTCCACGAGCTTGGCCACGGCCGCCGCGAGGCGATCCTTCGTAGCGGCCTGCCACCCCTCCCGTGCGGAGAACCCGGCTTCTTCCTCACGCGCGCGGGTGGAGACGGCGCCACCGTGCACCCTGCGGACCAGACCCTGACGTTCCAGCGCGTCCAAGTCCCTGCGCACGGTCATCTCGGACACGCCCAGGCGATGGGAGAGCTCTGACACGGACGCACGGCCGGAGCCCTGCACCAGCCGCAGGGTCAGGTCCAGACGATTGGCGACACCCATGGGTCCTGTTTCTAACACATCAATGTTTGAATGAACATCTATTTGAGCGAACCGTTGCCGCCCCGATCGCTGGCGTCGAGCACCATGGATACGGCAGCTGTAGATCGTGAGTACTCCAGCCGTAGTTCTTGATCATGTCTCGTTGACGGCCTGTCGCAGGTAATGGCTGATCTGGATGCGACTTCCGGCGTGAACGGTGGTCGCTTAACGCGATATATCGATCGATTGGCTCATTCATGCCTAGGATCCTCACCATGATCTCCTCGCCGAGGTTGCTCGCCATCAGCGATCTGCACGTGCGTTACCCGGAGAACCGCGAGATCGTCGAGCGGCTGCGGCCGGAGCACGACGGAGACTGGCTGCTGGTCGCCGGCGACGTGGGCGAGTTCATGGCCGACATCGAGTGGGCGCTGCGCCTGCTCAGCGAGCGCTTCGCCAAGGTGGTGTGGGTGCCCGGCAACCACGAACTGTGGACGCCGGCGGACGACCCCGTGACCTTACGGGGTGAGGCGCGCTATCGGCACATCGTGGAGCTCTGCCGCTCCCTCGGCGTGGTCACCCCGGAGGACGCCTACCCGGTGTGGCGCGGCGCGGGCGGCCCGGTCACCGTCGCCCCGCTGTTCATCGGGTACGACTACACCTTCCGGCCGCACGGCGCCACCACCATGGCGCAGGCGCTGGACCGCGCCGACGACGCCGGTGTCATGTGTACCGACGAAATGCTGCTGCGCCCGGACCCGTACCCGAGCAGAGAGGCGTGGTGCGCCGCCCGCATCGTGGAAAGCGAACGCCGGTTGTCCGGCCGCGACCCGGCGCTCGCCACCGTCCTGGTCAACCACTATCCGCTGGTCCGGGATCCGACCTTCGTGCTCAGGTATCCGGAGTTCGCCCTCTGGTGCGGCACCGAGCGCACCGCCGAGTGGCATCTGCGGTTCAACGCCGCCGTCATGGTCTACGGCCACCTGCACATCCCGCGCAGCACCTGCTACGACGGGGTGCCGTTCGAGGAGGTGTCCCTCGGCTACCCGAGGGAGTGGGGCCACCGGGCGGGGCCGCCGCCCCGCCCACGTGCCGTCCTGCCCCCAGAGACGCAGGCCCCGCCCCTGAAAACGGCGGCAGATGAGTGAGCGTGGTTGACCGATATGGCGGACGAGCCGACGTAGGACACTCCGCGATCAGCCGGGAGCCGGGGCCTCCTTGCCGGAGGCGTCGAAGGAGGTCAGCACCCCTCGGGTGCCCCTTGAGCGCCAGGCGGTTGCTACCGACCGCACAAGTACGGGTGATACGCCCTCCGTGGTGTCCACCTCGTAGTCGTACGGTCCGAACGTATGTATGCCGTTGATTTCGACGTGTTCACGGCCCTCGCCGATGCGGCGATCCCCGCGCTCGCGTTCTCTCCGGTCGACCTCCGCGAGATCACAATGCACTCCGACGAGGAAAACGTCGAAGTCGGCCAGTAGGTGGGCCAGATATTCGCGCCACGTCCGGAATTCGATGACGTGCTCCACGATCAGATCGTTTCCTGCGCTTGCCAGGGCCGGCAGGCAGTGGTGAAACCCTTGGAAGAAGCGGGGCCTCATCTCATTCCACCAGGAGAAGCGCCCCTCGCTCTCGCGCCGTTCCGGCAGCATGCCACTCGCCACGAACTGGTCGGAAGAGACGTGAAGAAACGGCTCATCGAGTGACCGCTGGAGTGTCTTGGCCAGAGTTGATTTCCCGGAGCTGGACGCTCCGTTCAGCATGATGATGCGGCCTCGGCCGCGATTCGGCGGGATGGGTTCCATGTCCACACGATGGCAGAGCTTCGGAACCCTTCAGAGCAGGCGCCCATGTCAGCTCCGTTTTCTCTTCCTGGGGTGTCGCCTTGTTGCTCGTCGTGGTGCCGGGCGCGGACTGGGCGTTCACTCTCAGCGCGGGACTCCGCGGGCGGTCGGTGGTCCTTCCTGTGGGGGGGCTCGTGCTCGGCCACGCGGCCATTACTCTCATCGTCGCGGCGGACAAGTCCTGCGACCTGCTCGGGACGCCGAAGCGGTGCGGTCCGGCCTGACGACCTTGTGATGTGCCGTGTCGACGGGGCCGGCGACGAGTCCCCGGAAGAGCGGCCCCTGATCCTGCCGCGCAACGAGTGTGGGGCAGGCAGGGGCAACCGGCCACGAGCGCTGGACGCCTCTCCTGGCCCGCATCCGGCAGGAGGAGCGCTGAACCGGATGGGGCCAGAACGACGCCCATGCTGCTTAGGCCGTTCGAGCTGTCACCGCACGCCAGCCAAAGGCGACGCTGCCGGTCAGCAGCACTACTCCGGACAGGACCCCGCTGACGAACGGCACCCAGACGACGGCGGTCGTCGAGGCCAGGACAAGACCGGCCGCGCCCAGCACGGTGAGGAGCACACCGGGTACGGCGATGCCCCATTCTTTCCAGATCGGCGCAAGCGCGATGAAGTGAACGCCGACCACCAACGCCACCCAGGCCACGTTGCCCTCTTCGGGACGCCCCCATATCGCCAGCATCCTGATCCCGCCGAAGAGAAGGATCACCTCGGCGGCGACGACGACCAGGTATCCACGGCTAAACATGTTCTGCTGCACTCCGTCGGCGGATCGCTCCCTCCGGGCGGAGACGAACCACATGGCCAGAACACCTGCGGCTGCCAGGCAGGCAGCCACTTTCAGAAGAATCACGGCCACGGGATTTAGTGGGCTCTGTGCGTTGACGACAACGAAAACTGCGCCGAAGACCGCACCGATCAGCAATCCAGTCATTTTCTGCATGCCGTTTATTGAACCGGGCGCCGGATCGTCGAGCAATGGGCGGCAAGATGAGGAAAAGGTAGGCCTGGCACTACCTCGCGGTGCCCCGCAGATGGGCGAGCACGGCCGGCACCCGCCGGTTGTCATCCTCGGTCGCCGGTAGCTCAAGCTTGGCGAACACGCTGGCCACATGCTTCCCGACAGCCGCCTCAGTGATCGACAGCGCGCGGGCCACCGCGCTGTTGGAGCGCCCTTCGGCAATGAGTCCGAGCACCTCGCGCTCACGCGCGGTCAACCGCTGCACCGGCTCGGCGACATCCCTGGCCCTGCTCCAGATGTGCTCGAACAGGTCGACAAGAGTGGTGATCAGGCCCGGCTGCCTGATCATCCGGATCACCCCGCCGCCTCGTATAACCGGCGATCGGACGCTTTCCATGATGCGGCCTGCTGGGACGTCCGGCGTTCTATCCCGCTTCGGAAGCTCAAGTAACCGTGCCTGACCTGGGCCTTCGCTCTTGGATCGGGTGACCGGAATCCGACTGAAACGAGCCGCCGACCTGCCTGGCGAAGCGTCCCGCCGCCACCGCCTTGGGCGTCGGCGTGCCTCCTACCTCGTCGGCTGAGCATGTGGCGAGCGCCTGGGAGCAGTTGACGCTGTCACGGGCACGGCCGAGCCGAGGCGGGGATTCCCGCCTCGGCTCGGCCGTCGGTTGCCGGTATGGCGCGCTCAGTTGGCGGCGACTTCGTAGCCCGCCTCTTCGACGGCGTCCCGCACGAGGGCCTCGTCCAGCGGGCCGTCGCTCGTCACGGTCACCTTGCCGGTCGCCAGCTCGACCTCGACCCCGGTGACTCCGGTGACCTTACCGATCTCGGACGTCACCGTGCCCACGCAGTGGCCGCAGGTCATGCCGGTGACGGTGTACGTGCTGACGCTCATGTCGCTCCTTCGCAAATACCCCGGGTGGGTAACGTCCAGGGAAAGATAGTCATGCGGGTGGCCGAACCGCAAGCCATACCCCCCATGGGTAAATTGAGATCCACATCACATCGTCAGTCATACCCTGCCCCAGTATGGTTCGGCGTCATGGCAGACATCAGCAGAATCGCGGTCGTCGGCGCGTCACTTGCCGGATTGCGCGCCGTGCAGACCCTGCGCAGCGAGGGATTCGCCGGTGACATCACCCTGATCGGCGAGGAGGCGCACCGGCCGTACAACCGTCCGCCACTCTCGAAGAGCGTGCTGCGCGGCGACGACGACGTGACCCTTCCCGGCGCCGAGGAAATCGGCGGAGAGTGGCTCCGGAACCGGCGGGCCGTACGGCTGCGCCTCGACGGCGCGGGAGGCGGAGCGGGGGCCGCCGCTGCGGGCGCCGGGGGTGGCTCCGTAACTCTGGACGACGGCGCGGAGATCCCGTTCGACGGCCTGGTCATCGCGACCGGCGCCAGACCGCGGAGGCTCGCCGAACGGCCCGGGGGAGTCCACGAACTGCGCACGATCGACGACGCGCTGGCGCTGCGCGCCGACCTTGCCGGGCACCGGAACCTGGTCATCGTCGGCGGAGGATTCATCGGCGGTGAGATCGCCTCGACGGCCAGGGCGCTCGGCCTGACCGTGACGCTCATCGACGCCGGGCCCTACCCGATGCACCGCGTCCTCGGGACGGACTCGGCGCGCTGGCTGGCCGCCCACCACCGGAAGAACGGTGTCGAGTTGATCTCCGGCGTCCGGGTGGCCGGTTTCGAGGGGGGCGGCCGGGTGACCGGCGTACGACTCGAAGGCGGGCGGTCGATCCCGGCCGACCTCGTCGTCGCGGGCATGGGCATCGTGCCCAACGTCGAGTGGTTGGAAGGCAGCGGTCTCGCGCTCGACGACGGAGTGGTCTGCACGCCGTCGCTGTTCGCCGAGGGGACGTCGACCATCGTCGCGGCCGGTGACGTCGCGCGCTGGCGGCACGAGTTGTACGGGGGTGCGCTCGTGCGTGTGGAGCACTGGGCCAACGCCAACGGCCAGGGGGCGGTCGCCGCGCGCAACCTCCTTGCCGGCCCCGAGAGCGCCGTGCCGTATGCGGACGTGCCCTCGTTCGGGACGCACGCGCATGGGGCGCGGATCCAGACCGCCGGTCTGCCACACCTCGCCGACGAGGCGCGAACGGTGCACGGTGCGCCGGAAGAGGACAGCTTCGCCGTGGCCTTCCTCAGGAGTGGTGTCCTCGTGGGCGCCGTCGGCGTGAACGCTCCGAAGGAGCTGAACCGGCTGAAGCGCGGGATAGCCGCCGGGGATGTGCTCGAGGTCGCCGCATCGTGACCCGCACCACTTGAGAAACCCCTTGGGGGTATGTTACGTTCTCGTCGCTGGATACCCCCCATGGGTATTCGCCAAGGAGGGAAGCTCATGTCCACGGCATGTTCCTGCTGTAGCGGAGAGGCCGCTGCCACGACCGTGGCGATCGGCGACGACGCCACGCGGGTCTATTCGGTCAGCGGTATGACCTGCGGTCATTGCGTCTCGTCGGTCTCCGGTGAGATCGGCAAGGTCGCCGGGGTGACCGGCGTGGCCGTCGATCTGGCGACCGGCGCCGTCACCGTCAGCGGGGCGGGCTTCTCCGACGAGGAGATCCGCGCCGCGGTGGAGGAGGCCGGCTACGAGCCGGCCGGGACGCCGGCCTAGCGAAGGCCACGCGGAAAGCCCTCGAGGGACCGCGAAGTAGTGGCCCGTCGGGAGCCGGGAGAACGTCCCGGGACGTAAGGGGTGGGCGTGCATTGCCGTGCACGCCCACCTGGGGGCCGGTCGGACTCGTCATCACACCCAATCCCCGTTTCGCATCCTATGGTGCGAAGAACCAGGAGACAGGCATGAATGCCGTCAATCCCCGCAGGTGGCAGGCGCTGATCGTGCTCGCCGCCGCGCAGTTCATGGTCATCATGGACACCTCGATCATCGGAGTCGCCTTACCGGACATGCAGCGCGACCTCGGCTTCTCCCAGGGCGACCTGCAGTGGGTCTTCAACGCCTACGTCGTCGCCTTCGGCGGGCTGCTGCTGCTCGGCGGGCGGCTTTCCGACCTGCTCGGCGCGCGCAAGGTGTTCACCGCAGGCTGGGTCGTACTGATCGCCGGATCCGTCGTCGCGGCGGTGGCGAGCAGCCCGGCGGTGGAGATCATCGGCCGGGCGGTGCAGGGCGTGGGCGGCGCGCTCATCGCGCCCGCCGCGATGACCCTGCTCATGATGCTCTTCGGGCACGACCAGCGCGAACTCGGCAAGGCCATGGCCCTGTACGGCGCGGCCGCCCCGGCGGGCGGCACCGCGGGCGTCTTCCTCGGCGGCGTCATCACCGAATACCTGAGCTGGCCGTGGGTGTTCATCGTCTACGTCCCGATCGGCCTGGCCACGCTGGCCGCGGTGCCCGCGCTGCTTCCGGCCGTCCGGGGCAGGCGCGGATCGGTCGACCTGCTGGGCGCGGTCGCGGTCACCGCCGGCATCGCCCTCGCCGTGTTCGCGATCGTCCGGGCACCCGAGCAGAGCGGCGGCGCCACCGCCGCCCAGGCCGTCGGAGCCGTGGCGCTGCTGGCGCTGTTCCTCGTCGTCCAGCGGTCGGTCCGTGAGCCGCTCATGCCGCTGCGGATCTGGCGCACCCCCGGGCTCGCCACGGCCAACCTGGCGATGGCGCTGCTCGGTGCCGCCTGGATCCCGATGTGGTACTTCCTCAACCTCTACCTGCAGCAGGTTCTGGGATACGGGGCGTTCCCGAGCGGTGCGGCGCTGGTCCCGATGACCGTCGCGATCATGATCTTCATGATCGGCATCACCGCCCGGCTGCTCGGCCGGTTCGGGGCCAAGCCGCTCATCGTGATCGGCCTGCTCGTCCTGGCCGCGGGCGTCGGGGGGCTGTCCCTGGTCCGGCCCGACGGCTCCTTCGCCGCCGACGTGCTGCCCGCCTCGCTGGTGGCGGCGGTCGGCATGTCGCTGGCCTACATTCCGGCCATGATGTCGGCGATGTCCGGCGCCCGGCCGGAGGAGAGCGGCCTCGCCTCGGGCATCGTCAACACCACCTACCAGGTGGGCTCGGCGCTCGGTCTGGCGGTCATGACCGCGATCGCCACGTCGCAGGGGGCGGCCGAGCTGGGAAACCTGCCCAGGATGACCGACGGCTTCCAGGCCGCCTTCGTCGGCGCGGGCGCGGTGGCCGTGCTCGGCGCTCTGCTCTCCCTCCTGCTGATGCGCGGCCGGAAGGCCGCCGCCGTGAAGAGCGGGGAGCGGGAGGCGTCGTCGCTCGGGGCGTGACGTGGGGACCAGGCGCGCTTCATCCGGAGCGCGCCCGGGTACCGGAGGAATACCCTAGGGGGGTATGGTGTTAGCATGGTCAGCCTGAGCGAGAGGAGCGGGGAGATGGCTGGATACAGCGACACCAGGCAGGAGCACCTCCGGCGGCTGCGCCGCATCGAGGGGCAGGTCCGGGGTCTGCAGCGGATGGTCGAAGAGGACAAATACTGCATCGACATCCTCACCCAGGTGTCGGCGGCCAGCCGGGCCCTGCAGTCCTTCGCCCTCGCCCTCCTGGACGAGCACATGGCCCACTGCGTGGCCGACGCCACGGCGAAGGGCGGTGCGGAGGCGGACGCCAAGATCAAGGAAGCCTCCGACGCCATCGCCCGCCTGGTCCGTTCCTGAACTTCACCGACATTCACGAATGACAGGAGTGATCGTTATGACCACCACCACCTACACCGTCAAGGGCATGACCTGCGGCCACTGCGTCAGCTCGGTCAAGGAAGAGGTCGGAGAGGTCGCCGGCGTCACGGGCGTCGAGGTGGACCTCGCCACCGGCCTGGTGACAGTCGAAAGCGAGGGCCCCGTCGACGCTGCCACGATCACGGCAGCGGTCGAAGAGGCCGGATACGAAGTGGTGGATCGATGATGAACACCCCCGCCAAGCTCGGAGCCTACGCCCTTGGACTCGCGGTGGTCTTCGGCGCGACGTTCGGGGTCGGCACCGCCGTCGGCGGCGTCGGTACCCCGCCGGCCCCCAAGGGGCACACCGCACACGGCGACTCCGGCGGTGTCCCCACCGCCTCCGGTCAGGCAACTCCCGCCGACACGGCGGCCATTCCAGGAGGGCTTCAGGTGTCCCAGAACGGCTACACGCTCACCCCACTGACCACGACGGTCGAGCCGGGCAAGAACACGGAATTCCGGTTCGCGGTGACCGGCCCGGACGGCAAGCCGGTCACCGGCTACCAGGTGCAGCACGAAAAGAAGCTGCACTTCATCCTGGTCTCCCGGGACCTCTCCCACTTCCAGCACCTGCACCCGGCCGAGGCCGGCGATGGTGTGTGGTCGGTGCCGCTGACCCTCCCCGCGGCCGGCGCGTACCGGATGTTCGCCGACTTCGCCCCCGAAGGCGGCACCGGCATGACTCTCGGCGCCGACCTGTACGCCGCCGGCGACTACGCGCCGAAGGCCCTGCCGGGCGTGAGCCGTACCGCGACGGTGGACGGATACACCGTCACCCTCGACGGCGATCTGGTCCCCGGGCGGGCGAGCCGGATCACGCTCAAGGTCAGCAAGGACGGCAAGCCGGTCACCGACCTGCAGCCCTACCTCGGCGCCTACGGGCACTTGGTGGCGCTGCGGGGAGGTGACTTGGCCTACCTGCACGTCCACCCCGACGGTGAGCCGGGCGACGGCACGACCCAGCCGGGCCCGGAGATCGTCTTCTACGCCGAGGCGCCCAGCCGTGGTGACTACCGGCTGTTCCTGGACTTCCAGCATGACGGCACGGTCCGCACCGCGGACTTCACCCTCCACGCGGACGGCGCGGCGGCGGCCGGCGAGCACGGCGGCCACGAGGAGTCCGG
>NZ_BBYK01000054.1 GCF_001570365.1 Microtetraspora fusca | reverse complement strand
CGACCGGCCATGATGACCGACCCCTCTGGGGCATTGATCTCGTTTGTGTGATCCCGAGAGTTCCCGCCGATCACCGGCTGGATCTCACCGTGGGACCCAAACCCCGTCTCCGGGGCAACCCCTCCAGATTACCTCACCGCCTGCTTCCTGTCCAGCCAGCCTGGCGGGCTGAGATTCGGACACGTTACGAAGCGGCTGGATCGACCCTGGAGCCGGATCCATGTGGCTTTCTGAAGTGGCTGGCCCCCAGAGGATCCGGCCGCCTTGCGGCGTCCCTGTCTCTCGGGGCGAAGAGAACATTAGGCAAGACCCGGCGCATCGTCAAATCCGGGTTGTCCACACAAAGCCGCAGGTCAGAGGCCTGATCACGAAAATCTGGCCCGGTTCGCGACACGACTGTTACCGCCGTCACAGAGACTTTTGACCTCGCTGTCCCGCCCTTCCAGGGCCTCCGGGGCGCCCGATCTCGGGTGGTCGGAACGTCCCCACCAGGCCATACGTCATGTCGGGATCGTCCAGTTCCGGCGAGCACGTGGGCGCGGGATCGCTTCTCTCGGCGATCCGCGGCGACGGCGTGCGTGTCCTGAACGGTGACGCAGCCTGCCGCCGGCCGGTGCCGCCAGCCGCAGCGCCCCACGAGCGACATTTCGACATCCAGGCTGCCCGGCAACCCCGAACCACCACGCCTGACCCACCGAACCTCGGGACGTCGGCAAGCCGGTGTAGGAGGCCTGCTCTCCTTCGCGAAGGCTGCCACCAGCGAGGGTTCCCTCGTCACATCCGGGCTCGCGGCCCATGGCACGGCCTGGTACGGCGCGTGAATTCCGCCGCCTCGCTGAACGGGGAGCGGCGATTCCGCAGGCGTCTGAAGTCCCATTTGGCCGACTCCCGGGGCGGGTCGGCACGGCGTGAACAAGGCAAGCCCAAACGAGCTCACCGTGCCGCCGGACATGCCAGGCGGCCGAGCCGACATCGTCGGGGACATCGGGTGACCGTGCCCGCTCTCGCCGGACACGGCGGGTCCTCAGGCGGCGTGGGCGCGGCGCTCGACCGGCGCACATGCCGCCCCGGGATCACAACGCGACCAGGGCCCCGCCGGACGCTGCCGGGAGGCCCTGGTCTCACTTCGTATGTCGCCCGAAGGGCACGGCTCCGTCCTCAGCCCCCTAGGCACGCCCCTCCAGGACAGCCCTGAGCCGCGGGTCGGACGCCCTCGACGAACCGTCAGGCGACCTCGACGCCGCCGATGGTGCGCTTGCCGCGACGGAGGACGAGGAACCGGCCGTGCAACAGGTCGTCCTGGCCCGGCACGTACTCCTCGTCGGTGATCTTCACGTTGTTGAGGTACGCGCCGCCCTCCTTGACGGCACGCCGCGCGGCCGACTTCGAATCGACCAGGCCGCTCTCGGCGAGCAGGTCGACGTACGAGATCCCGAGGGCGGGAACGGTCGCCTTGGGCACCTCGGCCAGCGCCGACTCCAGGGTCCGGGCGTCGAGCTCCTCCAGCGAGCCCTGCCCGAAGAGGGCGCGCGACGCGGCGACCACCCTGGCGAGCTCGGCCTCCCCGTGGACCAGGGTCGTCACGTCCTCGGCGAGTGTCCGCTGCGCGACGCGCGCGGCAGGACGCTCGGCGACGGCCTTCTCCAGCTCGGCGATCTCCTCCTGGGACCGGAAGGTGAAGACCTTCAGGAAGCGCACCACGTCCCGGTCGTCGGCGTTCAGCCAGTACTGGTAGAACGCGTACGGCGAGGTGAGCGCCGGGTCGAGCCAGATGGCTCCCCCGGCGGTCTTGCCGAACTTGGTGCCGTCGGCCTTGGTGATCAGCTTGCCGGTGAGCCCGTGGACGTGCGCGCCCTCGACCCGGCGGATCAGGTCGACCCCGGCCGTGATGTTGCCCCACTGGTCGCTGCCGCCGAGCTGGAGCGCGCAGTCGTGCCGCCGGTACAGCTCCAGGTAGTCGTTGGCCTGGAGGATCTGGTAGCTGAACTCGGTGTAGCTGAGCCCCTCACCGCCGAGGCGCGCGGCCACCGACTCGCGGGCCAGCATCCGGTTCACCGGGAAGTGCTTGCCGACGTCGCGCAGGAAGTCGATGGCGGACATCTTGCCGGTCCACTCGAGGTTGCTGACCACCGTCGCGGAGGTCGGCCCGCCGTCGAACGAGAGGAACCGCTCCACCTGACCCCGGATCCGGCTCACCCAGTCGGCGACGACGTCCGAGGAGTTCAGCGAGCGCTCGGTGCTGCGGCCACTCGGGTCGCCGATGAGACCGGTGGCACCGCCGACCAGCGCGATCGGCCGGTGTCCCGCCCGCTGGAACCGGGTGAGGATCAGCAGAGTGGCGAGGTTTCCCATGTGGATGGACGGCGCGGTCGGGTCGAAGCCGGCATAGACCGTGATCGGACCCTCGGCCAGTGCCTTGCGCAGCGCGTCGGCATCGGTGGTCTGCGCGATGACATCGCGCCATTCGAGCTCATCGAGGATGTCGGTCACGATCTCGGCCTTCAGTGTCGATGGATGTGTCTTCGAGGGATGTGCGGCTTTCGCCCCCGTACCAGCCTGCCTGATCACAAAACCCTATCGCCACTCAATACGTCGCCAGGCCGGGCAGCGGAGTCCGGACGTGCCAGTGGGGCCGCGGTGGTCGGGCTTCGAGCGTGAGAAGGGCCACCTCCCTGCCCGCAGATCCCACGGGGGAGCGTGCCGGCGCGCGTTCACCCTCCCCGCGGCGCTCCGGCGGGAGAATGGGCGCCATGGAAATCTGGATCAATCCGGCCTGCTCCAAGTGCCGTTCCGCGCTGTCGCTCCTGGACGAGGAGGGCGCAAAGTACACGGTCCGCCGCTACCTGGATGACCCGCCGACCGCCGAGGAACTCGAGAACGTGCTCCGGCGGCTCGGCCTGGAGCCGTGGGACGTCGCCCGCGTCGGAGAGACGGCGGCCGCGGAGCTCGGCATGGCCTCGTGGCCCTGCGACGAGGAGAACCGCGGCCGGTGGATCGCCGCCATGGCCGCCCACCCGATCCTGATCCAGCGGCCGATCATCACCGCGGACGACGGGACGGCGGTCGTGGGCCGGTCGCCCGAGTCGGTCCGGTCGGTCCTGCCTCCCGCTCGCCCCGCGGCCGGCTGAGATACCCGCGATCGGCGCCGATTCGCCGTACCGCCCGGCCGGAGAACCTCGGGTTCGTGGGGAAGGCCGCGAATCCGAGGTTCTAGCGTGAACGCGTGTCCCGCCGCGTCGAGCGGCCGGGCATCTCGCCCCTCCTGGCTCACCTGCCATACGGGAGGAGCGAGGCTCAGCGCACCTCGGGTTGGGGGCCCTCCGTCCGGCCGCGACGCCGGGGCACGTGCGGCCGGTACGGCGAGACGGTGGGGTCGCCGTAGACCCAGAACCGCCAGGGCGTCTCGGCACCGGAGGAGACACCCGTACGCGGTCCCGTCCGGATGAGCGCGGGATCGGCCGGTCTGCCGGCGAAGACGCGGAGCGGCCCCTGCCCGCAGGCGTCGAGGCCGTTGTGCCGCCGTTCGAAGCCGAGGGCGACGGCCAGCCGCGCCGGCCCCCGGGCGAGGTCCCGGTCGGGGATGCTCCGGCGTGCCGCCGGGCGGGTACGGCTCTCGCCCGCCCCCGAATCGTCGGATGCCTTGCCTCCGGTGGACAGACGTCGGGAGCGGACGAGATCGGCCCCGGCGATCACCTCGCCGGCCCGCAGGAGCACGGCCGAGCCGCGCCCCTCGGGCAGGCAGACGAGGTTGCAGCAGAAGTGCATGCCGTACGTGAAGTACACGTACAGGTGGCCGGGCTCGCCGAACATCACGGCGTTGCGCGGCGTCCGGCCGCGGTAGGTGTGCGAGGCCGGGTCCTGGCCCGGCCCGCCGTACGCCTCCACCTCGGTGAGCCGGACGGCCACCGGGCCGTGCGCGACCACGCGTCCGAGCAGGTCCGCCGCGACCTCGGGGGACGGCCGGTCGAAGAACGCCCGGTCCAGAGGCGCGCCCGCCCCCGGACCGAGAGCCGCCAGGTCGGCGGGCCCCGCGACGGGGCCCGCGTGACCGGTCCCACCGGATGCGACGGGCCGCCCGTGGGCGTCCGGACCTGCCGTCATGGTCAGCTTCCGCTCGCCCACGCCGCCTGGACGTCGACGGTCTCGCGCAGCGCGGCGAGCTGGTCCATGACGCGGTCCGGGGCGGTGCCGCCGTGGGCCTTGCGGGCGGCGAGGGCGCCGGCCACGTTGAGCACGTCCCTGACGTCCGGGGTGAAGTGCGGCGAGACCTTGGCCAGCTCGTCGTCGGTGAGGTCGCCGAGGTCCTTGTCGTTGACCTGGCACCAGACGACCAGGTGCCCGACCGCCTCGTGCGCGTCGCGGAACGGGACGCCCTTGCGGACGAGCAGCTCGGCCAGGTCCGTCGCGAGGGCGAAGCCGTCGGGGGCGCTCGCCTCGAGCTTGGCCGTGTTGACCCGCATGGTGGACACCAGGCCGGACACGGCGGGCAGCACCAGGAGCAGCGTGTCGACGGCGTCGAACACCGGCTCCTTGTCCTCCTGCAGGTCGCGGTTGTAGGTGAGCGGCAGGCCCTTGAGCGTCGTCAGCATCGACATCAGCGCCCCGATGAGGCGGCCGCTCTTACCCCTGGCCAGCTCGGCGACGTCCGGGTTCTTCTTCTGCGGCATGATCGACGAGCCGGTGGAGTAGGCGTCGTCCATCTCGATCCAGCGGAACTCCTGGGAGGCCCACAGGACGATCTCCTCGCCCAGCCTGGACAGGTGGACGCCGATCATCGCCGCGCAGAACAGGAACTCGGCGGCGAAGTCGCGGTCGGCGACCGCGTCCATCGAGTTGGGCGCGGCGGAGTCGAAGCCGAGCTCGGCCGCGACCGCCTGCGGGTCGAGCGGCAGGGAGGAGCCGGCGAGGGCGCCGGAGCCGAGCGGGGAGATCGCGGCGCGGCGGTCCCAGTCGCGCAGCCGGTCGATGTCCCGTGTCAGCGGGTGGACGTGGGCGAGCAGCTGGTGGCCGAACGACACCGGCTGGGCGTGCTGCAGGTGGGTCATGCCGGGGGCGGCCGTGGATGCGTGTGCCTCGGCCTGGCTCATCAGGGCGGTCTCCAGCTCGACCAGGCGCGAGACGATCGTGCGGACGTGGTCGCGCAGATACAGCCGCAGGTCGGTGGCCACCTGGTCGTTGCGGCTGCGGCCGGCCCGCAGCTTCCCGCCGAGCGTGCCGAGCCGTTCGAGCAGGCCGCGCTCCAGGGCGGTGTGCACGTCCTCGTCGGCGACCGTCGGCCGGAACTCGCCCGCCTTGCATGCCTGCTCGAGGTCGTCGAGCGCGCCGAGCATCCGCGCGAGCTCATCGTCCGTCAGCAAGCCGGCGCGGTGCAGCACCCTCGCGTGCGCGCGCGAGGCCAGCAGATCGTACGGCGCGAGCCGCCAGTCGAACTGCACGCTCACCGACAGGCGGGTGAGCGCGTCCGCCGGCCCTCCCTCGAACCTGCCGCCCCACAGCCGCATCGGCTTGTTGTCCGCCACCGTCGTTCTCCCTCCGAGTTTCATCCGCGACCTTAACCGACGTGTGCCCCGGCTCCGACCAGAGCCGGGGCGCAGGTCAAACCTTCTATCCCTGGCGGGCGTCCCGGGCGGCCGCGATCTTGCTGGGCAGCGACCAGAGCTGGACGAAGCCCTTGGCCAGCGACTGGTCGAACGCGTCGCCCGTGTCGTACGTGGCGAGCGAGAAGTCGTACAGCGAGGCGTCCGAGCGCCGGCCGGTGACGACGGCGCGGCCGGCGTGCATGACGAGCCGGACGTCGCCGGAGACGTGCTGCTGCGCGTCGGCGATGAACGCGTCGAGGGCGTTCTTCAGCGGCGAGAACCAGAGGCCGTCGTAGACGAGCTCGCCCCACCGCTGGTCGACGGAGCGCTTGAACCGGGCGAGGTCGCGCTCGACGGTGACGTTCTCCAGCTCCATGTGCGCGCTGATCAGCGCGATCGCGCCGGGGGCCTCGTAGACCTCGCGGGACTTGATGCCGACGAGCCGGTCCTCGACCATGTCCAGGCGGCCGACGCCTTGCGCGCCCGCGCGCCGGTTCAGCTCGGCGATGATCTCGTACGGCGAGAGGGCGCGGCCGTCGAGGGCCACCGGGACGCCCTGGGCGAAGGTGATGACGACCTCGTCGGCCTCGCGCGGCACGGTCGGGTCGGACGTGTAGTCGTACACGTCCTCGATGGGCGCGTTCCAGATGTCCTCGAGGAAGCCGGTCTCGACGGCGCGGCCCCACAGGTTCTGGTCGATGGAGTACGGCGATTTCTTGGTGACGTCGATCGGCAGGCCCTTCTCCTCGGCGAAGGCGATGGCCTTGTCGCGGGTCCAGGCGTAGTCACGGGCCGGGGCGATGACCTTGAGGTCCGGGTTCAGCGCGGCGAGGCCGGCCTCGAAGCGCACCTGGTCGTTGCCCTTGCCGGTGCAGCCGTGCGAGACGTGGGTGCCGCCGAACTGCTCGGCCGCCGCAGCGAGGTGCTTGACGATCAGCGGCCGGGACAGGGCGCTGACCAGCGGGTAGCGGTCCATGTACAGGGCGTTCGCCTGGAGCGCCGGGACGCAGAAGTCCCGGGCGAACTCCTCGCGGGCGTCGACGACGACGGCCTCGGCCGCGCCGCAGTCGAGCGCGCGCTTCCTGATGACCTCCATGTCCTCGCCGCCCTGGCCGACGTCCACCGCGACGGCGATGACCTCGGCGCCGGTCTTGTCGGCGAGGAACGGGATGGCCACGGAGGTGTCGAGGCCGCCCGAGTAGGCGAGTACGACCCTGTCACTCATGATCTATCTCCAATTACGTGGTCACGCTTCATGTTTTCACAGGTCACAATGCCTGCCGGCGCTTCCGCTTCCGGATCGGCGGCGCGACTGCCGCTCCGTTCCGTCGTCGCCCGATCGCCGGATGTGATCCCTCTCGCGTGCCGTACGCCGTCGTGCGCCCGTCGTACGCCGGGTGCGTCGTGTGATCGCGGCTTCAGCCTCGGCGGTCCGCCAGTTTGAGCAGGGCGGCCGCCAGTTCCTCTCCCCCATGCGGGTCGCGGCTGATCACCAGGATGGTGTCGTCGCCCGCGACCGTGCCCAGGATGGACTCCCAGTCGGCGTGGTCGATGGCCGAGGCCAGGAACTGCGCGGCCCCCGGAGGGGTGCGCAGGATGACCAGGTTGGCCGACGCCTCCGCCGAGACCAGGAGCTCCTCGGCGATGCCGCGGAGCCGGGCGTAGGGGTTCTCCCCCGTGCCCGTCCGGTAGAGCGGGATCCGGCCGCCTCCCTCTCCCGGCACCGCGTATACCAGGGTGCCGTCGTCGGCCCGCAGCTTGAGCGCGCCCAGTTCGTCCAGGTCGCGGGAGAGCGTCCCCTGGGTCACCTCGACGCCGCTCTCGGCGAGCAGCCGGGCCAGCTCGGGCTGCGAGCGGACCTTGTGCCGGGTGAGCAGGTCGACGATCCGGGCGTGCCGTGCCGCCTTGGTCAGCGGGATCGTCACGGCGTCTCACCTCGTCGCTCCGCCGTACCGGCGTCCGGGGCGCCCGCGCCGGACGCCTGCCCGCTGTGGACGGCCAGCCAGTGCAGCAGCGCCTTCTGGGCGTGCAGCCGGTTCTCGGCCTGGTCCCAGACCACGCTCTGCGGCCCGTCGAGCACCTCGCCGGTGATCTCCAGTCCCCGGTACGCGGGCAGGCAGTGCAGCACGATCGCGTCCGGGCTCGCCTGGGCGAGCAGCTCCGCGTCGACCCGGTACGGCGTGAACGCCGCCACGCGCTCCTCCTTGCCGTCCTGTCCCATGGACACCCAGGTGTCCGTGGCGAGCACGTGCGCCCCGGCGGCGGCCGCCGCCGGATCGCTGACGGCCGTGACGGAGCCGCCCGTGGCGGCGGCGATCTCCGCGGCCCGGTCGAGGATCACCGCGTCCGGCAGGTATCCGGCCGGGGCGCCGATCCGTACGTGCATCCCGGCGGTCGCGCCGCCGAGCAGGTAGGAGTGGGCCATGTTGTTGGCGCCGTCGCCCAGGTACGCCAGGGTGAGTCCCTTGAGCATGCCCTTGTGCTCGCGGATCGTCTGCAGGTCGGCGAGGATCTGGCACGGGTGGAACTCGTCGGTGAGCGCGTTCACCACGGGGACGGACGACGTCGAGGCCATCGCCTCGACGCGCTCCTGGCCGGAGGTCCGCCACACGATCGCCGCCACCTGGCGTTCCAGGACCCGGGCGGTGTCCTCGATCGGCTCGCCCCGTCCCATCTGGGAGGAGCCGCCGTCGATGACGAGCGGCAGGCCGCCGAGCTCGCCGACGCCGACCGCGAACGAGACGCGGGTGCGGGTGGACGGCTTGTCGAACAGCACCGCGACGGTGCGCGGGCCGGCGAAGGGCCGGTAGCCGAAGCGGTCCTTCTTCATCGCGTCGGCCAGGTCGAGCACCTGCGCCTGCTCCTCCGGCGTCAGGTCGTCGTCCCGCAGGAAGTGCCTGACCTGCTTCGGATCCGCGACGGGTCCCTGGCTAGTCATTGGCGGCCTCCAGAATGCCGGGAAGGGCGTCCACGAAGGACCGCACCTCGGACGATGTGACGACGAGCGGGGGCGCGAGCCGTACGGCGTCGGGCTGGAGCGCGTTGACCAGGAACCCGGCCTCCTGGGCCGCCTCCTGGACCCGCGCGGAGCGGTCGGCGGCGAGCAGGAGGGCCAGCCAGAGGCCACGGCCGCGCACGCCCTTGAGCAGCGGGTGGCGGATCGCTTCGATGCCGTCGCGAAGCTCCCGGGCGACGGCCCGGACGTGCGCCAGCAGGTCCTCGCGCTCGATCGTGTCCAGCACGGCCAGCGCCGCCGCGCACGAGACCGGGTTGCCGCCGAACGTCGAGCCGTGGTCGCCCTTCTCGAAGATCGTCCCGGCCGGGCCGATCCCGACGCAGGCGCCGATCGGCATGCCGCCGCCGAGGCCCTTGGCCAGGGTCAGCACGTCGGGCAGCACGCCGTCCGCCTGGTGGGCGAACCAGTGGCCGGTGCGGCCGATCGCCGACTGGATCTCGTCGGCGACCAGGAGCGCCCCGGTGGCGGAGCAGATCTCCCTGGCCGCCCGGAGGTACCCCTCGGGCGGCGGCACGACGCCGGCCTCGCCCTGGGTCGGCTCCAGGAAGACCGCCGCGCAGTCGTCGGTCACCGCGCTCTTGAGCGCGTCGGCGTCGCCGTACGGGACGAACCGGACGTCGATCGGGAACGGGCCGAACTGGTCGCGGATCGCGGGCTTGCCGGTCAGCGACAGGGCGCCGAGCGTGCGGCCGTGGAAGCCCATCTCGGCGGCGACGAAGTAGCTCTTGCCGTTCGCCTTGCCGTACTTGATGGCGAGCTTGAGCGCGGCCTCGTTGGCCTCGGTGCCGGAGTTGGCCAGGAAGACCCGGGCGGGCGCGCCGATCAGGCCGCCGAGCCGCTCGGCCAGCAGCACCTCGGGCTCGTGCAGGTACAGGTTCGAGGTGTGCGCCAGCGTCGCCACCTGCCGGGACACCGCCTCGACCAGCGCCGGGTGGGCGTGGCCCAGGGAGCTGACCGCGATGCCGCCGATGAGGTCCAGGTAGCGCCGTCCGTCGACGTCCCAGACGGCGGTGCCCTCGCCGCGCGCGAGCGCGACCGGCGGCACGCCGTAGTTGGGCATGAACGCCGCCTCGAAGCGCTTCCTGAGCGCCTCTCCGGCCGGGTTCCGGCTCGGCTTCGTCTCCTCGCTCACGCGTCCTCCTTGTTCGGAACCGCGACCGGCGCGGGCTCGGCCGGGGCGGATGCGGAGTCGGGCAGGACCATTGTGCCGATGCCCTGGTCCGTGAAGATCTCCAGCAGCAGGGAGTGCGGGACCCGGCCGTCGAGCACGTGCGCCTGCGGGACACCGCCGCGCACCGCCGTCAGGCACGCCTCCATCTTGGGGACCATGCCGCTGGACAGCGACGGCAGCAGCTCGGCCAGCTCCGTCGCGGCGATCCTGCTGACGACCTCGTCGCTGTTCGGCCAGTCGGCGTAGAGGCCCTCGACGTCGGTGAGCACGACCAGCTTGGACGCGCCCACCGCGACCGCCAGCGCGGCGGCCGCGGTGTCGGCGTTGACGTTGTAGATCGTGCCGTCCTCGCCCCGGGCGATCGACGACACGACGGGGATCCGGCCGTCGTTCAGCAGGGCCTCGACGGCTCCCGCCTCGACGCCGACGATCTCGCCGACCTGGCCGATGTCCACGGTGACGCCGTCCACGACGGCCTGCTTGCGCTCGGCGGTGAACAGGTGGGCGTCCTCGCCGGACATGCCGACCGCGAAGGGCCCGTGCCGGTTGATCAGGCCGACCACGTCGCGGTTGACCTGGCCGACCAGGACCATGCGCACCACCTGCATGGCCTCGGGCGTGGTCACCCGCAGGCCGGCGACGAAGCGGCTCTCGATGCCCAGCAGGTCGAGCTGCCGCTGGATCTGCGGGCCGCCGCCGTGCACGATCACCGGGCGGAGCCCGGCGTACCTGAGGAAGACCACGTCGTCGGCGAACTTCTCGCGCAGATGCTCCTCGGTCATCGCGTTGCCGCCGTACTTGATGACGACGGTCGCGCCGTGGAAGCGCGCCAGCCAGGGCAGCGCCTCGATCAGCGTGTGCGCCTTGTCCAGCGCGCCGTTCTTGCGGGGCGTCATGACGAGTACGCCGAGTTCTCGTGGACGTACGCCGCGGTGAGGTCCGTGGTGTGGACCGTCGCGGAGTGCGGGCCGGCCGACAGGTCGATCGTGATCGTCACGTCGCGGGGGCGCAGGTCCACCTTGGAGCGGTCGTCGCCCACGGCGCCGCCGCGGCAGATCCAGATGCCGTTGATGGCCACGTTGAGCCGGTCCGCCTCGAAGACCGCGTCGGTCGTGCCGACCGCGGACAGCACCCGGCCCCAGTTGGGGTCCTCGCCGTGGATCGCGCACTTGAGCAGGTTGTTCCGGGCCACCGTGCGGCCGACCGTGACGGCGTCCTCGACGCTGGCCGCGCCCACGACCTCGATGGCGATCGCCTTGGACGCGCCCTCGGCGTCGACCAGGAGCTGGCGGGTGAGGTCGGCGCAGACGGTGGTGACGACCTTCTCGAACTCGGCGAGGTCGGGCCGCACGCCGGAGGCGCCGCTCGCCAGCAGCAGCACGGTGTCGTTGGTGGACATGCAGCCGTCGGCGTCCAGGCGGTCGAAGGTGACGCCCGTCGCCTTGCGCAGCACCGCGTCGAGCTCCTCGGAGGAGAGGTCGGCGTCGGTGGTGATGACGCAGAGCATGGTGGCCAGCGACGGGGCGAGCATGCCCGCGCCCTTGGCCATGCCGCCGACCATGTAGCCGCCCTCGCCCCTGCGGAAGGCGATCTTGCCGACCGTGTCGGTGGTCCTGATCGCGTCGGCGGCGGCCAGGCCGCCGTCCCGGGAGAGCTGGGACACCGCGGTCTCGACCCCGCCGAGCAGCGCGTCCATCGGCAGCCGCTCGCCGATCAGGCCGGTGGAGCAGACCGCGATCTCGCCCGCCGAGTCCTCGATCGCGGCGGCGACCTTCTCGGCCGTGGCGTGGGTGTCCTGGAAGCCGAGCGGCCCGGTGCAGGCGTTGGCGCCGCCGGAGTTGAGGACCACCGCCTTGACCCGGCCGCCGGAGAGCACCTGCGCCGACCACTGCACCGGCGCGGCCTTGACGCGGTTGGCCGTGAAGACGCCCGCCGCCGCGCGGGACGGCCCGTCGTTGACGACGAGCGCGAGGTCGCGCGCGCCGCTCGCCTTGATGCCCGCCGCGATGCCCGCCGCCCGGAACCCGAGTGGAGCCGTGACGCTCATACTTCCTCCTCGCCTCGCGGCCCCGGGCCGCTGTCGCCTGTCGCGTGCCGTTCTTGCGTTCGCCCGCCGCTGTGGTGCGCCGCGCACTCCGCCGCGGTCACGGGGCCAGCCCGTTCACGGGGAGGCCGAGCTCCTCGGGCAGCCCGAGAGCCAGGTTGACGCTCTGGATCGCGCCACCGGCCGTGCCCTTGGTGAGGTTGTCGACGGCGGCGACGGCGACGACCCTGCCGGCACGCTCGTCGAGGGCCACCTGCAGGACCACGGTATTGGCCCCGGCCGTCATGGCGGTCGCGGGCCACGCCCCCTCCGGCAGCAGGCGGAGGAAGGGCTCGTCCTTGAGCGCCGTCTCGTACGCCTCCCGGAGCGCGGCGGCGGTGAGGCCGGGCACGGCCGGGGCCGTGCAGGTGGCGAGGATGCCCCGGCTCATCGGCGCGAGCGTCGGGGTGAAGGAGACCCGGACGGGCCCTCCCGCGACCTTCGCCAGGTTCTGCTCCATCTCGGGGGTGTGCCGGTGGACGCCGCCCACGCCGTACGCGCTGACGGAGCCCATGACCTCGCTGCCGAGGAGGTGGGTCTTGGGGGCGCGGCCCGCGCCCGAGGTGCCGCTGGCGGCGACCACGACCACGTCGGGCTCGACCAGGCCGGCGGCGAAGGCCGGGAACAGCGCGAGCGTCACCGAGGTCGGGTAGCAACCGGGCACCGCGATGCGGCGGGCCCCGCGCAGCACCTCGCGCTGGCCGGGAAGCTCGGGCAGCCCGTACGGCCAGGTGCCCGCGTGGGCGCCGCCGTAGAAGTGGGCCCAGTCCTGCGCGCTCTCCAACCGGAAGTCGGCGCCGCAGTCCACCACGACGGTGTCCTCGCCCAGCTCGGCGGCGACCGCGCCGGACTGCCCGTGGGGCAGCGCGAGGAAGACGACGTCGTGACCGGCCAGGGTCTCGGCGGTGGTCTCCTGGACGACCCGGTCGGCGAGGGCGGGCAGGTGCGGCTGGTGCTCGCCGAGGCGCGAGCCGGCGCTGGAGCCGGCGGTGAGCGCGCCGACCTCGAAGGAGGGGTGCCCGAGCAGCAGCCGTAGCAGCTCGCCTCCCGCGTAACCCGTCGCTCCCGCGATCGCCGCCCTCATCGGTCCCCCTGCATGTTCATGCGAACGAGCACATCTTCTTACCTGTCGAAAAGTATGCACAACTCAGCATGATCATGCAAGCGAGCGCGGCCCCGCCACCCCGCCGCGAGCTCGGGGGTCGGCACCCTGGCGTCCGTACCTACCGGTCGGTATCGTGATTTTTCCGGTTACCATCGCGGCTTGGAGCGCAGTCCATGGCTATGACGCACGACCAGGTAAAGGCTCAGCTCACCGCGCCCGGCCAGCTCTTCGAGATGGAAGAGGTGGAGGCAGCGGGGACGACGATCCGCGCGTGGAAGCACGCTCCCCGGACCTTCCGGGACCTGCTGGAGAACAGCCGGTTCCAGGGCGAGAAGGTCTTCCTGATCTATGAGGACGAGCGGATCACCTACGAGGAGCACTTCCGCCGTGCGGCGACCCTGGCGCGGCGGCTCGTGGAGGACTACGGCGTCCGCACGGGCGACCGGGTGGCTCTCGCGATGCGGAACTATCCCGAATGGGTGGTCGCGTTCTCCGCGATCCTGGCCGCCGGGGCGGTCGCCGTGCCGCTGAACGCGTGGTGGACCGGTCAGGAGCTCGCGTACGGCCTGGCCGACTCGGGGGCGAGCCTGCTGATCGCCGACGCCGAGCGCGCCGCGCGGGCCGCGGAGGCGGACGGGCCCGGGATACCGGTGATCGTCGCACGCGGGCCGGGGGCGAACCTCGCCGAGGTGATGGGCGAGGTGCGGGCCGACGTGACCCTGCCCCCGGTCGACCTCGGCCCCGACGACCCGGCCACGATCTTCTACACCTCGGGGACCACCGGCCGCTCGAAGGGCGCGCTCGGCACCCACCGCAACCTCGGCCAGGCGCCGATGACCGTGGCGTACGCGATGATGCGCGCGACGCTGCTCGCCGGGAAGGACCCCGCGGAGACGGCCTCGGCCAAACGGGTCACGCTCCTCGCGGTGCCGCTGTTCCACGTGACCGGCTGCTTCGCCGTGCTGATCCCGACGATCTTCACCGGGGGCACGCTCGCCCTCATGTACAAGTGGGACGCCGAACGCGCGCTGCGAACCATCGAGCGCGAGCGGGTCACCGCCCTCGCCGGCGTGCCGACCAACGCGTGGCAGCTCCTCGCCCACCCCGCGCTGGAGCGCCACGACATCTCGTCCCTGACCTCCATCTCCTACGGCGGCGCGCCTGCCCCGCCCAAGCTGCTGGAGCGCATCACCGAGCTGCTGCCGGGCCGCGCGCCCGCCAACGGGTACGGCATGACCGAGACGACGGCGCTGGCCGTCTACAACTGCGGCGCGGACTACGCGGCGCGGCCGGACAGCATCGGCCTCCCGCTCGCCGTCAACGACGTCAAGATCTGCGATCCGGGAGGGGCGGAGCTGCCTCCGGGCGAGGTCGGCGAGCTGTGCATCCGCGGGCCGATCGTGATCAGCGGCTACTGGAACCGGCCGGAGGCCACCGCGCAGACCTTCGTGGACGGCTGGCTGCACACCGGCGACCTCGCCCGGGTGGACGAGGAGGGCTTCGTCTATATCGTCGACCGGGCCAAGGACATGGTCATCAGGGGCGGCGAGAACGTCTACTGCGCCGAGGTCGAGGCCGCGCTGTTCGAGCATCCCGGCGTCGACGACGTGGCGGTGATCGGCGTCCCGCACGACGAGCTGGGCGAGGAGGTCGGCGCGGTGGTGCGGCGCGCGCCGGACTCGGCCGTCTCCGCGGACGAGCTGCGGGACTTCGTGCGCGAACGCCTCGCCGGGTTCAAGGTCCCGGCGACGGTCTGGTTCCTGGAGGAGGAGCTGCCCCGCAACCCGGGCGGCAAGATCCTCAAGACCGCGCTGCGCCGCCGCGTCCTCGGCTCCTGACACGGAATCCCGGCGCGCCTCGTAGCGCGCCGGGTTACCTCGCGGGTAATCGACGGGGCACACCGCGTCGTGGGAACTTTCCGGTGTCAACGAAGACACGCGAACTGAGGAGTCCCCGTGAGCGACTTTTCCACCCTGGTCGACCGCTACATCGCCGCCTGGAACGAGACCGACGCCGCCGCCCGGGCCGCGGCCGTGGCGGAGCTGTGGGCCGAGGACGGCGGCTACACCGACCCGATGGCGGCCGTGCGCGGCCACGACGCCATCGCCGCCGTGATCGCGGGTGCCCAGGGGATGTTCCCCGGCTTCGTGTTCAGCCGTGGCGAGGTGCTGGACGGCCACCACGACCTCGTGCGGTTCACCTGGCACCTGGCTCCGGAGGGGGCCGCCGAGCCGGTCGTGATCGGCTTCGACGTCGCCGCGCTGGACGCCGACGGCCGCATCCGCGACGTGCACGGCTTCCTCGACAAGGTGCCCGCGATGTGAGCGGCGGGCGCGGTCCCCCGGTGCCCCGGAGGGACCGCGCCCCACCGCCTGCGCCCGAAAAACCGATTGCCCGGCGGTCCGCGGTCGGTGAATATGGCCGTCCGTGTCTGAACGCTCGGATCGATCGCTGAGGGCGCTGGCCCGCCGGATGCGCGTCGACGTCACCCCGCTGCGCGAGTCTCGCGACTTCCGCCTCCTGCTCGGCTCCGGCATGATCACCATGCTCGGCACCCTGTTCACCATGGTGGCCGTGCCGTACCAGGTGAAGCAGCTCACCGGGTCGCCGCTCGCGGTCGGTCTGGTGAGCATGGCCGAGTTCGTGCCGATGGTGGTCTGCGGGCTGTGGGGCGGTGCGATCGCCGACGCGCTCGACCGGCGCAAGATCGTGATCTACTCCGAGCTGGGGCTCTGCGTCACGACCGGCATCCTGCTGGTCAACGCCCTGCTGCCCCATCCGCAGGTATGGGTCCTCTACGTCGCGGGCGCCCTGTCCGCCGGGTTCGCCAGCGTACGCGGCCCGAGCGAGCAGGCGATGGTCAACCGGGTGGTCAAGCTCGACCAGATGACCGCCGCGTTCGCGTTGCAGGGCCTCGTGCGCAACAGCGCGGTCATCGTCGGCCCCGCCGTCGGCGGGCTGGCCGTCATCGCGCTCGGCACCGCCACGTCGTACGGCGTCGACGTGGCCTCGTTCCTGATCTCGCTGGCGCTGCTGGTGCGGGTGCGTCCCGTGGCGCGGCCCAAGGACGCCTCCCCCGCCTCGCTGCGGTCGCTGGCCGAGGGCGTCCGCTACGCCGTCCGGCGCCCCGACCTGATGGGCACCTACCTTGTCGACATCGCCGCGATGGCGTTCGCCAGCTCGACCGCGCTGTTCCCCTTCCTCGCCGACGACCTGGGGACGCCGCAGGCGCTCGGCCTGCTGTACGCCGCCGGAGGGGTCGGCTCGGTGGTCGCCTCGCTGACCTCCGGCTGGACCGCCCACGTGCATCGGCACGGGATGGCCGTGATCGTGTCGGCCGCGCTGTGGGGTGTCTCGGTGGCGATCGCGGCGCTCATGCCGAACGTGTGGCTGGTCTTCCTGTTCCTCGCCGTCGCGGGCGGCGCGGACATGGTGAGCGGCCTCTTCCGCGGCACGATCTGGAACCAGACCATCCCCGACGAGTACCGCGGCCGCCTCGCCGGGATCGAGCTGCTCTCCTACTCGACCGGCCCGATGCTCGGCGACGTGCGCGCCGGGACGCTGGCCGGCTGGGGCGGCAGCCGGTTCTCGCTGGGGTTCGGCGGCCTGCTGTGCGTGGGCGCGGTGGCCGCGATGGCGGCCGCGCTGCCCCGCTTCCGCCGCTACGACGCGCGCACCGACGAGCACGCCCTCGCCGAACGCGCCCGCCGCGCGGAGCAGCCCGCGGCCACCTGACACAACCCGGACGAACCCGCCCCTCACCGCGACCGGCTGGTTACGATGTGCGCATGACGGCAGCGGTAGTGGAGACAGAGACGGCGGAGACGACACCAGCGGCGGAGGCAGAGGCACGGAGCGACGTCATGAGCGACTCATCGGAGCTGCCCGGCTGGGTTTTCCCGCCACTCAAGGGCTACACGGCCACGGACCTCGATCACATTCCGGATTTGCCTGCGCACACAGAGTTGATTGACGGAAGCTTGGTCTTCGTGAGCCCTCAGACCTCCTTCCACTCACGTGCCGTGTCCCTTCTGGAGAACGCTCTGCGCGGAGTCGCTCCGCGCGAGCTACGGGTCCGGCGCGAGATGAGCCTGGTCCTCGACTCGCGCCAGCGGCCGGAGCCCGACGTGACCGTCATCCGTGCCGAAGCGGAGCAGGAGGACGAGCAGACCGCCTACCAGGCGGCCGACGCGGTTCTGGTGGTCGAGGTCGTCTCGCCCGAGTCCGAGGTCCGCGACCGCAAGCGCAAGCCGGTGCTGTACGCCGAGGCGGGCGTCCCGCACTTCTGGCGGGTGGAGAACCAGAAGGGCCGGCCCGCCGTCTACGTCTACGAGATCGACCCCGGGACCTCGGCTTACTTCCTCACCGGCATCCATCACGACCGGCTCAAGGTCTCGCTGCCCTTCGAGATCGACATCGACCTCACCGAGATCGACCGCTTCTGACCGACGCGCCCCCGTACGGCTCACGCGGGGCGCGCGGCACACCGCCTCCGGCTATCCGCCGAGGCGCAGGACGACGATGTCCTCCCGGTCGAAGAGCAGCCGGTAGCCGTCCCGCACGTAGTCGTCGATCACGCCGCGCAGGTCCTGTCCGGCCGACGCGATGATCCACGGGGTCCCCCGGTGGCGGTAGTCCCACCACAGGACCGTGTCGCGGCCGGACAGGTGGGGGCCGAAGTCGTTGCTCGCCTCCACCACCACGCCGTCGGGGACCAGCGCGAGCGCCTCCTGCCGCGCCGCCGCCCGGGCGTCCGCGGCGTAGAAGTCCGGACGGAGCAGCTCGCCGAAGGGACGGGGCGGCACCAGGGTGAGCGCGACGGCGCAGATCGCGACGGACCACACCAGGCCGAACCGTTCCGGCTCCGCGAACCGCTCCTTCCGGCGCAGCAACCGGATCAGACGTGCCGTGCCGTCCACCCCGGCGAGGAAAAGGATCGCGACGGTGAACGCGTCGTAGTGCCAGGCGGTGGACCACCAGTTGGGCGCGTCGGACAGCATCCGCTCGGCGATGTGCGGCAGCGCCGCCAGCGCGATCGGCGACAGGAGGCAGAGGAACAGCGTCGGCCACAGCAGCAGCGCGGTCGTGTCCAGCTTGACCTGGTCGGCGGTCAGCACGCCGAGGACGCGCAGCGGGTCGGTCACGGCCGTGCGCAGCACGTCGGGCAGGTCCGCGCCGAGCTGGGAGAAGTACCAGCGCTCGTCCGCCCGGCCGCCCGCCAGCGGGATCAGCACCTTGCGGGTGACCTCCATCGCGGCCACGCCCCCGACGACGACGGCCACGCCGAGGCGTCGTTTCCGGGTGAGGAACAGCCAGGCGCCGACGCCCGCCACGATCAGCCCGGCGTCCTCCTTGGTCAGCAGCAGGCCGGCCAGCGCGAGGAGACCGGGGATCCGCCTCTCCGCGTCCAGCCGCTCGATCGCCGCGGCGGTCAGGACGGGGACGAACGCGACCTCGTGGAACTCCACGCTGACGGTCTGCGCGATCGGCCAGGACAGCGCGTACGCGACCACGGCCAGATAGGCGGGAGCGGTACCGAGCCGGCGGCGGGTGAAGGCCCACAGGAACGGGACGGCCAGCGCGAACAGGACGGCCTGCGCCACGATGAGCGTCGCGGGACCGTCGTGCAGCCAGTACAGCGGGGCGAGCAACGCCAGGATCGGCGAGAAGTGGTCGGCGAGCTGGAGGTAGTCCGTCCCCCGATCCAGGGTGACACCCAGGAGCGGCACGACGGGCGGCCGGAAGTGGGCGTAGCCGCGCACCGTCTGATCGAAGATCGTCAGATCGTACGTGCCGGTGCGGAAGTTGCGCAGCTTCGTCAGCCCGTGGAGGGAGTACACCGCGACGGCGACGGCGCATCCGGCGGCCAGCGCGACGGCGTGGCGCGGCCACCGGCCCGGCGGCGGCACGGCCGCGAGCATCCGGCGGACGGCCGGGAACGCGAGCGGCGAGCGCCTCCGGGGGGCGGCGGAGTCCACGGGACGGTCAGGGACGCGGGTCCTCCAGGCCATGGCCGGAGAGTACGGGCCTGGCGCGTTCCACGACCAGCCCCGGTTCTCACGCGCGTCACGCCGTCCCGGCCCGAAGGGCGGTGACCTGGTGACCCGCCCCGGCCACGGGGTGAAACGTTCACCCGGGGAACGCGGTGCCGCCCCGGCCCTCCGCACCGTCTCGGGAGGGGCCGGGGCGGCTCCGCGGCCTACCGGCCGTACACCTCGAACTCGTAGAGCGAGTAGCCGTAGGACGTGGCCCGCGTGACGCCCTGCATGCGGACGTAGCGCGCGCTCACCGGGGCGAAGGCGACGTTGTCCACGCCGCCGTCGCCGGTCGTGGTCGAGTAGACCGTGGTCCAGGTGCTCCCGTCGGTCGACGTCTGGATCCGGTACGCCTTGCCGTACGCCGCCTCCCAGCGCAGGATCACCCGGGCGACGGTCGTGACCGCCCCGAGGTCCGCCTGGAAGTACTGGTTGTCGCTGAACGCGCTGGACCAGCGGGTGGAGCGGTCGCCGTCGTTCGCGTTGGCGGGCGGGTAGAGGAAGCTCTCCTTGCTCGACGCGCTCACCGAGGCCCGAGCGGCCAGGTTGGCGACGTTGTCACCGCGCCGGGCCGGGAAGGAGACCGCCTGCTGGTAGGTGGGCCGGTTCTGCCAGGAGATCAGGTCCTGCTTGACCCCGCCGAGCGGCGACTGCCGCACCGCGTCGGCGCACCACTGGTCGCCCGCGGAGCAGACGTCGTCGGCCGGGTAGGTGACCGCCGCCGTCTCCGCGAGCGCCGCGGACAGGCTGTCCAGCAGGACCGTACGGCACGCCTGCACGGTGGCCCCGCAGTACCGGGCCGGGAGCGCCCCTTGGACGGTGTCACCCAGCACGTTCCTGATGTCCTTGTCGACGTAGCCCCACCAGCCGTACTGGAACGAGGAGCCCTTGTGCGTCTGGGCCTCGTTCGCCGACGTGGCGAGGGTGGAGGTGTCGCCCTGCTGCCGCCCGGACGGCGACTCGTTGATCTGCAGGGCGTCGACCAGCGATCGGTAGAGCCCGTCGCCGAGGCCGGACCGGAACTGCGCCCGCACCAGCTTGGGCCACCAGGCGTCGAAGACGCGGATCGCGTCGGCGTGCGCGTACGTCTTGCTGCCCGGTGAGGTCTCGGCGCGGCGGGCTCCGGCGGAGGCCCAGGCGGACAGCTTGGAGACGGCCGAGGCGAGCGCGGGGTCGCTCACATCGGTGTTGTTGATCACGCGGAGCAGGTTGGGCAGGACCTTCCAGCCGCGCAGGTCCGTGATCGCGGCGTTCGCCATGATCTTCACGGTGCCGGCCCGGTCGAGGGTGCCCGAGGCGAGCGCGGCCTTCACCGGCGCGTCCAGCAGGTCCGCCCGGTGGACGGAGCCGAAGCTGAAGTTGCCGTCGGCCGCCGCGTAGTCCTTGGCCTGCTTGTTGTTCCAGCTCACGAAGTAGTCCTGGTTGACCGCCTGCGGGTGGGTGCTCGCCGCCGCGTACGTCGCGCTGTTGGCGTCCGGGTCGTACCCGGCCCACTCGTGCGCGGCGTCCGCGACCATCGGCAGGTTCGGATCGGCGACCGCCGAGCGCACCGGGCTGCTCCCGGACATGAAGTACGCCGAGTCGGTCGAGTTCACGTAGAACCAGTTGAACGCGAAGCCGATGTTGGCGGCGGAGTTCTGGAACGCGGCGGCCGACCCCATCTCGGCGGGGTCGTTGAACATCTGGAAGCCGACCGCCGAGTCGGGCTCGTGCCGGTAGGTCGAGCGAAGCGCCGTGAAGGCGGTCGGCACCCCGTCCACGGTGCCGCGCCACGTCACCAGGCCGTACTTCGTGCGCTTGGCCACCAGCTCGTACGACCCGGCCCCGGTGGAGTCGGCCGTGTTCGGCTTCCAGGAGTTCTTCTTGCGCAGCGTCTCCATCGCCGTGCAGGCGCCGCGGTACAGGTAGTGGTCGGAGGCCGTGGTGGGCGTCCCGCCCTTCGGGTCGCACAGCGTGATCGCGTACGTGTCGGTGATGTCCTGCGTGCTGGACGTGGCGCTCCAGGCATAGTCGGCGCCCCGGCCGAGCAGCACGTACAGGTTGATCCCGGCGAACGCGGCGCCGCGCGCGCGGATGCCGGGGCCGTTCAGCTCCTCCAGCATGAGCAACTGCGGGGCGAAGTAGCCGGTCTGCGGGCCGAAGACGGCGACGGGGTGGCCGGTGGCCGACTTGGCCGCCGACACGACGATCGCGTTCGACATGCCGGGCTTGGCGTTGTCGACGGTGAGGCCGCTCAGGGGGCTCTTCGCGGCGGTCGTGGCGGTGGTGGCGGTCCCGGTCCGGTTCTCGACGATGTCGACCGGCGCGGTCGAGGGATCGGGCAGCACGACGCCGGTGGTGCCGGCGGGCGCGGCTCCGGAGGGGAAGCTCTGGCCGGCGTGGAGGGTGAGCACGGTCTCGGGGTCGTTCTCGCCGCGGAACGCCGCCCAGACCTGGTCGCCCACCGCGGCGCCGTACTTGGCCCGCGCGGCGACCCGGACCAGGGCCGACTGCATCTCGTTTCCGCCGCCGCCGCCGAACAGGCCGCCGATCACGCCGGAGATCGCGACCAGGTCGGTCATGGTGAAGTTGACCGGGCCGCCCTTGTTGGTGATCGCGTCGAGGTGCCCGGTCAGGACGTACTCGCCGGGGCAGTTGCGCTTGGCCATGCAGACGCCGATGTACGCGTTGATGCCGTCGATGTAGTTGCGCACGTCGGAGTAGAGCTGGGCGCCGCGTGGACCGGAGTCGCGCACCCGGTCGATCTGGGCCTGCAGATCCGCCTCGGTGTAGGGCGAGTTACGCCAGACGCTCTGCTCCAGCTCCCGGTTGCCCTGGGCGCCTCCGGCGAACGGGGTGAGGTCGCCCCGGCCGACGTGCCGCATCAGGTCCATGACCCACAGACGGTCCTGCGCGCCCGCGTACCCGGCGCCGAACATGGTGCCCTCGCGGGTGGTGCCGGTGATGTGCGGCACGCCGGTGGCCTTGTCACGGACGATCGTGACGTCCGAACGGGGGCTGACCGTGCTCTCGACCTGCCCGGCGGGCACGCCGAAGGAGGCGTCGTTGAAGAACGACGCGATCTGGTCCTCGGTCAGGCCGGTGTAGCCGGAGATGAGCCCGGCGTACCTGCCGAGCTGGTCGGAGCTGTGCGCCGGGCGGGTGCCGACGCTCTGGTTCCCGAGGATGTCGACCAGCGTGGCGTTGCCGTTCTGGCCGGGAGGAAGGATGTCGGCGCACTGGCCGAGGCAGTAGTCGTCGGTGACCGCGTCGGCCGCCGACGAGGCGGACGACGAGGCGGAGGCGGCCGACGTCGCCGGTAAGCCGGTGATCACGAGGGCGAGCACGGCGGTGGCCGTGAGCGCCCCTCGAAGGCGCGCGTGCATGGGGAACTTCCCTTCGCGAGAAGCCGGGGGGTGTCGGGGGTTACGGTTTTCGCGCGCGAATATGAGGGCTGCTCAGCTCTGGACGATACTCGTTGGTAACCCTCGCATCAATGGGTGATTTCGCCTCCGGACACGGCGATGCCCGCCCGGCGGGAGGCCGGACGGGCATCGATGGGTCCTGGACGTGCGGGTCAGACGTGCGGGTCAGCCGTGCGGGTCAGACGCCGCGCAGCCGGGCCCCGGTCCGCTCGTGGGCGAGCGCCACGGCGGCGTCGCGGGCGGCCGTCGTCTCCTCGACGGTGAGCGTGCGGTCCGCCGCGCGGAACCGCAGCGTGTACGCCAGGGACGTGTGGCCCTCCTCCACCTGCTCGCCCGTGTACACGTCGAACAGCCGGACCGACTCCAGCAGCTCGCCGGCGCCCTCGCGCAGCGCGGCCTCGACCTCCGCGACGGTCACCTCGGAGCGGACGACCAGCGCCACGTCCTGGGTGGCCACCGGGTACGCGGACACGGCGGGCGCCTGCACCGGCCCCGGCGGGGTCAGCAGCGACAGCTCCAGCTCCATCGCGGCGGTGCGCGGCGGCAGGCCGCACGCCTCGACGACGCGCGGGTGCAGCTCGCCGGCGTGCCCGACGAGGACGTCCCCGACGTACAGCGCGGCGCACCGGCCCGGGTGCCACGGCTCGTGCTGGTCGGCCCGCGCCTCCAGCTCGACGCCGGCCTCACGAGCCACGGTCCGCGCCGCCTCGATCGCGTCCGCCCAGGAGGCCTGGCGGCCCGCGCCCCACCAGCCGGACCGGTCGAACTCCCCGGCCAGCACGGCGGCGACGCGGAACGGCTGCCGCGGCAGCGCGCTCTCGATCCGGGCCAGCTCCTCCGCCGTGGGCCTGCGGTCCACGGCGAGCACCGGCGCGGCCGCCGGGGCGTCCGGCTCCGGCCGGTAGACGAGGCCGGTCTCGAACAGCGCCACGTCGCCGAAGCCGCGGCCCACGTTGCGGACCAGCGTCTTCAGCAGGCCCGGCAGGAGGGTCGTCCGCATGTACGGCTCGTCCTCGCTGAGCGGGTTGACCAGCCGGGTCACCCGCCGGCGCGGGTCATCCGCGGGAAGCTGCAGGTTGTCCAGGTCGCGGACCCCGATGAACGGGTAGCAGAGCACCTCGACGTAGCCCGCGTAGGCCAGCGCCCGGCCGACCCTGCGGCGCAGCCGCTGCCCCTCGGTCAGCCCGGCCCCGGCGGGGGCGGGGGGCAGCACCGAGGGCAGGCCCTCGTAGCCCTCCAGGCGGATGACCTCCTCCGCCAGGTCGTTCGGGTCGGTCAGGTCCGGCCGCCACGACGGCGGGGTGACCGTGAGCAGGTCGTCGCCGCGCACGGCCAGCTTCTCGTGCAGGTCGGCGCCGGACACCACGCCGGTCGCGGCCACGCCGTGAGCGCCGCCGTCGCCGCTCGCCGCGTCCGCGCCCTCGACGACCGCGCAGCCCACCTGCTCCAGCCGGCGGATCACGGTCTCCCGCTCGTACGGCAGGCCCGCGACACGTCCCGGGTAGTCGGACGGGATGACGACCCGCACCGGGGCGACGTCCACCTCGGCGTGCGTGACGCCCGGGTCGGCGGTGCCGGCGCCCAGCTCGACCAGGAGCTGGACGGCGCGCCAGGAGGCGACCAGCGGCAGCTCCCGGTCCACGCCCCGCTCGAACCGCTTGGACGCCTCGCTGACCAGGTCGTGCCGGCGGGACTCCCGGGCGATGCCCGTGGCGGAGAAGTGCGCCGCCTCGATCACGATGTCGGTCGATGAGTCGGAGATCTCGGTGTGGAGCCCGCCCATCGTGCCGGCCATCGAGATCGGCCCGGTGTCGTCGGTGATGAGGATGTCCTCCGCGTGGAGCTTCCTCGTCACGTGGTCGAGCGTCTCCAGGGTCTCCCCCGGCTTGGCCCGCCGTACGACGATCTCGCCGGACAGGCGGGACCGGTCGAACGCGTGCAGCGGCTGGCCCAGCTCAAGCATCACGTAGTTCGTGACGTCCACGGCGAGCGAGACGGGGCGCATGCCGGCGCGGATGAGCCGCACCCGCATCCACAGCGGGCTCTCGGCGGCCGGGTCGAACCCGGACACCGAGCGCAGCACGAACCGGTCGCACGCCGTCGGGTCGCCGATCGACGCCGGATAGGACGGGCCGGACGCGGCCGGCAGCTCGACCGCGGCCGGGTCGCGGAACGGCACGCCGAACGCGGTCGCGGCCTCGCGCGCGACGCCCCGGATCGACAGGGCGTACCCGCAGTCGGGCGTGATCTCCAGCTCCAGCACGTCGTCGCGCAGGCCGAGGAGTTCGACGACGTCGGCCCCGATGGGCGTGTCCTCCGGGAGCAGCAGGATGCCCGGCGAGGACTCGGCGATGCCCAGCTCGGCCTCCGAGCAGATCATGCCGTCCGACTGCCGCCCGTACGTCTTGCGGGAGCCGATCTCGAAACCGCCGGGCAGGACGGCACCGGGCAGCGCCACCGGCACGATCGCGCCCTCGGAGAAGTTGGTCGCGCCGCACACGATCTCGCGCGGCGCGGCCTCCCCCACCTCGACCAGACAGTGCCTGATCGGCTTCTTGAAGCCGGCGAGCTCCTCGATGACGACGACCTGACCGACGACCACGTTCTTGATCTCGTGGCCGTGGGAGGTGATCGCCTCAAGCTTGAGACCGGCGGAGGTGAGCTTGTCGGCCACCTCCTGAGCCGTGACGGCCGGGAGATCGACGTACTCCCGCAGCCATGAAAGCGGGACCTTCATCAGACCTCCATTCCGAACGGCAGGGTGAAGCGGATGTCGCCCTCGACCATGTCACGCATGTCCTCGGCGTTGTTGCGGAACATCAGGGTGCGCTCGATGCCCATCCCGAACGCGAAGCCGGAGTAGACCGAGGGGTCCACGCCGCAGGCGATCAGCACCCGCGGGTTGACCATGCCGCAGCCGCCCCACTCGATCCACCCCTCCGACTTACAGGTACGGCACGGCGGGTTGCCCGGCGCGGCCGACGCGCCGCGGCAGACGAAGCAGCGCAGGTCCATCTCGGCGGACGGCTCGGTGAACGGGAAGTAGTTGGGCCGGAAGCGGGTGGTGATGCCCTCGCCGAACATCACCTCGGCGAACCGGTCGAGCGTGCCCTTCAGGTGGGCCATGGTCAGCCCCTTGTCGACCGCGAGCCCCTCGACCTGGTGGAAGACCGGCGTGTGGGTGGCGTCCAGCTCGTCGGTGCGGAAGACCTTGCCCGGGGAGACGACGTACACCGGCAGCTCGCGCGCGAGCAGGGCGCGGATCTGCACCGGCGACGTCTGGGTGCGCAGCACCTTGCCGGAGGCCGTGCTCTCGACGAAGAACGTGTCGTGCTCGGAGCGCGCGGGGTGGTCCGGCGCGATGTTCAGCGCGTCGAAGTTGAACCACTCGCCTTCGAGCTCCGGCCCCTCGGCCACCTCGTAGCCCATCGCCACGAACGCGTCGGCGACGCGCTCCTGCAGCGTGGTCAACGGGTGGCGGGCGCCGCGCGGCCGCCGGTCCCACGGAAGGGTGACGTCGACGGTCTCCTCCACGAGGACGCGTGCGTCGCGCTCGGCCTCCAACTCGGCCTGGCGGGCGGCGAGCGCCTGCCCGATCTCCTTGCGCGCGCCGCCGATGCGCTTGCCCGCCTCGGAGCGCGCCTGCGGCGGCAGCGCGCCGATCTCGCGGTTGGCCAGCGCGATCGGCGAGCGATCGCCTGCGTGCGCGAGCCGTACCTGCTTCAGTTCGTCGAGGTCGCGCGCCGCCGCGATCGCGGCGAGGGCGTCGGCCTGTGCCCGCGCGACCTCGTCGGCGTGCAGCGGCGTCACCTCGACCGGGTCATAGGTGTTCGACAAGAGAGAGCTCCGTATCCAGGGCTTAAGCGTGCACGAGTCTAGTGCCGGATGGGTCAAGATACGCCCCCGCCAAGATCGGCGACGGAGGCTCCGGCGCGGCCGGCCACCCGTGCTGGGACGGGGCCGCCGGCCCTCGGGGCGCCCACCGGGCTGAGATCGGCTCTGACTCCGGCGGCGAGAGATCGGCTCCGAGGTCAGGCGAAGTCAGGGGTCCCGGTGGGCACGGTAAATCGAAACTCGGCGCCGCCGCCGGGCGCGCGCTGCACGGTGATCGTGCCGCCGTGGGCCTCGACCAGGCCCTTGACGATGAAGAGGCCGAGGCCGGTGCCGCCCCGCCTGCGGCCGTTGCCGCGCCAGAACTGCCGGAAGACGCGCGTGACCAGCTCGGGCGCGACGCCCTCACCCTGATCGCGCACGGACACGGCCACTCCCAATTCGACGGCTTCGACCACTATGGTCACCGTACCGCGCCCGTGGCGCACCCCGTTTTCCAGCAAGTTGCCGAGGATCTGGTCGATCTTGTCCTGGTCGCACCAGGTCTCGGGCAGCTCGCCGCGCACTTCCAGGTGGAACCGGTCGGCGGGCTCCCCCGCGGCGATCCGGCCCTCGATGAGCCGGCGGGCGCGGGCGGGGATGTCGACGACCTGGCGGTGGACCTCCAGCCGGCCGGACTCGATCCGGGACACGTCGAGCAGGTCGGTGATCAGCCGGGTGACCCGATCGGCGTCGGCGTTGACGGTCTGCAGCATGACGAGCTTCTGCGCGTCGGTGAACCGGTCCCACTTGGCCAGCAGCGTCGCGGTGAATCCCTTGACGCTGGTCAGCGGCGACCTCAGCTCGTGCGCGACGGTGGAGACGAGGTCGGCCCTGCTGCGTTCCAGCCGGGCCCGGGCCGAGGCGTCCCGCAGTGTGACCACCACGCGGACCACGGGGCCGCCGCGCTCGGGACGGCGGACCAGCCGGGCGGCGAGCAGCACCTCCCGCCGTCCCGGGAGGTGCACCGGGCGCTCGGGCTGGCGGGCCCGGGTGGACAGGCCGCCGTGCGGGTCGAGGCACTTCCACCAGTCGCGGCCCTCCGGGTCACGGAACGGCAGCGCGTCGGTGACGTGCCGTCCCACCGCCGTGCGGCGGGCCACTCCGGTCAGCCGCTCCGCGGCCCGGTTGACGAGCAGGACGACGCCGTCGGAGTCGGTCACCACGAGACCGTCGGGGAGATCGTCGGCACAGACGTCCGCACTCCCGTCCGCGACCGGTTGTCGGGCGCCCCGAGGAGTGCCCTCACCTCGCACGCGACCGCCTCCCTCGATCCTGTGAAGCACGCCGGATGGGGGACCGCGCGTGTTCCAAGGCCGACAATAGCGGGTTTCCCGCTCTAGTCGGCCGTCTCAGACCGCGGGGGTAGATGGATCTTCCACGCGATGTAAGGTCTGCCGCTGCGCCCGCGCCGAGGCGTACAGGCAGACCGCGGCGGCGGTGGCGAGGTTGAGGCTCTCGGCCCGCCCGTAGATCGGCACCCGCACCACCTCGTCGGCGAGTTCGAGCAGCGCCGGGGGCAGCCCCCACGCCTCGTTGCCGAAGAGCCACGCGGTGGGCGCGCCGAGATCGACGTCGTCGAGGGTCGCCTTGCCGGTGCCGTCCGCCGCGAGGACGCGCATCCCGGCGTCCCGTACGTGCCGCACCGCGTCCTCCACCCGCGAGCCGGTGGCGACGGGGAGGTGGAACAGGCTGCCCGCGCTGGCCCGGACGCACTTGCCGTTGTACGGATCGACGGAGGCGTCGGTGAAGACGACCGCGTCGGCGCCGGCGGCGTCGGCCGTCCGCAGGACGGTGCCGGCGTTACCGGGGTCGCGGACGTGGGCGAGGAGGGCGACCAGCCGTGCGCCGGACGGCACCGCCTCGGAGAGCGGGACGTGGACGAACCGGCAGACGCCCATCAGCCCCTGCGGGGTGACGGTCTGGGCCAGCTCGGCCATGACCTCGCCGCTGACCCGGAACACGGGGACGCCCGCCGCGACCGCCGCCGCGACGATGTCGGCGTGTCTGATCTCGGCCTCGGCCGTGGCGAACAGCTCCACGGTCACGCCGTCGAGCGTGAGAGCCTCGCGTACGGCCTGCGGCCCCTCGGCCAGGAAGGCCCGGTCGCGGTCCCGGAAGGCGCGCTTCGTGAGCCGCCGCGCGGCTTTCACCCGCGGGGACCTGATGTTGGTGAGCTCGGTTCCGGCCATGCCTTCCCTCGTCAAAAGGGGCCCACCGGATGCCGGTGAGCCCCTATGAATGCTGAATCGCGTCTGACTCAGGCGACCGGCGCGTTCACGTCGGCCGGAAGAGCCTTCTTCGCCGCCTCGGCCAGCGTGGCGAAGGTCTGGCCGTCGTTCACCGCGAGGTCGGCGAGGATCTTGCGGTCCACCTCGATGCCCGCGAGGCGCAGGCCCTGGATGAACCGGTTGTAGGTGATGCCGTTCGCGCGGGCCGCGGCGTTGATCCGCTGGATCCACAGGCGCCGGAAGGTGCCCTTCTTGTCCTTGCGGTCGCGGTACGCGTAGGTCATCGAGTGGAGCATCTGCTCCTTGGCCTTGCGGTACAGCCTGGACCGCTGCCCACGGTAACCGCTCGCCCGCTCGAGGACGACCCTGCGCTTCTTCTTGGCGTTGAGCGCCCGCTTCACGCGTGCCATGTTGTTCAGTCTCCCCGGGGTCGGTTACTTCGCGAGCAGCTTCTTGATCTTCTTGGCGTCGGCGTCGCTGATCACGACGTCGTTCTCGAGCCGGCGCGTGCGGGTGGACGGCTTGTGCTCGAAAAGGTGCTTCCGGTTCGCACGCCGGCGCACGATCTTGCCGGAGCCGGTCAACCGGAACCGCTTCTTCGCACCGCTGTGCGTCTTCATCTTCGGCATCTCAGCCGTCTCTCCCTCATTGGTCGTGCCGAAGGCCCGGGCCGGTGACCCGAGCCGACGGCATGCCTGGCTCTGCGAGACCGTCCCGGTCTCGGCTTCTCCATGCGTGTCTGATCCCTCAGACGCGCGCGTCACTCCGCGGGCGCTGACTCCGGCTCCACGGACTCGGACTCGGACTCGGAATCCGACGCGCGCTGTGCCTTGGCCGCTGCCTTTTCGGCCTTGGCCTCGGCCTTCTTCTTGTGCGGGCCGATGACCATGATCATGTTTCGCCCGTCCTGCTTGGGCTGTGACTCCACGAAGCCCAGCTCGGTGACGTCCTCGGCGAGCCGCTGCAACAGCCGGAAGCCCAACTCCGGCCGGGACTGCTCGCGACCCCGGAACATGATCGTGACCTTGACCTTGTCCCCCGCCTTGAGGAAGCGCACGACGTGACCCTTCTTGGTCTCGTAGTCGTGCGGGTCGATCTTCGGCCGGAGCTTGATCTCCTTGATGATCGTGTGTGCCTGGTTACGGCGGGCCTCGCGCGCCTTCATGGCCGACTCGTACTTGAACTTGCCGTAGTCCATGAGCTTGCACACGGGCGGCCGGGCCGTCGCCGCGACCTCGACGAGGTCGAGATCGCTCTCCTGGGCCAGCTTCAGTGCATCGCCGATCGAGACGATGCCGACCTGCTCGCCGTTCGGGCCGACGAGGCGAACCTCCGGCACGCGAATACGATCGTTGATGCGGGGCTCGGTGCTGATGGGACCTCCAAAGGACTTCCGCTTGATGCTCGACCGTGCAGGAAAACACAAAACCCCGCACGTCACGCATGCGGGGTCACTGAGCTCTCGTGGCGAGAACCCTGGTTGTGATCCTTGACCCGTCCGCCTTTCGGCCGATCAGGTGGGAGGAGGACCTCCGCTTGCGCGTCCAGCCGGCATGCCGGACCGATCAGTTGCCAACACTACCACACCGTGCCTATTGCGCTCGCTACGCTCGCGCGGGCTCGGGGGCACCCTCAGGCGATGCCTTCCCTCGTCGCTCGGAGTCGCTCGTCCCTCGCCCACTCGCTCCTCAGTCCAGACACCGCCGCGCCCCTCGCAGTGCTTACTTGCCTCACAGTGCTTATTGGCCTCGCTTCGCTCGCGCGGCTACTTGGCTGCCGCGGCGCGCCTGTGGATCTCCGCCTCGCCGGCCGCGCGCATCTCCTCGACCGGGACGTCCGTACGGCCGGTCATCAGCTCGACCTGGCGAACTGCCTGGTGCAGGAGCATCGGGAACCCGCCGATGACGACCGCGCCGCGTTCCTGGGCGGTCCGCGCCAGCGCCGTCGGCCAGGGCGCGTAGACCACGTCGAACACCGCCTTCGCCCGGGTGGCCCGCGCGGCGAACGCGTCCGCGGCCCCCGACGGCAGCGTGGAGACGACCAGGTCGACGTCGGCGTCGAAGTCCTCGAACGTGCGGACGGCGACCACGACGCCGAGCCGTTCGGCGACCTCCAGGGTCTCGGCCGCGCGGGACGGCTCGCGCACCGCCAGCGTCACCTCGCGCAATCCCATCTCGCGCAGCGCGGCCAGGGTGGACGCCGCGGTCGCGCCGCCGCCGAGGATCGAGGCGCTGGAGGGCGCCGTCACCCCGCCCTCGGCGAGCGCCTGGACGATGCCGTACACGTCCGTGTTCTCGCCGTGGCGGCGGCCGTCGCGGAAGACCACCGTGTTGGCCGCGTTCACCTCGACCGCGAGGTCGGAGACCGTGTCGAGCAGCGGGAACACCACGCGCTTGAGCGGCATCGTCAGCGACAGCCCGGCCCACTCGGGGCCGAGCCCGTCGACCAGCCCGGCGAGGTCGTCCTCGCCGCACTCGATCGCGTCGTAGCGCCATTCGGTCAGGCCGAGCGCGGCGTACGCGGCGCGGTGCAGGATCGGGGAGAGCGAGTGGCGGACCGGGAGGCCGAGCACCGCCGCGCGGCGCGGCCCCCCTCCGGCGGCTCCGGTCATCCGTTGTTCCGGTTGAACTCGGCGACGAACTTCAAGAACTCCGACTCCTTGTCGGTGAACTTGGTGATGCCCTTCTTCGGATCGACGGTCACGAACCACAGCCAGTTGCCGTCGGCGGGCTTGAGCGCCGCCTCGATGGCGTGGTCACCGGGGTTGTCGATCGGACCGGGAGGCAGACCGGGATACTTGTACGTGTTGTACGGCGACGTGCTCTCCAGGTCCTTGTGGCTGGCGGCGATGCCGTACTTGTTCAGGCCGTACATGACCGTGCTGTCCATCGCCAGCTTCATCGGCGGGTTCAGCCCGAGGCGGTTGTAGATGACGCGGGCGACCTTGGGCATGTCCGCCTGGCTGCCCGACTCGGCCTGGACGATGCTCGCGATGGTCATGATGTCGTGGGCCGAGTAGCCGAGCTGCTTCGACTGGCGCTCCAGGTCGAGCCGCTGGGCGGTCTGGTTGAAGCGGTCGACCATCCGGGTGAGGATCTGGCTCGCGCTGAGCTTGGGCGAGATCTCGTAGGTGGCGGGGAAGGCGTAGCCCTCCAGCCGTCCCTTGGCATACCGGGGAAGGCCGATGTCCTGCTTGGCGGCCTTCTTGAACTCCTCGACCGGCTTGCCGGTGGCGGTGGACAGGTCGGTGAAGATCTTGCTGAGCCGCAGCCCCTCGCGGATCGTCAACTGGTTGCGCACGCGGTTGTTCGGGTCCAGCAGGGTGACCGCGGTCTCCGCCGACATGCCCTTGCGCAGCTTGTACTCACCCGGCTGGAGCGAGGAGCTCTTGCCCGCCGCGCCGATGGCGTTGACGAACGCCCGCGCGCTGGCGACCACGCCCTGCTCCTCCAGCTCCTGGGCCACGTCGGAGGCGGTCGCCCCCTCCTTGATCTCGACCACCACCTCGCCGCTGCCGGAGCCGGTGAAGTCCTTCGGCACGAGGAGGTCGCGGAACCAGTTGAAGCCGAGGTATCCCGCGCCGCCGAGCACCCCGGCCACGACGAGGATGGCGAAGAAGGAGGCCGCGAATCCCTTGCGGCGCTGCCGGCTGCGCCGCCGGCGGCTGCGGCGACGCTGGCTGCGGTTCGGGCCGCGGGCACGGCGCCGAGAGGGCCCGTCGTCGTCGGAGCCCAGCAGGAAGTCCATATCGAGGTCATTCATAGTGCGCTGGCCAATCTCTCGGTACGGCGCGCCCCGCGTCAAGCGAGTGTGCAGAACCGAGGGGGTTCCGGCGTTCGATTACGCGCCCGCCCCCGCGAGAGGCGGACGTGGGCCCCCGGTTACGGGCGGGCCGCCCCTCGCGGGAGGGAGCGGCCACCCGGGCCCCGCGCGGGCCAGGACGGTCCTTCCGGGCGTGAATGGTCATGTCCTAGGCGATCCCCAGGTACGCGTTCAACTCTTCCCGGTATTTCACAAACTCGTCCTCTTTGTCAGGGAATTTGATGATCCTATGGTGAAGATCGGTTCTGACAAACCGGTACCAATCGCCGGTTTTGGGGGCGAAGTGCACCAAGTATGGCATTACCGCCGGATTAGTCGGCGCGCGTGACCGGAGGAGGGGACTGCGGGAACGCCGGTGAGGACTTCGGCCGGGAGTGGGAAACGTGCCGGTGGAGGCCGCTTCGCGCCGGACGCGGACGGCCGACGCACCGGGGAACGCGGATCCAGACGGATGCGCCGCGAATGGACGGCCGGCACGGAGTGTCCGGCCGGCATTCCCGGGCCTGGCGAAAAGTCCGACCCGGTGTGGAATTTCGGGGACCGGGGTGACAACGCGGCGAGGGACCGTCCCAGCCGCGCGCTGCGGACGCGATCGGACCACCGGGACGGGGAGACGGGCGGGTGCGACCGCCGCGGCGGGCATCAGCCGGCTCCGCCGCTCGCCTTCCCGTCGCCGGGGCCGCCCGGCGGTCCGAGGCAGCTGCCCGGCGGCCGGCCGGTGGCGCGCTCGGAGTCGAGCGCCGCCTGGAGCAACTCCACAGCCGCCGCCTGGTCGATGACCGAACGCTGATTCTTGGCTTTCACGCCACTGGAGCGCAGCCGCTGCTGCGCCGTGACCGTCGTCAGCCGCTCGTCGAAGAGCCGGATCGGGACCGGCGCGAGCCGCTCGGCGAGGACGGCGGCGAACTCGCGCGCCGCCCCGGCCGCGTGGCTCTCCCGCCCCGACAGGGACGTGGGCAGGCCCACGACCACCTCGATCGCCTCGTGCTCGGCGACGATCGCGGCGATCCGCTCCACGTCGCCCCGGCCGCGCCGTACGGTCTCGACCGGCGTGGCGAGCAGCCCCGAAGGGTCGCTGCGCGCCACGCCGACGCGTACGGATCCGACGTCCACGCCGAGTCGCACACCCTGCCTCATGGCCGGCTCTCCCCGAAAGACCCGGTGATCAGGTGAGGGACGAGGAGATGGTCTGCTCGACGGCGCGCAGCGCGTCGTCGATCGCCTCGGCGCGGGTACCGCCGCCCTGAGCGACGTCGTCCTTGCCGCCACCGCCACCTCCAAGCGCCTTGGCGGCGACGCCGACCAGCTGTCCGGCCTTCAGGCCGCGCCCGCGTCCCGCCTCGTTCACCGCGGCGACGACGACCGGCCGGTCGGAGGGGACGCCGGCGACCACGACCACCGCGGCGCGGTCGCTCGGGAATCGGCCGCGCACGTCGAGGGCGAGCTTACGCAGGTCGTCGGGCGAGGTGCCAGCGGGCGCGCTGTGCGTGACAATCGAGACGCCGTGCACGTCGGCCGCTCCGGCGGCCAGCTCGCCCGCGACCGCGAGCACCTGCGCCGAGCGGAGCCGCTCCAGCTCCTTCTCGGCGGTGCGCAGCCGGATGACGATGCCCTCGACCCGCTCGGGCAGCTCCTCGCGGCGGGTCTTGAGCTGCTCGCTGAGCTGCGCCACCAGGACGCTCTCGCGGGCCAGGAAGCGGAAGGCGTCCAGGCCGACCAGCGCCTCGACCCGGCGCACGCCCGCGCCGATCGACGCCTCGCCGAGGACCTTGACCAGGCCGAGCTGGCCGGAGCTCGCCACGTGGGTGCCGCCGCACAGCTCGCGGGAGTAGTCCCCGACCTCGACCACGCGCACCTCGTCGCCGTACTTCTCGCCGAAGAGCGCGAGCGCGCCCATGGCGCGGGCCTCCGACTGGGACGTGTAGAACGCGTTGACCTTGAGGTCGTTGATCAGGACCGCGTTGACCTCGTCCTCGACGTCGCGCAGGGCGCTCGGGGAGACGGCGCCGGCGGCGGTGAAGTCGAAGCGGAAGCGTCCGGGCGAGTTCTCCGAGCCCGCCTGCGCCGCCGACTCGCCGAGCGCGTTGCGGAAGCCCCGGTGCACGAGGTGGGTCGCGGTGTGGCTGCGGGAGATCGCGCGGCGCCGCTCCAGGTCGATCTCGGCCTGCGCCTGCTCGCCGACCCGGATCTCGCCGGTGCGGACCTTGCCGCGGTGCACGATCAGGCCGCCGATCGGCGACTGCACGTCCATGATCTCGACCTCGGCGCCCGCGGTGCGGATGACGCCCTGGTCGGCGAGCTGGCCGCCGCCCTCGGCGTAGAACGGCGTGCGGTCGAGGACGACCTCCAGGACGGTGCCCTCCCCCGCCGCCGGGACGGAGCCGCCGTCGACGATCAGGCCGATGACGTTGGTCTCGGCCGTGGTGTGGTCGTAGCCGAGGAAGTCGACCCGGCCGGCCTTCTCGAGCATGCTGCTGAAGACGGAGATGTCGGCGTTGCCGGTCTTCTTGGCCGCCGCGTCCGCCTTGGCGCGGTCGCGCTGCTCCTTCATGAGCCGGCGGAAGCCCTCTTCGTCGACCTTGAGGCCCTGCTCGGCGGCCATCTCCAGGGTCAGGTCGATCGGGAAGCCGTAGGTGTCGTGGAGCTGGAACGCCTGGTCGCCGCCCAGGGTGGCGGCGCCCTTGCGCTTGGACTCCTCCGCGGCCGCGTCGAAGATCGCCGTACCGGTGCGGAGGGTGCCGAGGAAGGACGCCTCCTCCGCGTCGATGACGGTGTGGATGTTGGCCGCGTCGCTCTTCAGCTCGGGGTACAGCTCGCCCATCACGTCGATCGTGGTCGCGGTGAGCTCGTGCATGTACCGCTCCTCGCCCGCGCCGAGCAGGCGGAGGTTGCGGATGCTGCGGCGCAGGATGCGTCGCAGGACGTACCCGCGGCCCTCGTTGGAGGGCAGGACTCCGTCGGCGACCAGCATCACGCCGGCGCGCGTGTGGTCGGCCACCACGCGCAGCGACACGTCCGCGCGGCTGTCCCGGCCGTACTTCGTGCGGGTGAGCTCGGCCGCCCGGTCGAGGATCTTGTAGGTGGTGTCGATCTCGTAGATGTTGTCGACGCCCTGCAGGATCGCCGCCATGCGCTCCAGGCCCATGCCGGTGTCGATGTTCTTGCTCGGCAGCTCGCCCGCGATGTCGAAGTCGACCTTGTTGCGGACCGCGCTGAGCTGGAACTGCATGAAGACGTTGTTCCAGACCTCGAGGTAGCGGTTCTCGTCGGCGATCGGGCCGCCCTCTCGGCCGTACTCCGGACCGCGGTCGTAGTAGATCTCCGAACAGGGACCGCCCGGGCCGGGCACGCCCATGTGCCAGTAGTTGTCGGCCAGGCCCCGGCGCTGGATGCGGTCATTCGGGACGCCGACCGTCTTGTGCCAGATGTCGGCCGCCTCGTCGTCGTCCTCGTAGACGGTGACCCAGAGACGCTCCTCGGGGAAGCCGAAGCCGCCGTCGGACTCCGACCGGGTCAGCAGCTCCCAGGCGAACGGGATCGCCTTCTCCTTGAAGTAGTCGCCGAAGGAGAAGTTGCCCAGCATCTGGAAGAACGTGGCGTGCCGCGTGGTCTTGCCGACCTCGTCGATGTCCGGGGTGCGGATGCACTTCTGGACGCTCACCAGCCTCGACGCCGGCGGCGTGCGCTGGCCGAGGAAGTAGGGCTTGAAGGGCACCATGCCCGCGGGCACCAGAAGCAGCGTCGGGTCCTCGGCGATGAGGCTGGCCGAGGGCACGACGGTGTGCCCGCGCTCTTCGAAGAAGCGCAGGAAGCGGCGGGCGATCTCTGCCGACTCCATTTCAGCGGCCATCCTTTACGTCGTGGTCGTGGTTTCTGTCAACACTTTCGAGTCCCATGCGGGAACGCAACTCGGTTTCCCGCTCCCGCGCGATGGCGCGGACGTCCCCGGCGAACTCCGCGAGCTCGCCGGCCAGTCCCGCGGCCCGGTCGGCCGCGCGCCGGGCGACGCTGTCCGGCCGCATGGCCTGAAGCTTACGCATGGCCCAGACCGCGAGGAACGCGCCGACGGCGATGTAGAAGGTCCGGCGGATCACGGGCGCCGCCCTCCGATCGCCCGCCGCTCCCGCCGGGCCAGCGCCTCGCGGACGCCGTAGCTCAGGGCGGACAGCTTGATCATCGGTCCGGCGAACAGCATGGCGGCGACACCGGTGATCTTCACCATGTTGCCGCTGACGTCCTTGACGTTCTCGGTGATCGCCTCGACCGCGACGAGCTGGCGGTTCGTCTCGTTGACCGTGTGGCCGACGTCCTCAAGGAGGGGCACCACCCGATCGCTCAGCTCGGACACCACCTTGGTGGTCTCGGTGAGCAGGCGGGCCAGCCTGACGAGCACGACGGCCATGAAGCACACCAGGATCGCCCAGAACATCGCGACGATCAGACCGGCGACCTCTCCCGCGGTAAGCATGTGCGGATCCGTCTCCTCGGTAGGTGGCAAGGCGCGTGACGTCGCGCGAATCCGCGCCGCGCGTCTCGGGCGCGCGGATCCGGCTGGAATGGCAAGACCCTACCGCGAACGCCGGACACGCCGAGGCCCACCACGCCTTCCCGGGCCCGCTCCAGACCTCCCGCGCCCCTCGTCAGGCGCCGGTCTCGCCCCTGAGGAAGGCGCGGATCCTGGCCCAGCGCTCCGCGAACCTGGCCTCCGCTCCGTGCTTGGTGGGCCGGTAGTAGCGCCGGTCCCGGAGCTCCTCGGGGGCGTAGTCCTGCCGGACCAGGCCGTGCTCGAAGTCGTGGGGGTACTGGTAGCCCTTGCCGTGGCCGAGCTTGCTCGCCCCGGCATAGTGGGCGTCGCGCAGGTGGGAGGGGACCTGCCCGATCTGGCCGCGCCGTACGTCGTCGGCGGCGGCCCCGATGGCCGAGATCACCGCGTTGGACTTGGGGGCGAGCGCGCAGTGGATCACGGCCTGGGCGAGGTTGATGCGGCCCTCGGGCAGCCCGATGAACTCAACCGCCTGTGCCGCCGCCACGGCGACCTGGAGGCAGGTGGGGTCGGCCATGCCCACATCCTCTGAGGCGAAGATCACAATCCGGCGTGCGATGAACCGGGGGTCCTCCCCCGCCTCGACCATCCGGGCCAGGTAGTGCAGGGCCGCGTCCGCGTCCGAGCCGCGCATGCTCTTGATGAACGCGCTGACCACGTCGTAGTGCTGGTCGCCCTGGCGGTCGTAGCGGACCGCCGCCTTGTCGACCGCGCGCTCCACGACCTCGACGGTGATCTGGTCGGCCAGCAGCGCCGCCGCTTCCAGGTAGGTGAGCGACCTGCGGGCGTCGCCCCCGGCGAGCCGTACGAGCTGGTCGAGCGCGTCGGGATGCAGCGTGGCGCGCCCGTCGAGGCCGCGCGGGTCGCGCACCGCCCGCTCGAGGACGGCGCGAACGTCGTCCTCTCCCAGCGACTCCAGGGTGAGCAGCAGCGACCGCGACAGCAGCGGCGAGATGACGGAGAAGAACGGGTTCTCGGTGGTGGCGCCGATGAAGGTGACCCAGCGGTTCTCGACCGCGGGAAGCAGGGCGTCCTGCTGGGCCTTGTTGAACCGGTGCACCTCGTCGACGAACAGCACCGTCTGCCGCCCGCTCATGCCCAGCTCGCGACGGGCCTGGTCGATCGCGGCGCGTACGTCCTTGACGCCGGCGGAGACGGCGGAGATCTCCACGAACCTGCGCTTGGTCGCGCCCGCCACGACGTAGGCGAGCGTGGTCTTCCCCGTGCCCGGCGGTCCCCACAGGAACAGGGACATGGGGGCCTCGCTCTCGACCAGGCGGCGCAGCGGCGTGCCGGGGCCGAGCAGGTGGCGCTGTCCGATCACCTCGTCCAGCCCGCGCGGGCGCATCCGGACGGCCAGCGGCTCGTGGCTCCTATGGGCCTCCTCGGCCACCGAATCGAACAGACTGTCCACAACCTCGACTCTAGCCGTTCCGGCCGAGCCACCCCGCCGGGAACCATCACGCTCGGGGCGCGGCGGTGTCTGGACTGAGGAGCGAGTGGGGAGCGAGGGACGAGCGACTCCGAGCGACGAGGGAAGACATCGCCTGAGGGCGCCCCGAGCCCGCGCGAGCGAAGCGAGCGCAAATAGACACGGGCGCGGCGGTGTCTGGACTGAGGAGCGAGTGGCCCGCGAAGGGCGCGGCGGTGAAGTAACCGAGGAACGCCCGCAGCGACGAAGGAGCGAGGACGTGACGAGGGCACGAGCCGACTTCGGGCGCCCCGAGCCGCCGAGAGGAGCGAGGCAGTACGCACAGCGAGGAACGAGCGACTCCGGGCGACGAAGGAAGACATCGCCGCGCCCCGAGCCGCCGAGCGGAGCGAGGCGATTGAACGCTGCCGTCAGCCGCCCCAGACCGCCGTCGCCCCGCTGTGCCCGGCGCGTACGACGTAGTAGCCCGCGACGACGGCGAGGACCACTGAGGCGGCGGACAGGGCCGTGCCGGCCACCTTCGGCCACCGCCGCGCACCGAAGACGAGCAGCAGGGCGACCACGCCGAGCGCGCCGGTGCTCAGCAGCAACGGGTTCGCGAAGGCCTCGTGCGCGTTGACGGCGGCCGACGGGTGTCCCTCGAAGAGCTTCCTCTCGAAGGACTCTCCGCTCTCCTTCGCCACGAACACGGCGACGGGCGCTCCGAGCGCCGCCAGGACAAGTAGCCAGTCGAGCTTCGCGCGGAACCTCGGCAGCACGGCGTAGCCGACGCTGAGGAGTCCCAGCAGCGGCGTGAGCACCACGGCGGCGTGGACGAGCAGGGGGTGGACGGGCAGGCCGAACATCTCGTCGAACATGGGCGTCGCTCCTGGCTTCGCGATCGTGTCAGGGTGGTCCCTCACCCTGATGCGTACGTGATCACGGCGAGGTTCTCAGAGAGATCTGAGAACAATATGAGCGCACGCGGCGCCGGCTAACGTAAGCGACCCGCCCCGCGGGTCAGGTGGCGGCGCGGCCCCGGTGAGGACGGCCGGCGGGGTCGGGAGGCGCGGCGGCGGGGGTCGTGTCGAGCCCCTCCAGCGCCAGCCGCACCGCCGTGTCGAGCTGCGGGTCCGCGCCCACGGCCCAGTCGGCCGGGGTGTTGAGCACCTCCACGTCCGGTGCGGCGCCCCCGTTCTCCAGCTCCCAGCCGTATCCGCGGATCCAGTGCGCGTAGCCGGGGACGGTGAGGGAGGTGCCGTCGCCGAGCCGGTGCAGTTCGTCGTAGCCGATGACGCCGCCCCACGTCCTCGCGCCGACCACCGGGCCGAGGTCGAGCGCCTGCGCCGCGCCGGTGATGATGTCGCCGTCCGAGCACGTCGCCTCGTCGCACACGACGACGACCGGGCCGCGCGGCGCCTCCATGGGGTAGCTCGTCGGCTCGTGGTGGCGGCTCAGCATCCAGCCGACGATCCGCCGCGACAACTTCTCCAGCACGAGCTGCGAGGTGAAGCCGCCCCGGTTGCCCCGCACGTCGACGACGAGGGCGTCCCGCGCCAGCTCCCGGCCGAGGTCCCGGTGGAGCTGTGCCCAGCCGGCGGCGTCCATGTCGGGGACGTGCAGGTAGCCCGCCCGGCCCCCGCTCAGCCGCCGTACCCGCTGCCTGCGCTCCGCGACCCAGGCGTGGTAGCGCAGCGTGCGGTCGTCCCACAGCGGCACCACGGCCACACGGAACACCCGGTCGCCGGACTCGACGGTGAGCTCCACGGGGCGGCCCGCCGTGTCCACCAGCAGCGGCGCGGGCCCGGTGCGCGGGTCCACCGGCCTGCCGTCCACGGCCAGTACGGCGTCGCCCGGCCGCACGCCCGCCCCGGCGAGAGGCGACCTGGCCTGCGGGTCGGAGGACTCGGCGGGCAGGACGCGCCGGACCCGCCACAGGCCGTCGGTGTCGGGCGCGAGGTCGGCGCCCAGCATGCCGACGTACCGGTACCACTGCTCCGGAGCGGCGGGGACCACGTAGGCGTGGGAGGACGCCAGCTCGCCCAAAAGTTCCCCCAGCACGTCGGCGAAGTCGTCCGCGCCGGAGATCCGGTCGAGCCACGGCCGGTACGCGGCGAGCGCGCCGGGCCAGTCGACGCCCGCGATGTCGGCCACCCAGAACTGGTCGCGCACCAGCCGCCCTGCCTCCGCGTACGCCTGGCGCCAGCGGCTCGGCGGGTCGATCTCGACCCGGATTCTGCGCAGGTCCACCTCGATCGAGTCGCCGCTGCCGCCGACGACCTTCATCGCCCCTCCCTCGACGTACGCGATGCGGGCGCCGTCGCCGCTGACCGAGAAGGCGCCGGCGGGCGCGACCTCCTCGCAGGAGCGCTTGGTGAGGTCGAACCGCTCCAGGAGGGGCCGTCGCGGCGTCCCAGGCTCTCCTGTGCCGAGGGAGCCGCGCAGGGGGTGGCGCAGCCAGGCGAGACCGTCCTTGACCGCCTGGAGGCTCGTGTAGCTCCCCTCGGGCACGGGCAGGCCGACCACCCGGCCCGCCATCCCCTCGGTGTCCACGACGAGGTCGCCGCCGCCGGCGTCCTCGTGCTCGGACGGACGGCCGTCCACGGAGGGCGCGAACGGCGACGGCGTGCTCCGCGCGAGCGGCAGCAGGAAGGGTCGTGAGCCCGCCGCGAAGGCCAGGTCGAAGCTGTGCACGTCGAAGATCGGGTCGAAGCCCCGCCTGGACAGGAACGCGAGATATCTCCCGTCGGGAGTGAACACCGGCTCGGTGTCGGTGAAGCGGCCGTCGGTGACCTCGACGACGAGCGGGTCGGCGCGCGTCACCGGATCCGCCGGGTCCTGGCCGCCGGGGGTTCCCTCAGGTGCCGTACGGGGCGTCCGTGAGCGCAGCCGGGCCATCCGGATCGCCCGCAGCGAGCCCACCCCCGGGTGCGACCAGGCCAGCCAGGCCGAGTCGGGCGAGAACCGGGCCCCGCTGGGCGGGCCGCTCTCCGACCGCGCCACCTCGGTGACCGTCGCCTCCGTCCCGCCGCCCGTGGCGTCGACGAGGAGGACCCTGCCGTCGTGCGTGATGACCGCGATCATCGTCCCGTCCGGCGAGCCGGACAGCTCCAGCACCCGCCCGAGGCGGCCGCAGGCGAGGCTCCTGACCGTGCCGCCGGGCTCCGCCAACTCGATGCCGTCCTCGCCGCCCGCGTCGCTCACCCAGGCGACCGGCCCGTTGCCGCGCCGGGCCGCTTCCTCCCCCTCCGGCGCGCGTACGGCGCCGAGCACGACGGGGAGCCGGGCCCGGACGCCGGGTCGGGCGTCCAGGCACCGCGCCGGGCCGTCCTGGTGGGTGAGCCACAGGACGGCGCCCGCGACCTCGACGGCGCTGGCCCGTCCCGTGGCGTCGCAGGCGAGGTCGTCGAGCAGCGGCGGCGCGTGGCGGGGCCGACGCCCGGTCCCCGCGCCGCCCAGCGTCACGTCCAGCCGCTCGGGGCGGGCGTCCAGGCGGGGCAGCAGCCACAGCTCGCCCGCCCGCGTGTAGACGATCCGCCGCCCGTCCGTGCCCGCCTGGCGGGCGTAGAAGTCCTCGTGCCAGGTGTGCCGCTTCAGGTCCGAGCCGTCGAGGGCGCACGAGTAGACGTTGCCGACGCCCTCGTGATCGGAGAGGAACGCGATCCGGCCCTCGACGATCATGGGCGAGGCGATCTGGCCCTCGTGGCTCTCCAGCAGCCGCCGCCCGTTGAGCCAGAGCCGGCCCGTGCCGCCGCCCCGGTAGCGCTTCCAGTGCGCGGGGTCGTGTCCCGCCGCCCCCGTGAGCAGCAGCGTGTCCTCACCCGACACGTGCAGGTCCTCCACCGGCCCGTACGGCTGCCGCGCGGCCGGCCGCCCGTCGTCGGGGATCGCGTACGCCCAGGTCCAGAACGAGAAGGGCTGGCCGTGCGCGCTGACGGCGGCGACGGTGTGGTCGTCGAGCCAGCCCCGGGACTCGGTGCGCGGGTCGCCCCAGTAGGTGAGCCGGGTGGCGGGGCCGCCTGAGATCGCGGCCACGTGGATCTCCGGGTCGCCGTCGCGGCGGCTGGTCCAGGCGACCCTGGTGCCGTCGGGAGAGAACCTCGGGTGGCTCGCCCCGGCCCGGTCGACCGTGAGCCGCCAGGCTCTGCCGCCGTCGAGGGGGGCGATCCAGACGTCGTCTTCCGCGACGAACGTCAGCGATCGCCGGTGAACGTGGGGAAATCGAAGGTAAGACCCACTCGTCACCAAGTAATCGTAACGGGAAGCCCTTTTACCGCAAGATCGTGATTTTTGCTACTTGAGATACCTGTGAGTCTCCTGCTTACGCGTACCCGACATGAACGCCGATAAAGTGACGCATCGCAAGTGGTCAAGACAGGTAAAAGGGAAGGCATAACGGTGACCGACACGGACCGGCAGCAGCACCCGGCTCTGCCCAGGAGCAAGGCCAGGCGCACCATCGGCGTCGGCCTCAGTGTGCTCGCGCTCGTAGGGAGCCTCGCGGCGTGCAGCGAGGCGAAGAACTCCGCGGACGGGGCTCCGACGCCCGCTCCCTCGGAGGTGCCCTCCGCCGTCCCTTCGGAGATCGCTGAGCCGACACCCACCGTCAAGGAGACCGACCTGCGCAAGGTGACCTGCGAGTACCGCAAGGACGACACCGGCAGCCCGGCGAAGTTCGTCGGCTTTCCGCCGAAGCAGCTGTCGAAGGCGGTGATCAACGCCAAGACGATGACGATCTACACCAACCTCGGCAGAATCGTCATCGACATCGCCCCCGGCGACACGCCCTGCACGATCAACTCGTTCGCGTTCCTGGCGAGCAAGAAGTTCTTCGACAACACGGTCTGCCACCGGCTCACCACGATCGAGTCCAACGGTCTCGGCCTGTTGCAGTGCGGCGACCCGCAGGCCAAGGGCGACGGCGAGAACCCGACCGACGGCACCGGCGGTCCCGGCTACCTGTTCCCCGACGAGAACCTCGGTCCGCAGTACGCCCGCGGCGTGGTCTTCATGGCCCAGGGCGGCGACGCCTCCAACTCCAACGGCAGCCAGTTCGTGATCTCCTACACGGACGAGAACGCCCAGCTTCCGCAGGCGTACACGCCGTTCGGCATCGTGCGCCAGGGCATGGAGATCGTCGACAAGATCGCCAAGGGCGGGGTCAACACCGCCAAGGACGGCATCGACATCACCAGCGACGACGGCGGCTCGAACGCTCCCAAGATGAAGGTCCAGATCAAGACCATCAGGATCTCCTGACCCGCGGCAGCGCGGCACGACGAACGGCCCCCGGGCCCGGTTCACCACCGGGCCCGGGGGCCGTCGTCATGTGCGCGGAAGCGGCGCCGTCAGGCCTTCGGGGCCTCCTGGCCCTTGGGCTTGGCGTCCACCCCGGCCTCCTTGCGCTGCTCGGTCGTGATCGGCGTGGGAGCGGCGGTCAGCGGGTCGAACCCGGAGGCGGTCTTCGGGAACGCGATCACGTCGCGGATCGACTCGCCGCCCGAGAGGAGCATGCAGACGCGGTCCCAGCCGTAGGCGATGCCGCCGTGCGGCGGCGGGCCGTACTTGAACGCCTCGAGCAGGAAGCCGAACTTGCTCTCCGCCTCCTCCTTGGAGATGCCGAGCACGTCGAAGACCCGCTGCTGCATCTCGGCCCGGTGGATACGGATCGAGCCGCCGCCGATCTCCATGCCGTTGCAGACCATGTCGTACGCGTACGCCAGGGCCTCGCCGGGGTTGTCGTGGAAGGTGTCGGCGAACTCGGGCTTGGGGCCGGTGAACGGGTGGTGCACGGCGGTCCAGCCGGTCTGCCGGCCGACCTCGTCGACCACCGGCTCGAACATGGGGGCGTCCACGACCCACAGGAACGACCACTGCGACTCGTCGATCAGGTCGCAGCGGCGGCCGATCTCCAGCCGGGCCGCGCCGAGCAGCTCCCGTGAGGGATGGGGCAGGCCGGCCGCGAAGAAGATCGCGTCCCCGGGCTGCGCGCCGGTGACCTTGACCAGGCCGGCGATCTCGGTCTCGGACAGGTTCTTGGCCACCGGGCCGCCGAGCCCGTCCTCCTGGACCAGCACGTACGCCAAGCCCCGGGCGCCGCGCGACTTGGCCCACTCCTGCCAGGCGTCCAGCTCCTTGCGGGTCTGCCCGGCGCCGCCCGGCATGACGACCGCGCCGACGTACGGCGCCTGGAAGACGCGGAAGGAGGTGTTGGCGAAGTACTCCGTCAGGTCGGTCAGCTCGACCCCGAAGCGCAGATCCGGCTTGTCGGAGCCGTACCGGGACATCGCGTCGGCGTAGCTCATCCGCGGCAGCGGCGTCGGCAGCTCGTAGCCGAGGATCTCCTTCCAGATGCGGCCGATCAGCGCCTCACCGAGCTCGATGACGTCGTCCTGGTCGACGAACGACATCTCGATGTCGATCTGGGTGAACTCGGGCTGCCGGTCCGCCCGAAGGTCCTCGTCGCGGAAGCAGCGCGCGAGCTGGTAGTAGCGCTCGAGGCCGGAGACCATGAGGAGCTGCTTGAAGAGCTGCGGCGACTGCGGCAGGGCGTACCAGTTGCCCGGCTGGAGCCGTACCGGCACCAGGAAGTCGCGGGCACCCTCGGGGGTGGAGCGGGTGAGGTTCGGGGTCTCGACGTAGACGAACCCGCGCTCCCGCATCACCTCGTTCGCCAGGTACGTCGCCTGCGAGCGGGTCCGCAGCGCGTCGGCGATCTGGGCCCGGCGGATGTCGAGGTAGCGGTACTTCAGCCGCGCCTCCTCCGACACGCCGGTGCTGCCCTCGATCGGGAACGGCAGCGGCGCGGCCTCGCTCAGCACCTCCACCTCGGACGCGACGACCTCGACGGCGCCGGTCGGCAGGTCGGGGTTCTCGTTGCCCTCCGGGCGCACGCGAACCTCGCCGGTCACCTTGACGCAGTACTCCGAGCGCAGGTCGTGGGCGTGGTCCTCCTCACGGAAGACCACCTGGACGGAGCCGGAGGCGTCCCGAAGGTCGATGAAGACGACCCCGCCGTGGTCGCGGCGGCGGGCCACCCAGCCCGCCAGCGTCACCCGCTGGCCTGCATGCTCCCTACGAAGCGTCCCTGCTTCGTGACTGCGGATCACGAGAATTTCCCCTTCAGGATGTCGACGACCTCGGCGATCGGCACCGCGGTCTGCTCGGCTGTGGTCATGTCCTTCACTTGCGCGGCCCCCGACTCCAGATCCCGGTCGCCGAGGATCAGGGCGTACCGGGCGCCGCTGCGGTCGGCCGCCTTCATCGCGCCCTTGACGCCGCGCCCGCCGAAGGCCATGTCGACCGAAAGGCCGGCCCGGCGCAGCTCCGCCACCAGGGCGAAGACCCGCCGCCGCGCCTCCTCGCCGAGAGGCACGGCGAACACGTCCACGCTGCCCTGACGCTCGGTGAGCAGTCCCTCGGCCTCCATCGCGAGGACGGTGCGGTCGACGCCGAGCGCCCAGCCGACGCTGGGCAGCGGCGGGCCACCGATCATCTCGCTCAGCCCGTCGTAGCGGCCTCCGCCGCCCACGGCCGACTGGGCGCCGAGGCCGTCGTGCACGAACTCGAAGGTCGTACGGGTGTAGTAGTCGAGGCCGCGGACCAGCCGGGGGTCGTCGGTGTAGGAGACGCCCACCTCACGGAGCAGGCCGCGCACCTCCTCGTGGTACGTCTTGCACGCCCCGCACAGGTGGTCGGTGACCAGCGGCGCGTCCGCGAGCTGGGCACGGACCTCGGGCCGCTTGTCGTCGAGCACGCGCAGCGGGTTGATCTCGATGCGCTGGCGGGTCGGCTCGTCCAGGTCGAGCCCGCGCAGGAACTCCTGCAGCGCGGCCCGGTACGCGGGACGGCACTCGCGGCAGCCCAGCGAGTTCAGCAGCAGCCGCACGTTCCGCAGCCCGAGCCGGGCATAGCCGTCCACGGCGAGCGTGATCAGCTCGGCGTCCAGGGCCGGGTCCTCCGCGCCCAGCGCCTCGGCCCCGATCTGCGAGAAGTGGCGGTACCTGCCCTTCTGGGCCCGCTCGTAGCGGTAGTAGCTGCCGGAGTACCACAGCTTGACCGGCAGCGGGCCGCCCGGCAGTCCGTGCTCGATCACCGCGCGCACCACGGAGGCGGTGCCCTCGGGGCGCAGCGTGATCGACCGCCCGCCCTTGTCCTCGAAGGTGTACATCTCCTTGGTCACGATGTCGGTGGACTCACCGACGCCGCGGGAGAACAGCCGGGTGTCCTCGAAGGCCGGCGTCTCGATGTAGCCGTAGCCCGCCGCACGGGCCGGCGCGGACAGCGCGTCGCGTACGGCGAGCGCCCATTCGGAGCGCGGCGGCATCCAGTCGAAGGTGCCCTTCGGCGCTTGAAAGCTCATCACAGTCCCCTGGTCGGGCCTGCGGGCGGCGCGTCCCCGCCCGAGGCCTGCTGGTCGAGCAGCCCGCGGAGGTAGGGGTTGGTCGCGCGCTCGCGGCCAATGGTCGTCTGCGGTCCATGGCCGGGCAGGACCGTCGTCTCGTCCGGCAGCGGCAGGCACACGGTGGCCAGGCTGCGCAGGATCGTCTCGTGGTCCCCGCCCGGAAGATCGGTACGGCCGATGGAGCCGGCGAACAGCAGGTCGCCCGAGAACATGATCTCAGGAACCCGGAACGTCACCGACCCCCTGGTATGGCCGGGCGCGTGGTCGACCGTGATCTCCATGCCCGCGAGCTTCAGCACGGCGCCGTCGCTCAGCTCGCGGACGTCGTCGGGCTCGGTGAACTCCAGCCCGCCGAACAGCATCTGCCCGGCCTGCAGGGAAAGCCCCTTGCCGGGATCCGACAGCAGCTCGCGGTCCTCGGGGTGGATCCAGGCGGGCACGTCCCGCGCGCCGCAGACGGGCACGACGGACCACATGTGGTCGATGTGGCCGTGGGTCAGCAGCACCGCGACCGGCTTGAGCCGGTACTCGCGCACGATCTCGTCGAGGCCCTCGACAGCGTCCTGACCTGGGTCGATGACGACGCACTCCTCACCTTCGGCGGGAGCGACGACGTAGCAGTTGGTCTGGAACGACCCTGCGGGAAACCCGGCGACGAGCACGGAATCGGCCTCTTCGTCTCAGAAGATGTATCAAGGAATGCGCGAGCGAATGTAACCGAAGGGTACCGGTGCGGGTCGGCAGGCTGCGAACGCATACCCGTGTGCCGATACGATTCGCCCACCTCAATAGTCATTCTTGGACAGTCGGGAGGACGAAGTGGTCACCGGCAAGGACCGCCAGAAGCAGCTGGCCCGGGAGCATTACCAGCGGCAGACGCAGGCGAGACTTGAGCGGCAGCGCAAGGCCCGGCGCACCGCCGTCATCGGAACGACCACCGTCGCCGTCGTGGCGGTGGGGGCGATCGTGGGGGCGATCGCCTTCATGGCCGGTGGCGACGACGCCACCGCCAAGGCCAAGCCGAGCATCGCCGCCGGCGAGGAGCCGAAGGCGTACGACCCCGCGGCCGGCACGTGCTCGTACGTGAAGGCGGCCGACGGCGGCCCGGTCAAGGACGTGGGCATGCCGCCCGAGAAGGTGAGCACCGCCCCGGCGGTCATGACGATCAAGACCAACTACGGGGACATCGTCGCGAACCTCGACGCGGTCAACGCGCCCTGCACGGTCAACTCGTTCAAGTTCCTCGCGTCGAAGGACTACTTCGACAACACCCGGTGCCACCGGATGGGCACCAGCTTCCCGATCCTTCAGTGCGGCGACCCGCTGGCCAAGGCCGACGGCAAGAACCCCACCGACGGCCAGGGCGGCCCCGGCTACCGCTTCGTGGACGAGAACCTCGCGGGCGCCAAGTACAACCGCGGCGTGCTCGCCATGGCCAACAGCGGTCCCGCGACCAACGGCAGCCAGTTCTTCATCGTGTACGGCGACACCGGGCTGAGCCCGGACTACACGCCTTTCGGTACCGTGACGAAGGGGCTGGAAATCCTGGACAAAGTGGCCAAGCGGGGCGTCATCACCGGAGCCGGTGGCGATGGTACGGGCGCACCCAAGCGGCCCGTCGAAATCAAAGACGTGACAATAACCAGCAAGAGCTGACGTAATACAACCAAGGGCACAATGGGGCCCCGGAGGCTGATTCGAGTGCGGGAGGACACCGTGACCACCGACCCGTGGGGCCGGGTAGACGACGACGGCACCGTCTACGTACGTACGGCCGAGGGTGAACGAGCCGTCGGGTCCTGGCAGGCCGGTGAACCGGAGGAGGCTCTCGCCTACTACCACCGCAAGTACGAGGAGCTGGCCGGCCAGGTCCAGCTTCTCGAACAGCGGGTGCGGGGCACCGATCTGCCGCCCGCGCAGGCGGAGGCGAGCATCCAGAAGCTCCGCGAGGCCGTCACCGAGGCCCACGCCGTGGGCGACCTGGGCGCGCTCCAGGGCCGCCTCGACGCCCTGACCGAGATCGTCGGCAGGCGTCGCGACGAAGTGAAGGCCGCGCGGGACAAGGCGCGGACCCAGGCGCGCGAGGTCAAGGAGCGCATCGTCGCCGAGGCCGAGCGGATCGCCGAGGAGGCGACCCACTGGAAGTCCGGCGGCGAGCGGCTGCGCCAGCTCGTCGAGGAGTGGAAGGCCGCCGAGCGCATCGACCGCCCCACCGAGGCGGGCCTCTGGAAGCGCCTGTCCGCCGCCCGTACGGCGTTCGCCAAGCGGCGCAAGGCGTACTTCTCCTCGCTGGACGAGCAGCGGGACGCGGTGCGCGACGAGAAGGAGCGCATCGTCGCCGAGGCGGAGGCGATCGCCGGCTCGACCGACTGGAACGCGACCGCCGCCGCCTACCGCGAGCTGATGCGCCGGTGGAAGGCCGCCGGCCGCGCCTCCCGTGAGGTCGAGGACGAGCTGTGGACCAGGTTCAAGGGCGCGCAGGACCAGTTCTTCCACGCCAGGTCGGCCGTCTTCGCCGAGCGGGACGCCTCCTTCGCGGCGAACGCGGAGATCAAGGAGGCGCTGCTCGCCGAGGCCGGGAAGCTGCTGCCGATCACGGACGCCAGGAGCGCCCGCGCCGTGCTGCGCGGCATCCTGGAGCGCTGGGAGGCGGCCGGACCGGTGCCGCGGGACCAGCGCGACCGGCTGGAGGGCGGCCTGCGCAAGATCGACGACTCGGTCCGCAAGGCCGAGGAGAACGAGTGGCGCCGTACGAACCCGGAGGCCAGGGCGCGCGCCCAGGACACCGTCAACCAGCTCCGCCGGTCGATCGAGCAGCTCGAGGCCCGGCTGTCCAAGGCCCGGACGGCGGGCCGCGACAAGGACGTCAAGGAGGCCGAGGAGGCGCTCACCGCGCGGCGCTCCTGGCTTGAGGAGGCCGAGCGCACGCTCGCCGAGTTCTCCTGACGCCGAGTTCACCGGGGGCGGCGCCGGCCGCCCCCACCGTCGGACCGTCTCGTCCCCCGTCGCGATCGCGCGGCGGGGGACGACGCGTGTCAGGGCTCCGAGTGTGCGGAACGCCGACGGTCAGTTCGTCACGCGGTAGACGTCGTAGACGCCCTGGATGTTGCGCACCGCCTTGAGCACGTGGCCGAGATGCTTGGGATCACCCATCTCGAAGGTGAACTTGCTCACCGCGACCCGGTCCCGGCTGGTCGCCACCGTGGCGGACAGGATGTTCACGTGCTGGTCCGACAGGGTACGCGTGACGTCCGACAGCAGCCGGGGCCGGTCCAGCGCCTCGACCTGGATCGCCACCAGGAAGACCGAGTCTCCGCCGGGGGACCACGCCACCTGCACGAGCCGGTCGGGCTGGGCGCTGAGCTGCTCCACGTTGGGGCAGTTCGTCCGGTGGACCGACACCCCGTGGCCGCGGGTCACGAAGCCCACGATCTCGTCGCCGGGTACCGGCGTGCAGCACCGCGACAGCCGCACCCACACGTCCGGGTCGCCCGCCACGATGACGCCAGCGTTGGAACCGCCCCTGGGACGCCCCCTGAGCTTCGTGGGGACCGCCGCCTCGGCGATGTCCTCCTCCGCCCCCTCGACGCCTCCGAGGGACTGGACGAGCTTCTGGACGACCGCCTGGGCCCCGCTGTGGCCCTCGCCGACCGCGGCGTAGAGAGCCGACACGTCCGGGTACCTGAGGTCGCGCGCCAGCGCCAGGAGGGCCTCGCCGGACATCAGGCGCTGCAGCGGCAGCCCCTGCTTGCGCATCGCCCGCCCGATGGCCTCCTTGCCGGCCTCGATGGCGGTCTCCCTGCGCTCCTTGGAGAACCACTGCCGGATCTTGTTGCGGGCCCGGCCGCTCTTGACGAACTTCAGCCAGTCACGCGAGGGGCCCGCGTCCGGCGACTTGGAGGTGAAGATCTCCACCGTGTCGCCGTTGCCGAGCCGCGACTCCAGCGGCACCAGGCGGCCGTTCACCCGGGCCCCGATGCACCGGTGCCCCACCTCGGTGTGCACCGCGTACGCGAAGTCGACCGGGGTGGCGCCCTCGGGCAGCGCGATCACCTGGCCGCGCGGCGTGAAGACGAACACCTCCGAGACCGACAGGTCGAAGCGCAGCGACTCCAGGAACTCGCCCGGGTCGGAGGTCTCCTTCTGCCAGTCGAGGAGCTGGCGCAGCCAGGCCATGTCGTTGACCTGCTTCCCCTTCGCCGTGCCGGGGGCGCCGTTCATCTCCTCCTTGTACTTCCAGTGGGCGGCCACGCCGTACTCCGCGCGGTGATGCATCGCGCGGGTACGGATCTGCAGCTCGATCGTCTTGCCCTCGGGGCCCATGACCGTCGTGTGCAACGACTGGTACATGTTGAACTTGGGCATCGCGATGTAGTCCTTGAACCGCCCGGGCACCGGCCTCCACTGCGCGTGGATCGTCCCGAGGGCGGCATAGCAGTCACGCACCGTGTCCACCAGCACGCGGATGCCCACCAGGTCGTAGATGTCGTCGAACGCCACGCCCTTGGCGATCATCTTCTGGTAGATCGAGTAGTAGTGCTTCGGACGGCCCTTGACGGTCGCCCGGATCTTGGCCTCACGCAGGTCGGCGGAGACCTTCTCGATCACGTCCTGCAGGAACAGGTCGCGGCGGGGGGCGCGCTCGGACACCATCCGGGCGATCTCGTCGTACCGCTTCGGGTAGAGCATGGCGAACGCGAGGTCCTCCAGCTCCCACTTGATGGTGTTCATGCCGAGCCGGTGCGCGAGCGGTGCGAAGATCTCCAACGTCTCGCGGGACTTCTGCTGCCGCTTGTGCTCGGGCAGGTAGCGCATCGTGCGCATGTTGTGCAGCCGGTCGGCCAGCTTGATGACCAGCACGCGTATGTCGCGCGCCATGGCGACGACCATCTTCCTGACGGTCTCGGCCTGCGCCGCGTCGCCGAACTTGACCTTGTCCAGCTTGGTCACGCCGTCGACCAGCAGGGCGATGCTCTCGCCGAAGTCGGCGCGCAGCTCCTCCAGGCTGTAGGCGGTGTCCTCGACCGTGTCGTGCAGGAGCGCCGCGCAGAGCGTCTCGTCGTCGGTGCCGAGCTCGGCCAGGATCGTCGCCACGGCCAGGGGGTGCGTGATGTACGGATCGCCGCTCTTGCGCTTCTGGTCGCGGTGATGGTGGGCGGCGACATCGTAGGCGCGCTCGATCAGCCGGAGATCCGCCTTGGGATGGGTCGCGCGAACCGTCTTGAAGAGCGGTTCCAACACCGGATTCATAGCACCCCACTGCCCCCCGAACCGCGCCCGCCGCCGTCGCTGGGCAGGCGCGGGTCTCTCCTCCACTGCCTCCGATGCGTCGCGCGCGACTACCGTCTCCTCGGCCTCGGCGGGCCAGGACTCACTCCGGGCCCGCACGCCGTCGGGCACGACCACATCACGGGGCACACAGACTCCTCACGTCGAGTCCAGGCTCCCCAGTGTATCCGCGCCGTATGCCCGCTTTTCGCCTGGATGCGGTCGGTTCAGACGGTCACCAGGGAACGGACCTCCAGGCCAGGCAACCGGTCGCGGCCGGAGAGGAAGGACAGCTCCATCAGGACGGACACCCCGATGATGTGGGCGCCCGCTCTCCTGACCAGCTCCACGGTCGCGTTGGCGGTGCCTCCCGTGGCGAGCACGTCGTCCACGATCAGCACCCGCTCGCCCGGGGCGAAGGCGTCGGAGTGCACTTCCACCGTCGCGGAGCCGTACTCCAGATCATAGTTCGCCTCGAACGTCTGTGCAGGCAGTTTGCCCTTCTTGCGCACGGGGACGAACCCGGCCCCCGCCCGGTACGCCACCGGGGCGGCCAGGATGAAGCCGCGCGCCTCGATGCCGACCACCTTGTCGAACGCCAGGCCGGCGCCCAGCTCGTCCACCACCTGCGTGAACGCGCTGTGGTCGGCCAGCAGCGGGGTGATGTCCTTGAACACGACGCCCGGCTTCGGGTAGTCGGGAACGTCTCTGATCAGGGAGACCCACTCGGTCATTTTCCGCCCACTTCATGAGGACGGCGCCCCCGCGTCCCTCCCGCGATGCCGGGCATCGCCGGAGGCGGCACAGGAGCGCCGTCGCCGTACTTATGCGTCAACCGTACCGGTCAGCGCTTCTTGCGTTTGTCGTCCTCGGTCGCCGAGGTCCCGTTCTGCGACCCCGCGCCCACCGGCTGCTTGGCAGCGCGCGCGTCGGCCGCGGCCGCCTTGGCGGCGGAGGCCTCGCGCTGGGCCACCCGCTTGGCCAGGGCCTGCCACTGCGGCTCGCGCTCCTTGAGCGTGACCAGGATGGGCGTGGCCACGCACAGCGAGGAGTACGTGCCGACGACCATGCCGACGAACAGCGCCAGGGAGAGGTCCTTCAGCGTGCCCGCGCCGAGCAGCGTGGTGCCGATGAACAGGATCGCCGCCACCGGCAGGATCGCGACCAGGGAGGTGTTCAGCGACCGGATCAGCGTGTGGCTGAGCGCGTTGTTCGCGGCCTGGGTGTAGGTCATCTTCGCGCTCGTGCCGAGCTTGCCCGTCACTTCCTTGATCATGTCGAAGACGACGACCGCGTCGTACAGCGAATAGCCGAGGATCGTGAGGAAGCCCAGCATGGTGGCCGGGGTGACCTCGAAGCCGGACCAGGCGTAGATGCCCGCGGTGATCACGAGGTCGTGGACCAGGGCCACGATGGCGGCGAGCGCCATCCGCCACTCGAACGCGAGGCTGAGGTACAGCATGATCGCGAGCATGAAGACGGCCAGGCCGATCCACGCCTTCTGGGCGACCTCGCCACCCCAGGTCGCACCGATGACCTGGGTGCTGACCTCGTTCACGTCGATGTGGTACTTCTGCGCGACCGCCTGCTGGACCTTGGGGACCTCGTTGGTGTCCAGGCTCTCGGTGGTGACCCGCCAGTTCGCCCCGGCCTGCTGCACGATGGTCTGGTGGACCCCGGTCTCGTGGATGGTCTCCCTGACCTCCTCGACGCTGGAACTCGCCGCCCGGGGGAACTCGAAGACCGAGCCGCCCCTGAACTCGACGCCGAGGTTGAGGCCGTGGATGACCATGCCCAGGATGGAGACCGCCATCAGCAGGGCCGACAGGCCGTACCAGAGCTTCCGCTTGCCGACGAAGTCGATGTCGATGTCGCCGCGGTACAGGCGGCTGATAATGCCCGGCATCACGCCTCCTGCAGGGTCTGCTCGGCACCGCTGCGGCCCATGCGCTCGGCGTCGAGCCCGGACAGCTTGTGGCCCTTCGAGAAGAACTTCAGCCGCGCGGCCAGCGACATGAGCGGCTTGGTGAAGAGGAAGACCACCACGATGTCGATGAGCGTGGTCAGGCCCATGGCGAACGCGAACCCGGCGACACCGCCGACGGCGAGGAAGTAGAGCACCACCGCGGCGATGAACATGACCGCGTCCGCGACCAGGATCGTCCGCTTGGCCCGCCGCCAGGCGACCTCGACGGCGGCGCGGAGAGTGCGCCTGCCTTCCTTCATCTCGTCACGGATGCGCTCGAAGTAGACGATGAACGAGTCCGCGGTGATGCCGATCGAGACCACGAGGCCGATGATGTGTGGCAGCGACCATCGGAAGCCGACGTTCGCGCTGAGGACGGCCACCGACAGGTAGGTGGCGATCGTCGCCACCCCCAGGCTGGCGATGCCGATCGCGCCGAGGCCCCGGTAGTAGAGCAGCAGGTAGAGCATGACGATCAGCAGACCGATGGCGCCGGAGACGAGGCCGCCGCGGAGCTGGTCCTGACCGAGCGTCGAGGAGACGGAGACGACGGAGCTCTGCACGAACTTGAGCGGCAGCGCGCCGTACTTGAGCTGGTCGGCGAGCTCGGTCGCGGTCTGCTGGGTGAAGCCGCCCGAGATCTCGGTCTTGCCGCCGGGGATCCGGCCGTTCGAGGAGGGGGCGGTGATCACGAGGCCGTCGAGGACGACGCCGATCTGGTTGCGCGGCGCCTGGGCGCCGAAGGCCTTGGCGGTGAGGTCGCTCCACTGCGACGCGCCCTGGCTCTTGAAGTCGAGGTTGACCACCCACTCGCCGGTGTCCTGGCGTACGCCGGCCGACGCGGTGGTGATCTGGGAGCCCTGCACGGCGGCCTTGTCGAGGATGTACCTCGCGGAGCCGTCCTGGCTGCAGGCCACGATCTGCTTGTTCGGGTCGTCCTGAGCGCCCTGGCCGCGGTCCTTCGCGGTGCAGTTGATCTTGCGGAACGCTTCCAGGACAGCCGGGTCGATGCCGGAGACGTCCTGCCCGGCGAGTGGGTCCTCCTCGCCGGCGGTGGCCGAGGGCGAGGGCGACGGAGTCGCCTTGGCCCGTGTCCCGGCCGCCGACCTCTCACCGGTGGCGGTATGCGACCTCGCCCGCCTGGTCACGCCCGGCGTCGGTGTGGGCTCGGCAACGGCCTTGGAGACCGCGCGCCCGGCCGGCGTGGCGCCGGGGGACGGGGTCACGGCCGACGAACTCGGCGTTGCCGCGGTCGTGGGAAGGGCGGCCGGCGGAGTCGTGGCCGCGGCCACCGCGAGCACCTGGCGGAAACGCATCTCCGCGGTGGTGGCGACCAGTTTGATGGCCTCGTCGCGGCCGGCGCCCGGCACCGAGATGACGATGTTGTCGCCGGACCTGGCGACCTCGGCGTCGGAGATGCCGGTGCCGTTCACGCGGTCCCGGATGATGTTGACGGCCCGGTCGAGGCTCTCCTGCGGCGGGGCCTTGCCGTCCGCGGTCACGGGCGACAGCGTCACCGTCGTGCCGCCCGCGAGGTCGAGACCGAACTTGGGGACGAACGCCTTCTGGAAGACGATCGACGCCCCCATGGCGAGGATGATCACCAGAAGGGCCAGGAGCGTGCGTCCTGGCCTGATCTGGCTACTGGTCGGTGGGGCCACTGGTGGTCGACTCTTTCGTCAAGGGATCTTCAGTGAGCGTGGTCAGGACTGCTTGGTGCTCGAGTCCTTGGCGCCCCCGTCTTCGGAGGTCTCGGTCACCTGCTCGCCCTTGTCTTTCTGAATGTCCTCATGGGCGTCGTCGCGAACGCCCTCTTGCGCCACGGACTGGGCAGCATCCGTCTCGTCGGCGTCGGCACCGTCAACGGGAGTCACAACGCGACCGATCGCGGCCTTGACCCAGCGGGTCTCCACACCCGGCGCGATCTCCAGGATGACGTCCTCGTCCTGGAGGCCCACCACGGTGCCGAACAGACCCGTGGTGGTCATGACGCGCGCGCCCGGCGTAAGCGTGTTCTGCATCTGCAGCTGCTCCTGCTGACGCTTGCGCTGGGGGCGGATCAGCAGGAAGTAGAACACCACTACCAGCAAGATCAGTGGCAGAAACGTCCCAAGCGGGTTGTTGCCCACGGGGGCCACCCTTCCATTAGGTGATGAACCGGCTTGACACCGGAGGTCCAGTTAGGCGTTTTGCGCGCCGCGACCGCGTCGCCGAGAAGTGTCAGCGTAAGCGGCCGGTCAAGCCACGCAGTGTAGGCGAGCCGCTCGAAGAGCGGCAACGAACCCACGATATGGCACGCGGGAAAGTGCCCATTTCAGCGTCTTTGCAACCGATCTGTGACCATGCACGGCTGATGCGCCCTTCTCGACCGACTTCGGCCCCCCTGATATTTCTCCGTCATTCAAGAAATGCACGGCTTTCGTCGTCGGTCATTCACGGCTCCGCCACTCCTCCAGCGGAAGCGGAACGGCCGCGCGGTTCAGAAGGGGGCGTCCGGGGGCGGGATCAGGCCGAGGTGCGTCCAGGCCGCCGCGGTCGCCACGCGACCCCGCGGTGTGCGGGCCAGCAGGCCCTGCCGAACGAGGAACGGCTCCGCCACCACCTCCACGGTCTCCGGCTCCTCCCCCACCGCCACGGCGAGCGTGGACAACCCGACCGGGCCGCCGCCGAACTTGCGCAGCAGCGCCCCGAGCACGGCGCGGTCGAGCCGGTCCAGGCCCTCGCCGTCCACCTCGTAGAGGTTGAGCGCGGCGGCGGCCACCTCGCGGGTGACCACGCCCTCGGCGCGCACCTCGGAGAAGTCGCGAACCCGGCGCAGCAGGCGGTTGGCGATGCGGGGCGTCCCGCGGGACCGGCGGGCGATCTCGTGCGCGCCCTCGCCGGGAAGATCGACGGACAGCAGCCGCGCGGATCTGTGCAGCACCTGCTCCAGCTCCGGCACCTCGTAGAAGTCCATGTGGGCGGTGAAGCCGAAGCGGTCGCGCAGCGGCGCCGGGAGCAGCCCGGCGCGCGTGGTCGCCCCGACCAGCGTGAACGGCGCGATGTCCAGCGGGATGGACGTGGCGCCCGGCCCCTTGCCGACCACGATGTCGACCCGGAAGTCCTCCATCGCGAGGTACAGCATCTCCTCGGCCGGGCGGGCCATGCGGTGGATCTCGTCGATGAAGAGGACCTCGCCCTCGGAGAGGGTCGAGAGGATCGCGGCGAGATCGCCGGCGCGTTCCAGCGCCGGGCCGGAGGTCATCCGGAGCGGCGCGCCCAGCTCGGCCGCGATGATCATGGCGAGCGTGGTCTTGCCCAGGCCAGGGCCGCCGCTCATCAGCACGTGGTCCGGCGGCCGGTTGCGGCGCAGGGCGCTCTCCAGCACCAGCGAGAGCTGCTCGCGCACCCTCCCCTGGCCGATGAACTCCTCCAGGCGGCGGGGACGCAGCGCCGCCTCGATGGCGTGCTCGTCCCCCTCGGCGTCGGGCGACACCAGGTCGCGCTCGATGCTCATGACTGCCTCCCCCGTCGCCGGTGGCGCGCTGAAACGTTCATCGGACGACTCACCGGACGCTCAGCGCCCGCAGGGCCGACTTGAGCAGCACGGCGACCTGGGGGGACCGGCCGGCCGCCACCTCTGCGTCGGCCTCGGGCGCCACCGCGGCGACGGCCTCGTCCGCGTCCTTGGCCGAGTATCCGAGGCCGACCAGGCCGGAGTGGACCTGGTCGCGCCAGGGAGGCGGCACCGGCGCGCCGCCGCCGAGCGCGGCGTTGACCGCGTCCTCCGGGGTGCCGAGCTTGCCCTTGAGCTCCAGGACGATGCGCTGGGCGCCCTTCTGGCCGATGCCGGGGACCATGGTCAGCGCCTTGATGTCGGCGGTCGCGACGGCCACCCGCAGCGCGCTCGGCGTGTGGACGGCAAGCATGGCGAGCGCGATGCGCGGCCCCACTCCGCTCGCCGTCTGCAGCATCTCGAACACGGTCCGCTCGTCCTCGGAGGCGAAGCCGTACAGCGTGAGCGACTCCTCGCGAACCACGAGCGAGGTGGCGAGCCTGCCGGGCTCGCCCACCCGCAACCCGGCCAGCGTGCCGGGCGTGCAGTGCACCAGCATGCCGACCCCGCCGACCTCGATCACGGCGGCCTCCGGCCCGACCCCGGCCACCCGGCCCGCCACGGATGCGATCACTGCGCGTTCCCTCCCCCATCGGCCCGCCCTGCCTCGCGGACCCCAGTCCTACCAGAAGCCGCCGACATCGCCGCGGCCGGCGACGTCTCCCGGGTCACCGCCCGGCCCCGGGATGGCGGTACCCCGGCTGGAGCGCGACGGCCGCGCCGGGTCGTCCCCGCCCGGCCAGGGCCTGGGCCAGCCGGTTCTGCGCGCCGCCGCGCCAGACGTGGCAGATGGCGAGGGCCAGGGCGTCGGCGGCGTCGGCGGGCTTCGGCATGGCGTCGAGCCTGAGCACGCGGGTCACCATGGTGCCGACCTGCTTCTTGTCGGCGTTGCCGTTCCCGGTGATGGCGGCCTTGACCTCGCTCGGCGTGTGCAGCGCGACCGGCAGGCCGCGCCGCGCGGCGCAGGTGATGGCGACCGCGGACGCCTGCGCGGTGCCCATGACCGTGCGCACGTTGTGCTGGGCGAAGACGCGCTCCACGGCCACCGCGTCGGGCTTGATCTCGTCGAGCCAGCGCTCGATCTCGGCCTCGATGGCGACCAGCCGGGCGCCGATGTCGTCCTCGGCGGGCGTGCGCACCACGCCGACGGCCACCATGCGCAGCGGCGCGCCCGGACGGCCCTCGACCGCTCCGAGGCCGCACCGGGTCAGCCCCGGATCGACCCCCATCACCCTCAGCTCGGGCAACCGCACGAGAACGCCTCCCCCGGGATCCACTCTTCGCCGAACACGTGTTCGGCGAAGAACTCTACTCCCGGCGGAGGCGCGAGATCACGGGTAACGGCGGATCAGAAGTAGTCGAGCATGTACGCGGCGCAGTGGAAGGCCGCGTCGAGCGCCTCGTCGTCCTCGGCGGTGCCGCCCGCGACCAGGCCGGTACGGCGCAGCGCGGCCATGGGGACGCCCGCGAACAGCGCGGACAGGCCGCGGACGCCGAAGGCGGGCCCGGTTCCCGACGACGGGGTGACGGATCCCGCCCCCGAGGAGATCTCCAGCCGCCAGGCGCCGCTGTTCGCCGGCCGCTGCGGGTCCTCCACCTGGATGACGGTGTCCACCGAGATCCCGGCGGGGAAGCCGCGCCGCGCGACGGCGGCGGCCAGGTCGATCACGCGGAACATCCAGCGCGTCTGCCGGATCTCGTCCTTGCTCCGCTCCCGGAGCAGCCAGAGCACCGGGTCGTACGGGTCGACGATCGCCGTGACGGACTTGGCGATCGAGGAGGCGCTGCCGACCATGGACCACAGGGCCCGCGCGGTGGCCTCGGATCCGGCCACGCAGTTGTCGACCTCGATGTCACCGCTGTCCCACCGGTAGATCAGGAATCCGTCGTCGGCGATGTAACAGAAGTCGTCGTCCTCGGCCAGCCACAGCCGCCACGTGCGTTCGTCGTAGCACACCGGGCCGGAGGCGCGGGTCGCGGCGTTGATCCGCCCGATGGTCGCGATCAGCTCCGGCGCGTCGTCGGGGCCCATCCGGCGCAGCTTGACGCCGGGGCCGTCCGTGCCGAGCCCGCGCAGCGCCTCGGTGGGGAGGGTGGCCCTGGTCAGGCCGCCCGCGTGCTCCCAGCCCATGCTCCGATAGAGCGGCGTGGTGGCGGGGTAGAGCGCGGAGACGACGTCCCCGAGCTCGGCCGTACGCTCGATGACGGCCTGCATGATCGCCCGGCCCACGCCGCGGCCCCGGTCCTCGGGGGCGACGGTGACGCTCGCGACGCCGCCCATCGGCATCGGCCGGCCGTGCCACCACTGGGTGAACGCGTTGATCCGAGCCGTGGCGACCAGGCGGGGACCGTCGAAGGCGCCGATGAAGCGCCCGGTCGGCAACACGGGCACCACCAGTTCGCGCCACGTCTCGACGTCGCTGCCGGAGATGGGGCCGAAGGCCCGCTTACGGTTGTCGAGCACCGCGTCGAGATCATCGACGGTGAGGTCACGAATGTCCACGATCGGACAAAATATGCTGACGACCGGTCCCGCGCCAATCGATTTTCCGTGTGACCCGCGCGCCGCTCACAGGGCGGCGGCGGGACCCACGGGCGAATCTACGCCTCGAGCTTCTCCATGATCTCGTCGGAGACGTCGAAGTTGGCCCAGACGTTCTGCACGTCGTCGCTGTCCTCGAGGGCGTCGATGAGGCGGAAGACCTTGCGGGCGCCCTCCTCGTCGAGCGGGATGTTCATGCTCGGCAGGAAGCTCTGCTCGGCCGACTCGTACTCGATGCCGGCGTCCTGGAGGGCGGAGCGGACCGGGACCAGGTTCGTGGCCTCGCACACCACCTCGAAGTTGTCGCCGAGGTCGTTGACCTCCTCGGCGCCCGCGTCGAGGACGGCCAGCAGCACGTCGTCCTCGGAGAGGTCGCCGGCCCTCGGCACGAGGACGACGCCCTTGCGGTTGAACATGTACGACACCGAACCCGGGTCGGCCAGCGAGCCGCCGTTGCGGGTCAGCGCGACCCGGACCTCGGACGCCGCGCGGTTGCGGTTGTCCGTGAGGCACTCGATCAGGACGGCCACGCCGCCCGGGGCGTAGCCCTCGTACATGATGGTCTGCCAGTCGGCGCCGCCGGCCTCCAGGCCGCCGCCGCGCTTGCGCGCCCGCTCGATGTTGTCGATGGGGACGGAGTTCTTACGCGCCTTCGTTATGGCGTCGTAGAGGGTCGGGTTGCCGTCCGGGTCGGGGCCGCCGGTCCGGGCCGCGACCTCGATGTTCTTGATGAGCTTGGCGAACAGCTTGCCGCGCTTGGAGTCGAGCGCGGCCTTCTTGTGCTTCGTCGTCGCCCATTTGGAGTGGCCGGACATCGCCTAGAACTCCCTCACCATTTCGACAAAATACGAGTGAACCCGCGCGTCGCCCGTCAGCTCGGGGTGGAAGGACGTCGCGAGCAGAGGTCCCTGTCGGACCGCGACGATCCTACCCCCGGGCTCGGCTGTGCCCAGCACCTCCACGTCGGCGCCGACCGACTCGACCCAGGGTGCGCGGATGAAAACCGCCCGGACGGTGCCGCGTCCGGCGAAGTCGAGGTCGGCCTCAAAGGAGTCGACCTGGCGGCCGAAGGCGTTGCGGCGGACGACCATGTCGATGCCGCCGATCGTCTCCTGGCCCTCGACGCCGCCCTCGATGCGGTCGGCCAGCATGATCATCCCCGCGCAGGAGCCGTACGTGGGCAGCCCCTCCTTGATGCGCAGCTTGAGCGGTTCGAGCAGGTCGAACGCGGTCGCGAGCTTCCACATCGTGGTGGACTCCCCGCCCGGGATGACCAACGCGTCGACCGCGTCCAGTTCGCTCCTGCGGCGTACGGCCATCGCCCTCGCCCCCGCGTCCTCGATGGCGCGGGCGTGCTCGCGCACGTCGCCCTGCAGGGCGAGCACGCCGATAAGCGGCGCAGTCGTCACGGTCATCCTTTCGTCCGGCGGTGGTCCCAGCGTAGAACCAAGGCGCAGAACGTCCCAAACCGCATGTTTTATGCCTGTGCGGGCGACGCGTCCTGGAAGGTGTGATCGGTGTCGACGTGGTCGAGCGCGGCCAGATGGTGCCGCCGGGCGAACAGGATCGCGATGCCGACCACGCAGCAGGCCGCCCCCACGTAGTACGGCACGGCCTCGCCGAACTCCTCACCCAGCTTGGTCACGATGTACGGCGCGAGCGCCCCGCCCATCCAGCGGACGAAGTTGTAGCCGGCCGAGGCGACGGGACGGGGCGCGTCCGACACCTCCATCGCGGCCTCGGTGAAGATCGTGTTGTTGAACCCGATCGGGATGCCGCACAGGATCACGAAGACCACGGTCCCGGCCTGCCCGGAGAGGGCGATGCCCACCTGGAGGACGGCGAGCAGCGCGAGGGAGAGCAGCAGCACGCGGACCGACCCGAGGCGGCGCTGCAGCCACGGCGCGCCGAAGACGGAGGCCAGCGCCACGCACACGCCCCATCCGAAGAACACCGCGCCGATGCCGTACGCGGACATGCCGAGGATGAACGGCGTGAACGCCAGCACGGTGAAGAACGCGAAGTTGTAGAAGAGCGCGGTGAAGGCGGTGGTGGACAGGCCGCCGTGGGCCAGCGCGCGGATCGGGTCGCTCAGCCGGGTCCGTACGGCAGGCTTGGGCGTCGGCGCGAGCAGGGTCACGATCAGGACGAACCCGACGGCCATCAGCGTCGCCGTGCCGAAGAAGGGCGCGCGCCAGTTCCAGTCGCCGAGCAGCGCCCCGACCAGCGGGCCGAGGGAGATGCCGAGGCCGAGCGCGGCCTCGTAGAGGATGATCGCCTTCTCCGCGCCGCCGCTGGCCGCGCCGACGATCACGGCGAGCGCGGTGGCCACGAAGAGCGCGTTGCCGAGGCCCCATCCGGCACGGAAGCCGACGAGCTGGCCGACCGTGTCGGAGGTCCCGGCCAGCGCGGCGAAGACGACGACGAGCGCGAGGCCGAGCAGGAGGGTGCGCTTGCCGCCGATCCGGCTGGAGAACCAGCCGGTGATCAGCATCGCGACCGCGGTGACCAGGAAGTAGCTGGTGAACAGCAGCGACACCTGGCTGGGCGTGGCCCGCAGGCCCTGCGCGATCGACGGGAGGATGGGGTCGACGAGCCCGATCCCCATGAAGGCCACCACCGCGGCGAACGCGGTGGCCCACACCGAGACGGGCTGACGGAGGAGTCCTCCGGATGGCTGCGACAACTGGTACTCCTTCAGCTTCGGCCGAGCTTGGCGAGGGCGGGCAGGGCGACGTCGATGGCGGCGCGCTCCTCGGGGGTGAGGGAGCCGAGCTGGCGGCTGAGATAAGCGATCCTCGCCTCCCTTACGGCGTGCAGCCGGGCGCGGCCCTCCTCGGTGAGCTCGACGGTGCGCACGCGGGCGTCGGCCGGGTCGGCGGCGCGCGCGACGAGCCCGGCGTCCTCCAGCCGGTTGATCTGCACCGTCATGGTGGGGAGCTGCACCCCGTGTTCCTCGGCCAGCTCGGTCATCCGCCGGCCGCCGCCCTCCAGGGAGCCGAGCACGCCGTACTGCTGGGTGGTGATCGGCTGGCCCGCCGTCGTGCGGCGCAGCAGCATCACCAGGTGGCGCAGTTCGCGGGACAGGCGCTCGGCCAGCGCCTGCGTGTCATCCGTCGTCATAGTTTGCCATACTAACTTAGCCTGACTAACTATTCGCCCGGAGGGCCCCTCATATGCCTGATATTCCAGGAGCTTCCGGAAAGCGAAACGGCGGCCCCGGTGGCGGGGCCGCCGTTTCTCAGCGGATCAGACCGGCGAGATCACACGCGGGTCACCAGCCGCGCTCGGCCAGGCGGTGCGGCACCGGGATGTCGTCCACGTTGATGCCGACCATGGCCTCGCCCAGGCCGCGCGACACCTTCGCCACGACGTCCGGGTCGTCGTAGAACGTGGTCGCCTTGACGATGGCGGCGGCGCGCTTGGCCGGGTCGCCGGACTTGAAGATGCCGGAGCCGACGAAGACGCCCTCGGCGCCGAGCTGCATCATCATCGCGGCGTCGGCCGGGGTGGCGATGCCGCCCGCGGTGAACAGCACGACCGGGAGCTTGCCGGTCTTGGCCACCTCGGCGACCAGCTCGTACGGCGCCTGCAGCTCCTTGGCCGCGACGTACAGCTCGTCCTCGGCCAGCGAGGTGAGCCGCCGGATCTCGGCGCGGATCGTGCGCATGTGGGTGACGGCGTTGGAGACGTCGCCGGTGCCGGCCTCGCCCTTGGAGCGGATCATCGCGGCGCCCTCGGTGATGCGGCGCAGCGCCTCACCCAGGTTGGTGGCCCCACAGACGAAGGGGACGGTGAAACGCCACTTGTCGATGTGGTTGGCGTAGTCGGCGGGGGTGAGGACCTCGGACTCGTCGATGTAGTCGACGCCAAGCGCCTGCAGCACCTGGGCCTCGACGAAGTGGCCGATCCGGGCCTTGGCCATCACCGGGATCGACACGGCGCTGATGATGCCCTCGATCATGTCGGGGTCACTCATCCGGGAAACCCCGCCCTGGGCGCGGATGTCGGCGGGGACGCGCTCCAGCGCCATGACCGCGACCGCTCCCGCGTCCTCGGCGATCTTGGCCTGCTCGGGCGTGACGACGTCCATGATGACGCCGCCCTTGAGCATCTCGGCCATGCCCCGCTTCACGCGGGCGGTGCCGACGGCGGTCTCGTTGACTTCGGGCGTGCTGCTGGACACGTTGCTACCTCACGACGGCTGATCGGTGGATTCCCTTCCCATGGTAGGTCCTGACCGAACCTTGGCCCGACGCACCATCCTGTAAGGGTTCATGCCGCGTTTTGTACGCCGCGCCCATTCCTCCGTCGCGCCCGGCCCCGGCGCGGGTTTCCGTATGCGCTCGTCAGGGGGCGATGGGCTTGCGCGAGGCGAGCACGACCCAGACCTGGCCGCGCGCGAACGGCATCGGCGACCCGTCGGCCATGGTGTAGGTGGTGCCCCCCTCCTCGGAGGGGCGCTCCCACCTGACCTTGTACGCCATGCCGTCCCGCAGCACGACGCCGGTGCCCTTGCCGACGCTGTGGACCAGGGGCGTGTAGCTGCCGGTGAAGTCGTGGAACTCCGACCTCTCGGTCTTCACCCACTGCACCACGATCGTCGGCGCGCCCTGCTGGCCGCCCTCGGCCGCCATGTCCTTCTTGCCGTCCTGGGTGACCAGCCAGCGCTTCTGCGTCTCCGACCAGGCGAACTCGAAGTTCGCCGCGGGGTAGCGCACGCGTACCTTCTTCTGCGGCACTCCCCCGGCGGGCGGCTCGTCGGAGAAAACGAAGCCGACGTCGTCCGCCTTGGTCGCCTGGGACGCCTTCGCCAGCAGCTTGCGGGGGGTGGCGAACAGGTTGTACGGCGCGTACCGGCCCTGGGCGCGGAAGTAGGCGCCGGGCGTGCTGCTGTCGGAGACGTCGAACAGCGACGCCTTCTGCACGTACGGGATCATCTTGGTCTGCACACCCGAGTACGCCAGGGCGGGCTTGCCGAACTGCGGCAGGATGTGCAGGTCGGAGATCCGGGCGCTGCGGACCGGCCCCACCTGGGTGGGCAGCTTCGACGAGAAGATCGCCATGAGACGGGTGAGCCCGCCCTCGACCTGCTCGACGTAGACGATGTCGGCGCTGCGCACGCCCATCTGCGGCTTGCCGGCCGAGGTGTTCTCGATCTTCACGGCGAGCACCGGACGGCGCTGCGTGACCGGGCGGCCGGTGAACGGGTGCTCGGGCGGCGGGGTCGGCGACGGGGAGGCGGTCGCGGCCTGGGGCTGCGCGACCGGCGGCTTGTCACTGTCCGAGGAGCACGCGGCGCCGGCGAGAACCGCCCCCAGACCAAGCGTGACACCGATCATCCGTTGCGCCCGCACCCTCAAGCTCCTCCCTTGGAGAACCAGCCGAGACCAGCAGGAAACGCCGTATCTGGACCGGCTCGCGCCGCGAAATGGCAACGAGCTTACCGGTGCCGGATAGTAGATCCCGCTTGGAACGGTCAAAAGCGGCTATTCCGCCGCGAGGGCCGCCGGAGGCGCGTCGTCGATCTCGAAGAACCGAGGATATTCCGTGTGACCCGCCAGGCGGAGCGTACGCGCCAGCCATCGGCGTTGCGCCGTGCGGGTGACGTCGACGGCGTTGTTGTAGAAGCGCCGGGAGTAGACCACCTTGGCCACCGCGGCGTCGAGTTCCTCCAGCAGTTCCGGGCCGGTGGCGTGCTCGGCCAGCCTCTCCCGGAACCGGTCCTGGCCGACGACCGCGCGCAACGTCCGGGACAGGTCGCTCTCGGCGTGCTCGCGCTCGTCCGGCCCCGCCGTACGGGCCTCGTGGGCGGCGGCCGCGAGCACGAGCGAGGTCGCGGGGTCGAGGATGCGCGACCCGGCGAGCTCCAGGCAGACCGCCGCCCGCCGCAGCAGGGACGCGTCGAGCGCGGCCTGCGCGGTCTCCAGCCGGATGTGCAGCCGGTCGAGCCGGCCGGCCCGCCAGGAGATGTAGACGGCGGTGAGCACGACGATCACGCCCACCACGAGGATCAGGACCGTGGTCGTCACGAAGCGTCGTCCTCCACCACACCGGCGGTCGCGTCGGTCACGGTCTCGTAGACGCGCGACACGTCGCGGGCGACGGTGGACCAGTCGTACTTGCGCACCGCCTGCCGCGCCTCGTCGGACAACTTGGCGCGACACCCGGGGTCGTCGAGGAGCCGGGCCGCCTCCTTGGCCAGGGCGGCCGCGTCGCCGGTGGCGAACAGCGCGCCGGCCTGGCCGTCACCGAGCACCCGCCGGAACGCGGGGATGTCGCTGGCCAGGATGGGCGCTCCGGCCGACATCGCCTCGGTGAGCACGATGCCGAAGCTCTCACCGCCCAGGTTGGGCGCGCAGAAGACGTCCACGGAGTGGTAGGCGCGCGCCTTGTCGCCCTCGCTGACCATGCCGAGCAGCCCGACCCGGTCGTGGAGCCGCTCGGGCAGGCGGCCGAGCACGTCGGCCGCGTCGCCGGGGCCGGCGATCAGCAGCCGCACGTCCGGCCGCTCCTCGGCGAGGATCTCGAAGGCCGACAGCAGGACGGGCAGCCCCTTGCGCGGCTCGTCCATCCGCCCGAGGAAGCCGATGACGCCGCCGTCCGGCCCCCAGCCGGGCAGCGGCTCGGCCTCGGCGTACCGGCTGACGGTGACGCCGTTGGGGATCAGCACGGCGTCGCCGCCGAGGTGCTCGACCAGGGTCTTGCGCGCCGCGTCGGAGACCGCGATGCGCGCGGTGATCTTCTCCAGCGCGCTCTGCAGCATCGGCGCCGCCACCGACATGGCGCGGGAGCGCTCGTAGGAGGCGTGGAACGTCCCCACGATCGGGCCGCGCGCCACCCAGCAGGCGAGCAGGCCGAGGGACGGCACGGCGGGCTCGTGGACGTGCAGCACGTCGAACCGGCCCTCGCGGATCCACTTGCGGACCCGCCCGGCCGACAGGAAGCCGAACGCCAGCCGCGCCACCGACCCGTTGTACGGCACCGGCACCGCGCGGCCCGCCGAGACGACGTACGGCTCCAGCGGGGCGTCGTCGCCCGCCGGGGCCATGACCGAGACGAAGTGGCCGTCGGCGATGAGCGCCTCGGCGAGGTCGCGCACGTGGGCCTGGACGCCGCCCGGCACCTCCCAGGTGTACGGACAGACGATGCCGATCCTCATGACGCGCCCGCGGGTCGCGGCTCCAGGTCGTCGAGCCACAGCCGCTGGAGCATGTGCCAGTCCTCCGGGTGCTCGGCGATGCCCTTCTCGAACACGGACGCCATCTGCTGGGTCATGACGGCGACCTTGTCCCGGCGCGTGCCCTCCTCGGGGATCGGGATCTCCTCGTGGACCCGCAACCCCCAGCCGGACTCCTCGAACCACAGGGTGGCGGGCAACAGGGCCGCCCCGGTCTGGATCGCGAGCAGCGCGGGCCCGGCGACCATCCGGGTGCGCGCGCCGAAGAAGTCGACCTCGACACCGGACGCGGTCAGGTCGCGGTCGGCGGGCAGGCAGACCGCGCGGCCCGCCCGCAGCCGCTGGGCGAGCGTGCCGAACGCCATGCCGCTGCCGCCGTCCTTGCCGGTGAGCGGCAGCACCTCCATGCCGAGGCTCTGCCGGTAGGCGAGGAAGCGCTCGAACAGCGACTCGGGCTTGAGCCGCTCGGCCACGGTGGTGAACGGGTGCCCCTTGTGCACCAGCCAGGCTCCGGCGACGTCCCAGTTGCCCATGTGCGGCAGGGCGAGCACCACGCCGCGGTTCCTGGCGAGGTTGTCGAAGATCGCCTGCTCGCCGCCGGCGCGGGTGCCACGGAGGATCCGCTCGCGATTCATGGAGGGGAGGCGGAACGCCTCGACCCAGTAGCGGAAGTACGAACGCAGCCCGGCCCGGCTGAGCTCGCGCACCGCCGCGGAGCCGGCGTCGGCGCCGACGACGCGGGCCAGGTTGGACTCCAGCCGGCGTACGGCCTTGCCCCGCCGGCGCCACATCACGTCGGCGATGCTCTGGAAGATCCATCGGGCCAGGCGCTCGGGGAGGCGCCGGACCACCACCCATCCCGCGGAGTAGCTCGCCGCGACGATCCGATCGGCAACGGGAAGCCGCCCGTCGGGGCGATTCACCTGACCACCGCCTGTCGGTAGACGTGGACCATCCGCTGGACGACCGTGACCGCGCTCGCCGCCGCGAGCAGCCACAGCCCGGCCGCCAGGATGTACGGCACGCCCAGGCCCGAGAGCCCGGTCGCGACGAGGATGACGACGAGCCGTTCGCCGCGCTCGGCGATCCCGACGTTCGCCGTCATCCCGAGCCCCTCCGCCCGAGCCTTGGCGTATGACACCAATGCTCCCGCGACGAGACAGAAGAGCGCCACGCCCGCGAGGACGATCTCCGGCTCGTCCTCAAGGATGAAGTGGAGGATGAGCCCGGAGAAGATCGCGGCGTCGCCGAGCCGGTCGAGGGTCGAGTCGAGGAAGGCCCCCCACTTGCTGCCCGTGCCGCCGCTCATTCTGGCGAGCACGCCGTCGAGCAGGTCGGCGAGGACGAAGATCGTGATCGCGAGCGCACCCCAGAAGAGGTGGCCCATGGGGAAGAGGGTCAGCGCCGCGGCCACCACGCCCAGCGTGCCGACCGCGGTGACGACGTCGGGGGAGATCCCGTGGCGGGCGAGCACCCGCCCCAGGGGGGTCAGCACTCGGGTGACGACGGGGCGCAGGATGTTCAGCATCGCGCTCCCGATCGTAGGCCATGGAACGCCTGGTGAGGCGACCAAGCCCATTCCGGAGATAGGTCTTGTGATCTGCGCCACATGGGTAAAAGGTGAAGAACACGCGCCTGGGATTCCCGGCGGGGAGGACGGGCCGCCCGGCCAGGACGACCCGGGGCGAGGGGCTCCGCCGGCGTCCGGGTGGCGCGCGCAGCGACGGCAGAGCGGCCGGCGCCCCGGCCGCTCGCAGATCCGGGAGGCGAAGTGGCGGAAAAGGCGAACGGCGGCCCCGCAGGGGCCGCGGGCAGGGCACCCTCGGCCGATCGGCCGGACATGGTGCGCAATGTCGTGCTGGTCGGCCATTCCGGAGCCGGCAAGACCACGCTGATCGAGGCGCTGCTGGCGGCGACGGGCACCGTCCCCCGCCCCGGACGGGTGGAGGACGGCACGACGGTCAGCGACTTCGACGAGGTGGAGGTGCGCCAGCAGCGCTCGGTCAACCTCTCTCTCGCCCCGCTCGTACACAACGGCATCAAGATCAATCTTCTCGACACGCCGGGATACGCGGACTTCGTCGGCGACCTTCGCGCCGGGCTCCGGGCGGCGGACGCGGCGCTCTTCGTCGTCTCCGCCGTGGACGGCGTGGACGGGCTCACCCGGATGATCTGGGAGGAGTGCGGCCTGGTCGGCATGCCGCGCGCCGTGGTCATCACCAAGATCGACCACCACCGCGCGAACTTCGACGAGGTGCTCGCGAGCTGCCAGGACGCGTTCGGCGACGGCGTGGCCCCGCTGTACCTGCCGGTCGACGGCAGGGGGCTGCTCGGCCTGCTGTCCCAGCGGTTCCTCGACTACTCCGGCGGCGCCCGCGCCGACCGGGAGCCCGACGCGGAGCAGCTCGCCCTGATCGGGCAGTACCGCGGCGACCTGATCGAGGGGATCATCCAGGAAAGCGAGGACGAGTCCCTGATGGACCGCTACCTCTCGGGCGAGTCCATCGACACCAAGATCCTTATCGACGACCTGGAGAAGGCCGTCGCGCGGGGCAGCTTCTATCCGGTGCTGGCGGCCGCCCCGGGAACGGGGATGATCGAGATCCTCGAGGTCGTCACGCAGGGCTTCCCGTCACCGTTGGAGCACCCGCTGCCCGAGATCACCACGATCGACGGCAAGGCCGTGACGAACATCACCTGCGATCCCGACGGCCCGCTCGTTGCCGAGGTCGTCAAGACCACGAGCGACCCGTACGTCGGGCGGATCAGCCTGGTCCGGGTGTTCTCCGGAACGTTGCGCCCGGACATGCTCGTCCACGTGTCGGGACACGGGCTCGCCGACCGCGGGCACGAGGACCACGACGTGGACGAGCGCATCGGCGGGCTCGGCTCGCCGCTGGGCAAGACGCAGCGCCCGGTGTCCAAGTGCGTCGCCGGGGACATCTGCGCGATCGCCAAACTGTCCCGGGCCGAGACCGGCGACACCCTGTCGGACAAGGACCGGCCGCTGCTGATGAAGGCCTGGGACATGCCCGAGCCGCTGCTGCCGGTCGCGATCCAGGCCCGGTCCAAGGCGGACGAGGACAAGCTCAGCCAGGCGCTGGCCCGCCTGGTGGCCGAGGATCCGACGCTCCGGCTGGAGAACAACGCCGAGACCCGCCAGCTCGTGCTGTGGTGCATGGGAGAGGCGCACGCCGACGTCCTGCTCGACCGGATGTCCCGGCGGTACGGCGTGGAGGTGGAGCGGATCCCGCTCCGGGTGCCGCTCCGCGAGACCTTCGGCGGCCGGGCCCAGGGCATGGGCCGCAACGTCAAGCAGACCGGCGGCCACGGACAGTACGCGATCTGCCACATCGAGGTCGAGCCGCTGCCCTCGGGAGGCGGCCTGGAGTTCGTCGACAAGATCGTCGGCGGCGTGGTGCCCCGCCAGTTCATCCCGTCCGTGGAGAAGGGCGTGCGGGCGCAGATGGAACGCGGCGTGCTGGCCGGATATCCGGTGGTGGACATCCGCGTCACGCTCTACGACGGGAAGGCCCACTCCGTCGACTCCTCGGACATGGCCTTCCAGGTCGCGGGGCAGCTCGCGTTGAAGGAGGCGGCGGCCAAGGTGTCCGCACTGCTGCTCGAACCCGTGGACGAGGTCTCCGTCCTGGTGTCCGACGAGTTCGTCGGCGCCGTGATGTCGGACCTGTCCTCGCGTCGCGGCCGCGTGCTCGGCAGCGAGCCGGCGGGCGGGGGACGCACCCTCGTCAAGGCCGAGGTCCCCGAGTTGGAGATCACCCGGTACGCGGTGGACCTGCGCTCGATGTCCCACGGGACGGGGACGTTCCACCGGGAGTTCCTGCGCTACGAGCCGCTCCCGGCCCACCTCGCGGAGAAGGTCGCGGCCGCGGCCGAGCACTGATCCCGTACCCGCGGGCCGGGCGCCGGACCACCGGCGCCCGGCCGCCGGTACGGGACGATCCCCGCGTTTTCGCCATCGGGTTTGCTCTTCCGGCCAAACCATCGGCCGGTCGATGACAAACTGAGGACCCATGGCGAATCGGGAGGGCCGCCGCATGCGGGCGAGCAGTGAGGAAGGCGCGCCGGATCGGCCGCGGTCGATACGCGTCCCGCTTCTGGCGAGCCTGGTCATCGCGGGGGCGAGCGCCGGAGCCGCCTACGCGTTCGGCCCCCAGCCCGCCCCGAAGAAGACCACGACGGTGCGGGCCGCCACGGCGGCGGAGACCTGCACGGCGAGCGGCTCCCATCCCAAGCGGCAGCTTCGCGGGGTGTGGATCGCGACCGTGCACAACACGGACTGGCCCTCCAAGCCCGGCCTCTCCCCCGCCCGGCAGCAGGCCGAGTACGTCAAGATCCTCGACGAGGCCGTCCAGCGTCGGCTCAACGCGGTGTTCGTCCAGGTCCGGCCGGAGTCGGACGCGATCTACCGCTCCTCGCTCGAACCCTGGTCGAAGTACCTCACCGGCACCGCCGGCAAGGACCCGGGCTGGGACCCGCTGCCGTTCCTGATCTCCGAGGCGCACAAGCGCGGCCTGGAGTTCCACGCCTGGTTCAACCCGTACCGCGCGGCGGACGGGGCGGCGAACGCCGCGGCGCTCCCGGCCGGGCACCCGGCGCGGCTCCACCCCGACTGGACGGTCAGCCACGAGGGGAAGCTCTACTACAACCCCGGGCTGCCGCAGGTGCGCGCCTGGGTGACCAGGGTCGTCACCGACGTGGTGCGCCGCTACGACGTGGACGGGGTCCACTTCGACGACTACTTCTATCCGTATCCGGGCAACGGCACCCGGTTCGCCGACGCCGCGGCGCACGCCAAGTACGGCAAGGGCGTCAAGCTGGCCGACTGGCGCCGCGAGAACGTCAACAAGCTCGTCGCGCAGGTGTCCTCGGCCGTGCACAAGACGAAGGCGTACGTGAAGTTCGGGATCAGCCCGTTCGGCATCTGGCGCAACGAGTCGGACGACCCGAAGGGATCGGCCACCAAGGGCATGTCGGCCTACGACGCGATCTACGCGGACGCGAAGGCGTGGATCAAGGCGGGGTCGGTGGACTACCTCATCCCGCAGCTCTACTGGCCGCGCGGGTTCGCCGCGGCGGACTACGACGCGCTGGTGCCCTGGTGGGCCGAGGCGGTGCGCGGCACCGACGTCGATCTCTACATCGGCCAGGCGCTCTACCGCGTCGGCACCAGGGATACCCCCGCCTGGACGAAACCGGCGGAGATGCCCTCCCACCTGACGGTGAACCGGCGTTACCCCGAGGTGAAGGGCGACGTCTACTTCAGCGCCAAGGGCCTGGCCGCCAACCCGCTGGGCGTGCTGGACCGGCTCGAGAAGAACCACTACACGCGCCCCGCGTTGCTTCCGCTGATCAAGGGCCTGCCGGCCGGCGCCCCGGCCACGCCGGCGAACCTGAAGAGCTCCGCCGGGACGTTGACCTGGAGCCCGGCGGACGGCGCGCGGGCGTACGCCGTCTACCGGGCCGACGGCAAGAACGCCGACTGCGCGACCGTGGACGCGCGGCACCTGGTGGCACTCGTCCCGGCCGAAGGCAGCCCGGCGTACGCGGCGAAGGAGGGCGGCGACTACTTCGTCACCGCCCTCGACCGGCTGAACAACGAGAGCGACGCCGCGCGGGTCACGGTCAAGCTCCCCTGATCCGGGCGGCGTCCGTCCGGGCGACGTCTCTCACGCCGCCCTCCCCGGTCGCGACCTTTCCAGGCCGGGAGACCTTCGGGTTTCAGGCGGAGGGCCAGGCGTCGGCGAGCAGCTCCCGGGTGTCGCGCAGGAGCTGCGGCAGCACCTTGGTCTGCCCCACCACCGGCATGAAGTTCGTGTCGCCGCCCCACCTCGGCACCACGTGCTGGTGCAGGTGGGCGGCGATGCCGGCGCCCGCCACCTGGCCCAGGTTCATGCCCACGTTGAACCCCTGGGCGCCGCTCGCCTTGCGCAGCGCCTGCAGCGACCGCTTGGTGAAGTCGGCCAGCTCGGCGGTCTCCGCCTCGTCCAGGTCGGCGTAGTCGGCGACGTGCCGGTACGGGCACACCATCAGGTGGCCCGAGTTGTACGGATAGAGGTTGAGCACGGCGAAAACGGCGGAGCCCCTGGCCACGATGAGGCCGTCCTCGTCGCTCATCGCGGGGATCTCGCAGAACGGGCAGCCGTCCCCGGGCCCCGACCCGCTGGGCTTGTTCTCCCCCTTGATGTAGGCCATGCGGTGCGGAGTCCAGAGCCTCCCAAACGCGTCAGGCACTCCCGCTCCCGGCTGCAGCTCCGGCTCGTTCGTCATGCGGGCCAGCATATTGCGGCCCATGGCGGGCCTCGCGTACGGCTCCGGCGAGATCCGTAGATACCGGATAAATCACATCAGGTTCCGGCAGAATCACGTGCTGAGCGAGCCCACGGATCTTCCATTCTCCGAGGAGTGTTCAGATGTCCGATGTCGCCACCATCGAGGAACCGGTCGAGGAGCGGGCCGAGGAGCCCGTCGGCGGTCCGGCCGATCCGGGCGCCGCACGGGAGACCTCCGATGGCACGGCGGGCGACGGCGTGTCCGGCCTGCTGGGAGCGTCCGTCGTCAAGGGCCGCATCAAGGTCGCCGACGAGGTGGTCGAGAAGGTCGCGGCGCTCGCCGCGCTGGAGATCCCCGGTGTGGCCGACCTGGGCGGCGACTTCGAGCGCGCCTTCGAGGCGGTCCGGGACCGCATCGGCGTCGGCTCCAAGCGGGCGACCCAGGGCGTGCGCGCGCAGATCGAGAACCAGCAGGTGGCGGTGGACGTGACCATCGTCATCGTGTACGGGCACGTGGTGATGGACGTGGCCGCCGAGGTCAAGGTCAACGTGGCCAGGTCGGTGAGCCGGATGCTGGGGATGCGGGTCGTCGAGGTCAACGTGACCGTGGACGACGTGCGCCTGCCGGGCGAGGGCCGGAACGGCCGCGCCGCCGAGGACGACGAGGCGACCTGACCCCTCCGCCGTCCGGACGCGAAAGCCCCCGCCGCTCCTTCCGGGCGGCGGGGGCTCGCGACGGCCGGGCGGCGCTCCCGTGAGGGGAACGGCGCCCGGCTGTGATCAGACCTGGATCCGGCGGTCGATCGCGTCGACGATCTCGGCGATCGCCTCGTCGATCGGCACCCCGTTCTTCTGCTCGCCGTTGCGGTAGCGGAAGGAGACCGCGCCGCTGGCGATGTCGTCGTCACCCGCGAGCAGCATGAACGGCACCTTGGCCTTCTGCGCGTTGCGGATCTTCTTCTGCATCCGGTCGTCGGCCGTGTCGACCTCGACCCGGACACCCCGCTCCCGCAGCCGCTTGGCGACATCCTGCAGGTACGGTGCGTGCGCGTCGGCGATCGGGATGCCGACGACCTGGACCGGGGCCAGCCACGGAGGGAAGGCGCCCGCGTAGTGCTCGACCAGCACGCCGAAGAACCGCTCGATCGAGCCGAACAGCGCGCGGTGGATCTTGACCGGCCGCTTCCGGCTGCCGTCGGCCGCCTGGTACTCCAGCTCGAAGAGCTCGGGCAGGTTGAAGTCGAGCTGGATGGTCGACATCTGCCAGGAGCGGCCGATGGCGTCCCGGGCCTGCACCGAGATCTTGGGGCCGTAGAAGGCCGCGCCGCCCGGGTCGAGGACGAGTTCGAGCTTCTCGGACTCGGCCACCTCGCGCAGCGTCTGGGTGGCCTCCTCCCACACCTCGTCGGAGCCGACGTACTTCTCCGGGTCCTTGGTGGACAGCTCCAGGTAGAAGTCGTCGAGGCCGTAGTCGCGGAGCAGGTCGAGCACGAACCGCAGCAGCGACTTCAGCTCGTCGCGCATCTGCTCCTGGGTGCAGTAGATGTGCGCGTCGTCCTGGGTGAGCCCGCGCACCCGGGTCAGGCCGTGGACCACGCCGGACTTCTCGTACCGGTAGACGGTGCCGAACTCGAACAGGCGCAGCGGCAGCTCACGGTAGGAACGGCCGCGGGCCCGGAAGATGAGGTTGTGCATCGGGCAGTTCATCGGCTTGAGGTAGTACCGCGCGCCCTCAAGCTCCATGGGCGGGAACATGCCGTCCGCGTACCAGTCGAGGTGACCGGAGATCTTGTAGAGGTTCTCCTTGGTGATGTGCGGGGTGTTGACGAAGGAGTACCCCGCCTCCTCGTGCTTGCGGCGCGAGTACTCCTCCATGACCCGCCGGATCACACCGCCCTTGGGGTGGAAGACCGGCAGGCCCGAGCCCAGCTCGTCGGGGAAGGAGAACAGGTCGAGCTCGGCGCCCAGCTTGCGGTGGTCGCGCTTCTCGGCCTCCTCAAGCATGCGGAGGTACTCGTCCTGCTTGTCCCGCGACTCCCAGGCGGTGCCGTAGATGCGCTGGAGCTGCGGGTTCTTCTCGCTGCCGCGCCAGTACGCGCCGCCGCTGCGCATCAGCTTGAACGCCGGGATGACCCGGGTGGACGGCAGGTGCGGGCCCCGGCACAGGTCCTTCCAGCACAGCTCGCCCGACTTGGGGTCGAGGTTGTCGTAGATGGTGAGCTGGCCGCCGCCGACCTCGACGTCCGCGCCGTCGGCCGCGTCGGCCGCGCCGCCCTTGAGACCGATCAGCTCCAGCTTGTACGGCTCGCCGGCGAGCTCCTCGCGGGCCTCCTCGTCGCCGACCGGGCGCCGTCGGAAGGTCTGGCCCTGCTTGACGATCTCGCGCATCCGCTTCTCGACGCGCTTGAGGTCGTCCGGGGTGAAGGGCTCCTGGACGTCGAAGTCGTAGTAGAAGCCGTTCTCCACCGGCGGGCCGATGCCGAGCTTCGCCTCCGGGAAGATCTCCTGCACGGCCTGGGCCATCACGTGCGCGGTGGAGTGGCGCAGGATGGCGCGGCCGTCGGCGCTGTCGATGGCGACCGGCTCGATCACGTCGCCGTCGGCCACCTCGGCGGCCAGGTCGCGCAGCTCTCCGTTGACCCGGGCGGCGATGACCGACCGGCCGTCGGCGTCGAGCGCCTGCCCGGCCGTCGTGCCCGCCGCCACCACGCGCTCGGCTCCGGCGAGGGTGATGCGTATTTCGAGGGCGGCAGACACGGGTAGCTCCTTGCTCGATTCCCGATGGATGAGACGACCGGCGGAGCCGCGCAGGAGTGCGACGCGCTCGCGGCACCTCACCTTCCGATGGTTACCTTCCGATGCTACCGGTGCCGTCGAGGCGAATTCGCGCGCTTATCCCCCATCTCATCGATCACAGTTCGCTTTCCGCGCCCAGGCGCCTCGGGCGACTCGGCCCTCGGCCGCCGCGTACGGATCTCATCGGGAAGGTCGCCGATGTCGCCGCCCGATCCGGCCGGTCACCCGTTCCCGCCTGTCCCTCTTCGTCCGTACCGTCACACGTGACCCGCCCTATGAGGCGCTTTAGTGCGAGATAGGTACTTATACGGGGATTTATCCCCATTCCTTGAGCGGGGGTCCGGGAAGAAGGTGTCCCGGGGAGGTCCCACGCGGACGAGGACCCGGGGGGAATGAGTCATGGGCGAGCACGCGTCACCGTCCGCGCCGGCGGACACTGTCGACCAGGAAGGCCGTCACGGCGCCGATCGTCGTTTCGGGCACGGCCGGCGAACGTTGGCACAGGCTTTCGCGCATGCTCTGGGGCTCGCCTTCGGAGACGGCGGTCGGCACGCCCCGTCACCTGGGGAGGGCGAGCCGGACAGCGCGTCCTGGGTGCTCGAGGGGCACGCGTCCTGCGTACGCCGGGCCCGGCGGCTGGTCCGCGACCAGCTCGGCCTCTGGGGGCTGCGCGACCGGCGCGGCGTGGCCGACCCGCTGGTGACGGAGTTGGTCGGCGAAGCCCTGCGGCTCGCGGGCGGGCCGATGCGGCTCAGCCTCTACCTCGTCGACGACACGCTCCGCGCGGAGGTCGAGGCCGAGGACGCTGATGCCCGGCCCTCCTCGGGGACGTGCCCCGAGGCCGAGCCCCTCGGCGCGGGCCGCCGTGGGGGACGCGTCGCCTCCCCGGCTCGGGGACGGGCCGACGTGGTCGATCGGCAGGCGCTCGAACGGCTCGCCTGCTGCTGGGGCCGGGTCCACACGGCCACGGGCGTCGCCGTCTGGGCCGAGTTCCCGTCCGTGGGACGTCCCCGCCACGCTCACGACACCACACGGCGCTGACCGCGCCGCCGCGCACCACAGGCCGTTGCGACGGGCCCGCCCGTCGTGGTCATGGGCATTGGGCACGCGCCTGGCCTGCCCGCCGAGGCCCGCGCCGGCCGCGCGACACCTCGTGCCGCGTCCGGTCAGGGGCCGCCGGTGCCGCGCTCGCCCTTGTCGGCGCGCTCCCCGGCGGCGTGGTCGCGCTCGCGGACCCAGACCGCGATCTGGGCGCGCGAGTTGAACCCGAGCTTGCTCAGGATGTGCTCGATGTGCCCCTCGGCGGTGCGCTGCGCGATCACCAGCGTCGCGGCTATCTCCTTGTTGCTCATGCCCTGCGCGACGAGCTGGGCGATCTCCGTCTCCCTCGGGGTCAGCGGCGAAATGTCGGCGGGCCGTTCCACCCGCTCCTCCTCCGGGGCCTCCTCCAGGGCGTAGGCGACCCCCTCCTCGTACGCGAGCCTGGTGCCCCGCCGCACCGCGGCGCGGTATCCGGTCTCCCCGAGCCCGCGGCGGGTCCGGTCCTCGCTCTCCTCCTGGTACGGCATCAGGTATCCGTAGCTCGACAGGGTCGTGCCGAGGGACTCCCAGATCGTCCCCAGCACGCCGCATAGCCGTCCGGCCCGCTCGTACTGCTCCTGGCCCGCGGCGATCCAGGAGAGCACCTCGATGTTGAGTCCCGCGCCCAGCATGTCGTCCAGGGAGCGGTTGAACCGCAGGCTCTCCTTGGCCAGCTCGGCGGCGCGGGCGGCGTCGCCCCGCCGCCAGTACTCGACCCCGAGCGCCATCAGCGCGTACGCCCGGTGCCACTGCTCGCCGTACGCGTCGCACAGGGCGACGCACCGCTCCCCCTCGGCGATCGCCGCGTCCGAGTCGCCGACGACCGAGCGGACGAGGGTGAGCCGGTTGCGGGCGAGCGCCTCGGCCACCGGGTCGCCGATCTCGTGGGCGCGGCGCACCCCCTCCTCGTACAGCGCGATCGCCTCGGCCGGCATGTCCCGGCACATCGCGGTCATGCCGGAGAAGAGGGCGACGTACGCGAGGACCTGCGACAGCTCCAGCCGCTCGCCGATGGCCCGCGCCTCCGCCAGCATGTCCTCGGCGGCGGCGATCTCGGTCTGGATGATCGCCAGCCACGACGCGCACCACAGGGCCCTGGCCCGGGTCAGGTTCGGTTCGCTCTCCGCCGCCAGGCCCTTCTCCAGCCAGCCGCGGCCCTCTCCGAGGTAGTAGCCGGTCGTCCAGTGGTAGATGAGGTCGGTCGCCATCTCCAGGCCGGCGCGGGTCTCCCCCTGTCCGAAGCAGTGCTCCAGGGCCGTGCGCAGGTTGGCGTGCTCGTGCTGCAGGCGGGTGAACCAGGCGACCTGGTCGGGGCCGAAGAGCAGCCGGTCCGCCTCCGCCGCCAGGTCCCGGTAGTAGTCCCGATGCCGTCGCCGCAGCGCCTCCTCCTGGCCGATCTCCTCCAGGCGCTCCCTGCCGTACTGGCGGATGGTGTCCAGGATCCGGTACCGCATGGCCGGGCTTTGCTCGTCGGGGATCAGGATGGACTTGTCGACCAGGCCGATCACCAGGTTGAGGACGTCCTCCCTGGCGATCCCGTCGCCGGAGCAGACCTCCTCGGCCGCCTCCAGGTCGAGGCTTCCGGCGAAGACCGACACCCGCGCCCACAGCAGCCGCTCCTGCTCGGTGCAGAGGCTGTAGCTCCAGTCGATCAGCGCGCGCAGCGTGCGGTGGCGCGGGAGCACGGCGCGCGATCCCGCGGTGAGCAGCCGGAACCGGTCGTCCAGCCGGTCGAGCAACTGGTCGAGGGAGAGCGCCCGCAGCCGCACCGCGGCCAGTTCGAGCGCGAGCGGTATGCCGTCCAGCCTGCGGCAGATCCGCTCCACCGTCTCGTGGTTGGCCTCGGTGACGGTGAATCCGGGCACCACGGCGGAGGCCCGCTCGGCGAACAGGCGTACGGCGTCGAGCTGGGTGAGCGTCTCCAGCGGCAGGACGACGCCGTCCATGTCGGGCAGCGACATCGCGGGCACGGCCAGCGTCTGCTCCCCGGCGACGCCCAGGGCCTGCTGGCTGGTGACGAGGACCCGCAGGTCGGAGGTGGCCCGCGCGAGCGTCTCCACGAGCACGGCGCATTCCGGCAGCAGGTGCTCGCAGTTGTCCAGGACCAGCAGCGCCTGCCTGTCCCTGAGGTGGTCGGCGAGCACGTCGAAGCACGGGCGGGACGACTGGTTGCGGATCTCCAGCGCCTCGGCCACGGTCCGGCACAGCATGCCGGGGTCGTCCAGCGCGGCCAGCTCGACCAGCCAGACGCCGTCGGGGAAGGCCCGGCGCACGTCGGCGGCGATCCGGAGCGCGAGCCGGGTCTTGCCGACCCCGCCGGGGCCGGTGAACGTCACGATGCGGGATTGGGACAGCATCCGCTTGGCCTCGGCCACCTCGTGGCGGCGGCCGACGAAGCTCGTCACCTCGGTGGGCAGCCTGTTGTGTGCACGCTTCGATGTCTGGGTTGTCATCGCCGCCATCAAACGCCTCAGTTCGCGGACCGCCGGGCACGGAAACCGGACTCGACAGAATCCAGGTTATGTCTCGGCTGTAACGGGCCGCGCGGGCCGGTGACCCGGCGCGTTCCCACCCACCTGGACCGCCGTGCCGGTCGCGCCGTCCAAATCCTCGGCCCCACGCCGCCGCGCCGATCGCCGCTTCGGACGTCGCCGTACGGGCGGAGCCGCCGATCAGCCCGGCTCGCGGACCACGTCCTCGGCGCGGCGGTCCGGCCGCAGGCCGCGCCAGCTCGGGTGGCGGAGCCGGCCGTCGGCGGTCCACTCGGCGTACCGCACCTCGCCGACGAGGGCGGGGGCGGTCCAGCGGGCGTGGCGGGCGTGCTCGCGCGGCACCTCGTCCGCGAACGGGCTGGTCTCGCGGGCGAGCGGCGCCAGCAGCGCCCCCAGATCGGCGAGCATCGCCTCGGTGAAGCCGGTCCCCACGTGTCCGGCGTAGACCAGCCGTCCCTCCGGGTCGTGGACGCCGAGCAGCAGTGAGCCGATGCCCTTGGCGCGTCTGCCCTCGCCCGGCTTCCACCCGCCGATCACCACCTCCTGGGTACGGAAGTGCTTGATCTTGATCCAGTCCGCGCTGCGCCGCCCCGGCTGGTACGTCGAGGTCAGCCGCTTGGCGACCACGCCCTCCAGGAGCAGCTCGCGGCTGGTCTCGAAGGCGGTCGCGCCGCCTCCGGGGGAGTACGGCGGCACGTCCCAGCGCTCCCCCGCCACCACCGTGCGGTCGAGCAGTGCGCGCCGCTCGACGTACGGCCGGCGGATCGTCGATCCACCCCCGACGTGCAGGATGTCGAAGATCAGGTACGTCACCGGAGTTGCCCGCGCCAGCAGTCTGATCTTGGCGGGGTCGCGCTGGTGCATCCGCGGCTGGAGGGCGGCGAAGCTGGGCAGCCCCCGGGGTCCGAACGCGACGATCTCCCCGTCCAGCACGGACTCGTCCACGACGGCGCCGGCGAGGGGCCCCAGCTCGGGATAGGCGACCGTGACGTCCAGCCCGTTGCGCGAGATCAGCCGCAGCCGCCCGTCCTCGACATAGCCGAGGGCGCGCACGCCGTCCCACTTCATCTCGAAGCCGAACAACGCGTCCTGCGACTCCGGCGGCAGCTCCCCCAGCCGGGCCGTCATCGGCGCGTACGCCGGAAGGTGCCCCATGCGGGGGCTCCTACCCCGGCGGGCGGCCGGTTCGTCACCCCAGCTCGCGGGCGACCGCCTTCGCCCACGCCGTGATCTGCCCGCGGTCGCGGAAGTCCCCGGCCATGGTCCTGGCCATCGCGGACGCGGCGAAGCCGGTGGCGTCGGACGCCAGCCGCCCTCCGAACGTGGCGTGGCCGAGGGCCTCCAGCCGGACGCACCAGCGGGCGACGTTCGGCGTCGGCGGGATGTCCTCCTCCACGGCCGAGTCGTCCAGCGGGCCGCTGCTGAACAGCCACACCGACAGAGCCCGCAGGGTCGCCGCGTGGCGGAGGGCGAACCTCCGGGCGTCCTTGTGCCACCGCCGGGCGTAGAGCGCGCCCCCGAGGATCACCACGTCGTGTCCCCGCACCTCGCGGGCGTCCGCCGCCGCGACGACGTCGGCGTGGTGGCCCTCCTCGCGCAGCGCCTGGCCGATCCATTCCGCGATCTCGGCCGTGGCCCCCCTCGTGGAGCCGTACGCGACCAGTACCCGTGCCATCAAGATCACCTCCGGTGATCAGTCTCCGGACGGGCACGGAGGGCGGTCAGGGCCGAAGGTCGGTGCGGGGCGCGCCGTTGGTCCCCCGGCGGCGCCGGCGGTACCGCTCAGTCGGGCGGGAGGACGGGGTTGAGGTGGAACAGCCCGGTCCGCACCTCGCCGCTCTCCCGTGTCCGGCCCTGCTCGCCCCGCTCCTCGTCGCGGCAGGCGCGGCCCGCCACCGCCTTCAGCACGTCGCTGACCGTGATCAGGCCGAGCAGCCTGCCCGCCGCGGAGACGACGGGTACGGCGTCGCAGCCCACGTCGAGCATGACGCAGGTGATCCGCGACAGCGTGTGATCCGGCCCCACCTTCGGCAGGCGACGCCGGCCGAGGAGGGTGCGCACCTGGCGGCGCGAGTGCTCGTCCGGGCCGCCGCCGCTCCAGGTGGCGGCGACGTCCTCCCTGGTCAGGATGCCGAGGACGTGGCAGGTGTCGTCCACGACGGGCAGGTGGTGGACGTCGGCGCGGCGCATCAACTCCCACGCCATCAGCGGCGACTCCTCCGCGGTGACCGTGACGAGCACACGGGTCATGATCTGCTCCGCGGTCAGGTCCTCCACGCTCATCGCTCCTCCTCTCCCCGGCCCACGACGGCGACGGCGCAGTGAGCCCGGTGCAGGACGCCGTGGCCGACCGATCCCAGCACGGCGGAGCCGAACGCGCCGAGGCCACGGGATCCGACCACGAGAAGGTCGGCCTGGCGCGAGAACTCCGACAGGACCGCGATCGGGTGCCCGCAGACGAAGGACTGCTCCACCCGCACGTCGGGGTACTTGTCGTGCCACGGCGCGACCCGCCGGCGGGCGGTGTCCGCGCTCTGCTCGAAGACCTCGTCCAGCGCCCGCGTGTAGCCGATCGCGAACGGGGTGAACGCGGGCACCTGCCAGGCGTGGACCACCCGCACCGGGACCCCGCGCAGCGCGGCCTCCTCGAACGCGTACCGCATGGCGACCTCGGAGTTCTCGGAGCCGTCGAAGCCGACGACGATCTCCCGCCCCGCCTCCTCGTCCGGCCCGCGCACGTCCTTGCCCGGTCCGCGCACGATCACGACGGGGCAGGCGGCGTGACCTGCCAGGCCCAATCCGACGGAGCCGAGCACGAGCCCGGCGAAGCCGCCCATGCCCCGGCTGCCGACCACCATGGCGGCGGCCTTCCGGGACTCGGCCTTCAGCTTCTCCACGACCGTGCCGGAGGCCAGCTCCGCGGTGACGGAGAGCCCGGGGACCCGTTCCCGCGCCCGCTGCGCGGCCGCGTTGATCACACCCTCGCAGTGTTCGGAGAGCGACTGGTCGTACCCCTCGACGCCGTGGAAGGGGTACCGGTGCGCCCACGGCTCGCGGACGTGCACGATCTTCAGCGGCGCATCCCGGCGGGACGCGTCGTCGGCGGCCCAGTCCACCGCCGCGGTCGACTGCGGGGAACCGTCCACTCCGACGACGATGGGTGCGGTCATGGCGCGTCTCCTTCTCGGGGCCGGTGAAGTTCCATTCCATCATCCGGCTCTCGGCCGCCCAGCGGCCGAACGTCCCATGATTCCGGGACCTCCGCCTCCCGCGTGGCGGAGCGACCGGCCTCGTCCCGGCCGCCTACCCATCCAGGCGAATCGGACGCTAGCGTGCATCACATGATTCGTGTATTCCTCCTGGACGATCACGAGGTCGTGCGGCGCGGTGTGGCGGCCCTGCTCGAGGCCGAGGACGACATCGAGGTCATCGGCGAGGCGGGCACGGCCGAGTCCGCGATCGCCCGCATCCCGGCGCTCAAGCCGGACGTCGCCGTCCTCGACGTACGGCTGCCCGACGGCAACGGCGTCGACGTCTGCCGGGAGGTGCGCTCGCGGATGCCCGAGCTGGCCTGCCTCATGTTGACGTCCTTCGCCGACGACGAGGCGCTGTTCGACGCCGTGATGGCCGGGGCCGCCGGATACGTGCTCAAGCAGATCCACGGCTCCGACCTGGTCGGCGCGGTACGGACGGTGGCCTCCGGGCAGTCGCTGCTCGACCCGCAGACGACGGCGACCATGCTGCAGCGCCTGCGCGAGCAGGCCGACAAGCGCGATCCGCTCGCCGCCCTGTCGGAGCAGGAGCGGCACATCCTGGAGCTGATCGGCGAGGGGCTGACCAACCGGCAGATCGGCGAGCGGCTCTACCTGGCCGAGAAGACCGTCAAGAACTACGTGTCCAACCTGCTGAGCAAGCTCAACATGCAGCGGCGCACGCAGGCGGCGGCCCTGGCCGCGCGGCTCAAGGTCAACCGCGGGGAGTGACCGGGGCCCTGGCCTCAAGGTCGACCGCGGCGAGTGACCGGTGCTTGAGGACGCCCGGCGTCGCCGCGCCTCGGCGGAACACCGGGCCCCGTGGCCTCGGGCTCTGGCATCAGTGCAGCGGCGGCACCACGAGGTCGTTCTTGGCGAAGGTGATCTCGGTCGTCACGCCGATCACGCCCTCGACCGCACGTACCGCCTCGACGAGGTGGCAGATCTGCGAGCGCCTGCGCACCCGGCCCCGGATGGTGACCATGCCGCACTCGATGAGGACGTCCAGGCACTCCGGGTCGGCCTCGCGCCCGAGCACCTCGGCGATGTCGGCGCGGATGTCCTCCACCGGCCGGTTGAAGACCCGGAGCAGGTCGGACTGGTGGACGGTCCCGGCGATGCGCCCGCTGACCGGGTCGACCACGGGAAGCTGCTTGATCCGCTTCTCGTGCATCAGCCGCGCGGCGACCCGTACGGGGGTTCCCGGGGTCACGGTCACCGGCGGCGTGGTCATGATCTCGGCGGCGGTGACGCCGATCGCCTTGCGTTGCTCGCGCCGCCGCCTGCCCGGGTCCAGGAGCGCGCCGGGACCTCCGGGCGCGCCGGTCTCGTGGAGCAGCAGGTCGTCCTCCGAGACGACGCCGACGGGCCGGCGCTCGGCGTCGATCACCGCCACCGCGCCCACCCTGAACCTCTCCATCGCGGCGGCGATGTCCGCGAAGCCCGCGTCCTCCTGGACCGCGATGGCCACACGTCCCATGACGTCTTTGACGGTGACGGACATGGCGTCCTCCCTCGCTGCCGCTCCCTCGCTCCCGACCAGGGTCTGCCCGGGGCGGAGCCCCCGGGCAGCGGCGTACGTCCTCCGCACGCAGGGCTTAGGTCCCAGAATGCCCCGCTTAGAGCGGTATAAGCGGTCTTGGCAGGGGTATCGCGACGACGGCGGCGGGCACGGCGTACCGTCGCTTCTGAAGGTGTCATGACCCCCGATGAAGAGAGGGGAGCCGATGTCCCGCCGAACGGTCTCGCCCGGTGACCTTGGCCGCCGCATCGCCCATCACCGCAAGCGCCTGGGACTCAGCCGTGAGGATCTGGCCGAGCGCGCGGGCATGGCGCCCGGTTTCGTGGAGTACGTCGAGGAGTCCGCCGCCTCGATCACGGAGGAGGCGCTGCTGCGGCTCGCCGCGGCGCTGGAGACCACCACCGACGATCTGCTCGGCGCCGGCATGGACCGGCCTCCCGGCCAGGGACCGGCCGCGGCGCACCCGGTGCTGCACGCGCTCGACCCCGAGGAGTGCATGCGCCTGATCGAGCCGGGCGGCGTGGGCAGGGTCGCCTTCAGCGGGCACTCCGGGCCGACGGTCCTCCCCGTGAATTTCAAGGTCCACAAGGGCGCGATCGTCTTCCGCACCCAGTACGGCGGGCCGATGGAGGAGGCGGTGCGCACCGGTTTGGAGGGCGTCGAGCTGACGATCGGCTTCGAGGTCGACCACATCGACGAGGTCAACCGCGAGGGGTGGAGCGTCCTCGTCCAGGGGCCCGCGCACCACGTCTCGGCGGACGAGTTGGAGGAGGCGGCCGGCACCGGGGTGGAGCCCTGGGCCGGAGGCGTGCGCGAGGCGTACATCAGGATCGTGCCGCACACCATCAGCGGCCGCCGGATCCGCGGCTTTTGACAGTAAATTCTCCACAAAAGTCACAAATAGCGACATGCCAGGACAAAAGTCCCTTCCGTTCGCCATGGACCAAGGGGACGCTGAAATCGGGAGGTGTGTTCGCTATGGAGCGCAAGGAATGGAACGTCGAGATCTTCATCGACGAGGACGAGACCGACCAGGTGACCACGGCCAGGGCCGTGCTGCACGCGGGTGACGGCACCCGGCACGAGAGCGTGGCACACGCCCGGCGTAACCCGCATGACCGGCCGGTGCCGGAGATCGGGGACGAGCTGGCGGCAGGGCGCGCCCTGTCCGACCTGGCGGCCAAACTGATCGAGGACGGCGCCGAGGACGTGGCCCAGTTCGCCGCGGCGTCCCGGTCCCGCTGAGCCTTCTCGGGTCGCCCGCGGAATCTGGAACGGGGGCGGGTCCGGTGAACAACCGGCCCCGCCTCCGTTCGCGTCTCACGGCTCCCGGGCGCGGTGAATCACTCCCCTGGGCGGAGGCCCGTACATGCCTGGATCGCGCCGTGCGAGGTCACGGCTCCCGGGGCGGCGGGGTCACGGCCACCGGGCAGTCGGCGTGCTGGAGGAGAGCGTTGCTGACGGAGCCGAGCACCAGCCCGGCCAGGTCGCCGCGCCCCCGGGACCCGACGACGAGGAGCCCCGCCCCGGTCGACGCCTCCTTCAGCACCTCGACCGGGTGCCCGTTGACGACGTGCTCGGTGACCTTCACCTCGGGATGGCGGCGCGCCGGGCCCGCCAGCGCCTCGGACAGCATGGCGCGCAGGCCGTCCTCCTCCTGCGCGGACGCGGCGGCCTCGAAGCCGCCGCCGGCGACCAGCCCCCGCCATGCGTGGACGGCGTGCAGTTCCACGTCCTGAAGGGCGGCCTCGGCGAACGCGAACTCGACGGCGTCGGCGTTCGACGGCGACCCGTCCACGCCCACCACGATCCTGCGGCGGCCCTCCGCCGGGAGCGTGCGGACCACGACGACAGGGGACGGCGCCCTCCCGGCCACACCAAGCGCCACGGAGCCCAGCAGAAGCCCGCGGAAGCCGCCGAGCCCGTGGTTGCCGACCACGAGCAGCTCCGCCTCCTTCGCGGCCTTGATCAACGCGGTCCGGGCGTCCCCGGGCAAGAGGGCGGACTCGACGGCGACGTCGCCTTCCTGCTCGCCGATCCGGTCCAACGCCTCGGCGACGACGGAGTCGGCCCCTTCGCGCATCCACCTCGCCACGTCCGTGTACGGACCATGGGGAGGCATCTCGGAGGCCCACTTCGGCATCGCGTGGACCACGCGCAAAGGGGCGCCGCGCAGCGCCGCCTCACGAGCCGCCCAGGCGGCGGCCTCCAGCCCCGCCGCGGAACCGTCGACACCAACGATGATCATCTTTTCTCTCCTTCATCGCGAACCCTCACAGGTCCCTGTGTACCCGGCCACGTCCGGAGGTGCGGTTTTCCGCCTTTCGCGGTCGCCGTACGCGGGAATGGATAGAGGGACATTCGCCGCAAAGGGGGTCGTGATGGACATCATCCAGATGATCGAGCAAGCACAGGACAAAGCCACGGTCAAACGCGTGTTCGGCGAACCGATCGTTCAGGACGGCATAACGGTCATCCCGGTCGCCCGGGTCGCGGGAGGCGGAGGGGGCGGCAGCGGCAAGCAGGAGGGCGACAACCCCGCGGAGGGCCTGGGCGCCGGATTCGGCCTCGGCGCGAGCCCGGCCGGAGTGTTCGTGATCAAAGACGGCACCGTGCGCTGGCAACCCGTGGTGGACGTCAACAAGGTGATCATAGGAGGCCAGTTCGTCCTGGTGGTCGCGCTGTTGACCATCCGGACGATCGCGCGCCTCCGGGCGAGGAGACGCTGACCGCGGCTCCCCGGCCGGCCATGAGGGCCTACCCCACTGTCAGGACTCCCCCGACTGCGCCGGAACGGCGTACCGAACACCGCCACGCACCTGGAGGACGAGAGGATTGACCATCATGGACGCCGGGATGGACGCCTGGGTGGTCGCCCGTCCGGGCCCGATCGCCACGCGTCCCCTCGAACGGACGCGGCTCCCGATCCCCACCCCCGGCCCCGGCGAGCTGCTCGTACGTGTCGAGGCGTGCGCGGTCTGCCGTACGGACCTCCATCTGGCGGAGGGCGACCTGCCTCCGCGGCGGCCGAGGACCGTCCCCGGCCACGAGGTCGTCGGCAGGGTGGCCGCGCACGGCCCCGGAGCGGAGGCCCCGCTGCTCGGCGCCAGGGTGGGCGTGGCCTGGCTGCGCTCGACGTGCGGACGCTGCCGCTACTGCCTGCGCGGAGCGGAGAACCTCTGCCCGGCGTCCACCTACACCGGCTGGGACGCCGACGGCGGCTACGCCGAGTACGTCACCGTGCCGGCGGGCTTCGCGTACCCCCTGCCGGACGACGGCGCCGCCGAGACGCTCGCGCCGCTGCTGTGCGCGGGGATCATCGGCTATCGGGCCCTGCTCCGCGCCGACCTGCCGCCCGGGGGCCGTCTCGGGATCTACGGCTTCGGCGCCTCGGCCCACCTGACGGCGCAGGTCGCCATCGCCCAGGGCTCCGCCGTGCACGTGATGACGCGATCGGAGCAGGCGCGGGAGCTGGCCCTGGAGCTGGGCGCGCGGTCGGCGGGCGGGGCATGGGACCCGCCGCCCGAGCCGCTGGACGCGGCCATCCTGTTCGCGCCGGTGGGCGACCTCGTGCCGCCCGCCCTCGCGGCCCTGGACCGCGGCGGGACGCTCGCCGTGGCGGGGATCCACCTGACCGACATCCCGGTGCTCAACTACGAACGCCACCTGTTCCAGGAGCGGACCCTGCGCAGCGTCACGGCGAACACCCGCGCGGACGGGCGGGCGTTCCTCGAACTCGCCGCGCTGCACCCTCCCCGGGTCGCGACCACGCCCTACCCCTTCGAGGCCGCCGACCAGGCCCTGGCCGATCTCGCCGCCGACCGCGTCGAGGGCGCGGCCGTGCTCCTGCCGTAGAGGAGGAGGAACCCGCGTGCCGCCGACCGTACGCTCCGAGGCCTGCCGCGGTGGGAGGCCGGGGCGGGCATGAGCTGCGCTCTACGTCCGAAGTGCCCTCCGTTTCGGGACTTCCGACCTCTGCCCGCCGCCGCCCCGCGCCACTTGGATGGTGGTCGGGCATTCCCACCGTTTTCCCGACCGTGTTTGGAGGCACGTGATGCGCGTCAAAGTGAGGGACGTCATGGCCCCGCATGTGGTGTCCGTCGACGGAGGCACCTCTTTCAAGGACGTCGCGGAAGTGCTCATCGCGCACAGTGTGAGCGCCGTACCGGTGGTGGATGACGAGGGCCACGTGATCGGGGTCATCTCCGAGGCCGATCTGCTGCGCAAGGAGCAGTTCAAGGAGCAGTACTACGGAGAGGGCTACCATCCGCCGCTGCGCGCCCGCCTGCGGCACCGCCTCACCGAGAAGAACCACAGCATCAGGGACACCGCCCACGGCGAGACCGCCGCGGAGCTGATGACGTCCCCGGCGGTGACCGTCCCGCCCGGCGCCTCCGTCGTCGCGGCGATCCGGCTGATGGACCAGCACGGGGTGAAGAGGCTGCCCGTCGTGGACGCGAACGGCGTCCTCATCGGCATCATCAGCCGCCAGGACATGCTCCGGGTGTTCGTACGCAGCGACGCCGACCTCGCCAAGGAGATATACGAGGACGTCGTCGGGCACTCGCTGTGGGCGGAGAACTCGCGGATCGAGGCGGACGTGCGTCAGGGGGTCGTCACGCTGACCGGGTGGACGACCCGGCGCAGCGACGCCGCCATCGTGGTCGCCATGGCCCGCCGGGTCCACGGCGTGATCGACGTCGTCGACAAGCTGGAGTGGGAAGAGGACGACACCTCACGGTGGAGCCGCCGCTGACTGCACTCCCCGGCGCGTCCACCCGCGAGGCCGACGCGCCGTCCCAGCAGGCCAGGGCGCTCGGCGCAGCCACGAGCAGATCACGGCCAGACGGACCGGACGCCCGAGGCGCGTGGACGGCGTCGCTCCCGTGACAGTGAAAGGGCGGGAGCCCACCGGCCCCCGCCCCGATTGTCTCGGAGTCAGGTCGCCTCTCCGGTCTGCGGGCCTTCCTCGCCCGGCGTCCGCTGGATCGGGATCCTCCGCCTCTCGGGCTTCTTCTCCTTCTCCAGGCCGACGCTCACCTCGAGGACACCGTCCTTGTACGTGGCCTGGACGTCGTCCTCCTGAACATCCGGCGGAAGCGTGATGGAGCGGTAGAGCGACCCGTAGTGGAACTCGGAGCGGCGGCGCTCCCTCGTCTCCTCACTCTTCTCCGCGCGTATTTCGAGCACCCCGTTGGTGAGGGTGATGTCGACATTCTGCGATGGGTCAATGCCCGGAAGCTCGGCCCGTACGATGTACCGGTCGCCTTCCACGTAGTCCTCGATTCGGATCAGCTCGGCGGACGAGCGCATCCCCATCAGCGGCGATTCCAGCAGTTCCAGCAGATCCGGGAAGGGCCATCCGGACTCCCTGCGTGCGATGGCACCCATCTCCGACTCCCTTCGCATGCGAGCCTTCCCTTCCATGACATCACCGGGAGTGTGTGCCGTGTCAGGGCCTCAGGTCCCGGACCGCAGGGACCATCGGCCGCGACCGGTTGTCCCCTCACCACCGATCCGCCCCTACTCGGACATCCCGGAGACACCTCGACGCCGCACCGGACGCGTCCGTACGCGCCGCGACACCGCGCCGCGCGGGTACGGACGAAGGTCCCTCCAGAGCCGGGCCGATCAGCACTGTGCCCGGCCTCGGCCGGTTCCCTACGGTCGGGTACGTGTGGAGGTATGGGATGAATACGCCGATATCAGCAAGGCTCGCCCGGTTCCTGGGCCTGGATCACAATCCCCTGCGCCGCACGGCCGATCATGTGGAATCGATGATCCTCATCACGCTGCTCGTCCTCTTCACCGCGATCATTCCTGTGGGGACCTACTTCGCCACCCGCACGGCGTACGTGACCGCGCAGTCGGAGAACGCGGGCAAGCATCGGGTGACGGCGACGCTGTACGAGCAGCCCTCCTCCAGCCAGGCGTCGCGGCTGGGCGGCACGGCCGAGCTCCGGGCCGGCGCCCGCTGGCAGACGCCCGACGGCAGGGTCCACCAAGCGGTGATCCCGGTCAGGGGCACCGCCACCGTCGGCACGACGGTGAACATCTGGGTCGACGCGCACAACGAGCCGTCCCGGGAGCCCGCCGGTGCCGTGGAGATCATCATGGCGACCGCGATCGTCGCCCTCGCGGCGCTCTCCGGGCTCGCCGCGGTGCCGGCGATGCTCGTCGGCCTCCTCCGTCGCACCATGCGGCGCCTCAACCGGAGGCGCTGGGAGGAGGCCTGGACGAGCGTCGAGCCGCGCTGGGCCCGCCGCTACTGATCGCCTACGCCCGCGTCGGCGTCACCGCCCACGCGGCTCAACGGCTCGCCGCGGAACCGTTCACCGTCACGACGCTCTCCGGCGCGGTGATCGCCGGGAACGTCCCGGTGTCGATGATCCCGTGCTCGTTGTACGCGGCCTCCAGCAGCGCGTGGGCCTTGGGCTCCAGCTTCCACAGCGCGCGGTATTCACGGGCGGTCGCCAGCGGGATGCCGATCTCGTGCGCGATGTCGGCGGCGCGGGGCACGAACCGGCGTTCGATCTCCCTGTCCCAGTACTGGCGGGCCGCGCGCATCAGCGCGGCGCGCTGGGCCGTGTCGACCGGGGGCGCCGGCTCGGCCGCCTCACGTCCCTCCTCGTCGTCGTCCTCGTCGTCGAGGAGCGCCGCGGCCGCTCCCGGCGCGCCGGCGGCGAGGAGCGCGGCGTGCATGGGACGTACGGCCTGCTTCTCCTCCTCTTCTTCGGACGCCCACGGGACGGGCGGGCTCAGGTCGATCAGGGCGGACGTGTTGTAGAGCGCCCCGATCTGGGACAGCAGCGCCTCCTGCCGCTCGGCGTCCACGGCCAGCCCCGTGTACTCCACCGCCTGGTCCATCGCGCGGTCGAGCTTCCTGAGCGCGGCGCGCATCTTCCGGTCGGACGCCCCGGCGGCGCGCAGCGCGCGGGCCCGCTTGGCGGCAAGCGCCACGCGGGTGAGCCGGCGGTGCGCGTCCACCTCGCTGGCCGTGCGGTCGCCCGCCTCGGCGAGCCCGATGCGGACCATGACGCGCTCAGGGGTGATCCGCCAGTTGATGCGGGCCCGTCCGGTGATGCGGTGCCGCTCGATCGCCATGCCGCGCTCCCAGAGCCAGGCCGCGACGAGCGGGGCGGCCAGCCGGAACATGGCTTCGGGGAGGCTGCGGGCGTCCATGCTGGACAGCACCGCCGAAAGGGAGGTGAACACCCACACGGCGATGCCGTCGATGCCGGCCGAATAGTTCTCCCGCATGTTCCGGCGGGCCCGTACGGCGCTGGTGATCACGGCGACTTCGATGAAGGCGAAGAGCAGAAGGCGAAGGGGGCCGTCGAAGCCCAGGACGTCACCCGAGAAGCGCCACATGCCCTGGGCGGAAACGCCCGTGGCGATGGTCGCGGCGACGATCGTGAGGATGTCCTCCGGGGGGCGCGGCGCGGCGAAACGCCGATATAGGTCGATGATCGCCCGATAAGCGGCCCGGAGCGCGAAATACCCCAAAATCAGGATGATCAGGGCGAATACACAGATAACAGCGGTACCGACTGGATGATCCGACGTGAAGGCGGCGATTTGATCCATGGGGGGCATCAGTCACTGTCCATCAGTCTCGAAGAACACGAGGTATGTCCCGCGATCATTCCAGAATGTCGCCACCTTGTTGGCGAAACGGAAGTTCACAATGTGACGAAAGAGAATACGCTCCCTCTTCGCCTTGCATCGCGAGGGGAACGATCAAGAGAACTCACATGAACGCTTTCTTCACCGCGTCAGAACGTGCTCGAGAAGGGGTGTGTCATCTCGTAAGGCCGCTGACCAGATCGTTCCGCAGGCTGACCGGTTCACACCTTCAGCCCTCACCCCTCATCGCTCCACCCTTGACGGGTGAACAACGCACTCGTCGTCATCGACGTCCAGGAGTCCTTCCGGCAGCTACCGGACTGGGAGTTCGTGTCGCAGCCGGACATCGTCGGTCAGGTCAACCGTCTGGTCGCCGCGGCCCGCGCACAGGGCGACCTGGTGGTGTGGGTGCTCGGCTCACGGCCAGGGTCCGGCACCGTGTTCGATCCGGCGCGGGGGCACGTCCGCCTGATGGACGGGCTCGAGCCTCACCTGGGCGAGCCGCTCATCACCAAGACCGCGCACAATGCCTTCACCACAACGAACCTCCACCAGATCCTTACCAGTCGCGGCATCCGGCGCTTGACCATGTGCGGCATCCGTACCGAGCAGTGCTGCGAAACCACCACCCGGATCGCCTCCGACCTCGGCTTCGACGTCGTCTTCGCCACCGACGCCACCGCGACCACCCCCATCCCGCACCGCGACGCGCCGCAGGATCTGCCGTTCTCGCGGCTGGTGAGCGACCCGCGGACGCTGGGCGTCGCCGATGTCGTCGCACGCACCGAGTACGCGCTCGCGGGACGGTTCGCCACCATCCGCACTGTCGATGAACTGGCCGGGGCATAGGCTCGGCGGCCATGCCCCGGGTTGTCTTCCTGCTCATTCCGCGAGTGCACCTGCTCGACGTGGCCGGACCGGCCCAGGTCTTCTCCACCGCGGCCGACCTCGGCTACGAGCACACCCTGTCGTACGTGTCCGAAGACACGCACGTCGCCACCGTGCAGGGACTGCCCCTGCACGCCGAGCGCGTGTGGCCCCACCTGGAACCGGACGATCTCGTCATCGTGCCGGGCTGGCGCGGCCCGACACGCATGGCCGGCGCTGACACCTTGCGCCGGCTACGCGAGCATCACGCGGCCGGCGGCACCGTGGCGGGCATCTGCGCGGGCGCCGACGCGCTCGGCCGGGTCGGCTTGCTCGATGGCCGCCGCTGCACCACCCACCACGCCACCCAGGACGAGCTCGCCCGCCTCTATCCGACGGCCGAGGTTGTGCGCGACGTGCTCTACGTCGAGGACGAGCGGGTGGTGACCTCGGCGGGCGTGGCCAGCGGCATCGACGTGGCGCTCCACCTGCTGGGCACCAGGCGCGGCCCGTACGCCGCCAGCCAGGTGGCCCGCGCCATGGTGGTGTACGGCCGCCGTCAGGGAGCCTCGCCCCAGATCAGCGCGATGCTCCGGCACCGCGGTCACAACGACGAGACCGTGCACCACATTCAGGACCTGATCGACGCGCGTTTCACCCAGCGGCTCACGCTCTCGATGCTGGCCGACGCGGTCGGATGCAGCGAACGGACCGTCACCCGGCTCTTCCGGCATGCGACCGGCCTCACGCCTCTGGCCTACCAGACCGCGCTGCGGCTGGAACGGGCCGAACACCTCCTCGGGCAAGGCGCGACGGCTGAGACCGCCGCCCGCGAAGCCGGCTTCGGCGACCCGCGGATGCTGCGTCGCCTACGCGCCCGGATGTAGGCCCGGCGGAGGTTCGGCCGGAGCGGCCGTGATGACGCTCGTGCTCGGCGCGGCGCTGGGAGTGGCCTGGGGTGGGTGCTCGGCGTGACGCCGGGAGTGGACGCGTGGCGGGTGCTCGCCCCGGCCTGGAACCGGTTGTGGCCGGGGATTCCGACGCTGCCGTGAAAGGAGTCGCTCCGATCAGCGAAGAGCTCGGCAGAGTGTGTCCAGGGTGATCCTGACGATCTCGCCCCGACGCTCCTCCCCCGGATGCCCGTACTCTCCGCCGCGACTCCGTCTCTCGTCCGCGAGGCGGCGAGCGCCGGCGCGGATCACTCCCCACGCCAGGTGGGCGCGCAGGCTCGCGTGGTCGTACCCGCCCTCCTCCAACGCCTCGCTGAGCGGCTCCACCAGGGATTCGTGCAGCTCGTCGACCCGCTCGCGGCACTCGCCCGGCAGCCCGATCTCCTGAAGGATCGGGACGAGCGCGTAATCAGGGCTGACGACGAACTCCAGCGCCGCCGTGCCGTACGCGCGGATCCTGTCGTCGAGGGTCGCGCCGTCACTCGTGTCCCGCAGCGCGTCCCGCAGGCGGACCAGCCACCGAGGGAACGCGTCCTCGACGAGCTGGGCGAGAATGTCCGCCGTCGAGGCGAAATAGCGGTAGACGCTGGAACGGGCGAGGCCGACCCGGGATCCGACGGCCGCCGGTGTGAGCGCCTGCACCCCCTGCTCCGCGAGGATCGCACGGGCCGCGTCGAGCAGGGCGGCGTGCTGGTTCGCCCGATGGTCGGCGACGGTCGCCGCGCTGATCTTTGGCATCTCCACCTCCTGGACCGGCCTCCAGTATCCGGTCCTTCGGCGAGCCGCGCGTCCGCGTCCCTCCTCGCCCGCGATGTCCTCCCTTGTCCAGCCATACCGGGATGTCGTCCGTCAGAGGGGACGTCGGCGGGTCCGGATACCGCGGCGGGTATCTCCTGACTGCTCCGAGAGCAGGGCCGGAGCCCGCCTCCAGTCCCCGGCCGAGGTCGCGGTTCGTCCCGATCGACGGCCTCCGAGTGTCATCCTCGCGCGGGAGCGTCCGTGTGCTCTCCGCCCGTGCTCCCGGCGTCCTCGTTCGCCGCTTCCGCGCCCACGCCGTGAGCCGGCGCGGCGGCCCGTGGGAGCAGGAGCGTGGCCCCCACCCCCGCGAGCAGGATCAGCGCCGCGATCAGAGTGACCCGGCGGGTCGTCTCGGCGGAGGCCGCCACCGCCGCCGCGTGGATCGCCGGATCGCGCAGCGTCCTGATCGCCACACCGCCGCTCTCCTGTACGGCGCTCGCGACGGCGGTCCGCACCTGCGAGGGGACGCCGTCCAGATGGCGTTCGACCGACGAGCCGAGCCCCGTGACCAGCACCGCGCCGAGCACCGCGACCCCGAGGGCGGCGCCCACCTGGCGTACGGTGCTCTGCATGCCCGAGGCCTGGCCCGACTGGCTGGGCGGCACATCGGCCATCAGCACGCTGGTGAGCTGCGCCGAGGCGAACCCGATCCCCAGCCCGTAGACCACCAGCCAGGGGACGGGACGCCACGCGTTCATGTCGGCGTCGAGCGAGAGCGCTATGCCGAGCGCGCCGACGACCTCCAGGCCGATGCCGATCTGCACCACCGCGCGAGAACTGGCCTTCCTGACCAGGGTGGGGACCATGCCGCCGGCCAGGAACGTTCCGAGGGCCAGCGTGGCGATCACCAGGCCCGTCTGGAACGCGCTGTAGCCGAGCGCCGACTGCAGGAACAGCGGCAGCACGAGGATCAGCCCGAACTCGCCCAGCGCGATGACCATGGCCGCCATCGCGCCGTAGCGGAAGCTGGGCAGTGCGAAAAGGGTCAGGTCCACCAGCACCGGACGCCCCGCCCGCTGCCGGGACCGTTCGACCAGCACCAGTGCCACCAGCGCCGCGATCCCGATCGCGAACGCGAAGGGGACGGGGGTCACGCTCTCGAAGCGCAGCCCGAGGAGGTCGGCGGGCCGCAGCGGGGTGAGCCAGCCGTACTTCTGGCCTTCGATCAGCGCGAAGACGACCGAGGTGGTGCCGATCACGGCGAGCACGATGCCCAGCGGGTCGTGCCCCGAGGCGTGCTCGTCCCGCGAGTCGGGCACACGCAAAGTGCCGAGGAGGATCAGCGCCCCGATGGGCAGGTTGACCCAGAACGCGGAGCGCCAGCCGTACTCGGTGACGAGCCAGCCGCCGAGCAGCGGACCGACGCCCGCCATGCCGCCGATGACCGATCCCCAGACGGCGAAGCCGATCACCCGCTGTCTGCCGGTGTACGTGGAGTTGATGATGGCGAGGGTCATCGGGATGACCATCGCCGCGCCCACTCCCTGGATCACCCGGGCACCGATCAGGGCCGGGCCGCTGCCCGCGGCCGCCGCGAGGAGGCTGGCCGCCAGGAACACCGCGACCCCGGACGCGAAGAGGCGGCGCCTCCCGCGCAGGTCGCCCATACGCCCGAGCGGGATGAGCAGCGCCGCGAACATCAGCGAGTAGATGGAGTTGACCCACTCCACGTCGGTCGCGGTCAGACCCAGATCCGCGATGATCGCCGGAACCGCGACGTTCACGATCGTCCCGTCCACGACGATCATCGACGTCCCGAGCGCGAGCACGACGAGGGGCAGCCAGCCCTTACGGGAACTTGGCGACATCATGTCGCCAACAATAGCAACACCATGTCGCCATCTGTCCGCCATCCCGCTCACGGAGGACATGCGCTACGGCGACGCCGTCCTCGACCAACGCGGACTCACCTCCGCCGGGCGCGGGCGAGATCCCGTGCCAAGTGCGACGGGCGCAGCCCGGCGGCCGCCAGCCGACGGAGATCGGCCGCGGTGTCGTGCATGAGCTGCACGTGGAAGTAGTTGACGTATTCGAGCACCGCGACGAGAGCGAACGCCGCGCCGGGCCAGGAAGGGCGTCCGGGGTCGGCGGCCGCGGCGAACGCGGTGAACGCCACTCCGGCCATCAGGAGGGGAACGTCGGCCACTCGCGCGACCAGAAAGGCGCGAACGGCAGGAAGAGGGCCCGGCCTCCGCAACTGGCGGAGCTTGGCGATCCAGTACAGCGAACCCTGGACGAGGAGTGCCGCGGCCAGGGCGAATCCCACGGCGTTCGCCACCGTGACCGGCAGGCCGGCCACGCCGAACCAGACCCACGCCTGAAAGGGGATGTTGGCCGCTTCGAGCAGGGCCAGCATCCGAAGCCTGGACCGGACCTTGCCCGGCACGCCGGGAGCGGAGGCCCGAGCCGGGGAGGACGTCATGAAGGCACCGGGAAGCGGAAGGACCGGCCCCTAGGGAGGGACCGGTCCTTCTCCACGCCTACGCCTGACCCGCACCGTCGTTGGGAGCATCGGTCTCGTCATCACGCACGGGCTCGTCGGCCACGCCGAGGTCCTGGCGCAACCTCTCGAGATCCATGTTGTGGTTGGCGTATTTGAGCTGGCGAGCCACCTTCGTCTGCTTCGCCTTGGCCCGACCCCGCCCCATTGATCGTCCTCCCGTCACACAGGCCGTGCTTCGCCCTATTCTCTATCATTTGAAGAATTATGCAATTTCCCACACCGTCTAGGTGTTGGGCATAGGTTTGTCCATGGTGTACGGCTCGCGCCCGCGGGACCGGGCGGGTCCCCTGGAGGTCGCGACGCGGCGCACCGGCCGGCCCTGGAGCCGTCCGAGACACCTCGGCGGGTACGCCGCGCCTTCCGTACGACGTGCCAGGCCCGATCACCCGGGCCGCGTGTGCTCCGCCTCCCGCAACTCCGCCAGCAGCTCGCCCTGTCCGGCGATCATGTCGGTCAGGATGCGCCTCGCCGCTCGCAGCAGATCGGCCACATCGTTGCTGCTCAGCGCGTACACGACCGTGGATCCCTCGCGCGTCGAGGTCACGATACCCGCTCGTCGCAGCACGGCGAGCTGCTGCGACAGGTTGGACGCCTCCACGTCGATCCCGGCGAGCAGATCGCGTACCGGGAGGGGGCCGTGCTGGAGAAGTTCCAGGACCCGGACCCGTACGGGATGGCCGAGCGTGCGGAAGAAATCCGCCTTCGCCTGGTAGAGGGGAACGGGCATCAGCACCTCCCCCTGCGGCCGTCCGCCCCCGCTGGAGGGGCTGCTCGTCGAGGTGCGCGCGGCCCGTCGACGTCACACATGCACGTCTCCGTTCCCTGATGCGGAACCGGCTGACAACGAGAATTCGTCACACGCCATGATAGCCAATTGAAAACTTCTTCAAGTCCATCACGCGCTCGGTCGTCCATCGCGGCGACCGCGCGAAGCCGGAGAGCCGCCGCAGGGGCAGCGCCGGACCCCCACCCGAACAGCGCTGAGTCTGCACGGTTCCTCGTTCCCCCTCTCACATCCGCGTGCTTGGCTGGGCCGTGAGCGGCACCAGGAGGGCGCATGGCAGGTCGGCCGGGGATCCGCCCCTCTCAGACGCCGGCCACGGCGGGCGAGGGACGGCGGCGATGACGGGGCGGCGGACGGAACCGGTCCCGGTCCGCGAAGGGACCACTCCAGAGGAGGTCGCGCGTGTCGTCGCGCTCATCGGTTTCGTCTGCCTGCTGCCGCTCGCGGTCGTCGACTGGGTGCTCGGCACGGTGACGACACGCGTGCTCGTCTGCTCCGCGTACGGACGGGGCGGCGTGCTGGACTGCGGCGGGTCGGCGGGCTTCGGGGAGGCGATGCTGACGGGCACCCTCCTGGGACTCCTGCTCGTCGCCCTCCAGACGTGGTTGCTGGCCCGCGTCGTCCGGCGCGTTCACGCGCGCGGCTCGACCGGCCACCCACGACCTGCGGCGACGCCATCGGAGGTCGCCCGTCCGCCGGAGAACGGCACGACCTGACCCGCGGCAGGTGACACGCCGACCGCACAAGAACGGCATCGGGGCACCGCCCGGCGGTCACTCCCCCGGCGGGCCGGACGGCGACCGGCCGTCCGGCACGCCGGGGGGCGCGACCCGGCTCCGACGTCAGTCCTTGATCTCGCAGATCGTGGACCCGGCGGTGACACCCGCCCCGACCTGGGCGGAGAGCCCGGTCACGGTGCCCGCCTTGTGCGCGGTGAGCGGCTGTTCCATCTTCATCGCCTCGAGCACCACGATCACGTCGCCCTCGGCGACGACGGCGCCGTCCTCGACCGCGACCTTGACGATCGTGCCCTGCATGGGCGAGGTGAGCGCGTCGCCGCTCGCCGCGCCGCCGCCGGCCTTGCGGGAGCCGCCGGCGCGCTTCTGCCGTCCGCCGTTCGGCTTGGCCGACGAAACCGCCCCGGTCGCTCCCAGCCCGGCGGGCAGGACGACCTCCAGGCGCTTGCCGCCGACCTCGACCGTGATGCGCTCGACGGCGCCGGGCTCGGCGGTCGCCGTCTCACCGGCGTACGGGGCGATCGTGTTGTCGAACTCGGTCTCGATCCAGCGGGTGTGGACGTCGAACCGCTTGCTGTCGCCGATGAACGCGGGATCGTCGACCACCACGCGGTGGAAGGGCAGCACGGTCGGCATGCCCTCGACGACGAACTCGGCCAGCGCGCGGCGCGAGCGCTCCAGCGCCTGGGTGCGGTCGCGCCCGGTGACGATGAGCTTCGCGACCAGCGAGTCGAAGGAGCCGGGGACCGTCTCGCCCTGGTCGTACCCGGCGTCGAGCCGCACACCGGGGCCGGAGGGGGCGTGCCAACGGGTGATCGTGCCGGGCGCGGGCAGGAAGCCGCGGCCCGCGTCCTCGGCGTTGATCCGGAACTCGATCGAGTGCCCGCGGACCTTGGGGTCCTTGTAGCCGATCTCCTCGCCGCAGGCGATCCGGAACATCTCCCGGACCAGGTCGATGCCGGTGACCTCTTCGCTGACCGGGTGCTCGACCTGGAGCCGCGTGTTGACCTCGAGGAACGAGATCGTGCCGTCCTGGCCGACGAGGAACTCGCAGGTCCCGGCGCCGACGTAGCCCGCCTCGCGGAGGATCGCCTTGGACGACTCGTACAGCGTGGCGATCTGCTTGCGCGAGAGGAAGGGGGCCGGGGCCTCCTCGACGAGCTTCTGGTGGCGGCGCTGCAGCGAGCAGTCGCGGGTGCTGACCACGACGACGTTGCCGTGCCGGTCGGCCAGGCACTGGGTCTCCACGTGGCGGGGACGGTCCAGGTACCGCTCGACGAAGCACTCTCCGCGCCCGAACGCGGTGACCGCCTCGCGGACGGCCGACTCGTAGAGCTCGGGGATCTCCTCCAGGTTGCGGGCGACCTTCAGCCCGCGCCCGCCGCCGCCGTACGCGGCCTTGATGGCGATGGGCAGGCCGTGTTCGCGGGCGAACGCGACGACCTCGTCGGCGCCGGACACGGGGTCGCTGGTGCCGGCGACCAGCGGCGCGCCCACCTTCTGCGCGATGTGCCGGGCCTGCACCTTGTCGCCGAGGGCGTCGATCGCGGAGGGCGGGGGGCCGATCCAGACGAGGCCGGCGTCGATGACGGCCTGGGCGAAGGCGGAGTTCTCGGCGAGGAAGCCGTACCCGGGGTGGACGCCGTCGGCGCCGGTGCGGCGGGCCACGTCGAGGATCTTCTCGATGTCGAGGTAGGTCTCCGCCGGGCTGGCCCCGCCGAGCGCGTACGCCTCGTCCGCCATCCGCACGAACAGGGCGTCGCGGTCCTGGTCGGCGTAGATCGCCACGCTGCCGATTCCGGCGTCCTTGCAGGCGCGGACGACGCGCACGGCGATCTCGCCGCGGTTGGCGACGAGCACCTTGCGCAGGACGGGAGAGTTGCTCACTGAAGTCCTCCAAGCTTCCAGCTCGAGTCGCGCCAGGCTCCGGGACCGGCGACGAGGGGTCGGCGCATCATGTGGTGACGGGCGGCCCAGCGACGTGGCGGCGCGGGCACGGGGGCCGGGGCGGTCGCCGTACGCGCGGCGACCGCCATGACCAGCGCGGCGAGCTCCTCCGCGGAGGGCTCGCCCTTGATCACGCGCAGCTCGCTCACAGCGGGATGTTCCCGTGCTTCTTGGGCGGCAGCCCCTCCCGCTTGCCGCGCAGCAGCCGCAGCGAGCGGACGATCTCCCTCCGGGTCTCGCGAGGGGCGATCACCGCGTCGACGTAGCCACGCTCGGCCGCCTGGTAGGGGTTGGCCAGGGTGTCCTCGTACTCCGTGACCAGTTTGGCACGCAGCGCCTCGGGATCGTCGGCCCCGGCGAGTTCCTTGCGGTAGAGGATGTTGACCGCGCCCTGGGCGCCCATCACGGCGATCTGCGCGGTCGGCCAGGCGAGGTTGAGGTCGGCGCCGAGGTGCTTGGACCCCATCACGTCGTAGGCGCCGCCGTACGCCTTGCGGGTGATCACGGTGATCAGCGGGACGGTGGCCTCGGCGTACGCGTAGAGGAGCTTGGCGCCGCGGCGGATGATGCCGTTCCACTCCTGGTCGGTGCCGGGCAGGAAGCCGGGGACGTCGACGAGCGTGAGCACGGGGATGTTGAACGCGTCGCAGGTCCGCACGAAGCGCGCGGCCTTCTCCGAGGCGTTGATGTCGAGGGTGCCGGCGAACTGCATGGGCTGGTTGGCGACCACGCCGACCGGCCGGCCCTCCACCCGCCCGAAGCCGATGATGATGTTGGGCGCGAACAGCGCCTGCACCTCGAGGAAGTCGCCGTCGTCGAGGAGGGACTCGATGACGGTCCGCATGTCGTACGGCTGGTTCGCCGAGTCGGGCACCAGCGTGTCGAGCGCGAGGTCGACGTCGTTGACCTCGAGATCGGCCTCCTCGTCGAAGACCGGGGGGTCGTCGAGGTTGTTCTGGGGGAGGTAGGACAACAGCGCCTTCACGTATTCGAGCGCGTCGTCCTCGTCGTGGGCGAGGTAGTGGGCGTTGCCGCTCTTGGTGTTGTGGGTGAGGCCGCCGCCGAGCTCCTCGAAGGTGACGTCCTCGCCGGTGACGGTCTTGATGACCTCGGGGCCGGTGACGAACATGTGCGAGGTCTGGTCGACCATGACGGTGAAGTCGGTCAGCGCGGGCGAGTACACGTGGCCGCCCGCGCAGGCGCCCATGATCAGGGAGATCTGGGGGATCACGCCGGAGGCGTGGACGTTGCGCCGGAAGATCTCTCCGTACAGGCCGAGGGAGACGACGCCCTCCTGGATGCGCGCCCCCGCGCCCTCGTTGATGCCGATGATCGGTGATCCGGTCTTCACGGCGAGGTCCATGACCTTGCAGATCTTCTCGCCGTACACCTCTCCGAGGCTACCGCCGAGGAAGGTGAAGTCCTGCGCGAAGACGCAGACGTTCCGGCCGTCGATCGTGCCGTATCCGGTGATGACGCCGTCGCCGGGGACGCGGTTGCGCTCCAGCCCGAAGGCGGTGCTGCGGTGCTTGGCGAGCGCGTCCAACTCGACGAAGGAGCCCTCGTCGAGCAGCCGCTCGATCCGCTCCCTGGCGCTGATCTTGCCCTCGGCACGCCGCTTCTCGGCCGCGCGACCGGTGGATCCGACCCGTACGGCCTCGTCGCGCCGGTCTTCGAGATGGGCGAGCTTGCCCGCCGTACTGTGCAGATCCATTGATCACCACACCTCTTGAGACTGAGTTCCAAGCGTACGATACTGAGTCTCACAGCATTCGACAAGGTTCGCTATTTAGGGAGAATGGGCCGATGCCACGATCGCCCACCAGCCAGCGCCTCACCGACGCGGCGATCGGGCTCTTCAACGAGCGCGGCTACGACGAGACCACCGTGGACGACATCGCGGCCCGTGCCGGCGTGAGCCGCAGCACCTTCTTCCGGTACTACCGGTCGAAGGAAGAGGTGATCTTCCCTGACCACGACGCGCTGCTGGCGAAGGTCGAGGCCCGGCTGAGGGCCTCCACGGCCGGCACCGCGATCGTGGCGATCTGCGACGCCGTCCGCATCGTCCTCGCGCACTACGTCGAGGACGCGGAGGTGTCGCTACGGCGTTACCGCCTGGTCGGCCGGGTACCCGCGCTGCGGCACCGCGAGATCGCCAGCGTCGCACGCTACCAGCGGCTGTTCCGTGAGTACGTGGGCGACTGGCTGGCCGGGACGCCCGACGCCCCGCTGCGCGCCGAGCTGATGGCCTCGTCCGTCGTGGCGGCCCACAACCAGGTGCTGCGCGGCTGGCTGCGGGCGGGCGGCTCCTACGACCCCTTCGAACCGCTCGACCACGCCCTGCAGTACGTCATCAGGACGTTCCGGCACCTGGAGAACATGGAGGGGCCGCGCGAGGGCGAGGACCAGGTGGTCGTGGCGGCCTTCCCACGCTCGGCCTCCCCGGACGACGTCATGGACGCCATCCGGGCGCACCTCGGCTCGAGGCAGTAGCCGGGCGGCTACTGCCGCGAGCCGGGAGAGCCTCCGTTCAGGCGGACGCGTACTGCTGGGCGGCCTGCTCGGCGAGCTCGGGCTTGAGCGCCCGCAGCACCGCCACCGTGATCGCCCGCGCGTCCACGCCGAAGTGGCGGCGGGCCGCCTCCCTGGTGTCGGACAGGCCGAAGCCGTCGGTGCCCAGCGACACCCACTCCTGCTCGACCCACGGCCTGATCTGGTCGGGGACCGCCCGCATCCAGTCGCTCACCGCGACGACCGGCCCGTCCGCCCCGCCCAGGGCCGCGGTGACGTACGGCACGCGCTCGTGCTCCGCGGCCATCGCCTCGCGGCGCAGCTCGCTCCACGAGGTGACCGACCAGACGTCGGCGCCCACGCCCCAGTCGTCGGCGAGCAGCCGCTGCGCCTCCAGGGCCCAGTGCATCGCGGTGCCGCTGGCGAGGATCTGCGCCTGACCGCCTCCGGAGGAGTAGCGGTAGATGCCGCGCACGATGCCCTCCTCGACGCCCTCGGGCATCGCCGGCTGGGGCGACGGCTCGTTGTAGACGGTGAGGTAGTAGAAGACGTCCTCCGCCGCCTCGCCGTACATCCGGCGCAGACCGTCCCGGACGATCACCCCGACCTCGTACGCGAACGCGGGGTCGTAGCTGAGGCACGCGGGGTTGGCCGAGGCGAGGAGCTGCGAGTGGCCGTCGGCGTGCTGCAGACCCTCCCCCGTCATGGTGGTGCGGCCCGCGGTCGCGCCGATCAGGAATCCGCGCCCCATCTGGTCGGCGAGCGCCCACATCTGGTCGGCCGTACGCTGCCAGCCGAACATCGAGTAGAAGATGTAGAACGGGATCATCGGCTCGCCGTGGGTGGCGTAGCTGGTGGAGGCGGCGGTGAAGCTGGCCATGCAGCCCGCCTCGGTGATGCCCTCGTTAAGGATCTGCCCGGAGGCCGACTCCTTGTACGACAGGAGCAGCTCCCGGTCGACCGCGTCGTACCTCTGTCCGAGCGGGGAGTAGATCCCCGCGGTGGGGAAGAGCGACTCCATGCCGAACGTGCGGGCCTCGTCCGGGACGATGGGCACCCAGCGCGCGCCGGTGCCGGGCACCTTCATCAGGTCCTTGACCAGGCGGACGAAGGCCATCGTGGTGGCGACGGTGGCACCGCCCTTGGCCAGCGCCTCGAACGGCCGGTCCGGCGCGGGCGGCACCGGGGTGTACACGCTGGAGCGCCGGGGCACAGGGCCGCCCAGCGCGTTCCGCCGCTCGGCGAGGTAGCGGAGCTCCTCCGGGCCGGGCCGCAGGTACGGCGGCAGCTCCCCGTCCAGCGCCGAGTCGGGAACGGGCAGGTCGAGGCGGTCGCGCATGGCGCGGAACTCGTCCTGCGTGAGCTTCTTCATCTGGTGGTTGGCGTTGCGCGACTCGAAGCCCGAGCCGAGCGTCCACCCCTTGACGGTCTGCACCAGGATGACCGTGGGCCCGTCGTGGTGGTCCAGGGCCGCGCGGTAGGCGGCGTGGATCTTGCGCGGCTCGTGTCCGGCCCGCGAGCCGCCGACGATGCGTTCGAGCTCCTCGTCGCCGTACGGCGCGGCCAGGTCCTCCAGCCCGCGGAACAGGTGCTCGCGGATGTAGGCGCCGCTGGAGGCGGCGTAGGTCTGGAACTGCCCGTCGGGCACCTCGCCCAGGCGGGCGGCGAGCAGCCCGCCGACGTCGCGGCCGAGCAGGCCGTCCCATTCCGTGCCCCAGAGCGCCTTGACGACGTTCCAGCCCGCGCCGCGGAAGACGTTCTCCAGCTCGCGTACGACGCGGGTGTTGCCGCGTACCGGCCCGTCGAGCCGCTGCAGGTTGCAGTTGATCACGAAGGTGAGGTTGTCGAGCTTCTCCCTGGCGGCCAGGGTGAGCGCGGCGGTCGCCTCGGGCTCGTCCATCTCGCCGTCACCGAGGAAGGCCCACACGTGGCCGCGCGAGGTGTCTTTGATCCCCCTGGCGGCGAGGTAGCGGTTGAACCTGGCCTGGTAGATCGCGTTCAGCGGGCCGAGCCCCATGGAGACGGTGGGGAACTGCCAGAAGTCCGGCATCGCCCGGGGATGCGGATAGGACGGGAGCCCTCCCCCGCCGGCCTCCCGGCGGAACCGGTCGAGCTGGGCCTCGGTCAGCCGCCCCTCCAGGAACGCGCGGGCGTAGATGCCCGGCGAGGCGTGGCCCTGGAAGTAGACCTGGTCCTCGGTGCCGTGGAAGAAGTGGTTGAAGCCCACCTCGTACAGCCATGCCGCCGAGGCGTAGGTGGAGATGTGGCCGCCGAGGCCGAGCTTGCTGCCCCTCGTCACCATGGCGGCGGCGTTCCAGCGGTCGTAGGCCGCGATCCGCTCCTCGATCGCCAGGTCGCCCGGATACGGGGGCTCCTCAGCGGTGGGAACGGTGTTCAGGTAGGGGACCGTCGGCGCTCCGATCGTGTCGAGCAGCCGCCCCATCAGATAGCGGGCCCGGTCGGGGCCCGCCTCCCGTACGAGCGCCTCCAGGGACTCGCGCCATTCGGCCGTCTCCTCCGGGTCGGCGTCGGGGATCTGGTCCCACAGTGCCATGGCCACCGCCTTTACTTCCTGGGGAAATGCCAATCATCCGATGATTCCATCAGATGATAGTCCCTGCTGCACTGTTCTCCCAGAGGGCGAAGAACCATGCCCGGCCGATCGCGTCCCGGGGCCGAGACGACCGGCCGCGGCGCCGGAGTGCGGCGACCCGAGCGGCCGTGCCCGGACAGCCGACACCCCGGCTCCTCGTGCGCCGTGCTCACTGACATATCCCCGGAGCGGCGGAGCCGTCCCCGTGTTCTCCCAGGTCTTTGCCGTTCCGTGGGGCTAGATGCCTAGAAATACCTCGTAAGCAGAGCTAACGTCCCTTATATGAGCGAATCGGACCGCTCGCTCCTTTCAGTGTCGCTCGCCGACGTCCTGTCGGGCATTCAGCGGCTGGTCCGGCGACGGCTGCGCTCCGGGCTGGCCGCGCCGCCGCTGCGCGGCGCGCAGGTGGAACTGCTGCGTCTGGCGACGGACAACCCCGGAATCGGGGTGTCGGCGGCGGCCAGGGAGCTCTGTCTCGCCGCGAACTCGGTGTCCACGCTGGTCAACCAGCTCATCGCGGCCGGCCTGCTGCTCCGCGAGACCGACCCGGCCGACCGCCGCTCCGCCCGGCTGTCGGCCACGCCCGAGGCCGAGACACGGCTGCGGGCCTGGCGGGACCGGCGCGCCGCGCTCCTCCAGGAGCACGTCGTACGGCTCGGCGAGGGCGACCGGGCCGCGCTCGCCGCCGCGCTTCCGGCGCTGCGGCGGCTCGCCGAGAGCCTGCACGAGGAAGTGGAGGGACCGTGACACCCGACGCCGTGACACCCGAGCCCGTGACACCCGCTCCCGTGACGACCGGAACCGTGACACCCGAGCCGGTGACGACCGGAACCGTGACACCCGCTCCCGTGACCGGAACTACGGCGACCGGTGGGGTAGCCCCCGACGCCGTCTCCTGCCGCGGGCTGCGCTACTCCTTCGGCCGGACGAAGGCCGTGGACGGGGTCGACCTGACGGTCGTCTCCGGCGAGGTCTTCGGCCTGCTCGGCCCGAACGGCGCGGGCAAGACCACCGCGATCCGCTGCCTCACCACGCTGCTGCCGGTCCCGGCGGGGACGGTGCAGGTCTTCGGTCACGACGCGGCGAAGGAGCGGATGGCGGTCCGGCGCATGATCGGGTACGTCCCGCAACAGCTCTCCGCGGACGCGAGCCTCACCGGACGGGAGAACGTCGCCCTGTTCGCCCGGCTGTTCGACGTGCGCCGCCGCGAGCGGGCGGAGCGCGTCGCGCTCGCGCTGGAGGCGGTCGGCCTCGCCGACGCCGCCGACCGGATGGCGGGGACCTACTCCGGCGGCATGATCCGCCGGCTCGAACTCGCCCAGGCCCTGGTGACCGCGCCGCGCTTGCTGATGCTCGACGAGCCGACGATCGGGCTCGATCCCATCGCGCGCACCGGCGTGTGGGAGCACATCACCGCGATCCGGGCCGCCACGGGGATGACGGTGCTGGTCACCACGCACTACATGGACGAAGCCGACCAGTACTGCGACCGCGTCGCGCTCATGCACGCCGGGCGCGTCCAGGCGCTCGACACGCCGGAACGGCTCAAGGCCGCGCTGCGCGACCGCCGCGGGGACGACTCCGCGCCGACGCTGGAGGACGTCTTCCGCGACGTCGTCGGCGGCGACCTCGGCGCGAGCGAAGAAGGGGGAGATTTCCGTGATGTCCGCCGCACCCGCCGGACGGCCTCCCGTCTCGGCTGAACCCGCCGCGGCCCTGGGGCTCGCCCCGCTGCTCACCACGCCCCGCGCCCGTCCCGGATGGTGGGTGCTGCCCGCCAGGGTCGGCGCTATGTGCCTCGTGGAGCTGCAGAAGCTGCGCCACGACCGGACCGAGCTGTACACGCGCGCCGTCCAGCCCGCCCTGTGGCTGCTGATCTTCGGCGAGACCTTCACCCGCATCCGGGCGATCCCGACCGGAGGAGTGCCGTACCTGGACTATCTCGCGCCCGGGATCATCGCCCAGTCGGCGATGTTCATCGCGATCTTCTACGGCATCATGATCATCTGGGAGCGCGACTCGGGCGTGCTGACCAAGCTCCTAGTGACGCCGACCCCGCGGGCCGCACTGGTGGCCGGCAAGGCGTTCGCGTCCGGGGTCAAGTCCTTGATGCAGGCGGCGGTCGTCCTCGTGCTCGCCACCCTGCTCGGCGTCGCCCTGACCTGGAACCCGCTGCGCCTGCTCGGCGTTGCCGCGGCCGTGCTCCTGGCCTCGGCGTTCTTCTCCTGCCTGTCGATGAGCATCGCCGGGATCGTGCTGACCCGCGACCGGTTGATGGGCGTCGGCCAGGCGATCACGATGCCGCTCTTCTTCGGGTCCAACGCGCTCTACCCGGTCGACGTCATGCCGGACTGGCTGCGCGCGGTCAGCGCGGTCAACCCGCTCAGCTACCAGGTCGACGCCCTGCGCGGCCTGCTGCTGGGCACGCCCTCCCACCTGCTGCTGGACTTCCTGGTCCTGCTCGCCGCCGCGGCGGCCGGCATCACCGCCGCGTCCTGCCTGCTCGGCCGGCTCGCCCGCTGACGTCCCGGCGCGCTTCCCGGGTCGGCGGGAAGACCGCCGCGGCGAAGATCGGGCAAAGACTCCGTCACCACGCCCGCTGTCTCTCCCCACGTTCCGCCGGGCGGTGTTTGTGCTGGTGAAGCGCCTGGTATCGGAGCCATATCGGCCGGTCGGCCGGGCACGGGCAGGCCGATCGCCGTCCGCCCCCTCCGTTCGCACTCCGACGGCGTACGGCCGGTGAGCAGAGGCATGACCTCGTCCCGCGCGGCGCGGGGAACGGGCGGCGCGGGAACGGAGCGTGCGGGTGATGGGACGGCGGACGGCACGGGCGGCGTCCCCGATGACGTCCTCCGTCCGGCGGCGGCTCGGGCACGTGTGCCGGGCGGCGGGCGCGCCGGCGCTGCTCCTGCTGCTCTCCTCGTGCGGCGGCGCCGCGCCGTCCACGCTGTCCCCGGCGGGCGTGGGGGCGAGGCGTGTCGCGGGGCTGTGGTGGCTGCTCTTCGGCATCTCGGTGGTCGTGGCCGTGCTGGTCGCGGTGCTGCTCGCCTGGGTGATGGCCCGGCGCACGCGGGCCGGGGTGCACGCGCGGACCGGGTCCGGCCGCGCGTTCGTCGTGACGATGGGGGTGGTGCTGCCCGCGATCGTGCTCGCGTTCGTGTACGCGGTCGGCCTGCGCGACCTGCGTGACCTGGCCGTTCCGCGCGATCCCCACGCGCTGGTGATCGAGGTCGTCGGCCACCAGTGGTGGTGGGAGGTGCGCTACCCCGCCTCCGGCTTCGTGACCGCCAACGAGATCCACGTCCCGACGGGGAGCACCGTCCGCCTCCGGCTGAGCACGGCCGACGTGAACCACAGCTTCTGGGTGCCCCAGCTCGCGGTGAAGACCGACCTCATCGCCGGGCGGGTGAACGAGATGTGGCTGCGCGCCGAGCACGACGGCGTCTACCGGGGCCAGTGCGCCGAGTACTGCGGGCTCCAGCACGGCCACATGGCCTTCCACGTGATCGCCCAGCCCGCTGCCGAGTTCGCGTCCTGGCTGGCCGGGCAGGCGCGCCCGGCGGCCGTCCCCGCGGGCGGCGCGCCGGCGCGCGGCCTGCGGGTGCTGGAGGCGTCGTCCTGCGCGGCGTGCCACACCGTGCGCGGCACGCGGGCGGACGGGAAGGTCGGCCCGGACCTGACGCACGTGGGCGGCAGGCGCTTCCTGGCCGCGGGCGCGATCCCGAACACGCCCGGCTACCTGGGCGGCTGGATCTCCGACTCGCAGTCGATCAAGCCGGGCAACGCCATGCCGCCCCAGCCGCTGGCCCCCGAGGACCTGCGCTCGCTCATCGCCTACCTCGGAACGCTGCGTTAGGAGGGCCCATGAGCATCGCGGACGCGGCGGGGGCGTACCGGGCGGCGGAGGAGGCGGCCGGCGAGCGGGTGGCCCGCCACTGGCCCGAGGGCCACGGCCTGCGCGGCTGGATCACCACGGTGGACCACAAGCGGATCGGCCGGCGCTACATGGTGACCGCCGCGGTGTTCTTCACCCTGGCCGGCATCGAGGCGCTGGTAATGCGCACCCAGCTCACCCTCCCGGAGGGCAAGGTGGTCTCGCCGGGCGTGTACGACCAGCTCTTCTCCCTGCACGGCACGGCGATGATCTTCTTCTTCGCCACGCCGATGCTGTTCGGGTTCGGCAACTTCCTGCTGCCGCTCATGCTGGGCACCCGCGACATGGCCTTCCCGCGGTTCAACGCGTTCGGCTACTGGGTGTTCGCGGCGGCCGGCCTGTTCATGTTCTCCAGCCTGCTGTTCGGGGTCGCGCCGAACGCCGGCTGGTTCGCGTACGTCCCGCTGAGCGGCGCCCGCTACACGCCCGACCTCAACCTGGACGTGTACTCCCTGGGGCTGCTGTTCCTCGGCATCTCCACCACTGGGTCGGGGATCAACTTCATCGCGACCGCGCTCAAGCTGCGCGCCCCGGGCATGACGCTCAGCCGCGTGCCGGTGTTCGTGTGGGCGCTGGTGGTGACCTCGTTCATGGTGGTCTTCGCGCTGCCGCCGCTGAACCTCGCCAACGCGATGCTGTTCCTGGACCGGCGCTTCGGCACCAAGTTCTTCGTGCCCACCGGCGGCGGGGACGCGCTGCTGTGGCAGCACCTGTTCTGGCTGTTCGGCCACCCGGACGTGTACATCATCGTGCTGCCCGCGCTCGGCATCGTCTCGGCGATCGTGCCGACGTTCTCCCGGCGGCCCATCGCCGCGTACCCGGTGATCGTGCTGGCCACGGTGGCGACCGGCATCATCAGCTTCGGCGTGTGGGTCCACCACATGTTCGCGGTGGGGCTGCCGCAGCTCGCCATGACCTTCTTCTCGGCGGCGAGCATCGTCATCACGATCCCGGCCGGGATCCAGATCTTCTCGTGGCTGGGGACGATGCTCCTCGGGCGGGTCGTGCTCGCCGTCCCGATGCTGTGGGCGCTGGGCTTCATCCTGGTGTTCGTGCTGGGCGGGGTCACCGGTGTGATGTTCGCCATCGTGCCGTTCGACCAGCAGAGCACCGACTCCTACTTCGTCGTCGCGCACTTCCATTACGTGCTGTTCGGCGGCGCGGTCTTCCCCATCATCGGCGGCGTCTTCTACTGGTGGCCGAAGTTCACCGGCCGGACGACGAGCGTGCGGGCCGGGCTCTGGTCGTTCTGGCTGGTCTTCGCCGGGTTCAACCTCACCTTCTTTCCCATGCACATCGCCGGGCTGCTCGGGATGCCGCGCCGCGTCTACACCTTCTCCCCGGGGCTGGGGTGGGACGCGTGGAACCTGCTCAGCACCGCCGGCGCCTACCTGCTGGCCGTGGGCCTGCTCGTCACCTTGAGCACTCTGCTGTACAGCCTGCGGCGGGGGGCGCCGGCGCCGCCGGACCCCTGGGGCGGCGAGACGCTCGAGTGGGCCACCGCCTCTCCGCCGCCGACGCACGACTTCGCCGTCATCCCGACCGTGTACAGCCTGCACCCGCTGTGGGACCAGCGGACGCTGGACTCGTTCCACGAGGAGAGCCGGTCCCCGCTGCACGTGCAGGCCGACGGCCACGACGTGCTGCGCACCACCGAGCTCGACGCCGAGCCGCAACTCGGGGTCGAGATGCCGGAGGACACGCCGGTCCCGTTCGTGGCCGCGTTCGGGCTCCTCATCGCGTTCACGTCGCTGCTCCTCGGCGGATACCTCGCGGCGATCGCGGGGGCGGCCGTCTTCGGGTTCTCCCTCATGTGGTGGCTGTGGCCGAGGGACCGTCCCGGGAGCTCCGGCGGAGGCGAACGGCGAGGCGAGGGCGAGGGCGGCGGTTCGGCCGGAGGCGAGCGGGAGGAGGCGTCCGCATGAGCGTCACGCGAGGCCAGAGGGCCGCCGCGAGCAAGCGGAGGGCCGCTCCGCACCGCAGGGTCCCGCCCAGCGGCCGGACCCCGGCCTGGTGGGGCATGGTCATGTTCGTCACCACGGAGGGCATGCTCTTCGCCTGCGTGCTCGCCTCGTACTTCTACATCCGGTTCTCCACCCGGGGGCCGTGGCCGCCCGGCGGCATCGAGAACCCCGAGCTGACCAAGCCCCTCGTGATGACCGCGCTGCTGGTGAGCAGCAGCGGGCCCATGCTGTGGGCCGACTGGGCCGTACGGCACGGCCGCACCGGGCAGCTCAAGGGCGGCCTGGCGCTGACCCTGCTGCTCGGCGCGACCTTCCTCGGCCTGCAGGGCAGCGAGTACATGGAGAAGTTCAAGAAGTTCTCCTGGAGCGAGAACGTGTACGGCTCGCTCTTCTACGGCATCACCGGCTTCCACGGGACGCATGTGGCCGTGGGGCTGGTGATGATCCTGTTCACGATCGTGGCGGCGCTGCGCGGCAAGTTCAGCGCCAAGCGCCACGAACGGGTGCGGCTGGTGGCGTTCTACTGGCACTTCGTGGACGCCGTGTGGGTCTTCATCCTGTTCACGATCTATCTCAGTCCGAAGCTGTGAGCGGGGGGGCGTGACCTCGATGAGCGGCACCTCCCACCCGGCCAAGGAGGCCCAGCCGTGGAAGTCCTGGTTCCGCGGGCTGCTGCTGTGGTTCGGCGTGCTCGGCGGCGTCGTCGCCTGGGCGCTCCACCTGATCACCGCCTGGGGGCTGGTCGAGCTGGTCTGCCACAGCGGCCACACGGCCGTCGCCGGGATGTCGCTGCACGCCGTGGTCATCACCGCCACGGTGCTGCCCGCGGCGATCGCGCTGGCGGCGCTGGCCACGGCCTGGTGGACGTCCTCCCGGGAACTGGGCGGATGGGCGGAGTGGAAGACCGACCGGATCCGCTTCACCGCCCAGATCGGCCTCTGGCTCGACGGCCTGGCCGCGGTGATAATCCTCTTCGGCGGAGGCGCGGTGGCGACGTTCCAGCCGTGCGTGACATGACGGCGCTCGCGCACGGCGACGACACCGGCTCCTGGGGCTGGGACGCGATCGCCGTGACCGCGTGGATCGTCGTCGCGGCCGGCGGCTACCTCGCCGGCCTGCGGGTCTTCGCGGGACGGCGGCCCCTTGCCGTCCCGGCGGGGCGGCCCTCTCGAAACGTCATGCGGCTGTCGGCGGCGGGCGCCAAGCGCCTCGGGCGGTGGCGGGTCGCCGCCTTCGCGGCCGGCCTGCTCGCGCTCGCCACCGCGCTGCTGCCGCCGCTCGACCACCTGGCCGACGAACGGTTCTCCGCGCACATGGCGCAGCACATGCTGCTCATGGTCGTGGCCGCGCCGCTCCTCGCGGCCGGAGCCCCCGGGCTGGTGCTCCCGCTCGTCCTGCCGCCGCGATGGCGTGCCCGGCTCGCCGCCCTCCGGCACCGGAGCCGCACAGTGCTGCGGCCGCTCTACTTCCCGGTCACGGCCTGGGCGGTCCATTCGGCGGTGCTGTGGATCTGGCACCTTCCGGCCGCCTACGACCTCGCGCTCGACGTCGAGCCGGTGCACGTGGCCGAGCACGCCTGCTTCCTCGCCGCCGCCTGGCTCCTGTGGTGGCACACAGTCACCCCCACCCGGCACCGCCTCTGCCCGCCGGTCGCGACGCTCTACCTGTTCGTCACCGCGCTGCCGGCGGCGGCGCTCGGCGCCGTCCTCACGCTGGCGCCCGCTCCGCTGTACCCGTCCCAGGCGGCGGCCGCGGCCGCGTCCGGCGCGAACCCGCTGGCCGACCAGCAGCTCGCCGGCCTGGTGATGTGGGTGCCGGCGGACGTCGTCTACTTCGCCGCGATCGTGGTCTTCTTCCTCGCCTGGATGGGGACCGCGGAAAGGGGGAACGACGCCATGACGCTGCCCGCGTCCTCGTCGGAGGAGGCCGGCCGATGAGGCGGCGGGGCGGCGCCGTCCCCGGCCGCCGCGTGATCGCCGCGGTCGCGCTCGCGGTGCTGGCGGCGTGCGCCGGAGGCTGCGGCGCGGGCGGCGAGCCGCCGCCGGAGGTGCCCGACGGCAGCCCGGCGAAGGGGCGGCTCCTCCTCAGCCGGTACGGCTGCACCTCCTGCCACACCGTGCCCGGCGTCGAGGGGGACGCGCTCGTGGGCCCGCCGCTCACGTCCTTCGGACGGCGCGGCTACATCGCCGGGGAGCTGCCGAACAGCGGGCCGAACCTGCAGCGCTGGATCCGCAACCCGCCCGCGATCGAGCCGGGGACGGCCATGCCGAACCTCGGCGTGACCGAGCAGGACGCGCGCGACATCGCCGCCTACCTCTTCACCCTGGACTGACCGTGCCGACCCAGCGACAGATCATCGCGCCCCTGCTCACCGTGCCACTGCTCGCCGCGCCCCTGCTCTCCTTCGCCGCGCCCGCGGCGGGTCCGCGTCCGGCCGCGGTTTCAGCTCCCGCGCCGTCGCCGTCGCCGATGGTCCGGGGGCGGCAGCTGTACGGGATCAGTTGCGCGAGCTGCCACGGCCAGCGGGGCGAGGGCTCCCAGTACGGCCCGAGCCTGAAAGGCGTGGGAGCGGCGAGCGCGGACTTCTGGCTCTCCACCGGCCGGATGCCGCTGCCGAACCCGCGGGCGCTGCCGAGACACGGCCCTCCCGCCTTCGGCCGGCGGGACATCGACGCCCTGGTCTCCTACGTCGCCTCGTTCGGGCCCGGCCCCGCCATCCCGGCCGTGGGCAAGGGGAACGTACAGCAGGGTCTGACGATCTACCTGCGCGACTGCGCCGCCTGCCACTCCTCCACCGGCGAGGGCGGCGCGCTGCCCGCCGGGCGGTACGCCCCGTCCCTGACGGGGACGGCGCCCGTCCAGATCGCCGAGGCCGTACGACTCGGGCCGGGGGCGATGCCGAAGTTCGGCCGGGGGACGCTCAGCGACGGCGCGCTCAACTCGGTCATCGCGTACATCCGCACGCTGCCGCGCACGTCCGGCGCGGGCGGCTGGCCGCTCGGCGGGGTCGGCCCGGTCACCGAGGGCGTCGTGGCGTGGGTGCTCGGCCTGGGCGTGCTGCTGCTCGTCATCCGGGCGCTCGGAAAGCGGGCGCGATGAACGGGCGGGGACGCCGGACCGCGGAGCGGCTCGTCGCGGCGGCGTTCGCGCTCACCGTGCTCGCCGCGGTCTCCTTCGCCGCGGTCTACGTCCTCGGGAACCAGACGCAGCTCCTCGGGCTCGCCCTGTGCCTCGCCTTCGCCGGCCTGGCCGCCGGGTTCGCCGTGTGGGCCGCACGCCTGCTCCCGCAGGGGCCGTACGTGGAGGAACGGGAGGCGATGATCTCGCCTCCCGAGGCCCGGCGCGCCTTCACCGCCGAGTTGGACGCGGACCAGGAGCCGGTCGTCCGGGCGGCCCTGCCGCGCCGGATGCTCATGCTCGCCCTCGGCACGCTCGGCGTGGCGCTCGTGTTCCCGATCCGGTCGCTGCTGTTCCACGGGCCCACGCCCTGGCGGGCGCTCCGCCGTACCGCGTGGCGTGACGGCGTCCGGCTCGTGAACGCGGACGGCGCGCCGCTGCGGCCCTCCGACATCGCACTCGGCGGGATCGTGACGGCGTTCCCCGAGGGACGCCTCAAGGACGACCACGCCATGACCGTGCTGCTACGCGTCAACCCGGCGCGGCTCGCGCTGCCGCGCGGGCGGAAGGCGTGGACGGTGGACGGCGTCGTCGCCTACTCCAAGATCTGCACGCACGCGGGCTGCCCGGTCGCGCTGTACGTGCAGACCGCCGAGCAGCTCGTGTGCCCGTGCCACCAGTCGGTGTTCGACGTCCTGAAGGGCGCCTCGCCGGTCGCCGGGCCCGCCGCGCGGTCGCTCCCCCAGCTTCCGATCGGCGTGAACGCCGAGGGGGTGCTGGTCGCGCGGGGCGACTTCCCCACTCCGGTCGGACCGGGCTACTGGAGGTCGGCATGATCACCAGATGGGCCGTCCGCCGCGTGCTGTTGTGGCTGGACGGCAGAGTGCGGATCGCGTCCGTGACCAGGAAGACGCTGGCCAAGGTCTTCCCCGACCACTGGACGTTCATGCTGGGCGAGATCGCCCTCTACTCCTTCGTGTCGCTGGTCGCGACGGGCGTCTTCCTCACGTTGTTCTTCGAACCGAGCCCGGCCGAGACCGTCTACACCGGCGCGTACGGCCCGATGCGCGGGGTGCGGGCGTCCGCGGCGTACGCGTCGGCCGTGACGCTGAGCTGGGACGTGCGGGCGGGCCTCCTCATGCGGCAGACCCACCACTGGTCGGCGCTCGTCTTCCTCTCCGCGATCGTCGCGCACCTGTCCCGGATCTTCCTCACCGGCGCGTTCCGCAAGCCGCGCGAGATCAACTGGGTGATCGGGCTGACGATGTTCCTCCTCGGGATCGCCACCGGCTTCGCCGGCTATTCCGTGCCCGACGACCTCCTGTCCGGCACCGGGCTCAGGATCGCCGCCGCGACGCTGCTGTCGGTGCCGGTGGTCGGGCCGTGGGCGGCCTTCCTGCTCTTCGGCGGCGGGTTCCCCGGGACGTCGATCATCCCCCGGCTCTACATCCTGCACGTGCTCCTGCTGCCCGGCGCGATCGCCGCCCTGATCGGCGCGCACCTCGCGATCCTGATCCGGCAGAAGCACACGCACTTCCCCGGCCCCGGCCGCACCCAGGACAACGTGGTGGGCTCCAAGATGTGGCCGACGTACGGCTTCCGGTCGCTGGCCCTGATGTGCGCCGTGTTCGCCGTCACGTTCGGGCTCGGCGGCCTGGTCCAGATCAACCCGGTGTGGGTGTGGGGCCCGTTCCGGCCGAGCGGGGCCACCTCCCCGGCGCAGCCGGACTGGTTCCTCGCCTGGGTCGAGGGGGCGCTTCGGCTGTATCCCCCGTACGAGTTCCGGATCTTCGGCTATCTGGTCCCGGCGCCGTTCGTGCCCGGCGTGGTCATGCCCGCGCTGACCTTCCTCGTGCTGTACCTGTGGCCGTGGCTGGACCGGCGGCTCACCCGTGGCCGGGGCCGCCACCAGGTGCTCGACCGGCCGCGGGACAGCCCGGCCAGGGTGGCCGCCTGGGCGTGGGGCGCGTCGTTCTACGGCCTGCTGCTGCTCGCCTCCTCGGACGACGTGGTGGCGCGCTATTTCCAGATCCCCGTCTTCGGGATCGTCCGTACGATGCGGATCGTCGTACTGGTCGTCCCCGTGGCGATCGGGGCCGTGGCGTACGTGCTGGCGCGGGCGCTGCGCGAGGACCCGGAGGCGACGCTGCTCGACCTGCGGTGGCGGCGGATCGCCGCCGTGATCCGCCGTCGGCCGCCCGATGTGGAGGGCGGCGAGCGGCGTGCGGCGGGGGCGGAACGGCCCGCCGCGTCCGGGGAGGAGGGGGCCGGCGCGTGAGGTGGGACGACCGCATCGAGGTCTGGCGCCAGCCGGACGGCTACTGGCGCTGGGAGTACGTGCGCCCGGCGCACGGCTCCTTCCCCGAGGTCCGACTGCTCGCCAACATGGCGTACGCGGAGCGGGAGGAGGCGTGCCACAGCGCCGCCACGTCCTATGCCGGGGTCCCGATCCAGGACGCGCCGCACCGGAGCCGGCGCACGGGACGCGGCGTCGCCCGCCGCGCGGCCCGCGCCGCGCTGCTCCTCGCCGTGGCCGTCACGGTGTGGCGGCTCCAGCGGCTCCTGTTCCGTCGTGCCGTACGGCGAGCAGCCGGCGCACCCGCGCGACGGCGGGGTGGCCCGGCGGGGCGAGCCGGAGGAAGCGCCGGAGCGTGCGCCGCCCGGCGGGCGGATCGGCGGTGAGTTCGGCGGCCCCGAGGACGAGCAGCAGCTCGTCGTCGTCCGGGGAGCGCGCGAGCAGGGGCCGCAGCAGCGCGACGGCCTCGGCGGGACGGCCCGCCTTCAGCAGGGCGAGCCCGAGGAGGCGCGGGATCCGCGGGTCCTCCGGGAGCAGCGCGGCGGCCTCGCGGTAGGCCCGTACGGCGCCCTCGGCGTCACCCATGGAGTCGAGGGTCCGGCCGAGGGAGACGAGGTCGGCGGGGCCGTCCGCGCGCGGTGCGGGCGGTGGCGCCGCCCGCGCGTCCGGCCGGGCCAGCAGCAGCGCGAGGACGCCCGCGGCCACGGCGGCGGCCGGCAGCGCGATCCCGGCGCGACGCGGGCGAGGAGCGGGCGAACCGCGTTCCCGGTCCCGGCGCAAGGAACAGGTGCGGCGTCGTCCGCGCAGGAGAAGCGCGAGGACGGCCGCGCAGCCGACGGCGAACACGACCACGGGCAGCGCCCACAGGATCGCCGACGCGCCCGACACCGGGGGCGAAAGCAGGAACGCCGGGCCGTACCGGCTCGCGAAGAACTGCCGGATCTGGTCGGGATCGTGCCCCTGGGCGAGCTGCCGTCCGATCTCCTCGCGCACGGCCCGGGCCATGGTCGAGGACGACTCGGCGGCGGACAGCCCCTCACAGTCGGGACAGCGCAGCCCCGAGGCGATCTCGGCCACCTCGGTGGCGCGGTCCGCCGGCTCCCGCTGCGCCGACCGCCACACCGCCAGCGCCGCGAGCGCGAGCAGGACGGCCAGGCCGCCGGTCGCCACACGGGCGGCCAGGCTCCGGCCGGTCAAGGGACGCCCGAACCTGGGACGGCTGAGAGCGAGGCGGCCGAGAACGGAGCGGCCAGGATGACGACGGCCGCGTGCGGGACGGCCCAGGGTGGGGCACGCTGGCCGGCGTCCGGAGGCGGGGCGGTCACGGCGGCGGACGGCGATCACGCGGCCAGCTCCGGCAGGACGTTCGCCTCGATCCACTCCTCGGTGAGGGGGCCGACGCGGCGGCGGACGATCACGCCGTTCCGGTCGAGCAGGAAGGTCTCCGGCACCCCGAACGCGCCGAGCTCGACCGCCAGCCGCCCGTCCGGATCGAACAGGTGCGGGAACCCGCCGTCGCCGGACTCCTCGAGGAAGGCCCGCGCCGCCGGCCGCCCGTCGCGCGTGTCCACGCCCACCGCGCGCAGCCCCCGGGGGGCGTATCGCCGCACGGTGTCCAGCAGCAGCGGCAGTTCCTCCCGGCAGGGGCCGCACCAGGAGGCCCAGACGTTGACCAGCACGACGTGCCCGCGCAGCCCGGCGAGCCGGAAGTCCCGCCCGTCCAGGGTGCTTCCCGCGAGGTCCGGCGTCCGCCGGATCACGGCCGGGTCCGTGCTCCCCTTCCTGGCCAGGCCGTACGCGAGGACGGCCGCGAGGATCGTCGCCAGTACCACGGCGAGGGCCGGGCGCAGCCGCCGCACGCGGGGCAGGGCCCCCACCACGCGGGATCCCCTCGGCGCGTCCCCCTCCCGAACGCGGGATCCGGCCGGCGCGTTCTCTGCCGGAGCCCCCGCTCGCGATGTGCGGGCCTTCGCCCGCGCGTCCCCGGCCCGATCCTCCGTACGCGTGCCCCTCGGCGTGCGGCTCATCGCGTTCCGGCCTCCTCCCGCGCCGTCGTCGCCGCCCCGTCCGGCGGACGCGGAATGGCCGCCCGCCGCCTCCGGCCCTGCGGTACGGCGGCCACGCCGCCCGCCACGATCAGGCCGCCCGCCGTCCAGAGGAGGACCATCAGCGGGTTCACCGCGACGCCGATCTCCGCCGACCGCGTGGCGGGGTCGATCTCCGTCACCGTGAGGTACACGTCGTCGAACGGGCCGGTGCGGATGGCGGGGTTCGCCACGGGAGGGGCGCCGCTCGCCGGATAGAGCACCAGCGACGGCCGGAACACGCCCAGCGGCCACCCGTCATGCGACAGGCTCACCCGGGCCGTACCGGTCAGGCTGTCCCCGGTCCGCACCTCCTCGGTGCCCTCCATGCGCACCCGGTAGCCGCCGACGTCGAGGACCTGCCCCGTCGCGAGCCGCGCCCGGCCCTCCTGCGCGTACGCGGACGAGCCGGTCACGGCCACGGCGGCCAGCGCGATCCCGGCGTGGACGAGCAGGCCGCCGAGACGGCGGCGGACCGCGCCGCGCGCGAGCGTCGTCCCGCCCCGGCTTTTGATCGTCTCCGCCGCGCGGGTCGCGACCGCCGCCAGGGCGAACGCCCCGAGGCCGAAGGCGAGCAGCGGCAGGGGCCGGTGGCGGCCGGTCAGGCCGAGCAGGGTGACGGTCAGCGCGCCGAGCGCGACGGGGACGCGCAGCCGCCGGGCGAGGATGCGCCGGTCCGCCCGCGCCCAGGGCACCAGCGGGGCCGCGGCCATGGCCGCGAGCAGCGCCAGCGCGGGCGGGATCGCCATCCGGTCGAAGTACGGCGGGCCGACGGTGACCGGCGTCCCCCGCACGGCCTCCACGACGAGCGGGGCCAGCGTGCCGAGGAGCACCGTGAAGGCGAGGGTCGTCAGCAGCACGTTGTTGACGAGGAACAGCAGGTCGCGGGAGAAACCCGGCCTGAGCCCCGGCCCGGCGCCGGACCGGTCGGCGTGCCGGGCGAGCAGCCCGCCGGTGGCGACCAGCGCCGCGGTGAGCAGGCCGAGCAGCGCCGGGCCGACGGCCGAGGCGGTGAAGGAGTGGACGCTGCTCACCGCCCCGCTGCGGGTGAGGAAGGTGCCGGTCAGCACGAGGAGGAACGCGGCGACCGCGAGCGAGACGTTCCAGCGCCGCAGCGCGCCGCGCCGTTCCTGCACCATCAGCGAGTGCAGCAGCGCCGTGGTCACGAACCACGGGACGATCGAGGCGTTCTCCACCGGGTCCCACTCCCAGTAACCACCCCAGCCGAGCACGCCGTACGACCACCAGGCGCCGAGCACGATGCCCGCGGTCAGGGGGATCCAGGCGAGCAGGGTCCACCGCCGTATGGTCCGCACTCCGTCGCGCCCGCCGTCCCCGGTGAGCAGGCCGGCGACGCCGTACGCGAACGGCACGACGAGGCCGGTGTACCCGAGGTAGAGCAGCGGCGGGTGGATCCCCATGAGCGGGTGGCCGCGCAGCAGCGGGTTCGGGCCGGGCCCGTCAGTGGGTACGGCGGCGGCCGGCTCGAACGGGTTCGCGGCCAGCAGGGTGAGCGCGAAGAAGCACCCGCACACCAGCGTGATCACCGTCATCGCGACCGGCCGCCGCGGGTCCTCCCCCCGCTGGCGGCCGGCCGCCCAGGCGAAGCCGGCGAGCGCGAGCAGCCACAGCACCATCGAGCCTTCGAGCCCGGACCACAGGCTGGTGACCGTGTAGTACGGCGAGACGTCCCGGCCCCCGTGCCCGGCCACGAAGGCGACCCCGAAGTCGCGGGTGAGCAGCGCGTTCTCCAGCACGGCGAACGCGGCCGCCGCGCAGCCGAGCGCCGCCGCCGTGGCCGCGACGGCCGTACGGCGCCTCGCCGGGCGGGGCCAGGCGAGGGCGGCCACCGCGGACGCCGCCGCGCCCAGGGCGAGCGCGAGGGTTCCGAGCAGGCAGTTCACGGGGTGGCGGCCTCGGCTCGGTACTCGTTGGAGTGCTTCACCATGAGGCGGTCAGAGCGGAAGAGGCCGTCCGGGCCGGTGATGCCCTCGACCACCGCTCCCTGGCCCTCACGGAAGACCGGTGGCCGCTCGCCCTGATAGGCGACCCGCAGGACGGCCGTGCCGTCGGAGAGCAGGAAGAGCAGCACGCTCCCCTCGCGGTGGACCGAGCCCGGCACGACGACTCCCCCGACCCGGGTGCGCCGGGCCAGGGCGGCGTGGCTCTGCGCGATCTCGCTGGGCGTCCGGTAGTAGACGAGCCCGTCCCCGAGCCCGGAGACCGCCAGGCACGTGAGCGCGATCCCGGCGGAGAAGACGAGCAGCAGCGGCAGGCGCCGCGACGACACGAACTTCACGACCGCCTCCTTCCGGACCAGGCGGCGTAGCAGCCCCAGGTCACGGCGGTGAGCAGGTAGCCCGCCCACACCCATCCCGCGCCCGTGACGGACGCATCCGTCACGCCGGTCACGCCGCGGCCCTCAAGGGCGCGGGCTCCACGTCCTCGCGGGGCCGGGTCGGGGTCTCGAGCGCGGCGGCGAGAGAGCGGTACCGCCGCGCGACCACCCAGGCTCCGGCCAGCAGGAAGGCCGCGATCCCGGCGAGGAGCGCGACGAGCATCGGCGGGTCGATCGGCACCGCCCCGGACGGCTTGAGCAGCGACGGCGGCTGGTGCAGCGTCCGCCACCACAACACGGAGAAGTGGACCACCGGCATCGCGGCGGCCACCAGCGGTCCCGCCAGCGCCGCCCGGCGAGCCCCCGCGCCCGCCTCGCCGGGCCAGGCCCGTACGGCGAGGCAGCCGAGCGCCAGCAGCAGCATCGCCGCGGTGCTGACCAGGCGCGGGTCCCAGGTCCACCAGACGCCCCACACGGGCCGGGCCCACAGGACACCCAGCGCGATGGTGAGGGCGGTGAGACCGGCGCCCAGCTCGGCCGCCGCGCGGCCCAGCCGGTCCCACCGCTCGGCGCGGCGGGCCAGGTACAGCACGTTGGCCGCCACCATGACGGCGAAGGCGGCGTACGCGGTGAGCACCGCGGGCACGTGGACGTACATCAGGCGCTGGGCCTCGCCCTGCACCGCGTCCGTGGGAGCGGCGAGCAGGCCGAGCGGCGCGGCAAGGCCCGCGGCGATCAGTGCGGCCGCCCCGAGCAGGCGGCGGCGGTGCGCGCCGCCCGCGTTCGTCTTGTCCCTGGAAGACACCTTGTCCCTGGAAGACACCGTCATCCCCTCACAGGAAGTAGTCCCGGGGAGGCTATTCAGGGCTCCGCCTCCGGGCGCGGCGCGCCTCGCCGAGGCGGCCCAACCGTGGGCGTGAAATGACCCGGGTGGGAGTCACCCGCGTCCGGGACGCCGTGTTCCCTCTGTTCGGGGGGCGGGTGGATCGTCGGCGTCACGGCGCGTTCCCGGAGGCGGGGAGGACGAGATGATCAGGGGCTATGTCGAGCAGCCGAGCCCGCGTGCCGGAGGCCTGCTGACGTTGCGGGCGGCGACCGAGCGCGCGCGGGCCCAACTCGCTGCGTCCCTGGTGCAGGCCCACCACCCGTCCGGCCTCCAGGAGTTCGACGATCGCGGCGGCGAGGTCGGCGGGCCGCTCGGCGACGAGGTCGTCGGGGAGGTCGCGCACGGCCGCCTCGATCTCGGCCCGGTCGGGCTCCGGCCCGAGGAAGTCGTCCGTCCAGCGGAACGCGCTCTGCCGCCCGAGGCAGGCGATCAGCCCGTACAGCGCGCAGCCCACGCGCGTAGAAGCAGCCCAGGCCCGCCGGGCGGGCCCAGCCGCCGTCCCAGAGGCTGCTTGGCCAGGCATTCGATCCGCCCGCGCTCGCAGCGATAGAAGGAGGCGACCTCCAGCATGTGCCCGCCGGCGCCCGGCGGCAGGTCCACCTCCTCGGTGAGGTCGCGTACGCGGCTGCCCTGCGCGTCGACCACGAGCCCGGCCGCACGCTCGACCGGCGAGGGAGGAAAGGCGCTGTACGGGTGGCTGAGGTGGTGCGAGACGAGGACGATCGGCGCCTCCGGCCGGAGGTGGAGCGTCTCACGCAGCTCCGCGCGGTACGCGTCGAGGTTCTCGATCTCGGTGTCCGACGAGTAGCCCTCGACGACCAGGTCGACCGGCTCGGCCAGGATCGGCATTATTTAAGAGATCAATCTGCAGCACAGCGGGAGATCCGGGAATCAGCCGCGGGGAGCCGGGTCCGGGGTGATGCGGCGGGCCCCAAAGGCGCGGCGACGCGAGGCCGAAGAGCACCACCGATGGGTGCGACCGGGCCTCGCGCGGCGGCGGACGGCCCGAGACTTCCGGGTGCGGTGCTCACTCTCGGCGACGATCCGTACGTGCCGCCCGGCCGCCGATCAGGGGCATGATGGGCCGGGCGGACAAGAGGACCCGCCCCTTTTCGGTGTTCCGGACGAAGCCGGGCGGCCCGGCCGTACCTAGGCTCGCCGCATGACGGTCATGACCCATGATCTGGTGCTGGCGGGAGCCAGAGTGCTCGACCCGGAAACCGGCCACGACGCGGTCGCGAACGTGGGGGTGACCGGCGCGACCATCACGGCGGTGTCGCCCGGCCCGCTCCAGGGACGCGAAACGCTCGACGTCTCCGGACTGGTGCTCGCCCCGGGCTGGATCGACCTGCACAGCCACTCCCACACCATCGCCGGTCACCGCCTCCAGGCGCTCGACGGCGTGACCACGGCCCTCGACCTGGAGGCGGGCGTCGCGCCGGTCGGCGAGGCCTACGACGCGGCCGCCGCCGAGGGGCGACCGCTCAACTACGGGTTCTCCGCCTCCTGGGCGCAGGCCAGGATGACGGCCGTCGGCGACCTTCCCCCCGGCGGCGGCCTCGCCGCGGGGCTGAGCCACCTCGGCGACCCCGCCTGGCAGCGCGAGGCGACCCCGCGCCGGCTCGACGCGCTGTTCGAGCTGATCCGCGCCGACCTCGCCGCCGGAGCGCTGGGGATCGGCCTGCTCGTCGGCTACGCCCCGCGGGTGGCCCCCGAGGAGTACCTGGCCGTGGCCGGGCTCGCGGCCGAGGCGGGCGTGCCGACCTACACGCACGCCCGCGACCTCGTCGAGCAGACGCCCGACATCCCGATCGACGGCGCGACGGAGGTGACGCGCGCCGCGGCGGCCACCGGGGCCCACATGCACTACTGCCACGTCAACAGCACGTCCCTGCGCCAGGTCGACCGGGTGCTCGCCCTCATCGAGCACGTACGCGCCGAGGGCGCACGGGTGTCCACCGAGGCCTACCCGTACGGCGCGGGCATGACCGGCATCGGCGCGACCTTCCTCGCCCCCGAACTGCTCGGCAACAGGGGCATGCGGCCGGACTCGCTCGTCTACGCCCCGACAGGGGAACGGGTGGCCGACGCGGCGCGGCTGCGCGAGCTGCGCGCCGCCGACCCGGGCGGCCTGGTGATCGTCCATTTCCTCGACGAGGACGTCCCGGCGGACGTGGCCGTCATGGACCGCGCGCTGCTCGGCGAGGACACCGTGATCGGCTCCGACGCGATGCCGCTGACGTGGACGGGAGGCGAGCGGCCGGATCCGATGGCGTGGCCGCTGCCGCCGCGGGCCGTCACCCATCCCCGTACGGCGGGCACGTTCTCCAAGGTCCTGCGCCGCTACGTCCGGGAGACGGGACGCCTGTCGCTGATCGAGGCGGTGCGCCGGTGCAGCCTGCTGCCCGCGCGGGTGCTGGAGGAGTCGGTGCCCGCCATGCGGCGCAAGGGCCGGGTGCAGACGGGGTGCGACGCCGACCTGGTCGTCTTCTCCCCCGAGCTCGTCAGCGACCAGGCCACCTACGCGGACAGCACCCGGCCCTCGACCGGCTACGCCCACGTGCTGGTCGGCGGACGGCACGTTGTGCGCGACGGCGAGCCGGTCCTCGACGCGCTGCCCGGCCGCGCGATCCGCCGCTGACACCGCCGAGCGCACGCGCGGCCCGCCCCCAGCGAGGGGGCGGGCCGCGCGTGCGTGAAGGGGATCAGTTGCCGTAGAGGCGGTCGCCGCCGAGCCAGTACCAGTAGCCGCACTTGGTCGGGTACCTGCCGTACAGGCCGATCTGGCAGACCTGGACCTGGACGCTCCGCAGGTCGGACCGCTGGACGCTGAAGCTCTTGGAGCCGCCCGCCCCGCAGTACTTGTACGACTTGAAGCTGGGCGAGACGTCGTCCACGTCGTCCAGGTCCTGGAAGCGGAACCTCACGTACGCGCACTTGCCGCCCTGGCGCTCGGTGCGGCTGTCGAGGTCCCACAGCTTGCCGGTGACCTGAACGCTGTTGGAGGTGTCGTCGTCCCAGTAGACGTCGATGTAGCCGTTGGCCTTGGCGAAACGGCCTTTCGACCAGTACGGGCCCCAGTAGGGGTTGTTGCCGGCGGAGGCGGAGGCCGCGCCGGCGGTGGTGGCGGTGGAGGCGCTCGCGGCGGTCGCGGCCGCCGGGACACCGAGGGCGACGGTCGCGCCGACGGCGGAGAGAGCGAGCAGGTTACGGATGGAGCGACGCATTTCGGTTCCCCCCACATTCGAGGACGGGTGCTGCCGGGGTTGCACCTCAGTGATAGGCGCACCCGCCTGCACGCCGCTTTCGGGAAGCGGGCGACCGCCTGCACGCCGCTTGCAGGCGCCTGTACGCGTGCCGACGGCGAGCCGCGTTCCGCATCCTTGCGCCGAAACCGCGGGGCGCGGCACGGGTGTGCCGCGCCCCGGGCCTCACGGGGAGAAACGCTCCGTCAGAGCTTCAGGCCCACCAGCAGCGGGTCGTGGTCGGAGGAGCGGTAGGCGTCCGGCGCGTACAGGTACGGCGGGTTGAACTCGGTGTTGTAGTCCATGAACCGGCCCTCGTCGCTGTTGATGTGCCAGATGGTGGCGCCGGTCACGAGCTTGCTCAGCTTCTTGTCGGCCAGGGCGTGGTCGAGCTCGCCGGAGAGGCCCTCGAAGACGTAGCTGTAGCGGTCCTTCACCGAGACGTACTTCTTGCTCAGGCTGGTCAGTCCGCCCGCCTCCAGCGTGTGGATCGGGTCCTCCTCGCCATACGCGTTGATGTCGCCGAGGACGAGCGTGTTCTGCAGCTTCAGGCTGTCGATCAGGGACAGCAAGGCCTGGGCCTGCTTGGTCCGCTTGGCGTTGTAGCAGCTCTGGCCGTCGCCCTGGTCGGCGTCGGCGCCGGTGGCGGGACCGTCGACGTCGCTGCAGCCCTTGGACTTGAAGTGGTTGACCAGCACGGTGAAGGTCTGGCCGTTCCCCTGCGCCTTGCGGAACGTCTGGGCCAGCGGCGGCCGGTTGAAGATCGGGTCGGAGGAGGACTGCGCCGGGCCCACCGGGGTGACCTTGGCCGGCTTGTAGATCAGCGCGGTCTGGATCAGGTCGGTGCCCGGGTTGGGGTGGGTGATCGCCTTGTACGTACCCGCGCCGGCCTTGGCGTTGAGGGCGTCGACCAGGGTGTTCAGCGCCACGTCGGAGTTGCGCTCGACCTCCATCAGCCCGGCCACGTCGGGGTCGAGCCCGGTGATGTTGGCGACCAGCTTGGCGAGCTGCCTGTCCCGCTCGGCCGCGGTGGTCGCGCCCCGGGACTTCAGCGTGGTGAACCAGTTGAGCGTGTTGAGGCTCGCCACCCGGACGTCGCCGCCGACCTTCGCCGGCTGGACGGGACGCGGGTTCGCCGGCTCGAACTCGAAGGGCTGGAGGGGCTGGATCCGGTAGGCGTCGAAGCCGTAGGTGAGCACACCGGTCAGATCCTTGACCCGGTCGCCGATCCGGACGGTGTTCAACCCGGTCGAGTGGTACGGCAGGGTCGCCGGGTTCTGGACGTTGAACCCGTCGTCGAGCAGGATCGTCCGCCGCGCGTCCTTCTCGGTGTCCACGTTCTTGCGGTCGGTCGGCTGCCACAGCCGGCCGCCCTCCGCGAGGGTGATCTCGCCGAACCGGCCGAGGTTGTAGATCTCGGAGGCCGCCAGGTCGCCCTTGAAGGTGACGAGCATGCCCTCGTACCGCTCGAAGGTGACGCCCTTCTTGAGCGGCAGCTTCACCTTGGTCGGCGTGATGACGCCGGTGCCGCACACGTTGACCGCGGTGGCCGGCGAGATCTCGGTCAGGCCGTTGTACTCGACGACCTTGCCGGAGACGCGCACGCGGTCACCGACCTTCACCGGCGACGAGGAGTACACGAACAGGCCCTCGGACGTGGCGGGGTCCGCGTCCGGCGTCGGGTCCTGGATGTAGAAGCCGCCGAACTGGCCGGCCCCCTGGTAGGCGCCGACGACGACGCCCTCGACCCGGACGTCCGTGCCGGCGAGCGGGCTGACGTCGCCGCTCCCCTGCACCTGCGCGATCCGGTGTGTGATCGGGGTGTCACACGTCGCCTCCGGAGTGGGGCTCGCTGTGGGGCTCGGGCTGGCCGAGGGCGAGCTCGACGGCGAGGCGGAGGGGGAGGTCGACGGGGACGGCTCGCCGCCGCACGGCGCGGGCGGCGTGGCCGCGTTGCGCGGAGCGGGGGCCCCGGCGTCGAAGTCGGCGCCGTTGTCGCCGCTGTCGGCGCAGCCGCCGTTCTTGCGGATCGCGGCGGTGGCGTTCGTGAGACCGGGCGCGGGGCTGCCCTTGTAGAAGTTCGCCGCGCCGTACCCGACCAGGTCGGCGACGAGCGCCATCTGGTCGTCGGTGCAGGGGGCGGTGGAGCCGTTGCAGGCCAGGCCGTCGGCGGAGCTGACCAGGGCCACCTTGCCCGCCGTACCGCTCATGTTGATGGTGCCGACGTTGTCGGGCGTGGGCAGCGCCCCGCTGGGCGTGGTGCCCGCGGCGAGCTGGACCAGGTGGTACTGACCGGGGGCCAGGGTGCCGGTCAGCGCCGTCTTGTTGGCGGAGAAGTTCCCGGTTCCGCTGGCGCTGGTGTACTGCACCGACCACCCGTCAACGGATACGGGGGCGGCGCCGCGGTTGAAGAGTTCGATGTAGTCGTTGGTGAAGGGGGCGCCGGAGTTTCCGCCTCCGCCGTACACCTGGCTGATGACGACGGTGCTCTGCGCCGCGACGGCGGGAGTTGAGGGAAGGGCGGCGATCGTGCCGGCGGTGACGCCGGCGGTCGCGATGATCGCGAGTGCCCGGGGCAATGCACGCATGGGCAAAAAGGTAAAGCGCCACCCATCCGTACATCGCCTCTAATGCATGGATAGTTAGTGAATTCGCAATATCGACACTTCCTGTCGATGACCGGCGTCATGATCTGGCGTCATATGACCTGGCGGCCCGCCGGGCCTTCCCCTCGCTTCGCGCCGATCCACGGCCATCGCCGATCTCGGCACCTCTCCCCGGGACGCCGATCTCTCTCACGCCGCGGCCGAACCGGCGCCGGAACTCCAAACCGAACCCCGCTCCGGCGACCGCTCCAAGGCACGCTCCGGAGCACCGAGAGGTCCCAACGGCTCGCGACGACCTCGGTGTGCACGAACCTTGGCCGGGGCCGGTCCGGTCGATGTCGTACGGGATCAGACCCCGACCCCACCTTCGGCGGCCCTTCCGGCCAGCCCTGATACGCATATGGATATCGGCGGTCAAGGGATATCGATATTGGACATGATGTGACGGTTCTGGTCTGCTCCTCGCAGAAGATCGACAAAGTGAGGAGCTTGTCATGCGGAACTCCCCCACCTTCGCTTCCGGGGCACGGCTGCGCGCCGCGCTGGGCGCGGCCGTCCTGACCGCCTCCGCGCTGTTCGGCAGCACCGCTTACGGCGCCACCGACGCCGTGAACACGGCAGGCCACAGCGCGGCCGCACCAGGGGTCGCCCAGGGCGGCCTGATCGTCCGCGACGACCTGCAGGCGCTGTTCCGCCAGGCGGGAGTGCGCGGAACCTTCGCGCTCTTCGACGTGAAGCGCGGGCGGACCACGGTCGTCGACGCCGCGCGGGCGCGGAAGAGGCTGATCCCGGCCTCGACGTACAAGATCCCGCACAGCCTCATCGCCCTGGAGACCAAGGCCGTCAAGGACGAGAACGAGGTGATCCCGTACGGCGGGCAGCCGCAGCCGTTCCCCGAGTGGGAGCACGACATGAACCTGCGCGACGCGGTGCGGGTGTCCAACGTCCCGGTGTTCCAGACGCTCGCCCGCCGGATCGGCCTCAAGCGGGAGAACCAGTGGGTGAACCGGCTGAACTACGGCAACCGGCGGATCGGCCCCGTCGTGGATCGCTTCTGGCTCGACGGCCCCCTTGAGATCTCGGCGATCGAGCAGACGCGCTTCCTCTCCCGGCTGGCCCGTCAGCAGCTCCCGGCGTCGAAGCGCAACCAACTCACGGTGCGCGAACTGCTGAAGGTCGAGGAGAAGGACGGCTACGCGCTGTTCGCCAAGACCGGATGGGGCATGTCGACCACGCCCAACATCGGCTGGTGGGTGGGCTGGGTCGAGCGCGGCGACAGCCTCCACACCTTCGCGCTCAACATCGACGTCAACGCCGACAAGGACACCGAGAAGCGGATCCCCCTCGCCCGCGACCTGCTGACGGCTCTCGGAGTCCTCCCGAAGGCCTGACCGGGTTCGACAGACGTCGCGACCCATGAGACAGTCCGCTGCCATGACCTCGCCGCGCACGGAATCCGCCTCCCCCGGACACCCGTCCACCGGGCTCGCGGCGACGTCACGCGCCCCCGCGCCCCAAGGGCGGCGGGCGGTCCCCGACCGCCGTGTGATCGCGATCGTCGTGGGGACGAACCTGGCCATCTCGCTCGGCTACTACGCGATGGTGGCCCACCTGGTCGCGCACCTGCACCGCGACCTCGGCATGCTCGCCGGGACCGTCACCGCGGTCCTCGGCGTGCGTGTCGCGGTGCAGTACATGCTGTTCCTTCCCGTCGGCGCGCTCACCGACGTGATCGGCCCGGCGCGCGCGGGGGCCCTGGCCTGTGCCCTGCGGATGGCGGCGTTCGCACTGCTGGGCGTCACCGGCGGAGTCGGCGAACTGCTCTGCGCGGCCGTGCTCATGGCGGTGGGCGGCGCGCTGTTCCACCCGGCCGCGCAGTCCCTGCTCGCCGGGGTGGCGCCGGCGCGCCGCTCCCGGGGCTTCGCCGCCTATCTGATCAGCGGCGAGCTCGGCGCCGTGGTGGGGCCGCCCGTGGGTCTCCTCCTCCTGCTGGCGGGTGGGTTCGGGCTGCTGTCGGCGGTGACGGCGGGCGCGTGGGCGGTCGGCGTCGTGCTGTTCACGCTGCTCCGCCGCGCTCCCGGCCCGGCTTCACCTACGGACACCGCTTCACATGGGGACGCTTCACATGTGGACATGGAGGCGGTTGCGGAGGCGGCCCCGCCTACGGGCACCGGGGCGGCGCGGCCGGATGTACGGAGGATCGTCGCCGGGGTGTCGGCGGTGCTCCGGGACCGGGGTTTCCTCCTGTTCGCTCTGGCAGCGGCCCCCATCACGCTGCTCACCTCCCAGGTCGCGACCGTGGTCCCGCTCAGGGGAGTCGACGCCGGCACGACGACCCTGTTCTTCTCGGTGGTGGCCGTGACCACGGCCGCGATCCAGCCGTGGTGCGCCGCCGCCGGCCGGGGCGAGCGCCCCTGGCTGCTCAGAAGCGGGCTGCTCTGCGCGGGCGGCGGCTACCTGATGCTGATCGCGATTCCGCCCGCCGGGGCCGGCCGGATCACCGTGCTGGTGGTGGCCGCCGTACTGCATGGACTGGCCTCCGGCCTCACGCAGGCGGCGCTGTTCCAGACCGTCACCCGCTGCGCGCCGTCCGGACGGTTCGGGGCCTATTCCGGGCTCCTCAACTTCCTTTCCGGCGTGGTCGCCCTGGCGGGGAGCTTCGCCGCCGGGGCGCTCTTCGACGCCGGGAACCGGGGAGCGGCGACGGCCCTGGCCGGTCTCGGCCTGGTCGCTGTGGTCACCGCCGCCGCCGTGCGACTCCCCCACTCCCGAGTGACACGCGCCCCGTCTCCGCGTTGACACGCTCCCCGGCCGGAAGCCGAAGGCCGGAGCCCTGCGGGCGACACTGGTAGCGCTCCTTTATGAGCGACGGCCGACGTGCTCCGGTTGCGAGGTACCGAAGCCATCCAGATGATGAGAACATGTGTTGTCGCCATTCGAAAAGGCGCCATGAGCGGTTCGACCCCCGCCCCCCCCGCCTCGTCCGCGCCCCCGGTCCGGGCGCCTTCGGACGTGGACCCCTTTCGACCACTGAGGAGACGCTCCGGAATGGCCCGTACCGACAACGGCGACAACCTGCTGAAATGCACGTTCTGCGGAAAGAGCCAGAACGAGGTCAGCCGGCTGATCGCCGGGCCGACCCCGCTGTGCATCTGTGACGAGTGCGTCCGGCTCTGCAGGGAGCTCATCGAGGAGGAGAGCGCCGAGTCGTCCGCCCCGACCCGCGACGACCTGCCGAAACCGCGGGAGATCCACGCGTTCCTCGACCAGTACGTCATCGGCCAGGACAGCGCGAAGAAGGCGCTCTCCGTGGCGGTCTACAACCACTACAAGCGCGTACGGGCGGCGGCCGGAAGAAGCGGCTCCGCGGGCGAGGAGCCGGTGGAGCTGGGCAAGTCCAACATCCTGCTGGTCGGCCCGACCGGCTCCGGCAAGACGTACCTCGTCCAGCGGCTCGCCCGGCTGCTCGACGTCCCGTTCGCGATCGCCGACGCCACCGCCCTCACCGAGGCGGGCTACGTCGGCGAGGACGTCGAGAACATCCTGCTCAAGCTGCTCCAGGCCGCCGACCACGACGTGAAGAAGGCCGAGACCGGCATCGTCTACATCGACGAGATCGACAAGATCGCACGCAAGAGCGAGAACCCGTCGATCACCCGCGACGTCTCGGGCGAAGGTGTCCAGCAGGCCCTGCTGAAGATCATTGAGGGCACCGTGGCGAGCGTGCCGCCGCAGGGCGGGCGCAAGCACCCCCAGCAGGAGTTCATCCAGATCGACACCACGAACGTGCTGTTCATCGTCGGCGGAGCCTTCGCCGGTCTGGAGCAGATCATCGAGCAGCGGGTCGGCCGCGGCCGCGCGGGGTTCGGCGCCGCCCTCCGCACCGCCCAGGCGGGGGACGGAGCCGACGCGCCGGCCGACGTCACGCCGCAGGACCTGCTGAAGTTCGGGCTGATCCCCGAGATCGTCGGCCGGCTCCCGGTCGTGGCCACCCTGCACCCGCTGGACCGGACGGCGCTGACCCGGATCCTCACCGAGCCGCGCAACGCGCTGCTCAAGCAGTACCGCAGGCTCTTCGAGCTCGACGGCGTCGAGCTGGAGTTCACCGCCGACGCGGTGGACGCGATCGCCGACCAGGCGCTGCTGCGCCGCACCGGCGCCCGGGGAGCCCGCGCCATCCTCGAAGAGGTCCTGCTCAACGTCATGTACGAGGTGCCCGGCCGCGACGACGTCGCGCGGGTCGTGATCGACCGGGAAACCGTGCTCCACAACGTCAACCCGACCCTCGTGCCTCGCGGGCGCCCCGGCCACGGACGGCGGAGCCAGGAGAAGTCCGCCTGAGCGGCTCCCCCACAGCGCGTGGTACCGCTTCGGCCGTCCCAGGTCATTGCCCGAGCCCCGGAGCCGTGCCCCGCGCTCGACCTGCTGTTCGCAACGCCCGGTTGAACGCGACGCTGACGAACCGACCGCCGGCGGGCGAAGCCGGGGCGTACACCGTCGCAGCGCGACCGTGCGTGTAACAGCGTGAGTACGCCGGAATCTGATCGCACCAGGAGCGGTAATACGTCGGATAAGCCGCATACGCCCGATGTGAACCAATGTGGCGATTGATGCGTCGTTCGATCTGGGAGGCCCGATGGATGTTCTGGACCGCCTCGCCGAGGAACTACGCTTCGAGTTCCTGGTGATCGCGGCGCTGCATTGCGAAGCCGAGCTGCTGCTGGCCGCTTCCAGCCGCTGACTCGAGGACGCGCGCCTACTCCCTGCCGGGAAGGCGCGCGTCCCTTTCCCACTCCATGCCGCCGGCAGCGGTGGCGTATCGACCCGAGCGTCGATCAGGCGAGTATCAGGTCTGCTGGAGCAGGCGAACGAGAAGTCACGCTGATGAGCCCGAGAGGGCCTGCCTTGGCGTTCCTGGTCGTTCCAGAGCTACTGGCCGGTGTTCTCCCGAACGTGACCCCAGCCCCGAAGTGACGCTCGGAAAGGCACAGGGCCGTCAGACCGGTTGGTCTGACGGCCCTGTTCGGCCGGTTCATGGTCAGGCCTTGTTGTAGGTGTTCTTGGTCCAGAGGTAGGAGACCGCGGCGATGCCGGCGCCGTCGAGCACGTCCTTGTCGCCGTCCTTGTCGCCGTCCTTGTCGCCGTTCTTGTCGGGGCAGGACTTGCGCGGCCCGTTCGCCGCGATGGCCGGGTTCGTCATGATGCCGCTCCTCAAAGGCCGCTGATCAGAGGCTGCGGGCGGCGATGTCGCCGTTGGAGGTTGTGGCCTGGATGTGGAGTTCCGCGGTGCCGTCGTTCTTGAGGGCGTTGGTGATGCGGCCGTGGGTGGTGCCGGCGTCCAGGGAGGCCGACACGCCGGCGGCGGCGCCGACCGAGATGTCGCCGGACTGGGTGCGCAGCACGACCTTGCCGCCCGTGGCCTCGGTGATCCGGATGTCGCCCCGTGCGGTGCTGATCTGCGCGGGGCCGCCCAGGCGGCCGACCTCGACGTCGCCGTCGGTCGCGGTGAGGTGGAGGCTCGCGGTCTCGTCGAGCTTGATCTGGCGGTAGGCGCCTTCGAAGGTGACGTCGCCGAGGCGGCCGACGGTCCGGAGTTCGGCGCCGGCCGTCTTGGCCTCGACGCGGGAGCCGCCGGGCAGCTTGACCGTCACCTCGATGGCTCCGGTCGGGCCGAGGTACTGGTTCTTCACCGGGGTCTCGATCCGCAGGACGCCGTCGGCGTATTCGACCGTGGTCTGCTCCGCCGCCTTCACGTCGCGGCTCTTGGAGGAGTTCGCGGGAAGGACCTCGACCGTGGTGTCGGCCCGGTCGGCGGCGATGACCTGGACGCGTCCCGCGGGGATGTCGAGGACGGCGGAGATCGGGGCGGGGGTGTCGAACTTCTGCATCGTGTGCTCCTTGTGCCGCGTTGTTTCTGACACCAGAAACGCTACGTTGCATTCCAAAAGCTTGCAACATCGGCGTTGCATAGAATCGACATCTACGCAGGTAGATGCCGAGAAACTGTTGCAACGTTCTTGAAGCTTAACGCAATGACGATCGCCCGATCATTGCAATGCACTGAAGCTGAACGCTATGGTGGAGGCGTCAGGGAACACCGAGCAGCGCCACGGAGCGCCCGTGGGGCATGAAGGGGGTCGTGATGCCGGGAGGCAGGCTCACCCAGCAGGAACGCCAGCAGATCGCGCTGGGGCTGGCCGACGGCCTCGCCTACGCCGAGATCGCCCGCCGTCTCGACCGTCCGACCTCCACGATCACGCGTGAGGTGACGCGGAACGGCGGCCCCACCGGCTACCGCGCCGACCTGGCCCACCGCGCCACCCAACAGCGCACCCACCGGCGCAGGCAGGCCCCGCCCCGAGGGGCGCAGGCGTCCCCGCAGCCCCACGGACGCGACGCCGAGGCCGTGCGCGACTACCAGGAGACCCTCACCACCGTCTTCATGACCTCGGGCCTGCCCAAGATGATGGCCCGGGTGCTGGGCTGCCTTTACACGACCGACACCGGCAGCCTCACCGCCTCCGAACTCGCCCAGCGCCTCCAGGTCAGCCCGGCGTCCATCTCCAAAGCGATCACGTTCCTGGAGAACCTGGACCTCATCCGCCGGCAACGCGACGAACGCCGCCGCGAGCGCTACGTCGTCGACGACGACCTCTGGTACCAGTCGATGATCCGCAGCGCCCGGTCCAACGACCAGGTCGTCGAGGCCGCCCGGCAGGGCGTCGGCATCCTCGGCCCCGGCACCCCGGCCGCCACTCGCCTGGAGAACGTCGCCCGCTTCCTCGACTTCGTCAGCGAGGGCCTCATCCGCGCCGCGGAGCAGGGCCGCGAGGTTCTCTACACCAAAACCGAAACGACCTCAGACGGCACCGCCAAGCCGAGCCAAGAGCACGGACAGACAGCCGTCCCGACGGCCACGGCATGAGACGAAACCGGCCGTGTCGTCTTTCACCTGCGCCACCCTTGTGGACCGCCCACACCTCGGGCCGCGGCGGTTCGCGACAGCGCCGGCATCGTTTTCATGTGTGCGTTTCACAGGCCGTTTACACCAACCCATGAAACAGACCTCGCCCAAGACAGCCCGCGCCCGGCGACCTGTTTCACAGGCGACCACCTGTGAAACACCCTGCCACCAGCTATGGAACGACCAGTCACGCCAAGCCAGGCCCACCCGGGCTCTTAAGCGTGGCTTTTCGTTCGCCTGCTATATCAGCCCCGTATCTGCGCGGCCCAGCGGGAAAATCGCATGCGCCCACTTCCCCATCGGGTCATTCCGCGCCATTTGAAACAGGCAGTCGGAGCAGCGGGCGTTTGAGTTCGATCCAGGCCCGGAGCTCATCAGCCAGGACGGCCGAGGCGACATAGGGCAAGCAGGGCTGGATGGCGTGGATCTGGTTACGCAGGCGGCGGGACAACCGAATATCGGCCGGCCGGAGAGGTCGCTCGGTGCACAGGCGTGCGGCATTCGCCAGGGTCGTCGTCGCCGCCAGCCAACCCTCTACCGCCTCGTCCATCGTCGGCAAGCCGTCCGCCACATCTGAGTCGCGAACCTCGACGAGCGTGGTGATCAGGTTGACGGCCGCCTCGTCCTCCCGGTCCACACCGCGTTCCGCCGCGTGGCGGTCGAGAACGGTGCGGAGCCGCCACCACCGTGCGCTCTCCGTGGAAGGCCCGCCGGTGCGCTCGGCGACCACGCTTCGGAGACAGTGCCACCAGTCGGTTCGCCGGGGCTCCGCGTCGGGTTCGCGTTTGTCCAGCCAGGCGGCCAGTCGCGGCTCGGCCAGGGGCAGCACGTGGTCGGCGTAGCTCTTGAACATCTGCTCGCTCCCCTGGAAGGACAGCCATGCGTACCGACCTCCCGGGCCGAGCATTTTGAGCACCGTCCCGGACGGTTCCTCCCATTCGTCGGGATCCGTCACCGCGATCAACCCCATCCTCGATGTGGGCTCCCAGTAGTCGACACAGCCGTCGTTATAGGACGGGCGCTCTTGCAGCGTGAACCCACGCGCCTGTACGGCAGCGTGTAACTCACCGACGTCGAGCCGGGGCCGGAAACCGCCGTAGCGGTCCACAAGGGGACTTTCAACCTGATCATCACTGGTGAGCCACGGCAGCCGGTGAGTCTGGGCACCGAAGTAGATGACCGCCCACTCGTCCTGCGGCCGGTCCCGCCACCAGCCGAACTCGACCAGGCCGAAGTCGGAGATCACTCCCGAGGACGCCTCGAACGTGTGGCCATGTCCGAACGTCTCCTCCACATCAGCCAGATCGCTGGTGTGGTCAAAGCCCAGCACCGTGCCTGTGATCATCAAATCGACGAAGAAATCCAGGTCACCCATCGAGGTATTGTCCGGCTAAAGTACAGCGATCGCATCCGTCGGATATCGCCGGACGGACGAACTGTGCACGGTCCGGGAACCTTGTCGCTGAGTCACTCGCCCGGAAGCTCGAAAGAGATCCGTTCCGTTACGACACGGATCCCCCGGTGCGGTCAGTCGTGGGGCAGGAGGATGGGCAGGGCGTGCCGGAACGAGCGGATCCAGTAGGGCCAGGTGTGGGTGCCGTCGCCGTAGAAGTCCTTGGTGATGGTGAGCCCGGCCTTCTCGGCGGCCTCGGCGAAGGTCTCGTTCTGGCGCATGATGCCGGCCTCGCTGTCGCTGCGGGCGACGCCCGTACGCGCGTCGAGCGGGCCGGGGTCGCCGTTGCCGCTCGACACATAGAGGCGTACGCCCTTGAGGCGGGCCACCTGGTCCGCCGGGTTGTCGGCCGCCCAGCCGCTCGGGTCGCCCCACACGTCCTCGCTGTCCACACCGTGGCTTCGCAGAAACGCGCTGAATCCCTCCACGTCGTTGCGGATGTCGAGGACGCCGGAGAGTGAGGCGGCGGCCTCGAACATGCCCGGGTGCCGGGCCGCGTAGCCGAAGGCGCCGAAGCCTCCCATGGAGTAGCCCACGACGGCCCGGCGCCCGCCCACGCCGTACATCGGCTCGATCAGGGCGGGCAACTCGGTCATGTGGAACGCCTCCCATGCCGGGCCGTCGTGCCAGTCGGTGTACCAGCCCATCGGCCCGCCCTCGGGGACGATGACCACGGCGTCGAGGTCGGCCGTCATCCGCTCGACCTCGCCGGTCTTGAGCCAGTCCCAGGCGCCGCCCGCGCAGCAGCCGTGCAGCATGTACAGCGCCCGCCAGCCGCTGGAGCCCTTCTTCCAGGCCGTCGGTCTCATCACCCACACCGACCGCACTCCCCCGATCGCCGGCGAGTCGATCGTGAGCCTGTCGGTCCGCTCGTCCACGACCTCCCGCGACACGACCTTCGCGAGCCTGGCGGAGCCTTGCGTGGAAGCGGGAAGGGATGCCCGCGGCTCGGCCGGAGCTACGCCACTCCGGCATCCGGACAGGAGGACGGCCGATGCGAGCACCAGGAGAAGACGGCGAGTTCTCACGCCGCCTTTCTTCGCGCTCGCCGGCCGCGCTGTCAACCCCTCAAGAGCATGAGCCGCGCTGTCAACCCCTCAAGAGCATGAAAGGTGTGCGGGACGACCACGGCCCCGCACGCACGAGCCCGGACCGCCGTCGGCGGCCCGGCTCAGAAGTCCCGGGCGTGGTCGCGGGCCCAGTCGGCGAACGTTCGGGCGGGCTTGCCGGTGACCTCCTCCGATGTGGGCATCGCGGCCGACACCGCCGGGGCGGACTCCTCGGCCTGTGAGGAGTCGGCCTCCTCTCCCGAGTAGGTCTGGAAACCGGTGAGAAAGTCGGCGTTGGCCGCCGCGAAGCCGCCCTGGGCCAGGTACAGGTCGCGGGCCTTCGCCGGGGTCACCGCTTCCAGGCGGATGTCCTGGCCGCGGTCGCCCCGGTCACCAGAATTCGCATCCCAGCAGATCTAACGGAAGCGGAACGCCTGGGCACACGCGAACATGCTGTTCACATATCGCCACTGATCTGCGAAAACGCTGCTTTCTCGGCCCTCCGGACGCGCGAATCCATAGGTCCTTCTCGCCTGCCTCACCCGCCGCCGGGAGCGATGACGCGATCGGTTCGGCGCCTCGAGCAGATATACAACCGATCGGTCGTTAATGTAGTTTGGCCCCCATGACGCAAGACGGCCGGCGGCTGCGCGGGTTGCGCAGCCGCGAGGCGATCCTCGAACAGGCGGTGGCCCTGGCCTCCGTCGAAGGGCTGGACGGGCTCTCCCTGGGGCGGCTGGCGGCGGCCACCGGCACCAGCAAGTCCGGATTCTTCGCTCATTGGCGTGACAAAGAGCAACTGCAGCTCGACGCCGTGGAATGGGCCGTCCGCCAGTGGGCCGACCGGGTGGTGGCGCCTGCCATGGCGGCCCCGGCCGGAGTGCGGCGGCTGTTCGCACTGCACGAGGCGCGACTGAGGTTCTACGACGAGGGCGTGCTCCCCGGCGGGTGCTTCTTCTTCACCGTCCAGGCCGAGTTCGACGATCGTCCCGGCCTGGTGCGCGATCGCGTCGCGCGCGCCATGCGCGAGTGGCAGGAGTTCATCCGGCGGCACGTGGCGCAGGCCGTGGCGCAGGGTGAGCTGGCCGAGAGCGTGGACCCGGCCCAGCTCGCGTACGAGATCGACGCGCTCGGCGAGATGGTGGTCGTCCACTCCCGGCTGCACGACGGGCCGGTCTCGCTCGTCCACGCCCGCCGCGCCGTCCTGCAACGCCTGCGCGCGCTCTGCCCCGACCCGACGCTTCTCCCGGAGGATTGATCATGACTGAAGATGGCGTGCACGAGCCGGTCCAGGTGCATTTCGACGATCTCGACGCCATGGGCCTGTTGCACAACTCCCGGTACGCCCTGCTGGTCGAGCGGGCGATCGGCGCGTACTGGCAGCGCCTGGGCTGGGCCCCCGATCCGGCCCGGTCGGCGTTCAAGGACGTGTTTCTGGCGGTGCGTGAGTTCAAGGTGACCTACCACGTGCCCATCGCGGGGGCGGGCGAGCCGCTGGTGCACTTCTGGATGGAGCGCATGGGCCGCAGCAGCGGCGTCTACGGCTTCCGCGTGCTGTCCCCCGACCGCACGGTGGTGCATGCTGAGGGCTACCGCGTCAACGTCAACCTGGACCCGGCCACACTGCGGCCCGCGCCGTTCAGCGACGAACTGCGCACCGCCGCCGAACCCCTGCTCCGCCAAACGGCGGCGGCGTGCTGAGGTCCCGCTGGATCGCCGGCCCGGCGGCCGACCGATCGGGTCCACTGGTCGCCGCGCTGACGGACTACCGGATGAACCGCCTCCTCGACCTGCCCGGCATCGTGCGGCACGGCCTGTCGCTGAGCCGCCTGTGGCCGGAGCTGCCCGGCGCGGTGGGCATGTGGCTCTGGCTCGATCTCCCCGGCCACCGGGTCGGCTCGCTGTCCGTGTGGCGCGGCGAAGACGACCTCCATGCGTTCGTACGGCTGCGCCCGCATGTGCGGATCATGCGCGCATACCGTCACCGCGGCACGCTCCGGTCGCGCACCTGGCAGATCGACACGCTGGACCAAGCCGCCTTGTGGCGGTCCCTCCACTCGGGCCGGCGTGCATAGCCCCGGAGTCACCTTGCGTGACGACGGCTGACGATCGGCTGCTGCGGGAGCTCCGGCAGAGCTCGTCCTCCAAGTAGAGCTCGAGGGCGTCGCTTCCCCAAGCGATCTTCTGACACAACCGCCCTCTGATCCGTAGGGAACGGCAGGCCCCTCGTTGACGGGTCGCCGCCCTGCTCGACCGGTGGATACGGGTTGGTGAGGCGCATGCCCCGATCCTGCCCTCGGCTTCCGCCTTGGTGAACTCTTGAACAATTCATGATTGAGCTGTTACGGTCACCAACCAACTCGAAAGGCTGGATTCAGGGAGATTTCGGGCTTTCGGAATCGGGGCCAGCCAGACCGCGGCCATGGGTGCCGCGGCCCCACCGTTCAAGGAGCAACGCATGCAACTTGCCCTGCCCAAGCGACGCCTCGCGGCCACCGCCGCGGCGTTCGCCATGGTAGGTGCCGCCTTCCTTGGAGGCGTGACCGACTCGGCCAGCGCGGCCACCACCGACGAGCCGACATCGACACCGGTCAACGTGGACATCCCCGACGGGATGCTCATGAGCTACGTCGTCAACGCCCGGATCGCCAACCCCGGCCAGACTCGTCTCGTTGAGCGCGCGGTCCGGGCCGCCGGAGGTGTCGTCGTCCAGTCCTGGCCCCAGATCGGCGTGGTCGTCGCCCACTCCGACCGCGCGGCCTTCCGTGCGAACGTCACCGCCGAGGGTGGCAACGCGGTCGCCTCCGTCGGCGCCACCCGCACGGCCGGGGTGTCCGAGGGGACGCCGGCCGACCTGGCCCCGCCGTGGGGCCCCGGTGCCAACGGGTACAAGAAGGGTGCCAAGAAGCCGGACAACGGTGACATCCCGTCCGACCCGCAGCCTGGCGAGAGCCTCGACCCCAACGAGGGCCTCCAGTGGGACATGCAGATGATCAAGGCGCCGCAGGCGCAGGCGGTCTCGGACGGCAACCGCAACGTCCTCGTCGGGGTGCTCGACAGCGGCATCTCGCCGACACACCCGGACCTCAAGGCCAACATCGACGTCGCGAACTCGGTCAACTGCACTAACGTCGGCCGTCCGGATCTGACGCCGTTGGCTTGGCGCCCGACGTCGAGCGACCACGGTACGCACGTCGCCGGCACCATCGCCGCCGCCCGGAACAACATCGGCATCGTCGGTGTCGCGCCGAACGTCCGCATGGCGGCCGTCAAGGTCGTCAACAACGACGGCTTCATCTACCCGGAGTACGCCATCTGCGGCTTCGTGTGGGCGGGCCTGAAGCACATGGACGTCACGAACAACTCCTACTACGTCGACCCGTTCGAGTTCTGGTGTGACGACCAGCCCGACCAGGCCGCCAGCAAGGAGGCCGTCCGGCGCGCCGTGGAGTGGTCCGCCAAGCAGGGCGTCGTTCACGTCGCCGCGGCGGGCAACTCCAACTACGACATCGCCAACAAGACCGTGGACACGGGCAGCCCCAACGACGCGCCGAGGCCGACCGTGCGCACGATCAACAACGGCTGCAGCGACATCCCGGCTGAGCTCGACGGTGTCGTGACGGTCGCATCCCTGCAGCGCGTGGGCACCACGCTGGACAGCATCCGGTCGTCCTTCTCCAACTACGGCCTCGGCAAGATCGACGTCGCGGCTCCCGGCTCGTCGATCTACTCGACGACCTGGAACACCCGGACGGGGGCCGACGGCTACGGCACCAAGAGCGGTACGTCGATGGCGAGCCCGCACGTCGCCGGCGTCATGGCGCAGATGAAGTCGGCGCACCCGTCCTGGTCGCCGGCCCAGATGATCAGCGAGCTCAAGGCACGGGCCGTGTCCAAGCCGTGCCCGCAGAACACTGCGGCCTGCACCGGCACCGTCGACGACAACAGCTTCTTCGGCGCCGGTGTCGTCGACGCCCTCGCGGTCATCCAGTGAGCTGACACCCCGCAATCACCTAAGTGACACCACCACGCTGGGCCCGCACCGTCATGACGGTGCGGGCCCAGCGCCATACGGGGACCAGGAGTTGGACCAGACGACCCAAGATCGCTTTTCCGCCGGCGCGCGAGCAGCTGGGCCCCACACACGACAAACGTCATGACGAGGTCGCCATATGCGGCCGGCCCCGCCCTCGCAGACGACTTCGGACTTGAGCGCATCCTCGACGGGATCGAGTCGTACGCCACCCGACAGGTTCCCGGCGAATGACGCCGAAAACGACCGCGCTCTTCGGTGTGAAGCAGATCGGCCACATCGCCGACGTGCCGTAAAAAGCGGCCATCACCTGGGCCAACCATCCATGGACGTCCGTACGGATCTACGGGCGCCCGTGGTCGTTGTCACTCAGTTCGTCACCCAATGGTCCCATCGTGCATAGGTGACAGGGGCTGCGAACGGAACGCGGCGCGGCCGCATGATCACAGCAGGTCGCGTAAACGCTCGGAAGTAAGGCCAGCCTGCCGCACGATGGAGGCGAGCGTACCGACGGCCAGAGTGTCGTGCAATGGCACGATCACGGTGCGACTCTCGTCTTCGGCGACCTGGCGCAGCTTGCAATGGCTGCCCCTGGTGGCCACCACCTCAAAGCCACACTTCTCCAGCGCGCGCACGACGTCAGTGCCGGAGCAGACCGGAAACTGGCGCGGGCTCATGCCGAGCGACGGATCTCGATCGGCGCCACGATCGGCTGCTGCGGGGTCTGGGGAAGAGGCTCGTCCTCGAAGTAAAGCTCCAGAGCGTCGCGGAGGCTGGCCAGGGCCTCGTCAACCGTCCGGCCCTGACTGGCCACCTCAACCTGGACGCAGCGCGCGACGTACCAACCCTCTTCGTCGGGGGTGATGGTCGCGGTCAAGGAGACGGTCTGGCTCATGCCGTTAGCGTACGCCAGCGCACTTCGCCGGACCCGCCAGTAGGGCCAAGCCACCCCTCGTGATCTCCCCGACGGTCGCGGGTTCCACTCCATGCCATGGCTCGATGCCGTCACCGAAATGCCGATCCCAGCATGGGAGGAAGGCTGCGAACAGATCTCCCAGGTCCTGGATCGACACCGCATCACGCTCGTCGGCCCTCGACTCCTCAGTCGGCCGTCCTTGCCACGCCTGAAGATCGATACGAACCTCGGCGACGGGCCGCACTATTCGATCTTCGACGTCTGGTTCCACTGGATGGACTGATGGTGCAACCGATCCATGGAATGGCGGGCCACCGGAACGGTAGTCACTCAGGGGAAGCGAAAGGCCGGTCCGCTGGGTAGCGGACCGGCCTCCTGATCTGCACAAACGTGGTGGGCGATACTGGGATCGAACCAGTGACCTCTTCGGTGTGAACGAAGCGCTCTCCCGCTGAGCTAATCGCCCGGGATGATCGGCCCCTTGCGGCGCCGACGGGGAAAACCATACCGCACTTCCCGGGGTCCTGGCGAAGCGAACGATCCCCCGGGCCGCTCTCCCGCCGCCGGGGCTCCTTGGCAAGCTCGGGCGGCCACCCTCCGGCCGGCTGGGGGGCGCCGCCCCAGGCGCTCGGCGGAGGCGGCGGGGCCGCCCCCTCGCCGCGTCGTTCTCCCCCGGACCGGCGAGACCTCGCCGTGTTGTCATAGCATCGTGATGCCCCAGAGTCCCCCTATACGCCCCGAGCTAAGATCATTTGTACCGTGCAAGACTTCGCCATGACAGCCGGATCGACACGCAAAACCAGCGCCAACATGCGGCTGTTAGCGATGTTTGACCAGGTAGATGCTCAAATGTCTACCTGTGAGATGCGTTACAGAAGGCCCAGGAAGCGGAATCTCTCCTACGGGTTTCTTCGTTCGCGTACATAGCTTCGCGGGCGACAGCAAGTCCGTGAGAGCAGTTGCAAGCCCCTGTGAGGGGACCCGTCACGAAAGGTTTGGCTGACGATGAACAGCACCACCGTCACTGCCGAGCTGGGCCTTCGGCTTGTGGTCCCCGACCGTACTACCGTGCCCCTGCTCGCCGGGCTCAGTTACACGGCCGAGGACCCTTACGCCATACGCATGGCATTCCACGTGGGAAACGACGAACCGGTCGAGTGGATCTTCGCCCGCGAACTGCTGACCGTCGGCATCGTCCGGCGCGTGGGAGAGGGCGACGTCCAGGTGTGGCCCGCCCGCTCCGACGGCGAGCGCACCTTGAACATCAGTCTCACCTCCCCGTTCGGGCAGGCCCTGTTCGAAGTGCCGCTGGCTCCGCTGACGCAGTTCTTGCACCGCACTTTCGAGCTCGTTCCCGCCGGCCGTGAGACCGACTTCATGGACCTCGACGAAGAGCTCAGCAACATGCTGTGGAGCTCCTGATCCGACCGGTCCCGATCGACCGGCGCTGAAACAAGCGATAGTGATCATTCGCGGGACCGGCCCCTGACCGGCCGGTGTCCCGATCCCGGGCGCCCTGATCGGGCGTCCTAACCGGCGAGTATCCGCCGCATCCGGCCGATCTCGGCCCGCTGCCCCGAGACGATGTCACGGGCCATCTCCCGCATGAGCCGGTCCGTCCCGTCGCGCAGCTCCTCCTCCGCCATCCGCACCGCGCCCTCGTGATGCCTGATCATCAACCGCAGGAACAGGGTGTCGAAGGCGGCGCCCCGCGTCTCGCGCAGGCGGTTCATCTCCTCCAGCGTGGCCATGCCGTACGCGTTCTGGCGAGCATGATCGTGTACGGCGGGGGCGGGCCGGCCGAGGGAGGCCAGCCACGACGTCATCGTCGCGATCTCGGGCCCCTGGCCCCCGGCGATCCGCCGGGCCAGCGCGGCCACCTCGCCTCCCGCGCCCCTGCCGTCGGCCAGGCCGGTCATCTCCAGCGCCTGCCGGTGGTGGGGAATCATGGCCTCCGCGAAACGCACGTCGGCGGCCGTGGTTCGCGCGTCCGACTCGCCGAGCCGCTCCCCGGGCGTCGCCGTACGGGCGTGCCCTCCGGGGCCGTCAGGGACGACGACAGGCGCGCCGGATCCCGCGACGAAGGGGTTCCGCCGGTCGGCGGGAGCGTCCGCGGCGCAGCCCGCCGCTCCCGCGACCAGAACTGCCAGCACAACTGTTACAAAAGTGCCACCCGCGCTGCTTCTGCCCGACATAACGTCCATAGTGGGGCAGTCTCCAAGATCCAGGGGGAACAGTGAAGCGTGCGGGCCTGATGGCGTGCCTGGCGATGGCGCTGTGCGCCGCGGCCTGCTCCTCCGGCTCCGGCCCGTCCGCGGCCGTCCCGTCCTCCGAGGCGGCCCGCGCGTCGAGCGGGGCCTCCGGTGTCGCCAAGCGCGCCAGCGCCGATCTCGGCGTCGACGAGGTCCTGCACAGCGACAACATCACGCCGATCGCCAACGTCCCCCTTGAGGCGCCGTTCGACGGCCCCCACTCCTGGAACACCGATCTCGCCTTCCAGGGCGACTACGTGTTCGCGGGGAACTACGACGGCTTCACCGTCCACGACATCTCCGACCCGGCGCACCCGAAGGTGGTCACCCGGGTGCTGTGCCCGGGCGGGCAGAACGACGTCTCCGTCTCCGGCGACCTGCTCATCGTGTCCGTGGATGACCCACGGGCTGACGACCGCTGCGAGAGCGACTCCATGGCCCCCTCGGCCAAATCGGGCTGGGAGGGCATCCGGATCTTCGACATCTCGGACAAGGCCAAACCCGAGTACGTGGCCGCGGTGGCGACCGAGTGCGGCTCCCACACCAACGTGATCGTGCCCGGGGCCGATCCGGACACCTTGTACGTCTACGTCTCGGCGGGCGGACCCGACCCGGGCGCGCCGAACTGCCCGGCGCCGCACGACAACATCTCAATCGTCGAGGTGCCGGTGAAGAATCCCAAGGCGGCCAAGGTCGTCGCCACCCCCGCGCTGTTCAAGGGCCGTCAGGGCGGCGGGGGCTACGGAGGCTGCCACGACATCACGGTCTATCCGGCGAAGAAGCTGGCCGCCGCCGCGTGCTACGGCGACGGCTACCTGATCGACATCTCCGACCCGGTCAAGCCGGTCGTCCTCGCGACCGAGTCGGACCGGGAGAACTTCTCCCTCTGGCACTCCGCCACCTTCAACAACGACGGGACCAAGGTCGTCTTCGGTGACGAGCTGGGCGGCGGCATGGTCGCGACGTGCGACTCCTCGGGCAACGACACCAAGGGCGCGAACGCCGTCTACGAGATCACGCCCTCACGCGAGCTCGTACGGCACGGCTACTTCAAGATCCCTCGGGTCCAGAGCCCGGAGGAGAACTGCGTGGCCCACAACGGCGCGCTGATCCCCGTGCCGGGCCGGGACATCATGGTCCAGGCGTGGTACCAGGGCGGGGTCTCCGTCTGGGACTTCACCGACTCCGACCACCCCGTCGAGATCGGCTTCTTCGAGCGCGGCCCGCTGCGGCCGGGGTTGCGCGTGGGCGGGTCGTGGTCCGCGTACTACTACAACGGCCACATCTATTCGAGCGACATCACGAAGGGTCTGGACGTCCTGCGGATCGACGACCCGCGTACGGACCCCGCCAAGGACGTCACCGTGAAGGAGTTCAACGCCCAGACCCAGTATCCCTACCGCGGCTGACGGCCGATCACGGGTCGAGGTCGCCCGCCGAACGCTCGGCGAACGCCTTCATCGCCGCGAGCGTCACGGGACCGGGGGCCTGGGGCAGCTCGCGGTCGTCGACCAGCCGGATCGGCTGGACGTCCCGCGTGGTGGAGGTGAGGAACGCCTCCTCGGCCTCGTACAGCGCGGAGAGGGGCACGTCCTCCTCGACGCCGCCGCACCACTCCAGGACCAGCGCCCGGGTCACACCGGCCAGGCAGCCGGAGGCCAGCGTCGGCGTCACGAGCCGCCCGCCGGTCACGATGAAGATGTTGCTGCCGGTGCCCTCGCAGAGGTTGCCCGCCAGGTTCCCGAAGATCGCCTCGGCGCCGCCGCGCTCCTTGGCGTACGCGAGGGCCTTGGCGTTGTCGCCGTAGGAGGTGCTCTTGACCCCGGCGAGCGCGCCCCGCTCGTTGCGCGGCCAGGGCACCACGGTGACCGCGGCCGTCTCGGGGAACGGCTTCTGCTCCGCGACGATGACGATCGCGTTGGTGCCCTCGGACCCGCGGTCGGAGCCGAGCGGCCCCGGCCCACTGGTGTACGTGATCCTGATCCGGCCCAGCGGCCAGGCGGGCGCGGCGGCGAGGCACTGCCGCACGCCGTCGGCGATGGCGGCCAGGTCGGGCTCAGGCAGGTCCATCCGCTTGGCCGAGAGCGCGAGCCGGTCCAGGTGGCGGGTGAGCGCGAACGCCTCCCCGCGTACGAACTTGATCGTCTCGAAGACGCCGTCACCCACCATCAGCCCGTGGTCGAAGACCGAGACGACGGCCTTCTCCGGGTCCAGCAATTCACCGTTGACCCATACGGGTACGGTCATCTCGATCTCCATCCCTGCTCGTGCTAGCTCCGCGACGCGAGTCCGATGAGCCGGGACGCCTTCAACTCGGTTTCGCACCACTCGCGCGTGGGGTCGGACCCCCACGTGATGCCCGCTCCGGTGCCGAAGCGGATCATGCCCTGCTCCACCCAGAAGGTGCGGATGCCGACCGCCAGCGCGGCTTCCCGCCGGTCGGCGTCGACCCAGCCCACTGCCCCACAGTATGGCCCGCGCGGCTGTGGTTCGAGCCGATTAATGATCTGCAGGGCCGTGTATTTCGGCGCTCCCGTAACCGAACCGGGCGGAAATGTCGCGGCGAGCAGTTCCGGCCACCCCACTCCGGCCGCGAGCCGGGCCCGTACGGTCGAGACGAGGTGGACGAGCCCCGGGTGCTCCTCGACCTCGCAGAGCGCGGGCACCGAGACGGAACCGACCTCGGCCACCCGGCCCAGGTCGTTCCGTACGAGATCGACGATCATCACGTTCTCGGCGTGGTCCTTCTCCAGCAGGTCGGCCGCGGTGACGCCGGTGCCCTTGATCGGCCGGGACTCGACCACGTCACCGGCGCGCGACAGGTACAGCTCGGGTGAGGCCGACACGACCGTCAGGCCGGGCACGTCGATCAGCGCGGCGTAGGGCGCCGGGTTTCCCCTGGCGAGCCGTACGGCGAGGGCCGCGGGGTCGGCGTCGTCGGCGAGCGGGGCGGACAGCACCCGGCAGAGGTTGGCCTGGTAGACGTCGCCCCGCTCGATGTGGTCCTTGATCGCGCGCACGCCCCGCTCGTACGCCGCGCGGTCGAGCGAGCTCGTCCACGCCTCCCTGGCCGGTCCCGGCCAGGGCGCGCGCGGCCGGGGCAGCGGCGCGGGGCGCACGTCGGCGAAACGCGCGCACGTGACCTTGCCCTCGTAGGTCACGACGACGGCCCACCATCCGGCCGAGTCGAGCGCGGCCGGATCGGTCGTCACATCGCGCAGGCCGGTGGCCAGGAGGCCGCCAACATGGGCGTAAGCGTCCTTCACCGGTCCATTTTCGCCGGTCCGGCGACCGTCCTCTCACGCCCTTCCCGATGTGGCCTGAGAAGCCGCCTCGTCCTGGAGCAGCCGCAGGAACGTCACGGCGGCGGGGAGCGGCGCCGCGGACGGCAGCGCCGCGTACACCGACCGGCGCGGCGCGAACTCCCCGAGCGGGCGGAGCACCAGGTCGGTACGGCCGCGCACGCCGTCCGCCGCCATGGCCGGGACGAGGGTGACGCCGAGACCGGCGGCCACGTACCCGAACTTGCCGGTCCACTCGGCCACGCGGAAACCGGCCCGCGGCGTGAAACCGGCCCGCGCGCACGCGGTCAGAAGCATCGTCGTGTGCCCGCGCGGCGGCGCCTCGATCCAGTTCTCGTCCCGCAGCTCGCGCAGGTCGACCACCGCGCGCCCGGCCAGGGGATGGCCGCTCGGCAGCGCGACCAGGAACTCGTCCTCCAGGAGCGGTGTGAGCGTGCTCTCGGGTCCGGCGGCGAGCCCCGAGGGATAGTCGCTGACCACGGCGACGTCGATGTCGCCGTCGGCCAGACGCTCCATGAGCCGGTCGCTCGGCCCCTCGACGATGCCGGTCTCCACGTCGGGACCGCGCCGCAGGAACGCGCGCAGCGCGCCGGGGACGAGCGCGGCGTTGGCGGTGGCGAAGGCGCCCACGCGCAGCCTCCCGGCCACGCCCCGGTGGATGGCAGCCAGCTCCTCCGCCGCCGAGCGCAGCCGGTCGAGCACGTCCACGGCGTGGCGGTGCAGGGCGAGCCCGGCGGGCGTGAGCCGTACGCCCCTGGGCAGCCGCTCGAACAGCGGGCCGCCCGCCCGGGCCTCCAGCGACGCGATCCCCCGCGACACGGCCGACTGCGTGTAGTTCAGCTCGGCGGCGGCCGCCGTGAACGAGCCGGTGCGGGCCACGGCGTCGAGCAGCGTGAGCCCGTCAGTGCCGAACATGATCTCTCCACAGGACAAGCCATGACTTGGATGCATGGATAACATGCAATTTAGTCGCTGGTGGAATGGGTCGGGGACGACCTACAGTCCCGAGGCATGATCGCTTTTCTCGGACTGGGGCGGATGGGCGCCCTCATGGCCCGGCGGCTCGTGGACGCCGGACACCAGGTGACCGTATGGAACCGCACGCGTAAGGAGATTCCGGGGGCGGCGGTGGCGGCGACCCCCGCGGAGGCCGTCGCGGACGCCGAGTTGGTCGTCACGATGCTGGCCGATCCGGACGCGGTCGACGCCGTCGTGCGCGCCGCGCTGCCCGGCCTGCGCGCCGACGTCGTGGTCGTGGAGATGTCGACGATCGGCCCGGACGCCGTCGCGCGGCTCCGGCGGACGCTGCCCCCGGGGGCCGGGCTGGTGGACGCGCCGGTGCTCGGCAGCCTGGAGCCCGCGAAGGCCGGGGAACTGGTCGTCCTGGCCGGCGGTTCGCCCGAGGACCTGGCGCGCTGCCGCGACGTGCTCGCCGTCTTCGGGACGGTACGCGAGGTGGGCGGCCCCGGATCGGGCGCCGCGCTGAAGCTGGCCGTCATGAGCGCGCTCGTCCCCGCCCAGGTGATGCTCGCCGAGAACCTCGCGTACGCGGAGCGAATGGGCATCGCCCCCGCGACCTTCCTCGACGTCCTCGCGGGCACCCCGCTCGGCGCGCTCGCCGGCCGGCTGGCGGCCGCCGCGGCGGGCCGGGGCCCCGTCGAGACCCGGTACGCGCTCGGCCTGGCGGCGAAGGACCTGCGACTCGCGACCGGCGGCGTGGGGGCGGGTCAGACGGTGACGGCGGCCGCTCGGGACCTGCTCGCGGCGGCCGAGGCGGCGGGCCTGGGCGACCAGGACCTCACCGCCGTCGTCCGCTGGGCCTCCGCCGCGGACGCCCCCGGCGACGCCGCGATCGGCGAGGGTGCCCGGGGTGGGAAGGCCGCCGTGCGGATCAACCCCTCGACGGTCGCGCCGACCAACGGCCGGTACTCCCACGCGGTGCGTTTCGGTGACCTGCTGTTCGTCTCCGGACAGGTCGCGGTGGACGAGCACGGCCACATCGTCGGCGAGGACGACATGGCCCGCCAGACGGAGCACATCTTCGAGAACCTGCGCCTGATCCTGGCGGACCAGGGAAGCTCGTTCGACGACGTGATCCACGTCAAGTCGTTCGTCACCGACATGGGACGCCTGGCCGACTACGGGAACGTCCGCGCGCGCTACCTCACCGGGAAGCCGCCGTCGAGCACCACCGTCGAGGTCTCCCGCCTCTTCCTACCCGGCGCGCTGCTGGAGGTCGAGGTGATCGCGGCGATCCCCTGACCTCGCGGCGTCGCGCGCCGGGCGGCGACACGTGACGTCAGGCCAGCGGGCCCGTCACCGACTCCGCGGCGGCGACGACGGCTCCCTCGGCGACGAGCCGTACGACCGCTTCGATCTCCGGCGCGAGGAAGCGGTCCGCGCCCGGGCCGGCGACCGACTCCCTGATCAGCGCGGTCACCGCCCCCGTCGCGGGAGCCGGGGCGTGCGGCGCGCGCAGGTCGATGGCCCGGGCGGCGGTGAGCAGTTCGACGGCGAGCACCCGGCTCAGGCCGTCGACCGCGCGGCGCAGCTTGCGCCCGGCCGACCAGCCCATCGACACGTGGTCCTCCTGCATCGCCGAGCTCGGGATCGAGTCGACGCTGGCGGGGTTGGCCAGGCGCTTGAGCTCCGACACGATGGCGGCCTGCGTGTACTGGGCGATCATGTGCCCGGAGTCGACGCCCGGGTCGTCCGCCAGGAAGGCGGGCAGCCCGTGGCTGCGGGCCACGTCGAGCATCCGGTCGGTCCGCCGCTCGGCGATCGACGCGACATCGGCCACCGCGATCGCCAGGAAGTCCAGCACGTACGCCACGGGAGCGCCGTGGAAGTTGCCGTTGGACTCGACCCGGCCGTCGGCCAGCACCACCGGGTTGTCGATCGCGCTGGCCAGTTCGCGCCCGGCGACCGTGGCCGCGTGTGCGACGGTGTCCCGGGCGGCGCCGGCGACCTGGGGCGCGCAGCGCAGCGAGTACGCGTCCTGCACCCGCGTGCACGAGCCGTCCCGGTGCGAGGCCATGATCCCCGACCCGTCCAGCAGAGCGCGCATGTTGGCCGCCGCGGCCGCCTGGCCCGGGTGGGGGCGCAGCGCCTGGAGCGCGGCGTCGAAGACCCGGTCGGTGCCGAGCAGCGCCTCGACGCTCATCGCCGCGCTGATGTCGGCCGTTCTGAGCAGGCGCCCCAGGTCGTGGATGGCGAGAACGAGCATGCCGAGCATCCCGTCGGTGCCGTTGACGAGCGCGAGGCCCTCCTTGGCCGCCAGCTCGACCGGCTCGATGCCGTACTCCTTGAGCGCCTCGTCGGCGGGGCGGACGCGACCCTCGCGGTCGCGGACGACCCCCTCCCCCATGATGGTCAGCGCGACATGGGAGAGCGGCGCGAGGTCGCCGGAGCAGCCGAGGCTGCCGTACTCGTGGACCACGGGCGTGATCCCGGCGTTGAGGAGGCTCTCCAGGACCCGCGCGGTCGCGGGCCGCACGCCGGTGTGACCGGTGGCGAGGGTCCGCAGGCGCAGGAACATCATGGCCCGGGTGACCTCGGTCTCCACCTCGGGTCCCGATCCGGCGGCGTGCGATCGGATCAGGCTCCGCTGGAGCCGGCCGCGCATCGACGGGTCGATGTGCCGGGTGGCGAGGGCGCCGAACCCGGTGGAGACGCCGTAGGCGGGGGTGTCGCCCTCCGCCAGTTCCTCGATCCGGCCCCGTGACGCGGCCATCTCCGCGATCGCGTCGTCCGTGAGCCGTACGGGCGCACCGTACCTGGCCACGCTGATCACGTCGTCGAAGGCCGACGGCTCCGGCCCGATCTCCACGACCTCGTTGTCACGCATGGTTCCACTCTTCCCGCACGTCGTAACTAGCGTCTGCAATGTTAGCTGCTTACATCCCCCGGGGTCTCCCGCTTGATTTGGGGAGTCGGCGCGGATTCGCTAGAGTTCTCTGCGTGAGGCCGCCTCCAAGGGAGGCGGGAAATCACGCGGAAGTGGCTCAGTGGTAGAGCATCACCTTGCCAAGGTGAGGGTCGCGGGTTCGAATCCCGTCTTCCGCTCGGAGCTTTACGTGGTGGAGTGGCCGAGAGGCGAGGCAGCGGCCTGCAAAGCCGCGTACACGGGTTCAAATCCCGTCTCCACCTCTGGCCCCAAGCCAAGGACGATTAGCTCAGCGGGAGAGCGCTTCCCTGACACGGAAGAGGTCACTGGTTCAATCCCAGTATCGTCCACTCTTCGGAACCCCAGGCCCCACGGCCTGGGGTTCTCTGTTTCCGGACCGCTGACGGGCGCTGGCCCCTGAAGATCAGGACGGCTCGTCCGAGCAGAGTCCGGCGAGGCGGGCGATCCGCAGCCCGGCGTGCAGGTCGAGCCGTACCGCGCCGTCGGAGATGTCGCAGCCGGTGACCTCCCGGATCCGGTCGAGCCGGTAGTACAGCGTGCTGCGGTGGATGTTCAGCCGGCGCGCGGTCCGCTGGATCTCGCCGCCGCTGTCCAGGTAGCTCTGCAGGGTCGAGACGAGTTCGGCCTTGTGCGGGGAGGCCAGCAACCGCCGCACCCCGGCGGGCAGGTGGCCGGACGTCAGCCGGTCGAGCGGCAGTTGCAGGAGGAGACGGTCCAGGCCCAGGTCGTCCCAGAAGACCCGCCTGCCGTAACGCCGCGGGTCCGCGCGTGAGGCGCGGTAGGCGATCCGCGCCTCGTGGTAGGACTCCACCGCCTCGGTCAGCGACCGCTTGACGCCGCCCGCCCCGGCCGTGACGTGGTCCAGGCCGGGCGAGGCGAGAACGCGGTCCAGCCTGGCCGGGTTGACCGGGCGGGGGAACAGCACGACGCCCTCCACCCCGAGGACCGCTCCGACGATCTTGACGGTCGTCGAGCGGGTGGTGAACTCCAGCGTCGCCTCGACCGCCAGCCGGGTGACGGACCGCGGGTACGGCTCGGGGGCCCGGCACACCAGCACCGAGTAGTGCTCGACGTCCTCGATCAGCCCTTCCCGAAGCAGGGACTCCGCGGCCCGCTCACGCTCGTCCGGCGCGTCGCCCAGCAGGGCGGACAGCAGGGATCTCGCGTGATCCACGCTGCGGCGCAGATCCGACAGCCGCAACGCGAGGAGCATGCCGATCTCCGGCCCCGCGGCCTCCAAAGCCCGCATGGCGTCGGCCGGCGTCTCCCCGCCGGGCCGGTCGTCCACGCAGTAGACGTAGCCGAGGAGGTGCTGCTCGTGACGCAGCGGCATGACGACCCGGGCGTCGCACTGGGAATCGGCCGGTACGCGCACCGGGTGCGCGACGGCGCGCAGCCGGTGCGCCCTGACCAGGGCCTCGGTCAGCGGCGCCAGGGATCCGGCCAGCAGCCGGGCCAGCCGGGAGCGGCGCGCGTCGGTGTCGTGGATGCTGTAGGCCGCGACCTTCAGGTCGAGGTCCAGCACGACCAGCGGGGTGCCCAAACGATCAGCCAGATCCTGAAGGGTGTCATCAAGGCTCATCGGGTTGGTCCTCTCCTCCGACACTTCGTCGGATCACGTCCGACAGGCGGCGACAGAACGTCCGAAGCGCGTCCGCCCGTCGCCCGGCTACGGTGAGTCAACACCGCACAAGCTGACACCACGGCGTGTGAAGGTGACCGAAAGCCGCTGCCGTCCATGCCGGGACGCGGCGGCCGGGTCGCCGGGAAAGGGCCCCTGATCTCCGAGTCCGGATCGGCGGTCAATCACCCGGGGCCTGGACGAATGCTGGCACAGCGCGGGGCATGATTGCCAGCCGCCCGGGGCGGCGACCGGCGGAACGCCGGCCGAGCAGTCCGACACGTGAGGAAGGAACTCGATACGCGTGACCCAAGTAATCGAACAAATTATCGAGACAAATGGCTATTCTACGTTCCTTCTGGAGAGCGGTGCGGAGAATTCCGAAACTGTGATCCTGCTGCACGGCGGCGGCCCGGGCGCGAACGCCTCGTCGAACTGGCGTGACTTCATCCCGCTGCTCTCCGGCGACTACCGGGTCCTGGCGCCCGACCTGGTCGGCTACGGCCGTACCGACCACCCGGAGGACATGCCGCCCACCCTCATCGGCTGGCTGCGGCTGCGGGTGAACCAGGTGCTGGCCCTGATGGACGAGCTGGGCATCGAGCGGGCGCACCTGGTCGGCAACTCGATGGGTGGCGCCCTGGCGATGCACCTGGTCATGGCGGCGCCGGACCGGTTCGCCCGGATCTCCCTGATGGGCAGCGCGGGAGGAAGCGCGCACCCGACGCCCGAGGTCATGCGGATGGTCTCCTTCTACAAGGACCCGACGATCAGCGCCCTGGAGAACCTGACCAGGTGGTTCGTCCACGACGAGAGCGCGCTGAGCGAGTCGATCTCGTCGATCGTCGAGCAGCGTTACCGGGAGGTCATGCGCCCGGAGGTCCGCCGGTCCTACGAGCGGTTCTTCTCCGCGGTCTCGACCCCGGCGGAGGCGGCCGTGCCGCCGTCCGCGCTGCGCCGGATGCCGCACCCGTTCCTGATCGTGCACGGCCGGGAGGACCGGTTCGTCACGCCCGACTCCAGCGTGTACCTCCAGCAGCACCTGCCCAACGCGGAGCTGCACGTCTTCCCGCACTGCGGGCACTGGGTGCAGATCGAGCGCGCCCGCGACTACGCCGCCCTGCTCCGCCACTTCCTCGCCGACGCGAGCTGACGGCCGGACACCACCAGTCAGGTAGGAGACACATGGACATCAAGCAGCTCGGCTACCTCGGCCTCCACGCCCGGGAGCCGGAGGCGTTCGCCGCCTACGCCACGGACGTCCTCGGCATGCAGCGGGTCGCGGGAGAGGACGGCGCCACGCACTTCCGCATCGACGACCGGCACCACCGCGTCACCGTCGAGGCGGCCGACCGCGACGGCGGCGCCTACTACGGGTGGGAACTCGCCGACGCCGACGCGCTGCGCGCCGCGATGGACGAGCTGAGCGACCACGGCGTCCGGGCCCGGCCTGCCACGCAGCGCGAGCTGGAGATCCGGCGCGTCGAGGGCATGGCGCACTTCCTCGACCCGGCGGGCAACCGGGTGGAGCTGTACTACGGCCAGGCGAGGGGCGAGGGAGAGTTCACCTCCGCCCGCGACATCGAGCGGTTCATCACCGGCGACCTCGGCCTCGGGCACGTCGTCCTGGCCAGCCCGGACGTCGCCGCGCAGCAGGCGTTCTACACCGACGTGCTCGGCTTCAGGATCAGCGACACGATGCGGGCGCCGTTCGGGGCCACGTTCCTGCACACCAATCCGCGGCACCACAGCATCGCCTTCGTGGACGGCCCGTTCTTCGGCATCGACCACCCCTTCCTGCACCACTTCATGCTCGAGGTCCCCGACATGGAGCAGGTCGGCCGCACGTACGACCTGGTGCTGGACCGCGACGTGCCGGTCACCATGACGCTCGGCCAGCACACCAACGACAAGATGTTCTCCTTCTACGCCGAGTCACCGGTCGGGGTGCACACCGAGTTCGGCTGCGGCGGCGTGCTGATCGACGACGCCACCTGGCAGGTCACCGAGATCCCCGGGCCCGACATCTGGGGCCACCGGCACTGACCTTGCCGCGCCGTCCCGGGAACGGACCGGCCCCGCCCCCGGGGCACGCCGTACGGCCGGGCCGTCGCGACACCCCACACCTAGGAGTCACTGGCAGATGGACAACCTCACCCCCGTCCTGGAGACCGAAGTCCTCATCGTCGGCGCCGGGCCCGCCGGCGCCACCGCCGCGGCGCTGCTCGCGACGTACGGCATCCGGAACGTGATGATCAACAAGTACGCCGGGGTCTCGAACACGCCCCGCGCGCACATCACCAACCAGCGCGGTGTCGAGGTGCTGCGCGACCTCGGCCTGGAGCAGCAGGTGATCGCAGGCGCGACGCCGCAGCACCTGATGGGCGAGCACGTCTACGCGACCAGCCTCAGCGGTCGCGAGCTGGGGCGGCTGCGGACCTGGTACACGCACCCGCACTTCAAGGCCGAGCACGACCTCGCCAGCCCCTGCTCGGTGTGCGACCTGCCGCAGCACATTCTGGAGCCGATCCTGGTGGACGCCGCGTCCTCGCGTGGCTCCTCCGTACGGTTCAACACCGAACTGGTGACGTTCACCCAGGACGAGGACGGCGTGACCGCCCTGGTCCGCGACCGGCTGACCGGCCAGGAGTACGGCATCCGCGGCAAGTACCTGATCGGCGCGGACGGCGGCAGGTCCGTCGTCGCCGAGAAGCTCGGCCTGCCGATGGTCGGTGAGATGGGCACCGGCGGCTCGATCAACGTGGTGTTCGAGGCGGACCTCACCCGGTTCGTGGAACACCGGCCGGGCGACATGTACTGGCTGGTACAGCCCGGGGTCGGCCATGACGGCAACGGCATCGGCGTCCTGCGCATGGTCCGCCCGTGGACCCGGTGGGTCGGCGTGTGGGGCTACGACGAGTCGCAGGGCACGCCCACGTTCACCGAGGAGGACGGCATCCGGATCGCGCACCAGCTCATCGGCGACGACACCGTCCCGGTGAAGGTGCTGTCGATCTCCACCTGGGCCGTCAACGACGTGTACGCGACGGACAACATGCGGGGCCGGGTCATCTGCGTGGGTGACGCCGTGCACCGGCACTCGCCCATGAACGGCCTCGGCTCCAACACCTCCATGCAGGACAGCTACAACCTGTGCTGGAAGCTCGCGCTGGTCCTTCGTGGCCAGGCCGCGCCCTCGCTGATCGAGACCTACCGCGACGAGCGAGCGCCCGTCGCCAAGCAGATCGTGCAGCGGGCCACCCGCAGCGCGCACCTCATGCCGCCGATCTTCGCCGCGCTCGAACTGCCGACCGCGCCGGACGAGAACACGATGCGTGAGGCGATCGACCGGCTGTCCGAGCCGACGGCGGAGGCGGGTCGGCGCCGCCGCACGTTCGACGACGCGCTGCACGCCACGCTCATGTGCTTCAACACGCACGGAGTCGAGACCAACCAGCACTACACCTCCGCGGCCGTCGTCCCGGACGGCACACCCGAGGTGCCCGCGCCGCGTGACGAGGAGGTCTACTACTTCCGGACCACCCGCCCGGGACGGCACCTGCCGCACGTGTGGGTGACCCGCGACCAGCGGCGGGTGTCCACCTTCGACCTGTGCGGCAGGGGCGAGTTCACCCTGCTGACCGGGATCGGCGGCGCGGCCTGGCGCGCGGCCGCCGAGGCGGTCGCGGCGCGCTTCGGCCTGCCGATCCGGGTGCACGGCATCGGCCGGGGCTGCGACTACGAGGACAGCTACGGCGACTACCGGGCCGCTTCCGAGGTAGGCGAGGACGGCGTCCTGCTGGTCCGCCCCGACCACATGGTGGGCTGGCGGGCCGCCTCCCTGCCGTCGGACCCGGAGGCCGCGTTGGGCGGGGCCCTCGCGAAGATCCTCGGCCGCGCGGACTCCGCCGTCTGACCGGAACGCCGGTGCCACGTCCGCGCGGGCGTGGCCCCGGGCGTGCCGTACCTCCGGGCGTTCTTCCGCCGGAGATCTCAAGTCCGTACCTCCAGAGAGGCTGTCAGCAGTGAAAATCGCGACGATCAGCACCGCGGCGGTCCGTGTCGGCGAACACCCGCGCCACCTGGCCGCGGGCGCGCGTCCGGTCACCCGGGCCGAGGGCGTCGGCGAGAACCGCGACGTCATGGCCGGGGAGGGCTGATCGCGATGCGTGTCGCAGTGGCGGGCGGTGGGCCGGGCGGGCTGTTCCTGGCCGCGCTGGTCAGGCAGGCGGACCCCACGGCCGAGGTCACCGTGTTCGAGCGCAACCGCGCCGACGACACGTTCGGCTTCGGCGTCGTCTTCTCGGACCGCACCCTGGAGGCGATCCACCGGGCCGACCCGGTGCTGCGCCGGGCGCTGGTCGAGCACGGGCGGCACTGGGACGAGATCGAGGTACGACTGAAGGGCGAGCGGATCCGCTGCGGCGGCAACGGCATGGCCGCCGTCGCCCGGCGCACCCTGCTCCTGCTGCTCCAGGATCGCGCCCGCGACATGGGAGCCACGCTGCGGTTCTCCACCGAGGTGACCCTGGACGACCTGACGGGCTACGACCTCGTCGTGGCCGCGGACGGCACCGGATCCAGGATCCGCGACGCCCTCGGCCCCGGCCTGGGCGTGGAGGTGGAGACGGCCGGCGCCAAGTTCATCTGGTTCGGCACCGACCACCTCTTCGACGGGCTCACGTTCATCCACGAGAGCGGCCCGGACGGCGTCTTCGCGGTGCACGGCTACCCGATCTCCGACACGGTGTCGACGTTCATCGTCGAGACCGACGAGGCGTCGTGGCGGCGGGCCCGGCTCGACGCGTTCGACGTGACCCAGCCGCCCGGACCGAGCGACATGCGGTCCAAGGAGTACCTGGAGCGGCTCTTCGCCGACCAGATCGACGGCGGGCGGCTGCTGACGAACAACTCCCGGTGGGCGAACTTCCGCACCCGCCGGACCCGCCGGTGGCACACCCTGAGCCCGGTCCCGGTCGCCCTGCTCGGCGACGCCGCGCACACCGCGCACTTCTCAGTGGGATCCGGCACCAAGATGGCGATGGAGGACGCCGTCGCCCTCGCCGGGGCGCTGGTCGCGCACCCCGGTGACCTGCCCGCCGCCCTGGCCGCCTACGAGCGGGCCGCCCAGCCGCCGGTGCGGCACATCCAGGACTCCGCGCGGCCCAGCCTGGCCTGGTGGGAGAACTTCGGCGGCTACCACGAGGCGTTCGAGCCGTGGCAGTTCGCCTACCACTTCCTGACCCGCAGCATCACCGACGCCCGGCTGGCCCGGCGCGCGCCGGACTACGTCGCCGGCGCGCACCGCAGGTGGCGCGAGGAGCACGGCGCCCAGCCGCTCGACACCCCGTTCCGCACGCCCCGCTGGTCCGCGCCCGGCCGCCTCGTGGACATCGTCACCGGCCCGGACGGCCTGCCCGTCGCGGTACGCGGCACCGGCGACCTGTCCCTGTCCGGGCGGCCGGCACCTGGGACGTGGGGGGCGCTGCTGGCCGCGCCGGACACCGAGGCGGGCCTGCCCGCGTCGTTCGACCGGCTCGCCGGGCTGACCGGGCAGGACGCCCCCGTGCTGGTCGCCGTACACGGGGGCACCCCGCTGACCCGCGCCCTGCTCTGCGAGCGGGCGAGGCTACAGGAGGGGCTGCCCGCCCTGACGGTCGAGCCGGACCACGACCTCGACCGGGCGCTGACCACGGTGCTGTCCGGCCGCGCCGACCTGGTGGGGGTGCCCCGATGACCGCGCGCGGCCTGACCCCGATGTTCGCGCCGCGCGGCGTCGCCGTCGTCGGCGCGTCCCGCGACCCGGCCAAGCTCGGCGCGGTCATGGCGCGGTCGCTGTCGGCGTTCGCCGAGGCGGGCGGCCACCTGGCACTCGTCAACGCCCGCGACGACTCCATGCACCCCTCGATCCGCGCCGCGGCGCAGTCCGGGCCGGTGGACCTCGCGGTGATCTGCGTCCCGGCCGCGGCCTGCCCCGGCGTGCTCGCCGAGGCCGCCGCCGCGGGAGTGCGGGCCGCCGTCGTCTGCGGCGGCGGGTTCGCCGAGGCGGGCGGGCCGGGCGTGGCGCACCAGCGCGCGCTGCGCGAGGTCGTCCGCGACACCGGCATCCGGCTGCTCGGCCCGAACACCAGCGGCTTCCTGGCCCCGGCCACTGGGGTGACCGCCAGCTTCGTCCCCGGCGCCGCCCGGGTGCGGCCCGGCTCCGTGGCCGTCGTCGCGGCGAGCGGCGGCGTCAACCACGCCCTGGCGTTCGCGCTGACCGAGGCCGGGTACGGCGTCAGCCTCGCGGTCGGGCTCGGCAACGGCGCGGACGTGACCGCCCCCGACGTGCTGGACCACCTGGCCGAGGACCTGGGCACGGCGGCGGTGGCGCTCCACATCGAGTCGGTGGCGGACGGCCCCCGGCTGGTCGAGAGCGTGCGCCGGCTCGCCGCGCGCCGCCCGGTCGTCGCGCTCGTCGTCGGCCGCCACGACGTCGGCGCGTTCGCCGCCTCGCACACCGGGGCGCTGGCCACCTCCTGGCGGACCACCAGGGCCGCGCTCGCCCAGGCGGGAGCCGTACTCGTCGGCGACGAGCGTGAGCTGGTCGACGCGGTCGGCGCGCTGTCGGTGACCCGGATGCCACCGTGCGCCGAGCCCGGCGTCGGCCTGGTCACCGCCCAGGCGGGCCCCGGGCTGCTGCTCCTGGACGATCTGCGTGGCCGCGGGGCACGGGTGCCGGAGCTGACCTCCGGCACCCGGCGGACCCTGTCCGGGCTGCTGCCGCCGCTGACCTACCAGCTCAACCCGGTGGACACCGGCCGCCCCGGCCCCGAACTGGGCGCCGTGCTCGCCGCCGTCGGCGCCGACCCGGGCGTCGACCTGATCGCCGGTTACGTCCTGCACGAACCGGACGCCGTGGACGTCGTCGCCGCCGCCCGGCAGGGTCGTACGGCCGGGGTCCCCATGGTGCTCGGCCTCGGCGGGACGGGCGAGGAGGTCGCCCGCAACCGGGCGGCGTTGCGGGACGCCGGGATCGCCGTGGCCGCCGACCCCCGAGGCGTGGCCGCCGCCACCGCCGCACTGCTGTCCGACGCCCGCGCCAGAGCGGCGGCCCAGGTGCCTTTCGTGCCCTCCGTACCCGCCGGGGTGCCCCGTGACGTCACCGGCGCGTACGACGAGCACGAGGCCAAGGACCTGCTCGGCCGTCTCGGCGTGGCGACCATGCCACGCCGCGCCTGCGCCGACCGGGCCGCCGCGCGCGCCGCCCTCGCCGAACTGGGCGGGCCGGTGGCGGTCAAACTGCTCGACGCCTCGGTCCTGCACAAGACCGAGATCGGCGGGGTCCACCTCGGCGTCGTGACCGGCGACGACCTCGACGCGGCGCTCGACCGGCTCGACGCGGCGCTCGACCGGCTCGACGCGGCCGGGGCCCGCCGCTACCTGGTCGAGTCGATGGCGCCCGCCGGGATCGACCTGGTGGTCGGCGCCCGCCGCGACCCGGTCTTCGGGCCCGTCGTCCTGGTCGGGCTGGGCGGCACCGTCGCGGAGGCGCTGGCCGACGTCACCGTCAGGCTCGGCCCGCTGGCCCCGGAGGAGGCCGCCGCGATGCCCGCGGAACTCTCCGGGCGCGCCCTGCTCACCGGCTGGCGCGGCGGCCCGGTCCTCGACGTCGCGGAGCTGGGCCGGATCGTCGCCGCGCTCGGCGACCTGCTCACCGCCAACCCGCTCCTCGACGAGATCGAGATCAACCCCCTGCGACTCGGCCACGAAGGCCTGGTCGCACTCGACGCCGTCATCCTCACGAGGAAGGCCGACGATGCCCACCCCGATCAATGAGCACACCGTGCCCTGGCCCGCGCCGTACGCCGAGCGCTACGTCACGGCGGGCCACTGGGCCGGGGTCCCGATCGGCACCCTGCTCCGCGCGGTGGCCGACCGCACCCCGGACGCCCCCGCCCTCGTCGATCCGGTGGCCCACGGCGGGGCCGGGGTCCGGCTCACCCACGCGGAACTCGCCGAACGGGCCGACGCCGCCGCCGTACGGCTGCTCCGCCTCGGCATCGCCAGGGGCGACCGGATCGTCGTGCAGCTGGGCAACTCCTGGGAGTTCGTCGTGCTCACCCTGGCCTGCCTGCGCGCCGGGATCGTGCCGGTCATGGCCCTGCCCGCGCACCGCAGGGCCGAGCTGACCCACCTGGCCGTCCACGCCGAGGCGGTCGCCATCGCCGTGCCCGACCGGATGCGCGACTTCGACCACCAGCGGCTCGGCCACGACATCGCCGCCGAGGCACGCGCCGCCACCGGCGCGGACTGGCACGTCCTGGTCGCCGGGGACGACGTCGCCTCCGGCGGCGTGGACCTGCGCGCACTGTGCGGCCCGGCCACCGAGGCGGCGGCCGACCGGGCCCGGCTCGACGCCGTCGCCCCCGCGGCCGGGGACGTGGCGGTCTTCCTGCTCTCCGGCGGCACGACCGGGCTGCCCAAGCTCATCGCGCGCACCCACGACGACTACGCCTACAACGCGCGGGCCAGCGCCGAACTCGTCGCGGCCGGGCCCGACACGGTCTACCTGGTGAGCCTGCCCGCCGGGCACAACTTCCCCCTGGCCTGCCCGGGGATCCTGGGCACGCTGCTGGCCGGCGGCCGGGTGGTCACCCTGCCGTCCCCGGAGCCCGGCCGCGTCTTCGCCACCGTCGAGGCCGAGGGCGTCACGCACACCGCCGTCGTTCCCGCCGTCGCCGGGCGGTGGCTGGAGCACGCCACCGAACACGGCGCGGGACGGCTCGCCACGCTACGGGTCCTCCAGGTCGGCGGCGCCCGGCTGCCCGACGAGCTGGCGTACCGGGTGCGGCCGGTGCTCGGGGCCGCGCTTCAGCAGGTCTTCGGGATGGCCGAGGGGCTGCTGAACGTCACCCGCCTCGACGACCCGGAGGACGTCGTGTGCACCACCCAGGGCAGGCCGATCTCCCCCGACGACGAAGTGCGCATCGTGGACGAACTGGATCAGGACCTGCCGGAGGGGGAACCCGGCCTGCTGCTCACCCGGGGCCCGTACACCCCGCGCGGCTACTACCGGGCCGCGGAGCAGAACGCCCGTGCCTTCACCGCCGACGGCTGGTACCGCTCCGGCGACATCTGCCGCCGTACGCCGGAGGGCAACCTGGTGGTCGAGGGCCGCGACAAGGACATGATCAACCGGGGCGGGGAGAAGATCTCCGCCGAGGAGGTGGAGAACCTCGTCTACCGGCTCCCCTCCGTGAGCCAGGTCGCCGCGGTGGCCATGCCGGACCCCGTCCTCGGCGAGCGGGTGTGCCTCTACGTGGTGCCGAAGCCCGGCGAGACGGTCACGCTGGAACAGGTCCGCGCAGTGATGGACCAGGTGGGCGTGGCCCGCTTCAAACTCCCCGAGCGCCTCGTGCTCGTCGAGGACCTGGTCCTGACCAAGGTCGGGAAGGTCGACAAGAAGGCGCTGCGGGCGGACATCGCCGGGCGGATCGCCGTGGGGGCGACGCCGGTGGTGGGAATGGGAGTCACGCCTGGGCGACGGTGAGCATGTGGCCGGCGACGCCGAGCAGGGTGGGTTCGCCCTCGGATCGCCGGGCCACGTCAAGCAGCATGTCGCGGCGTTCCGGGTCGTCCAGCCACTCGTCGATGTCGGCGTACAGGCCGAACACGCCTTCGAGGGCGTATCGCCGGGCCTCCCGGAGGCCCGCGTCGCCGAACTCGCCGAGGATCTCGTCGGGGTCGTGGAAGTAGGCGGTGGTGAAGAGGATCCGCTCGTTCCCCCGGAGCAGCCCATGGCGTGCGGAGTCGTCCACCACGCGCCGCACGCTCTCCTCGGCGTAACGGCCCCGATTTCCCCTCGTACGGAGCAGCTCACCGAGCGGCCGGCGTGGTGTGCGAGGGGCTCTGGGCGGAGCCGCGCACTCCCCCAGGGGCCGCGGACATTTCGCCGCACCGGCGGGGACGCTGAGGTAGCGTCCGGACATGTCCCTTGATCCACATCCGACTCTGTACGGCACGGCGGTGACCTTGCGGCCCGCCACGGAGACCGACATCCCGGCGCTCGCCGCCATCCGGGCCACTCCCGAGGTGTACCGGTGGTGGCGGGGCGGGGAGGACCTGGCGGCGGAGGTGGCCCGCGACCTGAGCGACCCGGACACCGCCGTCCTCGCGATCGTGTACGACAGCCGCGTGGTCGGCCAGATCCAGTGGGCGGCGGAGGAGGAGCCCGACTACCGCCACGCGAGCATCGACGTCTTCCTCGATCCGGCGGTGCACGGCCGGGGCATCGGCGCCGACGCCATACGCACGCTGGCCCGGCATCTGACCGTCGACCGGGGCCACCATCGGCTGACGATCGACCCGGCCGCGGACAACACGGCCGCCATCCGGTGTTACGGGAAGGTGGGCTTCCGCCCGGTCGGCGTCATGCGGCGCTACGAGCGCGGCCCGGACGGCACCTGGCACGACGGCCTCCTCATGGACCTGCTGGCCGAGGAACTGACCGGCTGACGGGTCCGTCCGGAGCGCCGACAGCCGGATCTCCGACCCGACATCCGAGCTCCCGTGCTGCCGCCCTGATCAACCAACGCTGTTGAGTCCGGATCGTTCGGCCGTGTCGTGCCCAGGAGTGCCCTCGTCCCTGCCGGTCGTCCGCTCGGCGAGGGCCTCGAGTTCGGCGACCGCTCGGTCGGTGGCCGTCTCGGCGGCGATCTCGGTGGCCAGCCGCTGCGCTTCGCGCTGGTAGGACGGGTCATGGAGGACTCGGTCGACCGCCTGTGCGATCGCGCGGGGCGAGGCGCCCTTGCTCATGGTGATCCCGGCGCCGGCCAGTTCGACGCGCCGCGCCACCTCGCCCTGGTCCCGCCCCAGCGGCACGCAGACCAGGGGAACACCTGCGGCCAGGGACTTGACGACCGTCCCGTGGCCGGCGTGCGTGATCGTCACCGCGGCGTGGCGCAGCGCCGCGCTGTGCGGCGCCGACCCGGTGACGAGGACATTGCCGGGCGCGCGGACCGTCGCCGGATCCACCGCCGGGCCGGTCGTCAGCAGCCCACGCACCGGCAGCGTGCCGAGGGCTTCGGCGATGCGCTCGAGCACCATGCGCTGCTTCATGAACGTCGAGCTCAGGCTGACCAGCACCAGCGGTGCGTCACCCTCGGGCAGCTCCAGCTCCCCGGCCCAGGCGGGGTCGTCCAGCCGTGGGCCGACGTGGCGCACGTAGGCGGGGAAGCGTCGGCCGGGGTAGTCGAGCGCGCGGGGAGACAGCACGAGGAACCGGTCGACACGGCCGAATGCGTCGATGACCGAGCCCACCGGCGATAGGCCGTTGGCGGCGCGGGCGGCGTTGAGCGCCGGCAGTCCCTTCACCCACGGTTTGATCATCAGCCCCGTCAGGATCCGGTCGCGGAGGCGCCCCAGCATGCCGATGGCCGGCGCGAATCCCGGACCGAACGGTGGCGCTCCTGGGCTGGGGAGCGGATAGACGGTCGTCCCGAGCGAGGCCACGGGGATCCCGGCGGCCTCGCCGGCGGTGAGTGTGCCGAGCAGCGAGAAGTCGGCGACCAGCACGTCGGCCGGACGGGCGCGCAGCTCGGCCAGGGTGTCCTGGGCATAGTCGGCCGCGGGTCCGCAGACGATGCGGTCCCGCAGCCGCGCGAACGCGCCCAGCGGCGTGCGGGCCTCGAAGTCCTTGAGGACCTCCTTGGCCGGATCGCTGGTGTCGCCCTGGGGCGCCGTCGTCCAGGCGATCGGCTCCGCGCCGCCGGCGGCGACCTCGTCGTGCAGCGACCTGTCGGCCAGCACCCGGACATCGTGGCCGCGTTCACGCAGCGCACGCGCGACCGAGAGTGTGGGCGGCACCGCTCCGCCGCCGGACCAGGTGGCGAACAGGAAACTCTTACTCATGGTTTCTCTTTCGCGGATCGATCGAGGTCAGCAGGTCGCACATGGCACGTTCGGCGTCCACGCGCGACAGCCCGAGGTCGCGCCGCCACAGTTTCCAGAGGTAGATGTCCGTGGCGGCGTAGTGCAGGGCCAGTTCGTGCTCGCGTGCGGGGCCCGGGGCCGGAAGGCGGTCGGCGAAGACCTGCTCCAACCACGCCCGATGCTGGCTGCGCGCGTGGGCGGCCGCGCGGGCGATCGCCGGGACACGGTCGACCTGCGCGGTCCAGAGCACGTTGGCGTCGCCGTGGCGTTCGTAGTCGTCGAACAGCACGGCCACGATCGCCTGTACCTCACCGGTCGGCGCCTGACGGACGACCGCCGTTTGAGATGCCAGCCGGTCGGCGAGGACATCGGCGAGCCCGTCCTTGCCCTCGAAATGGTTGACGATGGTCTGCACCGACACGCCCGCCTCGTCGGCGATGTGCTGCAGCGTGACGTCGTCGTACCACCGCCGCGTCCACAGCGCGGCCGCGGCTTCGAGGATGCGCGCGCGCGTGGCCTCCACGGCGGCGGCACGGGCACCCATCCGGTACGGACGCCTGGCCTCACTTTCCATGGAGTCGTGTCTATATTCAATTGATGGCACAGTCAAGCGAAAATCTCGGGCAACCGGCGGAGGTCCGCGAGATCAGGGACGCGGGCGGCGGTGAGGCGGCCTACGTCAGCGGGGCGCGATGGCCCCACCTTGACCGTGGTATGCCGACGGCCCGGGAGGCGAGGCCATCCCGGGCCGTGAGGCGGCGGCGTCAGGCGCCGAGCAGCTTGCGCACCCGGCCGGCGCCGACCGCGAGAAGCAGCGTCGGCAGGCGCGGGCCGGTGTCGCGCCCGACCAGCAGCCGGTACAGCAGGGCGAAGAACCCGCGCTGCGCGACCTTCAGCTCCGGCGTCGGCTTGGCGTCGGCCGGCAGGCCCGCCTGGAGCTTGGGCACGCTGTAGACGAGGGTGGTCAGCGCGTCCAGCGACCAGTGCTCGTCGAGCCCGTCCAGCAGCAGCCGCAGCGACTCCCGCTCGGCGTCGCCGAGCGACTCCAGCAGCTCCGCGTCGGGCTCGTCGCGCACGCGGGTGCGCTGCTCGAGCGGCACCTGGGTGGTGACCCAGTGGGCGGCGCGGTCGAGGCGGGGCCGGGTCTCGTCCAGAGACGCGATCGGGTCGGCCGGGTCGAGGTCCCGCAGGATGCGCAGCGTCTGCTCGGAATCGCCCGCCGAGACGTCCACCACTGAGGCGAGCGTCCGGTACGACACCGGCCGCGGCGTCGTCGGCAGCGGGCCGGCGGCGGTGCCGATCGCCCGGGCGTGCGCCGCGAGGTCGGCGGGCAGCGCCGTGCCGTCCGCGACCTTGCGCGCCAGCGCGTCCCACTCGTCGTAGAGGCGCTGGATCTCCTGGTCAAAGGCGATCTTGAAGGACTGGTTGGGCTTGCGCCGGGCGTACAGCCAGCGCAGCAGCGGCGCCTCCATGATCTCCAGGGCGTCGGCGGGCGTGGGCACGCCGCCCTTGGAGCTGCTCATCTTGGCCATGCCGCTGATGCCCACGAAGGCGTACATGGGACCGATCGGCTGATCACCGCCGAACACGTCCCTGACGATCTGCCCGCCGACGACGAACGAGGAGCCCGGCGAGGAGTGGTCGACCCCCGACGGCTCGAAGACGACCCCCTCGTACTTCCAGCGCATCGGCCAGTCGACCTTCCACACCAGCTTGCCCCGGTTGTGCTCGGACAGCCGCACGACCTCGGAGAAGCCACAGACGCAGGTGTAGGCGAGCTCGGTCGTCTCGTCGTCGTAGGAGGTGACCGTGGTCAGGTCGCGCTCGCAGGCCGAGCAGTAGGGCTTGTACGGGAAATAGCCGGCGGCGGCGCTGCCGTCGTCCTCGGTCGCCGCGCCGGATCCCTCGATGGCGGCGGCTTCCGCCTCGTCGACCTGCCGCTGCCCGCCCTGACCGGCGGCCGGCTTCTTGGTCCGGTACTGAGCGAGGATCGCGTCGATCCGCTCCCGCTCGCGCATCGCGAAGAGGATCTGCTCACGGTAGGCGCCCGAGGTGTACTGCTCGGTCTGGCTGATGCCGTGGAACTCGATGCCCATCTCGGCGAGCGCCGCGATCATCGGGGCCTTGAAGTGCTCGGCCCAGTTCGCGTAGGGGCTGCCCTGGGGCGCGGGCACGGAGGTCAGCGGCTTGCCGATGTGCTCGGCCCACGCCGGGTCGATGCCGGCCGGGACCTTGCGGAATCGGTCGTAGTCGTCCCAGGAGATGATGTGCACGCATTCGTACCCGCGACGGCGGATCTCGTCGGCGACGAGATGCGGCGTCATGACCTCACGCAGGTTCCCCAGGTGGATGGGCCCTGACGGACTGAGGCCAGATGCGCAGACGATGGCTTTTCCGGGCGCGCGACGCTCCGCCTCGGCGATGACCTCGTCAGCGAAACGGGAGACCCAGTCGGTCTCGGAGCTTCCAGCCACGATCGACGCACCCTTTCTGTGAAATCCCGGTCATCCATTCTCGCGGATGCCCGGGGCTCCCCGGTCCGTCCGGCACCTCCGCGCCCGGATTCGCCGTGGAAAATCCGGCTGTCCAACGGCGCCGACCGGCCCGGCGGGTATGGCCGATCGAGTGAGCGGGATGCGGTCGGCGCCCCGCCGGTCCGGCGAGCGGGCGTGCGGTTTGCGCCCGCCGATCGGGGAGCGGGCGCGGATCAGCGCCCCCGCCGGTCGTCCTCCGCGACCGGTATGTCGTGGTGCGGCCAGGGCGAGGCCGCGACGACGACGCCGTACAGCAGATGGTCGACCAGGAACACCAGCCGCTCGACCGGGTCGTGGCTCTTCTCCTCGGTCAGGCCGACCACGGGCGCGAGGCCGCCCTCGAACGCCCCCCAGATCAGCACGCCGTACAGCGGGCCCGCCCACGGCCGTTCCCGGACGGCGCGCGGCAGCAACCCGAAGGCCGCGCCCCCGGCGGCGCCGTACGCCCAGTGGGCGAACTCGACCAGGGCGGGCCGCCGGCGGGAGGGGACGCGGTGGAACAGGCTGGGGACGACGCGCCGGAGCATCGACTCCGGAGGGACCCTCTCGATCGCGCTCAGCGCGACCATGGCCTGCCGGAAGCCGGACATCGCCATGGCGCCGATCGCGCCGCGTACCGCCGCGCGCAGGATCGGCTTCCTCCCCGCCTTCCCCCGGGCCCGCTCCCGGGTCACCGCCGTCTTCCGCTCCTCGGGACGCTCCGGCGCGTACGCGGGCGGCGCGGGGGCGCTCGCGGGTGTCGTGCGTTTCATGTCTGCCACCTCGGCCTTCGCTCCGGGACGCGCGCCGGACGCCGCTCCCGGCGGTCGTCGGGAGACGGCGTCCGGCGCGATCCGGAAGGGGCGTCCGACATGGACGACTTCGCTGCCCATACCCCCGCGTCCGGCGCACTCACCCCGCCGAGCGGGGCCGTCGCGGGCGCGGGGACATGTTCGGCGGTGTGATGGGCACTCGGGAAGGATGGCCGCGTACCGGCGCGTTCACCGGCGGGCGCGGCGCCGGATCAACGCGCGACGCCGCCTTCTCCACAGGATCAGATTTTCCAACTAAATTTGTAGGAAAACCCTGGAGGAGGCGGTGATGACCCTGCCGGACTTCCTGGTGATCGGGGCGCCCAAGGCCGCGACGACGGCCCTGCACAGCGCCCTGGCCCACCATCCCCGGCTGCACATGTCGGCCGTCAAGGAGCCGAAGTTCTTCTTGACGGACGGCCCGCCGCCGAGACGCGGCGGCCCCGGAGACGCGCAGACGTACCGCGAGCACGTGTGGCGGCGTGCGGACTACGAGGCGTTGTTCGACGGCGCTCCCCCGGGCGCGCTGCGCGGGGAGTCCACCCCGTTCTACCTGTACGACTTCGCCGCCCAGCGGCGCATCCGGGCGCTGATCCCGGGCGCGAGGCTGATCGTCGTCCTGCGCGATCCGGTAGAGCGGGCACACTCGAACTGGACGCACCTCTGGTCCGCCGGCCTGGAGCCGATCGACGACGTCGTGCGTGCCTGCGCCGAGGAGGACCGCCGAGTGGCGGCCGGATGGTCACCGTTCTGGCACTACGTCGGACTCGGCCGGTACGGCCGGCAGTTGCGGCACCTGTACACGCTGTTCCCCCACGAGCAGGTCCTGGTGTTCCGCTACCGCGATCTGGTGGACCGGCCGGACGTCGCCCTCGACCGCATCTGCGCGTTCCTGGGCGTCGAGCAGGGGATCATCGCGGAGGTGCCGCGCGAGAACGTCACGGCCCACCCGCCGGAGACGCTCCGGCACCGGCTGCTGTCCCAGCTCGTACGGCTCGGCGACCGGGTGGCGGGCCAGGCGCTGACGGCCCCCCTGGAGCGCGTGCTGCAGCACAAGGGCCGGGCGCGCGAGCCGCTGACCTGGGTGCAGCGACAGGAGCTGCTGTCGTACTTCACGGCCGACATCGCGCTCCTGCAGGACGTGACAGGGGACGACTTCAGCGACTGGCTGCGGCCGAAGGAGCGGTCGGGCGGGCTGGTGGGCGTCCGGCCCACCGGGCAGCGGCAGGCAAGGAACGGCCGTCCCAAGGCCCTCTGACGCCACAAGCCACGGACCACGACGGAGCGCACTCTCCGGAAAGCGCCACCGTTTCCCCGCCGCGCGCCGCGGCGGGGATCACCGGAAGCGGGTCAGCTCGGCCGGAGTTCGGTGCGCAGCTCGTGCGCTCCGTCGGCCCGGGTGAACTCGTAGTACAGCCGGTGCCCGCCGGGGACGGGGACGATGTCGACATAGCGCAGCCCTCCCCCGGCGTACGGGGAGCGCGCGGCGGGGACCGAGCCGTCCGCCGTCAGCGTCGAGGGGCCGGGACCGGTCGCGACGCCGGTCCGCTCCTCGTAGTTCTCCTCGGCCGAGGCCCTGCCGTCGTAGTAGGCCGTGACCGCGCCGTCCCCGTCGAAGCGCACCGCGCTCACCCGTACGCCACGGGAGTCCCAGGAGCCGGGACGGCGGTCGAGCGCGGTGCCCTGCCAGGTCCACTCCAGGCCGTCGTGGCTCGTGGCGTAGTCGGTGACCATCTGGTCGGCCTCGTCGGGGTCCTCCAGCGGATGGGAGGACGCCCACAGGTGCCACAGGCCGTCATGGCGGACGATCACCGGGTCCTTGACGCCCGTCTTGGGGTCGCCGGGCAGGACGACCCGCGACGTGGCGGGGTCGAAGGACGCGGGGTCGGCGGCCTCGATCACCTCCACCCGCCAGTGCTTGGTTCCGTGCGTCGCGCAGCTCAGGTAGAGCCGCCAGCCGCCGTCGGGCGTCGCCACGAGGGTGGGCCGCTCCAGCGACTCGGCGTCCATCCGCTCCTTCGTGATCGTGAGGAGCGTCTCGAACCGCTCGCCGTCCGCGGACCTGGCGACGGCGACCGCGTACCCCCTCCCCTCACCGAGGGGCCGCCGCAGCCGGTACGCGAGATAGATCGAGCCGTCCCGGTGGACGGCGCTGGGCGCGCCCGCCCAGAATCCGGGACCGTCCCCGGGCGGGAAGACGGCGACGACGGAACGGTCCGGCTGCGGTATGAACACGTCAATCTCTCCGTTGGGTCACGTGGGCGGGCGAGGGCGGCCGGAGTACGGCGGGGCCGACCCCGCCACGGCTGCACGGCACCCTTATACGCGGAAAGCCGGCGGGGTTTCCGGCGCGACGCCGCGAGATAATTACACAATACCCATCTGTTTGATTGGTTTTGACGGTCCGCGCTGGTCACTCCACCGGCCGCGTTCGCGCGCCGAGGCCATGGGATAAGACTGGGACCATGCGCACAGCAGACATCGGAGTGACGGGGCTGGCCACCATGGGCCGCAACCTCGCGCGGAACTTCGCCCGCCACGGTCACGTGGTCGCCGTCCACAACCGGACCGAGAGCCGCACCAAGCAGCTCATGGAGGAGCACGGCGACGAGGGCGCCTTCGTCCCGTCCTCCTCAGTGGAGGAGTTCGTCTCCTCGCTCCAGCGGCCGCGCAAGGCGATCATCATGGTCAAGGCGGGCCCGTCCACGGACGCCGTGATCGAGGAACTCGCCGGGTACATGGAGCCGGGCGACATGATCATCGACGGTGGCAACGCGCACTTCCTGGACACCCGCCGCAGGGAGGCCGCCCTCCGGGAGCGCGGCCTGCACTTCGTCGGCACGGGCATCTCCGGGGGCGAGGAGGGCGCGCTGAACGGGCCCAGCATCATGCCGGGCGGCGCCGCCGAGGCGTACGAGACGCTGGGGCCGCTGCTGGAGGACATCGCCGCCAAGGTGGACGGCACCCCGTGCTGCGTCCACGTCGGGCCGGACGGCGCCGGGCACTTCGTGAAGATGGTCCACAACGGCATCGAGTACGCCGACATGCAGCTCATCGCCGAGTCCTACGACCTGCTGCGGCAGGCGCTCGGGCTGTCGCCGGGCGAGCTGGCGGACGTCTTCCGCGAGTGGAACCGGGGCGAGCTGGAGTCCTACCTCATCGAGATCACCGCCGAGGTGCTCGGGCACACCGACCTCGCCACCGGCCGGCCGTTCGTGGACGTGGTGCTCGACCAGGCGGAGCAGAAGGGCACCGGCCGCTGGACCGTGCAGAGCGCCCTCGAACTCGGCGTCCCGGTCACCGGCATCGCCGAAGCGGTGTTCGCGCGTGCGTTGTCCGGCCATCCCGGCCAGCGCGCCGCCGCCCGCTCCCTCACCGGGCCGAACGGCACCGCGCCCGGGGCCGAGCTCGTCGACGACGTGCGGCGCGCGCTCTACGCCTCCAAGATCGTCGCGTACGCGCAGGGGTTCGATCAGATCACCGCCGCGGGCGAGGAGTACGGCTGGAACGTGGACCGGGGCGCCATGGCCACGATCTGGCGGGGCGGCTGCATCATCCGGGCCAGGTTCCTCGACCGCATCCGCGCGGCCTACGAGGCCGATCCCGCCCTGCCGACACTGCTCGCGGCCCCGGCGTTCGCCGCCGCGCTGGCCGACGCGCAGGACTCCTGGCGCCGGGTGGTCGCCACGGCGGCGACGATCGGCGTTCCGACGCCCGGCTTCTCGTCCGCGCTCGCGTACTACGACGGGCTGCGCCGCGACCGGCTCCCGGCCGCGCTCGTCCAGGGCCTGCGTGACTTCTTCGGCGCGCACACCTACCGCCGGGTGGACCAGGCGGGCGCGTTCCACACCGACTGGTCCGGCGACCGGCGGGAACGGCCCGCCTGACCGGGGCTCACGGAAGCTCTGGAAAAACACGGAAGCTCTGGAAAAACGCGGTACGGCCCGCACCCCGGCGAGGGGTGCGGGCCGTACCACGTGGACCGCGGGCGTCCCGGTCTATTCGAAGACCGGGACGGCCTCGGCCTTCTCCTCCGCCGATCCGGGCGCGGAGGCGCCGCTGCGGAGGGGGACCTCCTTGATGAAGATCGCGATCACCGGGACGAGCACGGCGAACAGGACGGACCACCCGAAGACCCCGCTGATGGAGTCGGCGAGCGCGCCCAGGATGCCGTCCTTCATCTGCGGAGGAAGCTGGGCGAGCTGGGCGGGGTTCATCCGGCCGCCGCTGGACGCCACCTTGTCGGCCATCTCGGGCCCGAGCTTGGCGGTGAGCTGCTCGGTCAGCTTGTTGTTGAAGATGGCCCCGAACAGTGAGATGCCGAACGAGCCGCCGATCGAGCGGAAGAACGTGGAGGCGCTGCTCGCGACGCCGAGGTCCTTCTGCTCGACGCTGTTCTGCGCGATGAGCATGGTGGTCTGCATCAGGAAGCCCATGCCGAGGCCGAGGACCGCGATGTACACGCCGGTCGTCAGCGTGCTGGTCTTCGCGTCCTGCAGGGAGAGCAGCCAGGCGCCGACGGCCATGATCGCGCCGCCGACGACCGGGTAGATCTTGTACTTCCCGGTCTTGGTGATCGCGCGGCCGACGAACAGCGACACGATCATCGACGCGCCCATCATCGGCAGCAGGAGCAGGCCGGAGTTGGTGGCGGTCGCGCCCTGCACGGTCTGCTGGAACAGCGGCAGGAAGCTGATCGCGCCGAACATCGCGAACCCCAGCAGGAAGCCGAGCGCCGAGATCAGGCTGAAGTTGCGGTTGGCGAACACGTGCAGCGGCATGATCGGCTCCGCCGCGCGCTTCTCGATCGGCAGGAAGATCGCCAGTGAGACCACGGCGAGGGCGGCCAGGCTGAGGATCTGCCAGGAGCCCCACGGGTAGCCGTGCTGCTGCCCGCCCCAGGACGTGATCAGCACGATGGCGGTGATGCCGACGGTGAGGACGGCCGCGCCCAGCCAGTCGATGCGGTGCTCGGTGCGGTGCTTGGGCAGGTGCAGCTTGAGGATCAGCCAGAGCAGCGCGACGCCGCCGATGGGCAGGTTCACGTAGAAGGCCCAGCGCCAGTTCAGGTGGTCGGTGATGAAGCCGCCGACCAGCGGCCCCGCGATCATGGCCAGCGACATGATCGCGGCCATGATGCCCTGGTACTGCCCGCGCTCGCGGGGCGGCACGAGGTCGCCGACGATCGCCATCGCGTTCACCATGAGGCCACCGGCGCCGAGGCCCTGGACCGCACGGAAGGCGATGAGCTCGATCATGCCGTCCTCGGTCCCGCCGAAGAGCGACGAACCCGCCATGCCGCAGAGCGCGGATCCCACAAGGAAGATGACGATCGACGCCAGGAAGATGCTCTTACGTCCGTAAAGGTCACCCAGTTTGCCCCAGATCGGCGTCGAGACCGTCGTCCCGAGCACATAGGCTGTGGTCACCCACGTGAAGTACTCCAGGCCGTTCAGCTCGCCGACGATGCGCGGCATGGCCGTACCGACGATCATGTTGTCGAGCATCGCCAGCATGATCGCGAGCATGAGGCCCGGCAGCACCATCATGACCTCTTTGGACCTGCCTGGCGGTGCGGCGGATTCCGTCATTTATGTCCCCCTTGAACTGTCACTTACTTGCCGACCGGCAAGTGGCAGAGGGATACGGTAGGCTCCCTGCTTACCGGCCGTCAAGTTAAATAAAGGGGTAAAGCAAGGCAATGGGTGCTCAGACCGACACGCGGAGCCGAATCCAGGAGGTCGCGCTTCGGCTCTTCACGGAGCAGGGGTACGAGGCGACCTCGCTGCGCGAGATCGCCGAAGCTCTCAACGTCACCAAAGCCGCCCTTTACTACCACTTCAAAACCAAGGACGACATCATCGCGAGCCTCACCGAGGACCGGATCAAGTCCCTGGACGCGTTGGTCGCCTGGGCGCAAGAGCAGCCGCGCACCGCGGAGACGCGCCGACAGCTGATCCGCCGCTACTCGGAGGACATGACCCGCGGGCGCGACCACGAGGTCATGCGCTTCCTGGAGCGCAACCAGACCGCGCTCCAGCAGCACAGCAAGGTCATGATGATGCGCGAGCGGATGACGGCCCTCCTCTCCGTCCTCTGCGACGCCGACGACCCGATCACCGTCAAGCTGCGGCGCTCCATGTCGATCTTCACCATGCACGCGGTCTGGTTCGTGCTGCGCGACGAGAAGGTGAGCGACGAGGAGCGGATCGAGGCCGCGCTCCAGCTCGCGCTGGAACTGATCGACTCGGCGGAAGAGTGCCCCGCGCGAGAGGAAAGCTGACCCACACCACGACACGCTGGCAGAAACCCGATCTGGGCGCGGGTGTATAAGGATGAGCGTGTGATCACGCGTCACCCGTGGACGTGGACGTGGCGCGCTCCGGACGACTCCGGCCCGTCACGGACGGGCCCTCATCCACGTCTCCCCGGGTCGGAGAGCAGATCGACTCGACAACCAATCACAACGGGAGGGCGACATGTTGTTCGGTGCGGAACACGTGAAGCGGTACGTCGAAACCGACGGCGGCGAGGGCCACGACTGGCAGGGCACGACGGTCGCGATCCTCACGACCACCGGCCGCCGGTCCGGGCTCAAGCGCAGCACCCCGCTCATCTACCAGAAGTACGGCGACGCCTACCTGGTGGTGGCGTCCAAGGGCGGCGCCGACGAGCCGCCGCTCTGGTACCGGAACCTCGAGGCCGACCCGCATGTGGAGTTCCAGGTCAAGGGTGACCGGTTCGCGGCCGTGGCCCGCACGGCCACTCCGGAGGAGAAACCGGACATGTGGCGCACCATGGCCGCCACCTGGCCCGCGTACGACGACTATCAGCGCAAGACCGAACGCGAGATCCCGGTGGTCGTCATCGAACGCGCGTGACCGAGGGCCGGGCGGCCTCCCGCCGCCCGGCCCGGCTCGGGGCGCGGAACATCGGCGGCAGCCGTGGCCGTGCGGCTCCGCCGGTGGCGGCCGTGCCCACCCGGGGATATGTTTCGGCTGGAATATCCGGCGTACGGGGAGGTTCGTTGAGCGACGGCCGCACCGCCGAGATCATGATCGCCGAGGCCCGGAAGGCGTTCTGGGTCATGGTCGGCTTTCTCGGCCTCATCTGGATCGTCCAGATCGTCAACTGGGCCGCCGGCTACGGGCTCAGCTACAGCTACGGGATCAGGTCGTGGCAACTGGACGGTCTGCCCGGCATCGTCTCCGCCCCGTTCCTGCACTGGAGCTGGGGGCACATCGAGGGCAACTCGGGCCCTCTTTTCATCTTCGGATTCCTCGCCGCGTACCGGGGAGTGAAGAAGTTCTTCGGGGTGACCGCCCTGATCGCCGTCACGAGCGGGCTCGGCGCGTGGTTCACCGCTGCCCCCTCGACCGTCGGAGCGGGCGCGAGCGGCCTGGTGTTCGGGTACTTCGGATACATCCTGGTACGCGGCGCGTTCGACCGGCACCTGATCGACATCGTGATCGGCGTGGTCATGGGGCTCTGCTTCGCGTACCAGTTCACCGGGCTTCTGCCGGCCGAGGGGATCGGCTGGCAGGCGCACCTGTTCGGGTTCCTGGGCGGCATCGCGGGCGGCTACCTGTTCCGCGAACGCCGGGTCGCCGCGTCCTCCGGCCCGCCCGCGGTGTCCCGCGGCCGGGACAGCGCCTCGCCCGGGCCCGCGGGCGACTCACGGTCGGCGCTGCTGAAGGAGATCGAGGACCTCGGCCTCTGAGGCCGAGGGCGGACCATTCGTCCGGTCCACCCGGCGTCGCGGGTCGAGGCCGCCCTATCGGGAGCCGGCCCGTCCGACGTCCCGGGGTCCGGGCCCCGGGACGTCGTCGAACCGTGGTCGCGCGGCCGGCCGACCGCCCGGCTGAGGATCTCGGCCGGGCAGTGAGCCCACGTCGTGTCCGACGCTCCCTACGCGGCGGAGGGGAGCCTCTGGAGGATCTCCCGCAGCATCTCACCGTGGGACTTGAGGATCACCTCGACCCCGTCGAGCCGGTGCTCGACCCTGGCCAGGCGGTTCTCGACATTCGTGAGGCGGTCCTCCACCTTCGCGAGACGGCCCTCCACGTTGGTGACGCGCTCGTCGAACCGGTCCATGCGCTCCTCGAACCGGTCCATCCGCTGTTCGAGCTTGCCGACGCTCTCGCCGAGGGCGTCGAACCGCTCGTTCATCTCGGTGCGCAGGGCCTTGATCTCCACCTGTACGAGGCCGACGCACTCCGCGGTGGCCTCGTAGCGCCGCTGTGCCAGTCCCGCGAAGTGGCTCACGGTCTTCACCTGCCCTTCGAGCGCGGTCACCCGCCTGTCCAAGCTCTCTATGGTCACGGTCAACGTACC
>NZ_BBYK01000053.1 GCF_001570365.1 Microtetraspora fusca | reverse complement strand
TACCCGGGGCCGGGGTGTTCGGTTTTTTGGGCCCCACGATCGCGCGATGACCGGCGGCGGAGGCGGTTCAGGCGCCGACGGGCTCGCGGGTCCGGACGATGCCCGAGGCCAGGCCGGGCTGGTCCGGCAGGTCGCGTTGCCGGCGCAGCGGTCCGATCAGCAGGATCAGCCCGGTCAGGGCCAGCCCGCTCGTGATGATCCACATGGCTGGGCGGACGCCCAACGCAGTGCCGAGTGCCCCGCCCAGCAGCGCGCCGAGCGGGATCGACCCGTAGCTGACCAACTGCATGCTCACCGTGACCCGGCCGAGCAGGGCGTACGGGCTGTAGGTCTGCCGGAAGCTTCCCTTGAGCACGTTGCCCACCGCTGCCCCGGCGCCGACGACGAACCCGCCGGCGATCGCCAGCGCCAGCCCCGGTCCCCCTGTGGTGAGCGGGATCAGCAGCCCGAAGGGTGCCGCGCCCATCTCGGCGGCGAGCAGGGTGCGGGCCGACCCGAAGCGACGGGCCGGCACTGTGGCCGAGGCGGCGCCGAGCAGCCCGCCCAGACTCGTCGCCGCGGCGAGAACGCCGACCACGCCCGGGCTCACCCCGACCTCGCGGACCAGGAAGACGACCAGGATCGACTGATAACCGAGCAGCCCGATGTTGCTGGCGGCCGAGAACAGGGTCAGCACCCGTAGATAAGGATCCCGAGCCACGAACCGGAGGCCCTCGCCGATCTCCTGACGCAGCGTGCTGCTTCGCCGGGCGCGCGGGAGGCGAGGCTCGCGGGTCCGGATCGACAGCAGGCAGAACGCCGAGATCAGGAAGCTCGCCGCGTCGACGAGCAGCGCGTTCACCGCACCGGCGAGCTGTGTGATCAGGCCGGCCACACCTGGACCGCCGACCTGGGCGGCGGCCTCGGTCGCCTGTACCTTGGCGTTGCCCTCGGCCACGTCGCCGCGATCCAGCAGAGACGGCAGATAGACCTGGTAGGCCGTCTGGAAGAAGACACTCGCGGTGCCGGCGCCCAGCGCGACGGCCAGCAGATGACCGATGGTCAGCCGATCCAGCCAGGCGGCGACCGGGACGCTGAGGAAGAGCAGCAGGCTGGCCAGATCGCAGGCGAGCATCACCGGGCGGCGTGGCAGGCGGTCCACCCAGGCGCCGGCCGGCAAGCCGATGAGCAGCCAGGGCAGCCAGGCCGCCGCGGAGAGCAGTGCCACCTGGAAGGTGCTCGCGTCGAGCGTGGCGACTGCGACCAGCGGCAGGGCCACGCTGGTCACGCTGCTGCCCAGCTTGCCGACGGTCTGGCCGATCCACAGCAGCCGAAAATCCCGGTGCCAGATCAGTCCGCCTCGCCGACGCGGGGCGGGGGGATCGCACGGCGGCGCGGGTTCGGTGTCGGTCACGGCTGTGCCGGTACGCCATGGACAAAGAGGAAGACCGGCTCGCGGGTCTGCCCGTCGTCGGGCAGGCTCCGCCGCTCCCACCGGTTGAGCACCGAGAGGATCTCCTGCTCCAGTTCGCCGAGTTCGGCAGGAGTCAGGTGCAGCCACTTGTCGACGGAGAAGGCCGCCCCGTTCCATGCCGGGCGTTGCTCCCGGACGGCGTGCCAGGCGCGGACCAGGCTGACCTGCCGGTCGAGACCGAGCGAGACCGCTGCGTTGGCCACCGCTTGGCGGGCCGGGTCGTCGTCGAAGTCGCCGGTCACCCAGCGGCGCGCGGGCGCGACCAGCCGCCACCAGCGCTCGCGGCGATCCTTGGCGAGTTCCGGCGCTTCCGCGATCAAACCTGCGGCGCCGAGGACCTTCAGGTGGTGGCTGATGTTGGCCACGGCCTGATCGGTCCGGTCGGCCAGAGCGCTCGCGGTGGCCGGGCCGTAGACCTTGAGCACGTCCAAGAGGCGCCGGCGTAGCGGGTGCGACATCGCGGCGAGCACTCGGGAGTCGGTCACCTTGGGAAGGTCTGCGTGCGTCATAGGACCATGATGATACCTGCAACAGAATTTGTGCAATAGATATTGCGCAATGTCTCTTGAGGGAGGCGTGGGCGGTCCAACCGCTACGGACGCAATTCCAGGGAAATATGCGGAGACAGCACACGGAGGAAGTCGGGGGCGGGGTCCGCGGTTGCCCGGTGATCTCGTCCCGGTGCATTCGAGGGAGTGCTGCCGCGCCGTTCACAGAGGCGGGACCGTCGACGCCAAGCCAGGCGGCGGCTGGTACGGCGCAGGATGGTGTAGCCGTTCGCGATGAGCCGGGGTCGTGGCGGCATCTCCCGTCTCCATCCACGGGGCAAACCGACCCGTTTCCCTTTGCTCTGGAGGCACGTCATGGGACGAGGCGACTCGACTCCGATGGATCACGAGGCCGCTGACCGGATGTCGGCGGCCGCCGAACGCGAGCCGGACTCAGCGACCGCACAGAGCGGCTTCGACGACCGGGCGCAGCACGCCGCCGACCGTAACGAGGCCGACGACGACTGATCGCGTACGGCATCAAGCGCGCTCTTCAAGCGCGGGCGCTACTGCAGTTGGTCGCGGCGGCGGGTGAGGTAGGCGGTCTCGCCGGTGTTGCCGGCCAGCTCGATGGCCCGGTCGTAGGCCGCGCGTGACTGCTGACTTTGGCCCAGCCGGCGCAGCAGGTCGGCGCGGGTGGCGTGGTAGGCGTGATAGCCGGCCAACGCCTCGGCGAGGCGGTCAACGATGGCCAGTGCCACCTGCGGGCCGTCGAGCTCGGCCACGGCGATGGCCCGGTTGAGGGCGATGATCGGCGAGGGGTCGAGGCGGACGAGCTGGTCGTAGAGGGCGAGGACCTGCGACCAGTCGGTGTCGCGGACGTCGCGGGCGGAGGTGTGCACGGCGTTGATCGCGGCGAGGATCTGGTAGCGGCCCGGAGCCACCCCGGCGGCGGCAGCGGCGAGGCGCTCGCGCACCAGTCGGTGACCCTCAGCGATCAGCGCCGCGTCCCAGGCCCCACGGTCCTGCTCGTTGAAAGCGACCAGTTCGCCGCTGGCCGAGACCCGGGCGGTGCGGCGGGCCTCGGTGAGCAGCATCAGCGCCAGCAGCCCGGCCACTTCTCCGTCCTGCGGCAGGAGCGCGCGGATCAGGCGGGTGAGCCGGATCGCCTCGGCGGTCAGGTCGTGACGTACGGGATCGGTGTCGGGGCCGGTCGCGAGGTATCCCTCGTTGAAGGTTAGGTACAGGACGGCGAGAACGCTGGTGACGCGTGCCGGGAGATCCTCGGCGGCCGGCACGCGATAGGGGATGCGAGCTGCCTTGATCTTGGCCTTCGCGCGGGTGATCCGCTGCCTTATGGCACTCTCGGCCGCCAGGAAGGCGCGGGCGATCTCGGGCACGGTCAGACCGCCGACCATGCGCAGCGTCAGCGCCACGCGGGTCTCCATCGCCAGCGCCGGGTGACAGCAGGTGAAGATCAGCCGGAGCCGTTCGTCGTCGATGGCGCCGGGAGGCTCGGGCGGGTCGTCGTCGTACACCATCTGAGCCTCCTTGTGCTTGTCGTCGCGCTTGTTCTCGCGCCGGATCCGGTCGATGGCCTTGCGGTTGGCGGTGGTGGTCAGCCAGGCGCCGGGGTTGGGCGGTACGCCGTCGGCCGGCCACCGCTCGACGGCGGTCGCGAACGCCTCGGCGGCCGCCTCCTCGGCGATGTCGAGGTCACCGAAACGCCTGGTCAGGGCGGCGATCACCCGGACCCACTCCTCGTGGTGGGCCCGGGTGATCGCCTTCTCGACGTCGCTCACTGGAACGGCCGCACCTCGACCTTCCGATCGCAGACCTTCGACGCCTCGGCGGCGAGCTTGAGCGCCACATCCAGATCGGGGGCCTCCCACACCCAGACGCCGGCGAGGTACTCCTTCGACTCCACGAAAGGCCCGTCGCTGAACACCGCCTGCTCGCCCCGGTTGTCGATGACGGTGGCCGTGCCGGGCGAGGCGAGTCCGCCCGCGAAAACCCAGTAGCCCTCGGCGATCAGTCGTTCGTTGAACGCGCTGATGGCAGGCCGCCTGTCCGTGCTGCCGGGATTGCTCTTGTCATCGATCACGGAAACCAGGTACTGCATCTGAAGATCATCTCCTGTGGTGTCAAGACAGCGTGGTTCGGTGGTCAGGGACTTCAAGCCGTTGGCGCATACTGAGGGCGCCCGGCCGGCCGGTAGACCTGGATCGTCACGCCCTTCGAGTCGACCCGCGACTCGACCAGGTCGAGCGCAAGATCCGGGCCGGCCTCCGGGAACAGTCTCGCGCCCTGGCCGAGGATCACCGGGATCACGATCAGAGTCATCTCGTCGACCAGATCGTTCTCCAGCAGCCACCGGGTCAGGGCGCCACTGCCGTGCACCTGCAGCTCACCCCCGGGCTTGGCCTTCAGCTCACTGATGGCCGCCGCGAGGTCGCCGCCGTGGAGAACGGTCGTGTCCTCCCAACGCGGCGCGGTGAGTGTGGTCGAGGCAACGTACTTGGGGGCCTCGTTCAAGGCCACGCCGATGGGATGTGCGCGCATCTGGTCGATTGATCCCCAGGAGCCAGCGAACAGCTCGTAGGTGCGCCGGCCGAACAGGAACGCCTCTGCGCGCTGGTAGGTCTGCGTGATGAACGTCCTGGTCTCGTCGTCGCCCTTCCCTCGGGCCCATCCTCCGCGCTCGAATCCGTTACTGCGGTCATCCGACGCGGCGCCGTTTCCCTGTATCACTCCATCGATGGTGACCTGAGTCATGGTCGTCAGCTTCATGATCGCGTTCCTTCACCTTGGCGCCGCCCCTTGTGGACGGCCTCACCCCTGCTACGAACACCACCACCCCGATCCGACACCCCCTCCCGGACTTCTTTGAAGAAATTTCCGGGACGCCGGTCGTCAGCGATCACGACAGTTTCGCGGCGACTGCGCTCCGCCTCGGGCGCGAGGGCACCTCGTCGGTGGCGTAGCCGCCGAAGCGCTGGATGCGGGCGTCAGGCCGAGCCCGGCATCGGCTTCGATGGAGATGCCGTTGTTGATGAGTTCGGTAGCGTGCGTGTGGCGGAGTTGGTGGATGTCGATCTCGACACCGGCCTGCTCGCAGTAGCCGGTCCAGCGGTGGTGGGCGGCGTGGCAGGAAAGGCGCCCTCCACCGGTGGTGCTTCCGTTGATGCTTGGGACTGACAATGCGAGCACGAAGAGTGATGACCGTTACGCAGAGCTACTTTGGGGCGGGTGGCACGGACTCGAGTCCCGGGCCCTAACGGCGGTTTCCGTTCCGATTCACTTCGAGTCCCAACCCCGATCACGCCCCTGCCCACCAACGCCCGACCCGCTGACAGCGCCACCACGCGCGTGCCCTGTCGTCAAAGGACGGTTTCCCGACAGGCCGCAGACCGGCACCAGAAAACCGGACAGCGAGGGATGGCATACCACGCTCGGCGGCCAATATCGAGCGCTGATTGACGACAGGACTTTCCGACAGACAGAACGGGGCCCGTCCTCCACCCAGGAGCGCCAGTGCGGATCGTCTACTCCCGCTCGTCTGTCAACGACGCTCGAAAACTGGCTCTGGCACTAATTTCGTGACGTTGACCCGTGTCAGTCGGCGAGGAGGACCCGTTTGCGCAGCAAATCGGGGTTGGCCCGGCCATACATCTGCCGCTTGAGCATCTTGATGCGGTTGACGTGGCCTTCGACCTTCCCTGAGCTGTGGGGCAGGGTCAGGCCGGCTTTGGCGGCGTCGAAGTCGCGTCGCAGCCCGGTGACGAAGGAGTGCAGTTCCGGCAGGTCGTCGGCCTGGACGGCGTTCATCCACTGCTCGAGGCCGTCGCCCGTGAGCCGGAGCATCATGTGGGCGAAGGCACGGACGTGCTCGCGGAGCGCGGCCAGGGCCGGGCAAGCTGTAGTCAATGCGTGCAGGTGCTGTAGTTCGTCAGTGTCGAGGCTATCGGGGTGGCGTAGGAACCAGCCGGTCGCCTGACGGACGGTGGGCGGCGACGGTGGCGGCAGGGCGATGGTGGTCTGCGACCTCCAGGGCCTCAGATACTCGCGCACCGCGTTACCTTTGCCGCGGTAGCCCATGGCTTTGATCTCCTGGTAGAGCTGTTCGGCGTTGGTGCAGCCCTGCTCCCAGCGTTGCCGCAGGTAGCAGGCGAACTCCTCGATCATCCTGGGGCGTTTGCCGGTGCCGTTGTTCACCAGCAGTTCCTCCGGGCTGCTCGCGCGGGCGAAGCGCCGGACGGTGTTGCGAGCCAGGTTGAGTTCGCGGGCGATTGCGCGCGAGTCGCGGCCTTGCGCGAGTAACTGGTGGATGAGGGCGTGCCGCTGGCGGGTCCGCTCGGCCAGCCGACCGGGGCGACGTTGAGCGGGATCGGGCTCGGCCAGAGAGGGCACGGCATCCGCTGCAGGTGGGTGTGCCTTGGTCGGCGGGGTGACGGTCGGCAGGTCACGTACGTGGGCGCGGTGCTTGGTGATGGTGCGCTCGACAGCGTCGCCCAGGTTGCGCCACATATGCCACCGGTCGGCGACCTGGATCGCCTGTGGTGCGCCTCGGGTGGCGCCGTCGGCGTAGCAGCCGGCCCGGTCCCGGCAGACGACCTGTACATCGGGGTGGTTGCTCAGCCAGGCGGCCAGCGCATCCGATGACCGCTCGGGCAGCACGTCGATTGGTCGGCTGGTGGTGATGTCGATCAGGATGGTGCCGTAGGTGTGGCCGCGGCGCAGGGCGAAGTCGTCCACGCCCAGAACCTGGGGTCCGCCGTTTGGTTCGGGGTCGGGCAGGGATCGGATCAGCCGGATCAGTGTCATCCGGTTCACCGCGGCGGCCAGGCAGTGGGTGAGCCGGGCGCCGGCCCGGCCGCCCAGGGCCAGGCCGATGGTCTGCAGCAGGTGCCGGAGCGGGAGGCTGTGGCGGCCGTAGCGGACGGTCAGCCCGGCTATCTGCTCGGCGAAGGTCTTCTTGCCGCAGTCGTCGTTGCCGCACCGAAAGCGTTGAACGCGCAGGTGGAGAACGGTCTCCTGGCCGCTGACCGCCGTGTCGCACACCCGTCGCTCGTAGCTGCTGTGCACTCGGCGCGAAACCATCCCGCACCGCGGGCACGCCGCCTGCGTGGTGCGGGTTCTGGCCTGGATCCGTACCGACCTGCCTGACCGGTACAACTGGTCGATCTGCAGGCAGGCCAAGTGGGGGAAGAGAACCGCGAGCAACTCCGAGACCGTCACGGACCATGATCAGCAAGCCCGGCAGGCGGGCGCCGGAAGATCACGAAATTAGTGCCAGAGCCAGTTTTCACGTGTCGTCGACATCGTCCACCGCGACCCAGTCACTGCTCCGGCAACGGCACATCCTCACCGAGGCCGGGCTGCTGGTCCGAACCGAAGGCGTCGCCGAGGGCTTCCATCCGGCCGAAGGAGTGCTGCTGTTCGAGGATCCGGCCACCACCTCCAAGACCCCGCGCTGGAGAGCCCGCGTTCGGTCGCATCGTCGCCGCCGCGCACGCCGGCGACACCCTCACGGTGTCGGAACTGTTCCGGCTCTGCCGTGACCTGATCGACATCCATGCCGTCCGCGACTGGTGCCGGGCTCGCGGCGTAGTACTGCGGGTCCTGTCGGGACCGCTGTCCAACTTCCACAACCTGGCCGCCAACGAGGCGACAACCGCTCTGATCGTCAACGTGATCACCGCCGTGTGGCAGTTCCAGCACGACGTGCAGAACGAACTGACCGCCGAAGGGATCACCGCGGCAGAAGCCGAAGGCCGCTACCACGGCCGGCCACCCGCGCTGGCCGGTACCCAGCTTGAGGAAGTGTGCTCGGCGTTCCGAGACCAGGGCGCATCGATCGCGGCTCTCGCACGTGCACATGGGGTGAGCCGGGCCGCCGTCCGCGCCGCGCTGGCCGACCAGCCGATCCCTCAACCGCGGTAACCACATCGGACCGGTGGACGGCGGTAACTCCGCCCGGCCCGGCTGGCCCGATTGTTGGTCACAGGCCGCGTACGCCGTCGGGACTGACCGCTCTCACAGCTCGCCTGCTTCGGGATCGACCCCCACGTCAGGCTGCGGAGCCGTACGCCCGCAGGAACGCCCGTACTCCGGCAGCGGTCAGCCGGTCGGCCTCCTCCTGCGGCAGCGGGCTGAGCCCCCAGTAGGACCGTTGCGTGATCTCGGTTGAGATCAACGCCATGAAATGGACAGTGGCCTGGGCCGGGTCGCCGTGGACGTCGATCAGGCCATGGTCATCCAACGCGGCCATGGCGGCGGTCACCTCGCCGCCCACCGCGCGCGGTCCGGTCTCCTGCCATGCGTCCAGGACCTCGGCCGGGATGTGCCCGACTTCCGCATAAATGTGGCGCACCAGGGCGAAGTGGTCACGGAAGTCCGTCATCAGGCCGACCCAGGCGCGGGCCAAGGCGAGCAGGTCACGTTCGAGGTTGGCGGGATGCGGCGGGCGCTCCGGATCCAGATACCTCCGCAGCTGCGCGAGCTGCGCGTCCCTGACACGCTCCGAGCTCCACCGCATGACGGAGCGGAACAACTCCTCCTTCCCGCCCGGGAAGTGGTTGTAGATGGTGCGAGTCGAGACGCCGGCCTCGGCGGCGATCGTGTCGATGCCGGCCCGGGAGTAGCCGTCCCGTCCGAAGACCTGGCATGCGGCCTGCACGATCGCTGTCGCCTTGTCCGCCCGGCCCCGCCGCGGCTGGACCGTCCTCGTCTTGTCCTCGGAACCCGTGCCGGTCATCGCTTCTTCTCCCACACGTCAGTGATTACAACCGCTGTTGTATAACTTGCAATGTCCGTTGTACTTTACCGGGCATGCCCGGATCGTGGCAATGAACGAGAGAACCAGAGAGACCGCCATGCCTGACTCCGCATCTTCGAACGACCCCGCGCTCCGGGTCGCCGTCATCATCGGCAGCACCCGCGGCGGCCGCACCGGCCCGTCGGTCGCCGAATGGTTCACCCACCATGTGAGCCACCGCACCGATATCGAACTGGACGTCATCGACGTCGCCGACCTGGACCTTCCCGTGGCCATGCCCGGATGGGACGGCCTTCCCGCCCCCACCCCGGAAACCCAGGCGGCTCTCGCCGACGTCAGTCCGCGGCTGGCCGCCGGCGAGGCGTTCGTCGTCATCACGCCTGAGTACAACCACAGCTTCCCGGCCTCGTTGAAGAACCTCATCGACTGGCACTACACGCAGTGGCAGGCGAAGCCGATCGGCTTCGTGTCCTACGGTGGGGTCGGCGGCGGGCTTCGCGCCGTCGAGCAGCTCCGGCAGGTCTTCGCCGAACTGCACGCGATGACCGTACGCGACGCCGTCAGCCTGCACGGCCCCTGGTCGGGGCTGGGAGGGGACGGCAGGCCACGCGACGCGGCGGTATGCGAGAGCGCCGCCAAGAACATGATCGACCAGTTGCTGTGGTGGGGGCGCGCACTGCGTACCGCTCGCACCACCCACCCGTACGGCGCGTGACGGACGATGAGCACTGTCACCGGAGCCGTACGGACCGCTGAGTCCACCCCGGTTCTCGCCCGCACCCTCACGGTCGTGGTCATCGGCTCGATCATGGCCGTGCTCGACGTGACCATCGTCAACGTCGCCATTCATCCGCTGGCGACGGCGTTCGGCGCGCCCCTCGCGACCATCCAGTGGGTGGCGACCGCCTACACGCTCGCCGTCGCCGCCGTGATCCCCATGGCGGCCTGGGCCATGGGTCGCTTCGGCGGCAAGCGCACCTACCTCACCGCCCTGACCCTTTTCATCGGCGGCTCCGCGGCGACGGCGCTGGCGTGGAACATCGAGACGCTGGTGCTGTTCCGGGTGGTGCAGGGGCTCGGCGCCGGCCTGCTGATGCCGGTCGGCATGGCGATGGTCATCCGTGCCGCCGACCCGGAGCGCATGGGGCGGGCGATGGCCGTGCTCGGCATCCCGGTCCTGATCGGACCGGTGAGCGGGCCCGTCCTGGGCGGCTGGCTGATCGACGCCGCTTCCTGGCACTGGATCTTCCTGATCAACCTGCCCGTCGGCGTGGTCGCGCTGGTACTCGCGGCACGGCTGCTGCGAAGCGACGTGACCCGGCAGGCGCGCCGACTGGACGTGCCGGGTCTACTGATGCTGTCGCCGGGTCTGGCTCTGCTGATCTACGGCCTGTCCACCGGCGGCGAGCGTGGCGACGTCACGACCCCTGGAGCGCTGCTGCCCGCCGTCGCGGGCTTGCTGTTGATCGCCGGATTCGTCGCGCGCGGCCTGACCGCCCGTCATCCGCTTCTCCACCTGCGTCTGTTCCGCAACCGTACCTTCGCCGCCGGCATCGCCACGATGACACTGTTCCCGGCCGGCTACTTCGGCTCCATGCTGCTGACGCCCATGTACTACCAGACGACACGGGCACTCACCGCGACCGAGTCGGGCCTGCTGGGCATTCCGCTGGCCATCGCCGTGGGCGTCTCGATGCAGATCGCCACGCGGCGGATCGACAAGGCGTCTCCCAGGGTGACCATCGTCTCCGGCATCGTGGTCGCGGCGCTCGGGCTCTCCCTGTTCGGCGCTCAACTCGGACCGGACACGCCCTACTGGCGGTTGTGCGCGGCGATGCTGGTGATGGGCGCCGGCGTCGGCATGGTGATGATGCCGGCCAACGCAACAGCGACCCGCACGCTGGCCCCCGACGATGTTCCCTCCGGCAGCACCACCCTCAACATCGCCTCCCAGATCGGCACATCGATAGGGACGGCGCTGATGTCGGTGGTCCTGGCTTCGAGTGTGGCCGGTGCCACGGGCCCGAGTCAGCGAGCCGCCGCGTTCCAGCACACCTACTGGTGGGCGGTGACGCTGCTGGCCCTGGCGGGCGTACCCGCGCTGCTGCTGCCGCGCCGGCGGCGTTCCGACCCCGGCGTCGGAGAGCCGACCTCGATCCGCACCCGTTGATCCCGAAAACGCAGCGCCGGTTGAGGGCCGGTGACCGGGCGTGATGGCCCGGGGTCGGGGATCCCGCAGGAGATATTGGGGGGTATACCCCACCGCGAAACCCCAAATGATGCTGCAGGATCTTCCTTGTGAAGGCGATGGTGATAACGGGCGGACTGCTGGCTTCCGCGGCATTGGTGAGCGGATGCGGCTTGCAGAACGTCGTGCGGGCCGCCAACAAGGAGACCGTCACTTACGACGTGAAGGACAAGGTGGCCGGCGTCGTCCTGGTGGGCGGCGCGGGTGAGATCGAGGTCGGCGAGGCGGACGGCAGCGTCGTCAAGGTGGACGAGACCCTCCGCTGGTCCTCCGGCAAGCCCGTCACCGAGCACAAGGTCGAGGGCGATGCCCTGGTGATGAGCTACGAGTGCCCGCACGCCATGGACAACTGCTCGGTCAACTACACCGTCAAGGTGCCCAAGGGCATGCGGGTAGAGGTGAAAGCCGGTTCGGGTGACGTCCACCTGAACGCGCTGAGCGGTCCCACCAAGGTGGAAACCGGTTCCGGTGACGTGCACCTGAAGGCGCTGGGCGGTCCGATCACCGCCAAGGTGGGCTCCGGCGACCTGGAAGGCACCGGGCTGACGGGTACGGAGCTCAAGCTCGAGGCCGGCTCGGGCGACGCCACGCTGCAGTACGCCACCGTTCCCGACAAGATCGACTTGTCGGCCGGATCGGGGGACGCGAAGATCACACTTCCCGGCGGTCCGTACAGCGTGGACGTCCGGACGAAGACGGGTGACAGGACTGTCTCGGTGAAGACCGATCCGAACTCGCCGCACAAGATCGTAATCCGTACCGGTTCCGGTGACGTCACCCTCCTGCCCGCGTAACAGGCACCGGCCGTCCGACGCCAACCCTTCAGTCGGTACCTCGTGCCCATTGCAGAGCTTGTGCTCCTCCCCCGGGCGCGGGGTGTTGCGTCGGTGTTCGGCCCCGCGGGACTGGCCCGCGGTGGTCGAGGGCGCCGGACCACCGGCTTGCCTGTCTGGTCAATCCTGGACGGGGAGCAGATCGCGGTCATCGGTCGGCTCCGTCCGTGACGGCGGGCTGGTCCGACGCAGGACGGTGAGGGCGATGAGGGCGGCGGCGACAAGGAGTGCGGCACTGAGGGTCAGGCCGAGCGCGTACCCGTCGTTGAGGGTCTCGGATGTGGCGGCCTGGCCGGTGCGGTGGTGGGCCGCGGTGCCGAGGGCGGCGAGTCCGAGGGAGGCGCCGATCTGGCGTGAGCTGTTGAGCAGACCCGAGGCGGTGCCGGTCTCGTGGGGCGCGACGCCGGCGGTGGCGGTGGAGACGACCGGTCCGAGGCAGAGCCCGAAGCCGACGCTGGCCACGATCGAGGGCCCGAGGACGTCGGTGATGAAGGCGCCGTCGGGGCTGATCAGGCCGAACCAGGCGAACCCGGTCGCGGTCAGGAGTCCGCCGATGACCAGAAGAGCGCGGGGAGCGAGGCGGTAGCCGAGTTTGACGGCGAGCACGGAACCGGCGACGACTCCGAGGGCGAACGGCAGGAACATGATCCCGGTCACCGCCGGCCCCGTCCCGAGGACTCGTTGGAGGTAGAGGGACATGAAGTAGAAGGCCGAGGCCATGGCCGCACCGACCAGGAGGTTGTAGGCGTTCGCGCCGGCGACCGAGCGGTTGGCGAACAGGCCGAGCCGGATCAGCGGTTCGCGGGCGGTGGTCCGCTCGACGTGGATGAACGCGGCCAGCAGCGCGGCGGCGACCACCAGGGTCGTCAGGGTGACCGGTGAGGTCCACGAATACTGATCGGTGCGGACGACGCCGAACACCAGCAGGGTCATGCCCGCCGTGGCCAGGACGGCGCCGAGCACGTCCGGACGGCCGCCACGAACGATCGGCGGGCCGGCGGCGATGCCCCGCCAGGTCAGGGCCAGCGCCCCGGCGGCCATCGGCACGTTCACGAACATCACCCATCGCCAGCTGGCGTACTCAGTGAGCAGGCCGCCGATCAGGACGCCGAGGGCGCCTCCGGCGGCGTTCATCGCGCTCCACACTCCGAAGGCCCTGATGCGGGCCTTGCCCGTGGGGAACGTCGCGGACAGCAGCGCCAGTGCGGCCGGAGCCAGTGCGGCCGCCCCGACGCCTTGTGCGGCTCGGGCGGCGACGAGATGCCCGGGTTCCTGGGCGAGGCCGCCGAGGAGAGAGGCGAGGCCGAACAGGCCGAGCCCGAGCAGCAGGACCCGCTTGCGGCCGTACCGGTCGGCGGCCTTGCCGCCCAGGAGGAGCAGCCCGCCGAAGGTCAGGGCGTAGGCGTGGATCACCCAGGTCAGGCCCACCGCACTGAAGCCGAGGCCGGCAGCGATCTGCGGGAGTCCGACGTTCACGACCGAGAGGTCCAGCGACACCATGAACTGCACGACGGCCACCGCGGCGAGCGTGAGCCCTGGGCGAGCACCCGAACCGTTCGTCATCGCGGACTCCGTCCTCTGTGCTGAGAAGCCGACTTTCCGAACACGTTCCGAAAGTAACACGCGACGAGCCGCCGGCAAATATGAAAGGCCGGACCCGCACCGGTTTCGCGGCGGAGGACGGCGGGACGGCATGATGGGACAGTGCCTCGACCGCCCTCACCGCACGGCCGCACCGGCCGGCCACGCCTGACCTCCCGTGCGCAGATCCTGACGGCGGCCCGCCAGCTCATCGACCGGGACGGCTGGGAGAAGCTGACCATCCGCCGGCTGGCCGCTGAGATCGGCGTCGGGGCTACGACCCTTTACCACCACATACGGGACAAAGAGGACCTGCTGGTCCTCCTGCTCAATCACTACGTCGAGCAGATCGAACGCCCTCGACTACCCAGTGACCCACGGGACCGCATCATCGCGTCCGCCACCGCGCTGCACGACGCGCTCGCGGGCTGGCCATGGGCCGCAGAGGTCCTCACCGTCGACGGTTTCGTCGGCCTCCTCGACGAATCGGCATTGTGGATGGTCGAAGCCATCGTGGCCGGAGCCGACGACTACGGATGCACACCCGTACAAGCCGTCGACGTCTTCCGCAACATCTGGTACTACACCGTCGGCGAGATCCTCGTCCGCGCCCACTCCGCCCGCCGACCGGCCGACGACGAGCGCCTCACCTTCTTCAGCGGCTTCGACGCGGCCCAGGTGCCGCACCTGGCCGCCATCGGCGATCAGTGGCCCGCGCTGGCCGCACGAGACACCTACCCCCAGGGACTCCGCGCGTTCGTCGACGGACTGCTCGCCCAAGCCACGTCGGCGACTCCTCGTGGCGTCGCCTGAGCACGAGCACCGAGCCGAGCCACCGGAGTCTCTCGTACGACGGAGACCGGGAGAAACGCAGGATGCGCGTATCAGTGCAGGCCGGGGAAGTCGGTTGGCCTGTCAGCCCGTACCACTGGGACCACCGGATGCCCCGGAACAGCGATGACCCGGCCAGATGACCCCGATCGGACGGTCACGGCCGGCGGGTGGCGCGGCACGCCCCTGCTCCAACCCGGTTGGCTGGCCTTCACCGGCGCGGTCGGCGCCGCCGACCCGCACGCCCACGCCGCCGTGCAGGTCCTGATCGTCATCGACGGCATAGTGGAGCTGACCGACCCTCACCAGGTCCGCCGCCCGGTCCAGGCCGCGATCATCCCCACCCGCGTCCGGCACGCCCTGCACGCCGACCCGAGCGTGCGAGCCACCATGCTCTACCTCGACCCTGCCAGTGGCGCGGGCCGCCCTGGTCACCGTGGCCGACCTGTGGCCCCACTCCTGGCCATTCGCCGTACAGGTGCCGGCCGCCGTGCTCATCGCCGATTTGGGGATCACCCTGGTCCACTACGCCAGCCACAAGATCGGCGCGCTGTGGCGCTTCCACGCTGTTCATCACGCTGTCAAACGCTTCTACGGCCTCAACGGGCTGATGAAACACCCGCTGCACCAAACTCTGGAGATGAGTGCCGGGGTGGCCCCACTGCTGCTGATCGGTCTGCCCGTCGGCGTGGCCTCCGCGCTCGCCCTGGCCGTGGCCGTGCAGCTGCTGCTGCAGCACTCCAACGCCGACTATCGCATCGGAGCGCTCAAGTACGTACTGGCCCAAGGCCATCGCTTCCACCACCTCAAATGGGCCGGCGTCGGGGATGTCAACTTCGGCCTGTTCACCCTCATCTGGGACCACCTGCTCGGCACCTTCTCCTACGACCCCACCCGCCGCTTCTCCTCCGACCAGCTCGGTATGGCCGCCAAACCGAACTACCCCACCGCCTACCTGGCCCAGCTGGCTGAACCCTTCCGCGCCTCGGGCGCCTGCCACGCCCAGCCGCCCCAGCCTTGGCGACGCATGATCGCTACGGTGATGATCTCTGGCGGGCGGTTCCTCGGGGTTGATCCACGCGGCCATAGGATCGGCGGCATGGCAACGAGGCTTGTGCAGATTCACATGAAAGCCGGGGATGACTCCGCAATCGGCCGGTTCTGGGCGCAGGCGCTCGGCTGGGGTATCTCCAGCGAGGGGCCCGGCGTGACCAACCTCGAACCCGAAGGCTTCGTCTATCCCGACCCGGCCGCCGTCTGTATCGACGTCGTCCGCGACCCGAACCCCAAAACGGTGAAGAACCGCGTGCACGTCGACCTCGCCACCACCTCCGCGGCCCACCAGGCCGACCTCGTCGCGCGCCTCCAGGATCTCGGTGCGACGCCCGCCGATGTGGGCCAGGGCGACGTCCCGTGGACGGTCCTCGCCGACCCGGAGGGCAACGAGTTCTGCGTGCTGGAGCCTCGGGAGACCTACCGGGACACCGGGCCGATGGCCGCGGTGGTTGTCGACTGCGCGGATCCGCGGGCCATGGCCCGGTTCTGGGGCGAGGCGATGGACTGGACCCTGCACGAGGTGACCGACGATCATGCGGTGCTGCGCTCCGCCAAGGGCGTCGGCCCCTATCTCGAGTTCCTCCGCACGCCCGGCGTGAAGACCGTGAGGAACCGTATCCATCTCGACCTCCGGCCGTACCCCAGTGACGATCAAGCGGCGGAGGTGGCCCGGCTGCAGACCCTCGGTGCGACGCTCGCCGATGTGGGGCAGGGCGACGTCCCGTGGACGGTCCTCGCCGACCCGGAGGGCAACGAGTTCTGCGTCCTCACCCCGCGCTGACGCGGGCCGCCGCCCACACCGGTGCTTCCACCGCTGCCGCAGCAACGCCACCGAGCCACAATCAAAAGGCCACCTCAATCTGCGCCAAGTCCGGCGGGGCCAAACCATCACCATTCGGTCCCGCACACCCCAGGCAAGGGTGCGCTAGAGGAGGCCGAATCGCTTGGCGAACGCGGTCAATTCGTCGCGTTGCGCGTCGGGTTCGGTGGCGGAGGAGCTCACCACAAGGCGGGTCACTCCTTGTGCGGCGAGTTCCTCGACGCGGTCGACGAGCATGTCGATCGCCCCGAAGCGCGTGTACTCCAGCGCGTCCGGATCGCGACCCGCATCGACGGCGCTCGACCGGACGAGCTCCCACTGCGCGGCCCGTTCCTCAGGGCTGAGCGCGCCGCCGGGAAAGTAGCCGTCGCCACGCAGCCCCGCCCGGCGCGCGGCCGCCTGACTCGATCCCCCGATGTGGATGGGCAGTTGCGTGGCCTCATGGGGCTTCGGATAGCTGCAGAGATTCTCGAAGGAGAAGAACTCTCCGGCGAAGCTGACCCCTTCCTCGTCACCCGTCCACAACAGCCGCAGTACGTCGATCGCCTCGTCGGCGCGGCGGCCTCGGGTGGCGAAGTCGACTCCCACCGCCTTCGCCTCACCCGGCAGGGAACCGAGTCCCACGGTGAGCAGTCGCATTCTGCCCTTGGAGAGCACGTCGATGGTGGCCAGGCGTTTGGCGAGAGTCACCGGATGGTGATACGGCAGCAGCAACACGCCGGTGCCGAGCAGGATCCGCTCCGTGGTCGCCGCGACGAAACCCAGGGCGTCGAGCGGATCGACGTACGGGAGTGACGGCGGCATCTCGAACGGCCCCACCTTGGCGCCTGGATACAGCACGATGTGCTCGGGCATGTACAGCGATTCGAAACCGCACTCCTCCGCCAACCGGGCGAAGGTCACGAGCTTGTCAGGATCAGCCCCGTAGTAGGGCGTGTTGTAGCTGATTCCGAACTTCATCGACATTCCTCATTCAGCACGAGGCTCAGGCCGATCGTCGGTCGGCCATGTGACGCGTCAGGCTAGAACCTTGACGTTGACGTCAAGGCAACGCGCCCGATCGCGTCTTCCCCGCCGTCGCCGGCAAGGGTGGGGGCCGTGGCCTGACCGAGCTGGGCCTGGTCCGACCTAGGATTTCTCCAGTGACAAACGACAGATCCCCCACCTCGCAGCACCTGAGCGACCTCGCGCGGCTGCGGCGCGTACGGGACCGGATCGACCGGGAGTACGCGCAGCCGCTGGACGTGGAGGCGCTGGCCCGTGGCGTGCACATGTCGGCGGGGCACCTCAGCCGTCAGTTCCGGCTCGCCTATGGGGAGTCGCCGTACTCCTATCTGATGACCCGCCGTGTCGAGCGTGCGATGGCGTTGCTGCGGCGTGGCGACCTGAGCGTCACCGAGGTCTGCTTCGCGGTCGGCTGCTCCTCGCTGGGCACCTTCAGTACGCGCTTCACGGAGTTGGTCGGTATGCCGCCCAGCGCGTACCGGCGCGAGGTGGCGCGCGCGACGGCGGGGATGCCGTCGTGCGTGGCCAAGCAGGTGACCAGACCGGTCAGGAATCGAGAAGCGTCGACCCCCGAGCCGCACATAGCCTGACCCGCATGGATATCAGCATTCACACGTGCTTCCTGCCGCATGACGACCCGGACGCCTCCCTGGCCTTCTACCGCGACACTCTTGGCTTCGAGGTCCGCAGCGACGTCGGACACGGCAAGATGCGCTGGATCACGGTCGGCCCCACCGGCCAGCCCGGCACGTCCATCCTCCTGGCGCCGCCCGCCGCCGACCCCGGCATCACCGACGACGAGCGCCGCACCATCGCCGAGATGATGGCCAAGGGCACCTACGGCTGGATCATGTTGGCCACCCCCGACCTTGACGGCACGTTCGAGAAGCTGCAGGCCGGCGACACCGAGGTCGTCCAGGAGCCGACCGAGCAGCCGTACGGGGTTCGCGACTGCGCCTTCCGCGACCCGGCGGGCAACCTTGTCCGCATCCAGGAGCTGCGCTGAGCCGCGCGCGGGCCACGCGATCGCCTCGTCCGGCCAACGCCGCCGATCAGGGAGACACCGGACCGTTGCCGCGACCGCGCCGACGAAGAAGAACCCGACGTACTGCTCGAACCTGGTTAGATCGAGCAGGCGACGCCGACGGAGACCGCGAAGGCGGCCCCGCCTAATAGATGGAGTCACGATGAGCATGAGCACGAGGACGGACACGCAGTCGTCTGCGCCGCACGTTGCCGACAGCCACGATCTGATCCGCGTGCACGGTGCGCGTGAGAACAACCTCAAGGACGTCCACGTCGAGATCCCCAAGCGGCGGCTGACGGTGTTCACCGGCGTCTCCGGCTCGGGCAAGAGCTCGCTGGTGTTCAGCACGATCGCCGCGGAGTCGCAGCGGATGATCAACGAGACCTACAGCGCGTTCGTGCAGGGCTTCATGCCGACGCTGTCACGGCCCGACGTCGACGTGCTTGAAGGGCTGACGACCGCGATCATCGTCGACCAGCAGCGGATGGGGGCCGATCCCCGCTCCACGGTCGGCACCGCCACCGACGCCAACGCGATGCTGCGCATCCTCTTCAGCCGACTCGGGAAGCCGCACATCGGCTCGGCCCAGGCGTTCTCCTTCAACGTCGCCTCGATCAGCGGAGCGGGTGCGGTCACCACGGAGCGCGCCGGCCGGAACGTGAAGGAGCGTCGCAGCTTCAGCGTCACCGGCGGCATGTGTCCGCGTTGTGAGGGCCGGGGCTCGGTCAACGACATCGACCTGACCCAGCTCTACGACGACAGCAAGTCGCTCAACGAGGGTGCACTCACGATCCCCGGCTACAGCATGGACGGCTGGTACGGCCGCATCTTCAGCGGCTGCGGCTTCTTCGACCCGGACAAGCCGATCCGCAAGTTCACCAAGAAAGAGCTGAACGACCTGCTCTACAAGGAGCCGACCAAGATCAAGGTCGACGGCATCAACCTGACCTACGAGGGTCTGATCCCGAAGATCCAGAAGTCGATGCTGTCCAAGGACGTCGACTCGCTGCAGTCGCATATCCGGGCGTTCGTGGAGCGGGCGGTCACCTTCACCACCTGCCCCGACTGCGGCGGCACCCGGCTCAGCGAGGCGGCCCGGTCATCCAAGATCAACGGGATCAACATCGCCGACGCGTGCGCGATGCAGATCAGCGACCTGGCCAAATGGGTCCGCGGCCTGGACGAGCCGTCGGTGGCGCCGTTGCTCGCCACGCTGCAGCAGGTCCTCGACTCGTTCGTGGAGATCGGGCTGGGCTACCTCTCACTCGCCCGGCCGTCGGGCACGCTGTCGGGCGGTGAGGCGCAGCGCGTCAAGATGATCCGCCACCTCGGCTCCTCGCTCACCGACGTCACCTACGTCTTCGACGAGCCCACCACGGGCCTGCACCCCCATGACATCCAGCGGATGAACGACCTGCTGCTGCGGCTGCGCGACAAGGGCAACACCGTGCTCGTCGTGGAGCACAAGCCGGAGACGATCGCGATCGCCGACCACGTCGTCGACCTCGGCCCCGGCGCCGGTACGGCGGGCGGCACCGTCTGTTTCGAGGGCACCGTCGAGGGGCTGCGGGCCAGCGGCACCATCACGGGGCGCCACCTCGACGACCGGGCCGCCCTCAAGGAGACGGTACGGACGCCCACCGGCACCCTGGAGATCCGCGGCGCGACGGCGAACAACCTGCGCGACGTCGACGTCGACATCCCGCTCGGGGTGCTCGTCGTCGTCACGGGCGTCGCCGGCTCCGGCAAGAGCTCGCTCATGCACGGGTCGATCCCGGCCGACGCGGGTGTGGTGTCGATCGACCAGGGGGCCATCCGCGGCTCGCGACGGAGCAACCCCGCGACCTACACCGGACTGCTCGACCCGATCCGGAAGGCGTTCGCGAAGGCCAACGGCGTGAAGCCGGCGCTGTTCAGCGCCAACTCCGAGGGAGCCTGCCCCACCTGCAACGGCGCCGGCGTCATCTACACCGACCTGGCGATGATGGCCGGTGTCGCCACCACCTGTGAGGAGTGCGAGGGGAAGCGGTTCCAGGCATCGGTGCTGGACTACCACCTCGGCGGCCGCGACATCAGCGAGGTGCTCGCGATGTCGGTGACCGAGGCCGAGGAGTTCTTCCGCGCCGGCGAGGCGCGCACGCCGGCCGCGCACGCCATCCTCAACCGGCTCGCCGACGTCGGGCTCGGCTACCTCAGCCTCGGCCAGCCGCTCACCACGCTGTCCGGCGGCGAGCGGCAGCGGCTCAAGCTGGCCACCCACTTGTCGGAGAAGGGCGGCGTGTACATCCTTGACGAGCCGACCACCGGCCTCCACCTCGCCGACGTCGAACAGCTGCTCGGGCTGCTCGACCGGCTCGTCGACTCCGGCAAGTCGGTCATCGTCATCGAGCACCACCAGGCGGTCATGGCGCACGCCGACTGGATCATCGACCTCGGTCCCGGCGCCGGCCACGACGGCGGCCGGATCGTCTTCGAGGGCACACCCGCCGACCTCGTCGCCGCCCGCTCCACCCTCACCGGCGAGCACCTCGCGGCCTACGTCGGCATCGACCAGGAATGAGTCCGGACCTGGCAAGTCGGCAACGGGGAAGCCGAGGGGCAGCGCGTTGAGCGGACGCCTGTCCTCGACTTCCCCGTCTTCCGCACCTTCCACGGAGGCGGCGTCGGTCGGCGGAGAGAAAGGCGATGGCCTCGGGCCGCTTGCCGAAATCGGCGCACGTCACGGCTTTCGGCGGTTCGGCCGCCGAGGCACGCGCCTCGCCGTGATGTAGCTCTCTGAGCCCGGAGCGCCCCTTACAGGGGCGCTCCAGTCACGCAGACAAGCGCAGGTGGAGGCGCCGGGCCTCCTCGACCACCCGGCTACCCCCGCGCCGAGTCGCGATCGCGGCGAGCTCAGGGACGTCGGCGCGCGCTCCCGCCAGGGCGGCCGCCCTGGCACCGACCGCGAGGAGGTCCCCGAGCCCCGCCCTGGGCCTCTCCCCCGCCGCGGGCAGCAGCGCGGGCAGCGCCTCCGCGAGGATCGACCACACCGAAGCGTGCGCTCCCGCCCGCACGGCGTCGTCCAGGACGGTCACCGCTCGGTTGAGCTTCAGCCGGTCCGCGACGGCCATCTCGACCAGCAAGCGCCCGATCTCCGCCGCGGGCACTTCGTCCCGCGCAGCCAGCGTGACCAGGGCGTCGGTCGCCGCCGCGCGCCGTGCCGGCCGCGCGTGGGCCATGACGCAGACGATCGCCCCGGCCACCGCCGCGCCGACCGGACCGTCCCCGTGGACGAGCATCCGGAGCGCCTGCATCTGGTGGTCGTCGCCGTGGGCCGGCCATGGACCGGACTCCAGGAGGTACGCGGCTACGACGTCGCGGTGGGACGGCATGATAATCGGCCACCACACCGTCTCATGCGCATAGGCCCCCGACACCTGGTCGGTCTCCACGGTCCACAGCTTCCGGATCTCCTCGGGAACGCCCGGGGGCGGCGTCACCCGCGGACGCATCCTCTGGATGACCATCTCGCCGCCGTACATGCCGCTGCTGTACCGGCGGCCCTCGACGCCGCTCGTCACCGTGGGGTCAGGCAGCCCGCCATCGCGTAGCAGTGCCGCCAGCCGCCGCCCCGCCTGCGAGGTCAGTCGTTCCGCCCGTACAACCGTCGCCGGGTCAACGGTCCTGGGCAGCCGGAGCAGCGCCTGATGGAAGTCGGCGGGCAGAGGTTCGGCGCCCTCGAGGCGTTCCATCCGGTCGATCAAGATGTCGGGGTCGACGTGTCCGGTCGCGGCGGTCGGCGTGGCGAGCAGCAGCGGCATCGAGCGTCCGGCTTCCAGCATGGAGAGCACCTCACGCAGCCGGCGCTGGACGAGCACCTGGATGCTCCGGTCGTACGGCGGGTGCTCACGCTGGTAGTCGGCCAGCAGGCCGGTGAGCGCCTTGCTCTCCTCCGGAGAAACCACCGCCAGCGCGGCGCGGGACAGCAGGGAGCGGGCGGCCTGGTCGAATCCGCTGATGCCGTACACGTAGATATGGGGGTCGAACGGCTCGGTCCAGGCACGCCGCCGCCATGGGGTGAGCGCGGCGACCACGGCCGCGCGGTCACGGTGGGTGAGTTCGACCAGCGCCGCCAGGATGCGCTCGAACGCGGCGGGCTTCTCAGGCCAGAGGGGGCGGTCCAGTTCGACGGCCAGTTCCTTCGCCGAGGTGATGGGCGGCAGGAGACCGGGCAGTGGCGCCACGATCAGAGCCGCGGCTGTGGGCGGATCTTCCGGCTCCTCGGCCGTCACCTCGCCGAAGGCGGCCGCGATGCGTTCCCGGAGCTCGGGCGCGAGCCCGCCCGCCGCCGCCCGGACCTCCTCCGCCGCCAACGGGTCCGCATGCGGGGCGAGCGCGACCGCGAGCCGTACCGCACGGCCCTGGAGGGTGGCGTCTTCGTGGCCGAAGACCATCGCCAGCGCAGCCAGCGCGCCGCCGGCCCGCCCGGCAGCCCTGTCGCCGGCCGCCGAACGCGCGATCCACCGCAGGGCGGCCGTGACGAACTTCTTCTCCGGCCGGAAGGCGAGGGCGTGGACCGCCTCGGCGAACAACTCGTCGCCGAGCAGGCCCTCGTCGTCGGCCCGGCGCAGCGCGTCGAGCGCCATCTGCACGAACGGCGACGCGGCCGACGGCAGCAGCCGGACGAAGTCGAGCAGCGGGACCTCCGCCGACGAGGGCCGCAGCTCCGTCCACAACGTCACGAACGGGCGGAGCTCCTCCGCGTCGCCCCCGGCGAGGAAGCGCGCGGCGCAACCGTCGATCAGATCCTGGCGCTTCAGCCGGCCGGAGTCGCCGAGCGCGGCGAGCTCCGAGACGAGCGACGTCTCCGGGGCCCACTCGCGGTCCCTGTTCAGCGCGGCGGCGACACCCGCCGCACGGAACAGCCGCGGGACCATCACGTCGAGCAGCGGATCGTCCCCGATGGCGGCGCGCCCGCCGTTCTGACGTCGCGTCGCGCTCGCCTGGCGGACCCAGCCCTCGACGAACATGTCCGCTTCCGGCGGCTCGCTGCCCGTCTCCACCAGGAGCCCGGCGGCCAGCTCCCACCCCGGCGGAACGCCGGGACGCCCCCACCTGTCCGCCGGCCGCCGCAGCCGCCGTACCAGCCGGAGCGCGAGATCCGTGCGCCACTCCTGCGGCCGGTCCCTCACCAGCGACCGGATGCGCTCGGCGTCCAGGCGCGGGTCGGGCACCTGGCGCAGCTCACGCCGGCTGAGCCAGGTCGCCACCTGAGCCGGGCGCGTGAAGCAGGCCGCGCCCGCGAGGCGGAACCCCGTGGCCTGGGCCTCGACGCTCCAGCGTGACTCCCATCCCTGGGCGAGGCGGTCGGCCAGATATCGGGGAAGCTGCGCGGCCACCACCTGCCGCCCCAGCTCGCTGAGGGACGCGAGGACGTCCATCAGGTCGTCGTCGTAACGCCCTTCGATGCACTCGACGACCTCCTGCCACGGGTTCATGCGAGCACCGTGCCGTACGAGGTGGACGGACCCGGGAGGCCCGACGCCGAGTCGGGCAGGGAAGAGCGAACGTGTGAATACGTCGGCACTGCATCAGACATGGCGGGGACCATACTGATCGCCACCGACAGTTCCGCCGTACGTCCCGCAGACGTCGGCCTATGTCACGACATGTCGGTCAGGATTGCGACGCGAGGACGACCTCCGCCAGCGCTCGCGCGGCCAGGGCCGGCCGGGCGCCGGGCCGGGTGACGGCGTGGGCGAGCACGCCGTCGATGAGCACGAGAAGCTGGTCGGCACCGCCCTCGGGGTCGCGGTGCCCGTGGCGGGCCAGCTCCGCCGTGAGCAGCCGGTGCAGCCCCTCTTTGAAGGCACGCACCTCGGCGTGCGCCGGATGCCCGGAGTCGGTGAGAGCGAGCTCGGCCGCCGTGTAGCGACATCCATGGAAGGACGGCCGTGTGGTGATCACGTCGAGTTCGTCGAACACAGCCAGCACGCGATCGCGCGGATCGTCTCCGGCATCGTCCATGACCCGGCGGTAGCCGTCCAGGGCGCCGTCACTGCGGAGCACCTCGGCGACCAGGCCGTCCTTGCTGCCGAAGTGTTGATAGAGCGAGCGGCGGGCGACGTCGGCCTGCTTGAGGATCGCGTCGACGCCCACGTGGACACCCTGGCTGTAGGTGAGCTCTCGGGCGGCGTCGAGCAGCCGTTCGCGGGGGCCGGGTCTCGTTGTCACAGGTCGATTCTGGCACGCGGCTGACAGTAGACCAACCGTTCTGTCTACTAGCCGGCGGCCGCCGCTGCTCCGCCGTCTCCCCCGTCGGCCGGCTGATCCTGCTCAGCCCTGTGGTTTGCGCCAGGTGATGCTGTAACGGAACAGAAGGTGATGGCGATAGCGGGAGCCGGGCAGCATCTCCGCGGCCAGCGCTCGCATCTGCGCGTACGTCACCGGCGGCGGCCACACCATGGGAGACGGGTGTTCCCAGTGGCCCTTCATGGCGCGGTGGAAGGTGCCGACGACGATGCCGGCCAGGTCGCGCGGCAGGTCGTTGGGCAACGTGCTCTGAGCCAGGCCGACGATGGCCAGGACGCCGCCGGGGCGCAGCAGGTCCCGCATGCGGGTCAACCCGGCGGTGGCGTCCATGTGGTGCAGGGTGGCCACCGACGCGACGACGTCGAACGAGGCGGGCTCGAAGGGGTGGGTGAGGAAATCGCCGAGGACGTAGCCGACGTCGTCCCGATGTTCGCGGGCCTGGTCGATGCTGGGCGCGTCGCGGTCGATGCCGGTGACGTGCGGCACGGCCTGCCGGAGTGCGCGGGCGAGCATGCCCTCGCCGCAGCCGACATCGAGGGCGCGCTGCGCGCCATCGGGGACCTCACGCAGGATGCGGGGGTGGTAGTGGATGTTGTGGTTCCACCGCTTTCCGTTCTTCGCTGCCATGTGATCATCCTGCCGAACACAGAGGTGTGGGAGGGCGGAACCACAGATCGCGACGGCGTGCTTCGGTGGCCGCATCGTGGGAAGCGCCGTCGTAACCGGAGGGGCGGTGGAGTGGCTCGGTGACGACCGTCGCAGAGTGGGACTATGTGCCACTCCACCGACAGCCGCCCGCCCGCCCCGCCCGACCCGGGCCCGGTCGCGGAGCACGAGCCCGTCACGCTGACCTCGTCGGACGGCAGCCGCCTGGCCGCGCACGTCGCCCTGCCCGGCCGGCCGCCGCGCGGACGGATGGTCGTGCTGCCCGACGTGCGCGGGCTGCACCCCTACTATCGCGACCTCACCGTACGGTTCGCCGAGGCCGGGTTCGCGACCGCGGCGATCGACTGGTTCGGCCGCACCACCGAGAACGACGAACGCGGTGATGACTTCCCGTTCCGGTCGCACCTGCCGCACGTGGACCCGCGCAACGTCGCCGCCGACGTCTCGGTGGCCCTGGAACACCTGGCTGGGCGCGGGGCGACCGGCCCCGCCTTCACCGTGGGCTTCTGCTTCGGCGGCAGCATGTCATGGCGGCTGTCCGCCGGTCCGGTGGACCTGGCCGGTGCGATCGGCTTCTACGGCCGCCCGGCGCTGGTCCGCGAAGTGGTCCCGGAGATGCGCCGCCCGCTACTGTTGCTCATCGCGGGCAACGACTCCGTGACCCCGGCCAGGGAGTTCGAGGAGTTCACCGGCGAACTCGCCGAGGCCGGGGTGCCGTACGAGGCCCACACCTATCCCGGCGCCCCACACTCCTTCTTCGACCGCGCCTACGCCGAGTGGGGCGAGGCGTGCGCGGACGCCTGGCGGCGGATCCTCGAGTTCACCGGCGGACACGGCTCCGCGGCCGGGCCCGCCTGAGGCCCCTGCTCCCCCACTCGGATGCGTCCGCAGCAGAGCACCCGCGCCTGGGCGGCCCGTCTCATGCGCGAGTACCACAAGACTTGATCAGGCCTGGAGGCGGCTGCGATCAGCGGCGGTCTTGGCGCGAGCCGTACACCCCCGTGCCGCAGCTCGACGGCCCGCGGGCTGAGGTACTTGCTGGTCGCCCGCCGGTCCCTGGTGCTCGAGGATTCCGTGTGGTTCACGCGAACGCCAGCGGCCTTTCTCAGCTGACCGCGTCGAGGAGCAGTTTCGCGGCCACCGTCGCTCCGTCGGTGCGGATCGCGCCGGCCACGGTCCTGGCTCGTGCTCGGGTCTCGGGCGTCAGGGCCGTTCTGAGCGCGGCGGACAGGGAGTCGAAGTTCGGCGTCGGGCCGTCGTGTGCCGCGCCGATGCCCAGTTCGGCCACCCGGGCGGCCCAGTACGGCTGGTCCGCGATCTGGGGCACCACCACCTGGGGCGCGCCGGCCCGGGTGGCCGTCGTCGTGGTGCCCGCGCCGCCGTGGTGCACCACGGCGGCCACCCGGCCGAACAGTGCCTGCTGGTTGACCTCACCGACGACGAAGCAGTCCTCGGCGTCGTCGATCGGGACCAGGCCCGCCCAGCCGCGGCCGAGGAGTACGCGGCGGCCCTGCGCGCGGATCGCTTCAATGGCCACCCGGGCGATGTCCTTCGGGACGTACGCCGCCATGCTGCCGAGGCCCACGTACACCGGTGGTGCGCCCGCGTCCAGGAACGCCTCCAGCCCCTCCGGGAGCGGACGGTCATCGGACAGGATCCACGCCCCGGTCTGCAGAATGTCGAGGTCCGTCATGCCCTGCGACGGACACAGCGTCGCGTCCGCCGCCAGCCACGGCCGGCCGGTTAAGACGTGGTCACGGACGTTGTCCACCGGTGGCAGGCCGATCGCCGCCCGGTGGCTGTTGAGCGCTTCGGCGTACAACGCGTTCACTCTCTGGGCGTCATGCTGCCACAGCACCCGGTTGTCGGTCTCCTCCTGCGGGGACGGCTTGCCCGGTCGCGCCCCCGGAGGGAAGTGCCGTGACGGCAGTCCGAGGATATGGAAGCACGCGAACACGTAGTGGATGCCGAGTTTCTCGGCCACGTCCCGCGCGCCGGCCGGCATCAGGCCCGTCGCCAGCAGCGCGTCACATCCCTCGGCCGCCGCGGTGAGCGTGTCGAACCGCGCGGCGACCAGCTCACGAGCGAGCCGGAACGCGTCTTCCGCCGTCGGTGGCTTCGGGCCGGCGACCACCGAACGCACCGTCGGGCCGAGCGGCACCAGCGGCACGCCGACACGCGTCAGCAGCGCCGCGAACTCCTCGTCCGGCGGCGCGCTCACCCGCACCTCCGCACCGAGCTCCCGCAACCCCACCGCCAGTCCCACCAGCGGCTCGACATCTCCGCGCGATCCCCACGTCGACAACACCACACGCACGTCGCATCCCCCCTCTTCCGCAGGCTTTGGCCTCGGCCTACGATCCTCAAGCACGCCCCGGGTCTTGCCGCAAGCCCCCCGGTGCGCTATAAGTTGAGAGTGGCAGGGAGTTTGATCTCCTTGCCTTTTCCTTTTGGTCATCCGCTGCGGACGGACAGCCTCCTCGCGAAGCGGTGGCCGCCGCGTATGGCGGCACGTCAGGCAGGTCGCGCAGCGTCTCCCGTCGGTCGATCGCTTCCTACCTCGCCGCCGAGCGGGAACTGGGCCGGGTCGCGTCCGATGCCGACGTCGACACGCTCGCACCTACGCTGATCGGGGCCCGGCACCTGCTGTTCGCCGACCGGAAGGGCACCCCCGCCGGAGGTCGGAGCGGTTCACAGGTCGCGACCACGGTCATCACCGGCGTCGTGCGAGAACCGCTGGCCTGATCCACCTACTGGCAGCTTCTTCCTGTGCGAGCTGGACTGAGGGCATGCCGGGGCTGTGGAACACTTCCCGGGTGCTGACGACAGACGACCGATCATTCGCGGTTTTGCTGCACGCCTACGGCAAGGCCACCGACACTCCCGGGCATTTGACGGCGCTTCTGGACGGAGACGAGTCCGCCAGGCGGGCGGCCCTGGACCATCTCAACAGCGCCGTCATTCACCAGGGCACGCCGTGGACGGCCACGGCGTCCGCCGCGTTGGCCGTGGGGCGGATCCTTCGTGACCCGTCGGTCGCCGGTCCCGATACGGCCTGGCTGAGGCGCGATCTGCTGCGCTGGCTGGCCGAGGTCGGCGAAGCCGCCGCCGCGCCGTACCCGGGCGACCTGGCCGCCGATGCCGCCCCCGGAGGGCGGGACATCAGAGGCGAGATCGTGCGGATCGCCGCCGCCTCCAGCGACGAGGACGTGTACGACGACATCCTCGAGGATCCGCAGCGTGAGCATGCGATGTGGGCCATGATCCTGCTCGATTGCCGGCAGGCGGCGAGCCGGCTGGCAGACGTCGTCGAGGATTGCCTGGCCGACGCGGATCCGCGGGTGCGGGCGTTCGCGGCGTACGCGGCGACCCGGCTGGTCCGCGCCGCCGAACTGGCGGCCACGGCGCCGTCGTCCCGGCTCCGGCTCGTCGTGCGGCTGACCCGGCTCGCGCGAACCGCCGACGCGGCGGAGCGGGCTGCGCTGGTTCTCGCGCTCGGCGACCTCGGCGCCGCGCCACGCGACTTCCTCGAGGACCCCCACCCCGGGGTACGGGCGTGCGCGGCCCTGGCGCCCGCGCTGGCCGACGACCCCGCCGCCGTCGATATGATCATGGATGCGTTGCAGGACCCGGAGGCCGCCGACCGCTGGTTTCCCGACGGATTGCCGCAGGTCGTCGGCCGGTTGCGCGGCACGCTGCTCGATGCCGCTCTGGAGCGGGTGACCGGCTTCACCGAGCTCCTTCCGGCGGCGCTCGCGTTCGCGCGGCTGACGGACGGGTTCGAGTGGACCCTGTTGCTGCTAAAGGCCTTTCCGGAGCCGCCGGTCGAGCTGGACGACGCCCAGCGGGCGTACCTGGCGGCGCTGGCGGACAACGAGTCGCTGTGGAATCTGTCGCTGGGCGACATCCGTAGGGTGTTCGAGCGGATCCGGCTCCCGTACGACCGGCAGGCGTGCCGGGCACTCACGCACGCGAAGGACAGCCGCGCCTGGCTGCGGGACCACGGGATACGGCTGTCCACCGTGCGCGGCGAATGGGTGGCGACCGCCGAGAAGATCGTGGCCGACCACGGTGGCGCGGAGTCGGACGGGCTCGGACTGGCCAAAGCGCTACTCCGCCTCGCCGGCGCGCATGCCGCGTCGGGGCATCGGGAGCGGGCCGTGGCGGCCGCGGCGGAGGCGGTGCGGATCTCTCTCCGGCTCACCTTTCCCGACGCCCACGTGATCCGGGCGCTGACCGAGTACGGCCGACACCTGGGGGAAGCCGGCCGCGGTGGCGACGCGGCGGCCGCTGCGGAGCGCGCCCTCGCGGTCCACGCCCGGATGTCGCGGCCCGTCCCGGCCGACTTCGATCTCGCCCAGGCGTTGACCGGCTTGGGCACATTGGCCGCCGACCTGGGCAGGAGCGACGACGCGCTGACCGTCACCGTCTCCGCGGTGGAGGTGCTTCGGCGCCTGGAAAACCAGGTGTATCTCGCTCCGGCACTCGTGGAGCTCAGTCGACGACTATGGGAGGCCGGACGTGGAGATGACGCTCTGACGGCCGCCGACGAAGCCGTGCGGGCGTTGCGCGAGGTGGCCGGAACCAACCGGTTCGCCCAAGCGGGCGCGTTGAAGCACCTCTGCGAGACGCTCAGCGATCTGGGCCGATGGCTGAATCCCGCCGACGCGCCCGCCGCCGTCGAGGAGGCCGTCGCGGTGTTCCACGAATACGTCGCCGATCGCCGGGCGGCGGCGAAGGCGAGCGTGACAGAAGAGCCGGATCTCGCCGACGCGCTGACCGGTCTCGCCCTCTGCCTGACCCGGCTTGGCCAGGTGAAGCAGGCCGTCGACGCCGCCGCAGAAGCCGTGCGGACACACCGTCGCCTGGCGGACGACCTCCCGGTCGTCTTTCAGCCCGGTCTCGCCCGCGCTCTGACCGTGCTCGCCACCTCTCAGCACGCTCTTGGGCAGCACGCGCATGCGTTGGCGGCCGCGCGGGAGGCAGCGGAGCTCTGCATGGCATGGACTCGGCCGTCGCCGGGGTTCTTCACCACGCGGCAGCGACAGGATCTGGATCTCCTTGCCAAGGTTTTCGACGATCTCGGCCGAGGCGAGGACGCCGACCGGATACGCCGTCACAGCCCTCGCGCGTAGTTCCCCGACGAGGTGCCCGACCGCGTTGGACGGTTCACCATCGCCGGCGTCTCGCCCCGGGGGGCGGCGCGATCAGGGTTCGGCCCGGCCGGTCGCCCAGGCCCACGCGGCGATCGCGACGCGGTTCCTGGCGCCGGTCTTGCGCTGAATGGAGGCGATGTGGTTCTTCACGGTGCCCGGGGACAGGAAGAGCTCAGCGGCGATCTCGCCGTTGGTCCTGCCCTGCGCGACCAGGGTCACGATCTCGTCCTCTCTCTCGGTGAGGACGACGGTGGACGTCTCGCGTGGCCGGCCGCTCGCCCGTAGCAGCCGGACGGTGAGCTGCGGGCTGATGAGCACGTCGCCGTTCATCGCGGCCCGGATGGCCTCGATGAGCAGCGTGGGGCCGGAGCGTTTGAGGATGAACCCGGCGGCGCCGTGCCGTAGCGCGGCGTGGACGTACTCGTCCAGCCCGAAGGTGGTGACGACCACGACGTGGATGCCGGTGTCGGCCAGGGCGCGGGTCACCTCGATGCCGTCGGCCCCGGGCATGCGGATGTCGGCGAGGACCACGTCGGGTTTGATCGTTTTGGCGGTGTCGATCGCGGTGCGCCCGTCGGCGGCTTCGGCCACCACGGTCATGTCGGGCTGGGCGTCGAGGATCAGGCGGAAGGCGCCGCGGATGCCTTCCTGGTCGTCGGCGATGAGGATGCGGGTGACCACTCCGGCGATTGTGCCAGCGGCAGGCGGGCGGTCAGCGACCACCCGTCGGATACGGCTTCCGCGACCAGCTCGCCGCCCTGCGCCTCGACGAGCGAGGCCAGCGCGGGGAGGCCGGTGCCGCCACGCCGGGTGCCCGGGGCGCGGCCCACGCCGTCGTTCGTCATCGTGATCTCCAGGACGCCGGACGAGGCGCTGACGCTCAGGTCCACGCGTCCGGCCCGCGCTGCGTGCCGCCGGATGTTGGTCATTCCTTCGATCACGATCCGGTACGCCAGGGCCGCGGTCTCCGGCGGGACCACCAGAGCCGGGTCCATGCGCAGGTGGACGGGGGCCGGGCCGGCGGCGGAGAACCGTTCGGCCGCATCGCGGATGCCGCCCAGGTCGCCGCCGGGAGCGAGAGGGCGGTCGTGGTGCAGCATGTCCAGGGTCCGGTCCAACATGGACAGGGCGCGCTGGCCCGCGGCCTCGACGCGTTCGAGCGCCCGCAGAGGATCACCTGCCACCTGGCCCGCCTGGGCGTGCGCGACCATCTCGCTGATGTCGTGCGCCAGATAATCGTGCAGGTCCCCGGCGAGCCGCAGCCGCAGGGCCAGGCGGGTGTCGGCCACCACGCGCTCCTGCCGTACGTCGAGAAAGCGGAGGTAGCCGCCGACGGCGGCGGCCACCAGCGCGCCCAGCCCCCAGAACGCGCACACCCCCACCCCTTCCAGCGGCGAGGCGGGCGTGAACACGCGCAGCAACCAGACGGCCGCGGCCAGACCCGCCACCGGAGCGGACAACACCGCCCGCCGGGACGGCGCGTACCGGATGACCAGGCCGACCAGCACCATCAGCGCCACGCTCTCGACCATGCCCAGCGCGTCCGTCCCCGGCGCGGCGCGACCCACGCCGGCCACGTGAGCCAGCGTGACGGACATCGACAGGCCCGCCGCGAGCAAAGCCGGCGTGGACAGGTGCGGCCGGAACCGGGGCCGGGACAACCCGGTCATGGCCACCACGACGGTAACCAGCAGCGATACCACGGCAACAACCCACATCACGGTCACCAGGGGACGATACGCGCATCCCGTGCCGTACGGAGGAGTGCCGAACGGCACCTGTTCTCAACGCGAAGGGTGCCGAACGGCATCTGGCCCGTCAGCCCTCCGCGTCGGGAGGCTGATCACATGACGATCTCCACTTCTCGCTGGCAGGCGTATGCGGCGGCGCTGTGGGCGCTCGCCTATGGCGCGCTCGGGGTCGGGTGGGCGCTGGGCGCGTCCGGATACCCCTGGGGCGTCGCCGATCCCGACCCGGACGGCGCCCTGTCGATCCTGGCCGGGACGAGTCCCGGTTTCGGCTGGGCGATCGCCGCCTGCTGCCTGGTGACCGCGGTCACGGCGCTGGCGTTGACCCGTAGGAGCAGCCGCCGCGCGCCGTTGTTCGCGGCCTGGCCGATGGCCGTGCTTCTGGTCCTGGTGATCCCCGACTCGCGGTTGATGATGGGCGTCGCCTACACACCGCTGCTGCTCGTCGCCCCCGTCTTCGGCTGGGGCCTCGGCGGCGCCACCTTCGCCGACGCCTGGCCCTGGCCGGTGCTCAACCAGCTCGTGTGCGTGCTGGGCGGCCTGCTGCTGGCCGCCGCGGCGCTGGCTCATAAACGCGGCGAGGAACGCGGACGCTGGTTCACTCCGGAGCGGGGACGCATGGCGGTGTATGTGGCGGTCGCGGTGCCCCTGCTGTACTGCGCCACGCGGTGGGCGTGGGCGCTGGGCATCCCGCTCGGCGTGAGCGCGGAGTTTCTGGCCGAGGGCGAGGGCGGTCTGTGGCTGGCGGGCGCCTACCTGGCCACCTTCGGCGCGCTCGGCGGCCTTCTCACCCTCGGCCTGACCCAGCGGTGGGGCGAGATCTTCCCGCGCTGGATCCCCGGATTGCGCGGAAGAAGGGTGCCGCCGCTGCTCGCGGTCGTCCCCGCCGGATTCGTCTCGATCATCATCACCGTGGCCGGGCTGACGTACATCCGCTGGACCGTCGCCGGCCGGTTCGCCCTGGCCGAGTGGGGAGCCTGGCTGCCGGAGTGCTTCTGGCCGATCTGGGGCGCCGCACTGGCCACCGCCACCATCTGCTACCAGCGGCGGCGCAGGCACGGCGGACACCAGGAAGGCGCTCAAACCGTGAAGATCGAGGCCAGGCCGGCGTCCCTGGATCCGGGGCCCCTGAGTGCCGGGGTCAGCCGCGGTAGCGGTCGGCGAGAGCGGTGAAGGCGGCCTTGGGCTCCCACGGCATGTCGGGATAGGTCTCGCCGAGGCGCCCGTCGAGCACCTTGACCACGCCGTAGCTCCCCAGGTCCAAATCCCTCTCGGGATCCTCCCGATGCGGCATGTCGTAGCGGGCGAAGGACGTCCAGAAGACGCTGTCGACGCCCTCGGCTTCGTAGATGTCGAGGAGTTCCCGCAGGTAGGCGATCTGCTCCTGCTCGTCGCGGGTGTGGTGGCCCCGCACCCGCAGCGGCCTGCCGTCCGGGCCCCATTCGATGATCGAGTCGCCGCGGCCGCCCAGGTCCGCCGCGCCCGCGAAGGTGGCGCAGCCGAACTCCGTGATCACGGCGGGCTTGCCCTGTGCGGCGAAGGCGCGGACGGCGTCCCGGAACCCGGCGGCGATCTCGGGGGTCCGGTAGCCGCCGGCGTCGCTGGCGATGACGTCGAACGGGGCCCAGTCGACGCCCTCGAAGGGAAGCGAGGCGTAGCCGACCTGCCCACCGAACCGCTCGCGTACCGCCGCGACGGCCTTGCCGAGGAAGTCGTTGATCCGTGCGGGGAGTGCGGGCAGCGCCTCGCGCAGCCGATCCGGCTCGGTCATCAGGGCGAGCCGCTCCTCCAGGGAGTCGCCGGGCAGGAACCCCACGTTGAACAGGCTCAGCTCGGAGCCGGTGAGGAAGACCACCTCCGCTCCCCCTCGGCGCAGCCGCTCGGCGCGCTCGGCGCAGTCCGCCAGGAGAGCCAGCAGTTCGTCGATGATCAGACCGCAGGTGAACGGCGAGTACCAGACCTCCAGCCCGGCATCGGCGGCGTGCCGGGCGGCGATCTCCAGCCGGTCCGGGTCGCCGCCGGTGACGCGCACCGCGGTGCAGTGCAGGTCCTCGCGGATGACGCGCATCTCCCGCCGTACGAGGTCGGGGTCGAAGTGCTCGCGGGTGCTGACGCCGGCGTTGATGAAGCCGGTGTCGTAGCTGATGCCTCTGCCTCGCATGCGGGGGGCTCCTTCGGAGATTAGGTACGGTGCGTACCGTACCCTACGCCTTTCCGGTGAGCTGTCCGACACTGGTAGAAAGGCCGGGTACGGCGCGGACCTGGTGGGGTGGGAAATGAGCGATCAGCCGACTCGGCCGTCACGTCCCGAGGCGGGCAGGCGGCGCGGGGCCGAGCTGGAGCAGGCCATCCTTCGGGCCGCGGCCGAGGTGCTGGTCGAGTCCGGCTACACCGCGCTGACCATGGACAAGGTCGCCGCACGCGCCGGCACCAACAAGAACGCGATCTACCGTCGCTGGCCGAACCGCGCCGCGCTCGCCGTCGCCGCCTACCGGGGCCTGGCCCAGGCGGACGTGCAGCTTCCCGACACGGGTCGGCTCCGCGACGACGCGCTTGAGCTGCTGCGCCGCGCCAACAGCACGTGGTCCTCGCCGTACGGAGAGATCCTGCGCAGCCTGCTGGCGAGCGTCGGCGACGAGCCCGAACTGCGGGCGCAGATCAACGAGCAGGCCAACGACGGCGGCAGCGGCATGTGGCTGACACTCCTGGAGCGCGCCGTGGCCCGTGGCGAGGCCTCATCCCAGGCCCTCAATGCCAGGGTCGCCACGACCGCCATCGCGCTGCTGCGCAACGAGTACGTGACGCGCGGGGTCCCCTTCGTGCCCGACGACGTCCTCGTCGAGATCGTCGACGAGGTGTACCTCCCGCTGATCCGCGGTCGCGGCTCCGCGCTGTTCTGATCCGGCTGGTCGCAGGCCTTCCTGGCCATTACCCGCGCACGTGGCGCTCCGGCGGCAGGTCCCGGCGGGGCTTCCCCGAATGGACCGTTTGTGAGAAGTGAGGTCCGGACGCGCGCTCCCGGTCGAGCCTTAAGCGAGGAAACGGCACCCCTCCGGGGGCCGCAATGGTTAATGAGTTGCTTGACTATCCGTCTCCGAGACTTGAATACTTAAGTACATGCTTAACCAACCTGGGTCGTTGGACCGGGTGTTCCAGGCGCTGGCAGACACGACTCGCCGGGACATCGTTGAGCGGCTGATCCGCGGGCCCGCCTCGGTCAGTGAACTGGCCCGACCGCTGGCCATGTCACTACCGGCGGTGATGCAGCACCTGCAAGTGCTGGAGGCATGCGGACTGGTCCGGTCCGAGAAGACCGGCAGGGTTCGCACCTGCCATATCGAGCCGGGCGTGCTGCGGACGGCCGAGGACTGGATCACCGCCCAGCGCACTGCCTGGGAACACCGCCTCGATCGACTCGGCGAGTACCTGACCGAACACCGCGACAGCCCAGACCAAAGGAGCACACCATGACCGATCGCGTCGTCATTCATGCCACCTTCGCCCTCGAACGCCGCTACGCGGCCTCGCCGGCCACCGTGTTCGCCGCGTGGGCCGACCCCGAAGCCAAGGCACGCTGGTTCGCCGGCCCCGACGCCGAACACGAGCTTGACTTCCGGGTCGGTGGGCGGGAGGTCAACCGCGGCCGCCACGACGGTGGCCCGATGCTGACGTTCGAGTCCTGGTATCGCGACATCGTCCCAAACGAGCGGATCGTCTACACCTCCACGCTGTCCGCGGGGCAGGAGCTTGCGACGGTGTCGCTGACGACGGTGGAGTTCACCCCTGAGGGTGGTGACACCCGGCTGCTGCTCACCGAGCAGGGCACCTTCCTCGACGGCCACGAAGAACCGCGCTGGCGGGAGCAGGGCACCGGCAACTGGCTCGACGCGCTGGCCACCGAACTGCTGCGCATCGACGCGCAACACAAATGACCACGACCGCCCCCTCACAAACCCGCCGTTGGCGGATGCTGGCACTGTTGGGCGCGGCGTTCTTCATGACCATCCTCGACGGCACCAGCCTGCTCACCGCTCTACCCGCGATCGAACACGGCCTTCACCTGCACGGGCCCGCCATCCAATGGACCGTGACGGCCTACGCGCTGGCCTTCGGCGGGCTGCTGCTGTCGTGCGGCCGCGCCGCGGACCTGCTGGGCCGCCGGCGGGTGTTCATCGCCGGGATGCTCCTGCGGGTCGTAGCCTCCCTGGCGTGCGGGCTCGCCCCATCCATCCAGGTCTTGGTGGCCGCCCGTGTACTGCAGGGCGTCTCGGCCGCGATCATCGCTCCCGCAGCATTGTCGATGGTGATGAACGCCTTCCCGGAAGGAGCCGAGCGGAACAAGGCGCTCGGTATCTGGGGCGGTCTCGGCGGGCTCGGCGCCACCGCCGGTCTCCTGCTCGGCGGCATCATCACAGACACCCTCGGATGGCAGTGGGTGTTCTGGATCAACGTCCCGGTCGGGGCCCTCGTACTGGCGCTCGCCCCCACCATACTATGCGAAAGCCGAGATCGGGCGGGCTCCCGCTCCTTCGACATCGCTGGGGCACTAACCATCACCTCGGCGCTCGCCCTGCTCGTATACGTAATCACCCGGATGCAGACATCCGGGTGGGCGAACGGGAAGACCGCCGGACTACTGGTCGCCGTGGTCGTGCTGGTCTGGCTGTTCATCCTGATCGAGAAGCGATCGGCGGCCCCGCTCGTTCCCTTCCGGGCGCTGCGCTCGCGCATGCTGATCGGCGGCAACCTCCTTCTACTCATCGCCGGCATGGCCGTCGACGGCATGCTCATCACCCTCACCTCCTTCGTACAGCAGGTGCTCGGCTGGCCGGCGGCGCAGTTCGGGCTGGTGACCGCGATGATGACCGTCACTGCGGTGGCCGGCGCCCTGCTGAGCCAACGGGTCGTGACCAGACTCGGACTGAGGCGGGTGGCTGCCGCCGGGACCGTCCTGCTCGGCTGTGGCTGCCTGCTGCTCACCCGCATGCCGGCCGGCGGCCCGATGAGTCTCCTGCCGATCGCCCTGTGCCTCTTCGGGGCGGGAATGGGCGCCGTCACGGTCTGCGCACAGATCGCCGCACTGACCGGCGTCACCGAAAACGACTCAGGCCTGGCCGCCGGTTTCGCCGACACCTCTTTCGCCGTCGGCACCGCCCTCGGCACTGCCATCTGCGCCAGCGTCGCCGCCGCCCGCACGTCCGCGATCAGTGGACCGGCACCGCTCGCGCTCACCGCCGGACAGCATGCCGCGTTCGAAGCAGCCGGCGTCTTCGCCGCTATCGCCTTGATCACCGCGTTGACGCTCCTCAGCAAGCGATCCGACCGATCTCGCACTGTGTCGGCGGACGCAAGCGGGAACGTATCTGCCAGGGCACCGTCGACCTCACCTTGATCTACGGGACACACCTGGCCCGCTTCTTGGCCTGATTCCTGTTCCGTCGTTCGTGGAGGGCCGGATCACCCGCGCCGAGATCAGGTACTCGCACGCCAGCCGGCGAGTCATGCTCCGATGCCCGCGCCAGAGGGCCTGGCGGTTCGGGCGAGGAAGTCACTGATGACCTTCAGCCATTGCTGAGGCTGCTCGGCGAACGGCAGATGCCCGGTGGGGACTTCAGCGATCTCGGCGGCGGGGATGGCTGCGGCCAGCTCACGCTGCAGGGCCGGGGAGATGAGCGGGTCTGCGGTGGTGACGATTACGAGGGTCGGCGCCGTGATGTGCGCGAGGTCGCCGCGGACGTCGATCCTGCGCACCAGGTCCACCTGCTCGGGGGTGCCGGCGGGTAGAACGGGTGCGAGCTGCTCGGCGGCGGCCTGAACCTGAGCGGGGGTAAGGGCGTTCAGGGCTGGTTCGCCAAGCGCCATCAGATTCAGGTAGGCGGCGAGCACGGTGTGCTGACCGGTTGCGAAGAGCTGCTGCCAGATGGAGGCGGCCAGCTCGGTGCGCGTGTCGGCGTGCGCGAACGTCGCGCTCAGCACGAGCGAGCTGACGCGCTCCGGGTACCGCGCGGCGAGGCGGATCGCGACCGGGCCGCCGAGTGAGTACCCGCTGACCGCGAAGGTGTCGAGCCCTTCGGCGTCGGCCGCCGCGATGAGCTGATCCACCAGCTCATCGGCTTCGAGGCGACGCGGCGACGCTGGGGTGGCACCGGAGCCGGGGTAGTCGACCCCGACGACGGTGTGCCGCGCGGCGAGCCCTTCCATGATCGGCCCGTAGTTGGCTTCGATGCTGCCGCCCGCACCGTGGGCGAGCAGGAGGCCGGGGCCGTCGCCTCGGACGGTACGAGCGAAGGCGGCCGGGGTCGGCGTCGTCATCAGGAGTTCCTTTCAAGGGGCTGCTTGCCGCACCCGACAGCTGTAGCGATCGCTAAAGCTAGATGCGGGAACGACCGTACCAGAGCTTCTTTAGCGATCGCTACAGCCAGCCGGTAGGCTGTGGCCATGAGCAGTGCGAACACCCCGTCCAAGGTCACCAAGAGGGGGGACAAGCCGACCCGCCGCGCGTTCGACCGCGATCAGGCCTTGGCCGCCGCCCTGCGGGAGTTCTGGACACACGGGTACGACACGACGTCCATCGCCTCATTGACCGAGGCGATGGGGATCAGGCCGCCGAGCCTGTACGCCGCTTTCGGTGACAAGCGGCAGCTGTTCGAGGAGGCCGTCGAGCTCTACGCGCACACCTATGGCACCGCGCCGCCGCACGGATCGGATGGCCGCTCGGCCATCGCCGCGATGTTGCAGCACCTCGCCGCGGACTACACCGACCCGAGCCATCCGCCCGGCTGCCTCATCATCAGCGCTGCGACCAACTGCGGCCCCGGCTCGCAGGACATCAAGGCCAAGCTGCGCGCCATGCGCGAGGAGGCCAAGGCCGCGATTGCCTCCTGCATCCGCGTCGACATCGACGCCGGGCGCCTCCCCGCCGCCACGGACGCCGACGGGCTGGCCGCCTTCTACGCGGCGGTCATCCAGGGGATGAATCAGCAAGCCTGTGACGGCGTGGACCGTAAGACACTGCAGCGCATCGCCGACGCCGCGATGGCGGCGTGGCCGGCAGCACCGCCCCCGGCCACCACAAGTGCGACCGACCGGAGAGCCGGCCGGCCGAGCCAACCGTGACGCTGTTCTCCTGGACCGGCGCCGACCAGTCGTTCACCTCGGTCACCGGCGGCGAGGGCCCGGCTGAAGGACCTGCACGTCACGATCGCCGCTTTGCTGGTCGCACACGGCTGCAACGTCGGCTACACCCCGTCATCGGCGGTGTCGACGCGCTGAAGTTCGGCCTCCTGTCCCACGTCGACCAGGCGTACCTCAGACTGGCGCCCTATCGGGCGGCGAACGCCACGCTGATCGAACACCAGGCATCCATTCCGCTCGCGCAGGCGTGGGGCGGCGGTCTGGTCGCCTCGGTCGACGGCATGCGGTTCGTGGTGCCGGTGCCGAGCGTGTACGCGCGGCCGAACCCGATGTACTTCGGGCGCCGCGGCGGCGCAACGTGGCTGAACCTGCTCAACGACCAAGCCGCCGGGCTGTGCGGCGGAGTGGCGGCCGGCAACCCCGCGTGACTCCCTGTCCGTGCTGAGGAGTGACCGTGCCCGTGGCGGGGGTGGGGCCACGTTGGGCGGCGCTCCTGCCTGTCTGTGACCCACGCCACATGTATTTCCTGTCAGCAATCGGGGCGCCGTTCCGCTCAACTCATGCAAGAGCAAGCGAAGCGACCGGAGGAACACATGAAGCACCGCATCGTCGTCCTCGGCGCCGGCTATGCCGGGGCCTACGTGGCCGGGAACCTGGCCCGCCGGCTGTCCCCGGCGGACACCGAGATCACCGTGGTCAACGCCGAGCCGGACTTCGTCCAGCGAATGCGGCTGCACCAGCTCGCGGCCGGCCAGCAGATCAAGGCTCCCAGGCTTGCCGACGTCTTCGCGGGCACGGGGATACGGCTGCGCGTGGCCCGTGTCACCGCCGTCGACCCCGAGCTCCAGGTCGTCGCCGTGGCCGACGCCGACGGCGGCGGCGAACTCGGCTACGACACGCTTCTCTACGCGCTCGGCAGCCACGGGGACGACCACGGCGTCCCCGGCGTGGCCGAGCACGCCTTCGACATCGCCGCCCGGCCCTCGGCGCTGCGCCTGCGCGAGCGCCTGGACAGCCTGAGCAGGCGGGGCGAAGCCGGGAACGTGGTGGTCGTCGGCGACGGGTTGACCGGCATCGAGACCGCCACCGAGCTCGCCGAATCGCGGCCCCGCCTGTCGGTGGCGCTGGTCGCCCGCGGCGAGCTGGGCGCCCAGCTCTCCGCCGGAGCCCGCAGCCACCTGCGCCAGGCCTGCGACCGGCTGGGCATCACCGTCCTTGAGCACACCAGCGTCGAAGCCGTCGAAGCGACGCGGGTGCTGTGCGCCGACGGCACCGTCCTGACGTCCGACTCAACCGTGTGGACGGCCGGGTTCGCGGTCGACCCCATCGCCGCCGCCGGCGGGCTGGAGGTCACCGAGAACGGTCGGATCGTCGTCGATCGCACCATGCGGTCGGTCTCGCACCCGAACGTCTACGCCATCGGCGACAGCGCCTACGCCATCGGCGACAACGGCCGGCCGCTGCCGATGTCCTGCGCCTCGGCCGGCTACACCGGCCGGCAGGCCATCGAGGCGATCGTGGGACGCCTGACCGGCCGCAAGATCGCGAACACCAAGCTGGTCTACACGTACAACCACATCAGCCTCGGGCGGCGGGACGCGATCTTGCAGATGGTCGACGACGAAGGGCAGGCAAAGCCGAAGCACATGGGCGGCCGGAAGCCCGCGCGGATCAAGTCGGGCATCCTCAGGACGTCGCTGTGGGCCACCTCCCACCCCACCTTCGGCATGCCCAAGCGCAAGCACCGCCTGGCCGCCGCGACGGGCGCGACCGCCGAGAAGGCCGTCGCGTCCGCCGAGAAGGCGATCGCGTAGCCGCCTCATAGGGTGTTCCGCGTGGACAGCACCGCCACTGATCGCTTCGACACCAGTCGGTTCGGGGTCGGTCGCTTCGAGGCCGGCCGGAACCGGCTGGCCTCGCTGGCGTACCGTTTGCTGGGCTCCGCCGCCGACGCCGAAGACACCGTGCAGGATGCGTTCCTGCACTGGCAGGCCGCCGACCGCCAGCGGATCAAGGTGCCGGAAGCATGGCTGACCAAGGTCGTCACCAACCTGTGCCTCGACCGGCTCCGCTCGGCACAAGCCCGCCGCGAACGCACCGTCGGCACCTGGCTGCCCGAACCGCTCCTCGACGGCGACCCGATGCTCGGCCCGGCCGACACTTTCGAGCAGCGCGAATCGGTCTCGCTGGCGGTGCTGGTTCTCATGGAGCGCCTGTCACCCGTCGAGCGGGCCGTCTACGTCCTGCGCGAGGCGTTCTCCTACGGCCACGCCGAGATCGCCGAGATCCTCGAAATCACTGAGTCCGCAAGCCAGCAGCACCTCCACCGGGCCCGCCGCCGCATCACCGCCGCGCGCCGCCGCGGCGGCGAGGTCGACCCGGCATCCGCCCGCAGGATCGTCGAGGAGTTCCTCGCCGCTGCCTCCTCGGGCCGCACCGAACGGCTGGTGGCGCTGCTCACCGACGACGCGATCGCGATCTCCGACGGCGCCGGCCTGACCGAGACGCTGCTGCGGTTCGACACTGCGCGGCGCATCGCCGCCGTCGTACGGGCCGGGTTCAAACCCACACCCGCGAAACGGCGACTTGCCGGCGGCACGCCCGCCATCCACTACGCGCTCGTCAACGGCGCTCCCGCCATCCTCTTCGTGCTCGGCGACCAGGTCGTCGGCGCCGTGGCGTTCGACATCACAGGCGGCAAGATCGCAACCGTGCGCGGCATCGCCGCGCCCACCCGCCTCGCCCGCCTCACCGAATCCTGGCGGCGGCACGAACCGGACACGCCGCTCATCGCCCGGTGGTGACCCGACGCCGACCGCGGCCGGGCACAGCACCCGCGCCGCGAATCGCGCACGCATGATCGGCATCAGCATCCCCATCCGCTAGCCGGCTCGCCTTCGCGCGCCGGCCGTCGGCCGTCGGGCACCAGCACGCGCGGCGGCCCGGGGTGACGCGCACCGCCTGGTCGCCGGTCGCCTCGGGGATGCCATTGTCGATCACGATGTTGCGTTCCCGGTCGTGAGGGGCCGCCGCAGCTGCGTGGCGAGCCGGCGGCACCTCAGTGTCCGGGGAAGTGCGTCAGGGAGTTGAGAACCGGGACGAGGTAGTGCTCCTCGCGGTCGAGGTGAGTGAGGAGTTCGACCGACAGGCGTTCCAGATCCGTATGGAAGTCCGGGGCGGAGGGGGTTGCGGCCACCTTGCGGAGATCGGCCAGGAGGGACGCCATGATGCGGTGATCGGAGGTCAGGCGATCCAGCACCTCGGACAGTTCGGGATGTTCCTGGGTGAGGAAGGGGAAGACCGACCGGTCCTCGGTGGTGTGGTGAGCGTCCAGGGCCTCGCAGAAGGAGAGGCAGTGGCTGTGGAGCCGTTCGGACAGGAGAAGCGGGTCGGGGATGTCACCGTCGGCAGAGAGCTGTGACGCCTCCTCTCGCAGGGCGGCGATATCGCGGCGGAGTTCGTCGTGAAGGGCGATCAGATGATCGCCGAAGGCGCTCAGCCGGGAGCGCTCGGAGGCGGTGGCGGTGTGCGGCTGGTCAGGCATCGGAGGGTTCCTTACGTTGCAGGTGGGCTGGTTTCGATCACTCGTAGGGTCGAAAAGCTCCGGGGACGCCGGCGTGGCTGTGGGGGTTCCAGCCCCGAGCCGGCTTGATGGGATTGGCCGCCCGGCGGCCCGCGACGACTCGGCCAGGCATGGGGATGCGCGCGACAAGGTCGCTTGGTAAGGGCGCGCTGACGAGGACGTCTGCTGGGCCGGGACCGGGTACGACTTCGGAGGTGGCCGGCTTGGGCCACCTCAAACCTCTCCACCGGTGACACGGCGCGGGACGCCCGGGAAGCCGTGTCACTTCTCACTGATCCACCGGCGGGCCCCGCTCGGGCTCGCCCGCGGCCGGGCCTCGGGAGTGGTCGGCCCGGCCGGGGCGACGATCTCAGGAGGTCAGGGCGCGGCGCAGGGCCGCGGCGAGGCCGGCGATCTGCCGCTGAGACACCTCGGCGGACAGGATCGCCTGTGAGCCGTGGAAGGTGCCGGGCCACTGGTGCAACTCGACCGACACGCCCGCCTGCAGCAGGCGCAGCGCGTAGTCGATGCCTTCGTCGCGGACCGGGTCGAACTCCGCGGTGGCGATGTAGGCGGCCGGCAGGCCGGACAGATCGGCGGCCCGCGCCGGGGCGGCGTACGGTGTGGCGGGCGCCGAGCCCAGGTAGTGCCGCCACGCTGTGGTGATTTTGTCGCGATCATGCCAGGGCGTATCGGTGAAGTGCCGCTGCGACCACGTCTCCTGCCCGTCGTCGAGCCCGGGCTCGTTGAGCAGTTGGAAGCGAATCGGCGGCCCCTGCCCATCACGCGCCCGCAACGCCACCGCGGCCGCGAGGCCCCCGCCGGCACTGTGGCCTCCGACCGCGATCCGCTCCGGGTCGATGCCGAGCTCGGCGGCGTGCTCGTATGCCCAGGTCAGCACAGCGTAGGCGTCGTCCAGGGCGGCCGGGAACCGATGCTCGGGGGCCCGACGGTAATCCACCGAGATCACCACCGCGCCGGAGCCGTCGGCGATCCGGGCGGCCCATGGGTGCTCGGTGTCCAGATCACCGAAGACCATTCCGCCGCCGTGCAGCCAAACGATGGCGCCTCGGGCCTGGCGCGGGCGATAGATACGGACCGCCACATCCGGATCGGCGGGCACCGTGCGGTCCTCGATCTCCATGTTCGAGGTGTCCGGTGCCGGCCTCGCGGCGGCACGCTCGGCGAAGGCCTTGCGTGCGGTGACCGGGTCGGTCAGGTCGGTTTCTGGGAGAAACGGGATGAATGCTTCCAGTTCGGGATCCATGCCGTCCATCCTCACGATCGCCCCCTCCTAGATCATCCGCCGTCCGTCGGACATCCCACCCAGATCGCGCACCGATCGGCGCTCATCCTCCTGCCGCGGAGGCCCTATCCTCCTGCCATGCAGGCCCTGGTCGAACATCTGCCGCACCTGGATTCGCACGTCCAAGGCACGATCCGTGTCGTCGCGTTCTACGACACACTGATGCGCCGACGAGTGGATCTGCCGGCGCTCGCCCGGGCCTCGGCGGGCCTGGCCGAGTGCGTGGCCGGGATCCGGCTGCACGGCACGGGGCGGGTGATCCGCATGGCGCCTGACGGCAGACAGGCGTCCGCTCCATCGCCACCCGCGTCCACGACCGCGCCGATCACGCTCGACGAGGAGGAGATCGGCACGGTGTGGCTGGAACGCCCCGGCCCGCCGAGTCCGCTCGATGAGGTGCTACTGGACCGGCTCGCCATCGCCGCCGCGGCGGTCGTCGAGCGGTACGGCCCGGCCCGCACCACGATGGCCGACCCCGCCCTGGTCGAACTGGTGATCAGCTCCGACAGTGACGAAGCGGCCAGAGCCCGGGCGCTACGGCTCCTGGGTTTCGCCGCCGACCTGCCGGTCCACGTCGTGGCCGTACGGTCGCGGCTTCCGCTCGACCAGGTCGGCGGCCTGGTCTGCCCGGCCCGCCTGGTCAAGGCGGCACCGCTCGCTGACGTGGGCGTCATCCTCGCCACCACTGTGGACCCGGCCCGGTTTCCGGCAGGCGTACGCGCGGGCATCGGCGCCGCCACGAGCCCCGACCGATCCTGGCAGCAGGCCCGCACCGCCCTCCGCTTCACCACCCCGCGCCAGCCGGTCGTCCATTACGACAGCCTGGGCGCGATCGCGTTGCTCGCACAGGTGCCCCACGACGCCGCACGAGACAACGCCGACGTGGCCGCGATCGCCCGCATCGCCGACAGCCCAGAAGATCTGGAGACCCTGGACGCCTACTGCGCCACCGGCTCCCTACGCCGGGCCGCCGACCTTCTCCACCTGCACCACAGCAGCGTCGCCCGCCGGCTCGACCAGATCGGAAAGACCCTGGGCATCGAACTCACCGAGCCCACCGGATTGATGCGGGCCAGGCTCGCCCTCACCGCACGACGGCTGCTCGACGACTGAGGCGGAGCGCAGGGACGGCCGAATTGACCGCTACCCGGCCACGGCATCGTGGGACCTGTTCGAGCGGGCGCCGCCGACGTACGGCTTCCGCGGCCGGCTACGTCTCGGCGGCCCTGCTCGGGCTGGTTGCCACTGTCTCGTCGGGATGCCGCGCGTTGGGCGTCGGCTGAGCGGGCAGCAGCAGGCCGGGGAGCAGCCCGAGGGCGGCGACCGCGGCCAATGCCAGCAGTGCGGGTTGAGCTGTGTGGGCGGTCCCGGCCAGGGCCTTAAGTGGTGGAGAACTCGCGGCCGCGAACGCCTCCGCCTGCATCAGGCCGGCGGCGACGGCGATGCCGAGGGTGGGGCCGATGTTCATGGCGGTCTGCTTGAGACCTCCGACGACTCCGGCGTACCCGGGAGGCGCGTCACCGACCACGGTCCCGGTGGCGGTGACCATCACAGTGGCGAAGCCGCCGCCCAGCAGGGCGAAGGCCGCGCCGCTCCACGTCCAGGCGGTGGCCGAGGTGAGGCAGGACATGCTCAGGATGCCGAGGGTGACCAGGACGGAGCCGGCCACGGCGGTGCGGCGCGGCCCGTACCGCCGCAGCGCCGACCGATCGTGCCGCCGGAGCTCGACGATGGGGTCATAGTTCGCCGCGGTACCAGGCCTCGACCTCGGCGTCCAGCGCGTCCTCGTCCGGCTTGGGCGGCCTCGCCCGATCGATCCAGCGGAGCAGGCCCGGCACGAGTTGGGCCACGCTCTCCGGCCGCACGGTTCCGTGGACGGCGAAGTACGTGACAACGGGGCCGGCGAGCGGGTCGGCCGCGTCGCAGCGGGCGCACACGAGGACGTCGCTGACGCCCCGGACCTGGTTTCCCGACGCGTTCGTCCAGGTGTGGGGCAGGCGGAGGACGGCGAGGACGCTGTCGGTACGGCAGCGCGGGCAGGCCCAGTCGCCGATCACGCTCCGCCGATCGCGTCCGCGCCGAGCAGCGCCTTGACATCGCCGTAGAACGCCGGTTCCGGAGCGACCCGGAAGGGCTGGAGGTGCATCAGCACGCTCGCGGCGCCGTGGCGGAGCAGCCGCACGTGTACGGGCGCCCGGCCGGGGTGGGTGGTCAGGATGTGCCGGAACTCCCCGACGAGCCGCGGGTTCAGCCGGGTCTCCTGGATCGAGATCACCACGGCGGGCTCGGTGTCGGCCCGGGACACGTCGAGGACGGTGATCTCCTCGCCGTAGACGCTCATCGTCTCGTCGCGTACGTTGATGCGGCCCCGTACGGAGATGACACGGTCCTGGGCCAGCGCGTCGCCGTACAGGGTGTAGGTCTTGGGGAAGATCAGACACTCGACGGCGGCGTCGTGGTCCTCGAGGGTGACGATCGCCCACGGGCTGCCCTGCTTGGTGACCTTGCGTTGCAGACCGGAGACGATGCCGCTGACCCTGGTCACTCCGTCCTGCCGCCCGGAGGCCAGCAGGTCGGCGATGGTGGTGTCGCGGTTGGCGTCCAGCACGTGTTCGGCGCCGTCGAGCGGGTGACTGGAGACGTACAGGCCGAGCATCTCGCGCTCGAAGGCGAGGAGGATGGCCTTGTCCCACTCGCCCTGCGGGATCGCGATCGAGAAGGCGCCTCGCTGGCTCGGCCCGCCGAACAGCGAGTCCTGGCCGTGGGCCTCGTTCCGCTTGACGTCGACGACCGCGTCGACGGCCTGCTCGTGGACCGCGACCAGGGCCTTGCGGTGATGCCCCAGGCTGTCGAACGCGCCGGCCTTGGCCAGTGACTCGATGACGCGTTTGTTGCAGACGACGGCGGGGACCTTGGCGAGGAAGTCGTTGAAGTCCGTGTACGGCCCCTCGGCCTCGCGCGCGGCGACGATGGCGTCCACGACTCCGGCTCCGACGTTGCGCACCGCGCCCAAGCCGAACCGGATGTCGGAGCCGACGGCGGCGAAGTCCAACTGGCTGGCGTTGACGTCCGGCGGCAACACCCGGATGCCCAGGCGCCGGCAGTCGGACAGGTAGACGGCCATCTTGTCCTTGTCGTCGCCGACCGACGTGAGCAGCGCGGCCAGATACTCCTGGGGGTGGTTGGCCTTCAGGTACGCGGTCCAGTAGGAGACCAGGCCGTACCCGGCGGTGTGCGACTTGTTGAAGCCGTAGCCGCTGAAGGGCACCAGCACGTCCCAGACCGCCTTGATCGCCTCGTCCGAGTAACCGCGTTCGCGCATCCCGGCGGAGAAACGGTCCCACTCGGCGTCCAGGACCTCCTTCTTCTTCTTGCCCATGGCGCGACGCAGCATGTCGGCGGCGCCAAGGGAGTACCCGGCGAGCTGCTGGGCGATGGCCATGACCTGCTCCTGGAAGACGACCAGGTGGTAGGTGTCGCCCAGGATGGGTTCGAGCGCCCCCGCGAGTTCCGGGTGAATCGGTTCGACCGGCTGCTTGCCGGTCTTGCGCAGGGCGTAGTTGGTGTGGGCGTTCATCTCCATCGGGCCGGGCCGGTACAGCGCGTTCACCGCGGCGATGTCGGTGAACGTGGTGGGTTGCATGAGTTTCAGCAGGACCCGCATGCCGCCGCCGTCCAGCTGGAAGACCCCGAGCGTGTCGCCGCGCGCCAGCAGCTCGTACGTCGTGGCGTCGTCGAGCGGGACGTCGAGGATGTCGATGTCGACGCCCTTGTTGGCTCGGACGTTGGCGATCGCGTCGCCGATGACCGTGAGGTTGCGCAGGCCGAGGAAGTCCATCTTCAGCAGGCCCATGTCCTCGGCCTGGGTGAAGGGGAAGCCGGTGATGACCGGGCCGTCCGCCTTGGGCCTGACCAGCGGGATCACGTCGATCAGGGGCTCACTGGAGAGGATCACGCCGGCGGCGTGGACGCCGGTGCCCCGGGTGAGTCCCTCGAGGCCGGCCGCGGTGTCGATCACCTGTTGGCTGTCCGGGTCCTGCTCGTACATCTGGCGCAGCTCGGCCGCCTCGCCGTGGCGGGGGTGGCGCGAGTCGTGGATGGCGGCGAGCGGGATCTCCTTGCCGCCGACCGCGGCGGGGAAGGCCTTGGTGATGCGGTCGCCCAAGGCGTACGGCAGGCCCAGGACGCGGCAGGAGTCCTTGATCGCGGCCTTGGCCTTGATGGTGCTGAAGGTGACGATCTGGCAGACGCGGTCGTCACCGTATCTACGGGTGACGTAGTCGATCATCTCGTCGCGCCGCCGGTCGTCGAAGTCGAGGTCGACGTCCGGCATGGTGACGCGTTCGGGGTTGAGGAAGCGCTCGAAGATCAGTCTGTGCTCGATGGGGTCGAGCTGGGTGATCCCCGTGCAGTAGGCGACGATCGAGCCGGTGGCCGAGCCGCGCCCCGGGCCGAGGCCGATGCCCTGCTCCCGGGCGTGCCGGCAGATGTCGGCGACCACGAGGAAGTACCCGGGAAAGCCCATGGTCTCAATGACCGACAGTTCGTGGTCGATGCGGTCGAGCACCTCCTGGGACGGCCGGCCGTCGTAGCGGCGGCGCGCCCCCTCAAGGGTCTGCGTGCGCAGCCAGCTCGACTCGCTCTCCCCATCGGGGACGGGGAAGCGGGGCGTCAGATCCCGATGGGCGAAAACCTCGCCGTAGTCGCCGATCCGCTCGGCGATCAGCAGCGTGTTGTCACAGGCGCCCAGCACCTCGCCGTCCCACAGCGCCCGCATCTCCTCGGCGGTCTTGATGTAGTAGCCGCTGCCGCCGAACCGGAAGCGGTCGGCGTCGGCGATCCGCTTGCCGGTACCGACGCACAGCAGCGCGTCGTGCGCCTGGGCCTGGCTCTCGGTGACGTAGTGCGAGTCGTTGGTGGCCAGGGGCGGCAGGCCGAGCTCCTTGCCGAGCCTGAGCAACTCGTCGCGCACCCGGCGCTCGATGGCGAGGCCGTGATCCATCAGCTCCAGGAAGTAGTTGTCCTTCCCGAAGATGTCGCGGTACCGCGCGGCGGCCTCGACCGCCTTGCCGTACTGGCCGAGCCGCAGCCTGGTCTGCACCTCCCCCGACGGGCAGCCGGTCGTGGCGACGATGCCCCGGCCGTGCTCGGCGAGCAGTTCGTCGTCCATGCGCGGATATTTCTGGACGTGGCCTTCCAGCCAGGCCCGGGACTGGAGGCGGAACAGGTTGCGCAGGCCCTCGGCATCGGCGGCCCACATCGTCATGTGCGTGTAGAGGCCCCGCCCGGAGACGTCGCCGCCCTCGCCGGTCTCGTCGTTCGACCGGCGCAACGCGAGGTTGTCGCTGTAGTACACCGGCTGCCGATGCCGCCGGGAAGCCGGAGCGACATAGCTCTCGATGCCGATGATCGGTTTGATCCCCGCCTTGCGCGCTGACTGATAGAACTCGTACGCCCCGTGCACGTTGCCGTGGTCGCTCATCGCCACGGCGGGCATCCCCTGCCGGGATACCTCGTCCATCAGCAGACCGACCTTGGCGGCGCCGTCGAGCATGCTGTACTCGGTGTGCACGTGGAGATGCACGAAGGATCCCACTGAATTCCACGCCCCCTGGTTGTAGGCTCTCCCGCGACCCCGAGCATTCGACCCGAGAGCAGGAGCGGTTGTCCAACAACCGACACACCGATATGTCCCAACCGTTGGTTGTGGATGAGGCGACGACGGACCTCGATCTCGGCACCGTCCGCGCCTTCGTCGCCGTCACCGAGGACCGGTACTTCGGGGAGGCCGCGGCCCGGCTGGGCATCAGCCAACAGGCCGTCTCCAAGCGGATCGCGAAGCTTGAGGCCGATCTCGCCGTGAGGTTGCTCGTCCGCTCACGCAACGGAGCCGATCTCACCGAGGACGGCAGGGCCTTCCTCCCGCACGCGCGCGCCCTCGTCGGCATCGCCGACCAGGCACTCGAAGCGCTGCGGGGCCGGCGTCGCGCGCTCCGGATGGACGTGCTGGACACCCGGCTGTCCTCCATCGATCTGATCCGGGCGTTCCATCAGATCGTCGAGGACGCGGACATCGAGGTCGTCACGTCCAACGGGCTCAGATCCGCGCGCCGCGCGCTCCTCCACGGGTCCGTCGACGCCGCCGTCGCCCGCGTCACCGGGACGCTGGAGGAGGACCTCCGGCACGTGCCGGCGTGCCTTGAGCCGCTGCATCTGCTGGTCGGCCGGGACCACCCCCTCGCCGGCCTGCGCGAAGTGGAGATGGAACGGTTGTCCGGATCGACCGTGTGGATGCCCGGCAACGTCCCCGGCAGTGAGTGGGCCGAGTTCTACTGCTTCCTGGGTGCCGAGTTCGACATCCGGATCGACACCTCAGGGCCGGATTTCGGCTGGGAGTACTACGTTGAGGGAATCGGCTCCGGCGAACGCATCGGGTTCGTGGGTGAACAGATGCGGGTGCCCTGGCACCCGCGCACCGTCCAGATCCCGATCGTCGACCCCGCGCCGGTGTACCCGTCCTCGCTGCTGTACCACCGGCAGAACCGTCACCCGGTGCTGGCCCCGTTCATCGGCTTCATCGTGAGCAATTTCCAGCCGTTCGACCCGCGACGCCAGTGGCTGCCCGAGCCCGACCGCGCCGCCTTCGCCGCGGCTCCCCCGCTCCGGTAGGTGTATTGACCCGCAGGGCACACCATCCCCGAGCTGAAGAGCCGGCGGGCCAACCTGCAAGCCCGTGGCAGCAGGGGCGGCCGACCCGTCGGCTTCGACAAGAGGATCTACAAGCGCAGGAACGAACGCCCGCCACACCAGAAGCGCGGCGATGATCTGCAGGACCATCGCGACCGAGACGACGCCTCCCGTGGCATGGTGCAACTGGCGGCTGCCCTCGTTGGACAGGAGCTGTGCAGTGAGTCCCGGGGCGAGGACCGGAGGGAGCCCTTGTTCTCGGGGCTCCGGGCCGTGGAGTTCCGAGAACAAGGACAGGCCGTGCCGTACGGCCTGCTCAGGGTTGGCTGGCGAGCCAGTCCTGGAAGGTGGGTCCGGCGAGCTTGGCGTGCGGGCTGGGCAGGAACCCGCCCTCGGCGGCGATCTCGGCGTCGGGCATGCCGGAGCCGTCGACGCCGACGACCTTGATGCCTCGGCGGGCGCCGAGGAGCCCGGCCGCCTCCGCCATGGTCTCCTCGCGGGGTCCGGCGATCTCGGGGATCGGCGTTCCTGGAGTGGGCTCGCCGGGGTCGAGGGCAAGGTCGACCAGTTCCTCGGCCACGGTGCGGCAAGCCACGAGCTGCGTGGGCAGGGCCGGGACGTAGGCGACATCGCCCTGCTGCCAATCCAGGAGCTGGCCGACGAACTCGTGGAACTGCGCGGCCCGCAGAATGCGGACGGGCAGCGGACCGGACAGGAGGAGTTCCTCGTGCACCTTCTTGGCGGCGAGGAAACCGGCGGTGGCCTTGTCGACGCCGATGATGGACGCCACGGCGATCTGGGCGACCCCTGCCTTCTGGCCGTACTCGTGCAGATTGCGGGCCGATGTGCGGAAGAACTCCGTCGCCGCCTCCTGATCAGAGGCGTGCCACGAGGCGACGTCGATGATGGCCTCGACCCCGGTGAGGGCCTCGGCGAGACCCTCACCGGTGATGATGTCCACGCCGGTGGCTCGGGACATCGGTACGACCGGGTGCCCTCGCTCAGCGAGGACGTCGACGACGTGGCGGCCCAGCCGCCCGGTTGCTCCTGCGACCGCGAACTTGGTGATGCTCATACTGTGTGCCTTCCTTACTCGCTGTAGTTCCGGCCGGGGGGCATGCCGGGGATCGGCTTGGCGATGAGAGCGGCGGGGGTGAAGAAGCCGATGTGGGCGATCGCCATGATGAGCGTCCAGAGCGCCTTGTCGTCGTAGTGCGCGGACGCCTTGGCGTACAGCTCATCGGGGACGCGCTCGCCGGACGGGTTCGGGGTGAGGACGGCCTCCACGAGCTCCAGCGCGACCCGTTCGGCGTCGGTGAAGTAGGTGGCGTCGTGCCAGGTGGCCACGGCGGTGATGCGCTCTTCTGATTCCCCGGTCCTGCGGAGGTTGCCGGTTTCGCGGATGGTGAAGTAGGTGCTGCCGAGTATCTGCCCGGCGCGCAGCTGCAGCAGGTGGATGGTGACCTGCGGAATCGAGCCGTTCTTGATGACCTTGTGCAGGCCTTCGCCGGCCACCGCCATCTCGGGGACGAAGGGGAGGGGGTTGGGCATACGCGACCGCAGGTCCTCCTGCTTGGTCGTCGTGCCGGTCGCCGTGGATGTGGACATGGTGAGGGCTTCCCTTCTCGATCTCAACTCGTGATGGTGCGTGCCGTAGCGCCGTGCGGATCGTTCGCGCGGCGCCCTGACGAACACGAGACGTCGGCGCCCCGAGCCCTGTGACAGGGCCGACATGTGACATAGGCCACCTACCGTGGGTGTTACAAAGCGGTGGGGGCCGGCGTCTCGTGCGTGTGGGAGGACCTAGAGAGAACAGGCAGGAGCCGGGCATGAGCGAGCGCAACAAACGACGTGCGGAGCCGGCCGAGCCGCTCAATCGTGCCGACCGCGTCGGCTCCGTGGACTCCGTGGACTCCGCCACCGAGGCGTTCGTTGCCCACCGCAACCTGCTTTTCACGGTCGCCTACGAGATGCTCGGCTCGGCCGCCGACGCCGAGGACGTCCTGCAGGAGACCTGGCTGCGATGGGTGGACGTCGATCTGGCCACCGTGCGGGAGCAGCGTGCCTACCTGGTGCGGGTCGTCACCCGGCAGGCGCTGGACCGGCTGCGTGCGCTCGGCCGGCGGAAGGAGTCCTACGTCGGGCCGTGGTTGCCCGAGCCGTTGCTGACCGCGCCCGATGTGGCCGAGGATGTCGAGCTCGCCGAGAGTGTCTCGATGGCGATGCTGCTGGTGCTGGAGACGCTCGCGCCGACCGAGCGGGCGGTGTTCGTGCTGCGCGAGGTGTTCGGTCTGGAGTACGACGAGATCGCCGAGGCTGTCGACAAGAGCCCGGCCGCGGTCCGGCAGATCGCCTACCGGGCACGGGCACACGTCGCGGCGCGCCGGCCACGCGGTATCGCCTCCCCGGCCGAGACCCGAGCCGCGCTCGGAGCCTTCCAGCGCGCGGTCGAGACCGGCGACCTGCAGAGCCTGCTCGACATCCTCGCGCCGGACGTCGTCGCCTTGAGCGACGGCGGCGGAGTCAAACATGCCTTGCTGCGGCCGGTCGTGGGGGTCGGCGCTGTGGCTCGGCTGCTGGCCGTCGGCTGGTGGAAGCGCGACGCCGAAAGGTCGGTCGAGCTGGTGCAGATCAATGGTGGCCCGGGGCTGCTCGTCCGAGTCAATGGGGAGATCGACGGCGTGGTGGCGATACGGCTCGAGAACGGCTACGTCACCGGCGCGTACCACGTGCGCAATCCCGAGAAGCTGTCGCGCATGGAGCGGGAGACCGCCGTAACGCGGTGAGCGTGGCGAGCGCCCAGAGCCGGGATGAAGGGAAAGGGGAATACCCGCGCCTTTCCACTCTCAACGTATAGCGCACCGGGGGGCTTGCGGCAAGACCCCGGTCGTGCCGCAGAATCGTCGGCCGAGGCCGGAACCTGGTCGCCGGCCGAGTGCCGGAATCTGCGGAAACGGGGGACGCGGAATGCGTGTGTTGTTGTCGACGTATGGGTCGCGCGGGGACGTCGAACCGCTGGTGGCACTCGCGGTGCGCTTGCGGGAACTCGGTGCGGAGGTGCGGGTGTGTGCGCCGCCGGACGAGGACTTCGCGCAGCGGCTGGCCGGTGTCGGCGTGCCGATGGTGCCGGTCGGCCGGTCGGCGCGCGCACTCACCACCGCGCCGTCGCCGTCGCCGGCGGACCTGCCCCGGCGCGCATCCGCGTGAACCACGCGGGACAAGTCGAGCCAAGGACCCAGAACACGAGAACCTGCGAACCCCGGCGACCTGAACCGACAGCGGCCATGGGATCCACGGTCAGGCGGAGCGTTGCCCGTCATGACCCACCAGGCCCGTCACACCGGTTCGGACGCCTTGGTGCGCGTATTGGTCGCAAGCGACCTGAGATCGGAGCTGATGACGTGAACCGCGCGACTACCAGCGCGTTTGACCTTCCCGAGAGCCTCTCCCGCAAGGCCGACCCAACGCTGATCGCCGACGATGAGCAGCACTTCGCTGCCATCGCGCAGAGCCTCGAGCGGTCGATCGCCGAGCTGTCCGACCGCCTCGATGCCGAGCGCAAGGCGCCCGGCGGCAAAGGCCGGCAGGCGCTGGACCGGGACATGGAGATCCACCGGCTGACCGCTCGCCTGCGCGTACTGCGTCGCTTCGGTTTGGACCTGTGCCTCGGACGCATGGTCAGCGCGGACGACTCCGAGCCCGTGTACATCGGACGACTCGGCCTTACGGACAGCGCGGGTCGTCGGCTGCTGCTCGACTGGCGCTCCCCCGCGGCCGAGCCGTTCTTCGGAGCCACCCACGCCAACCCGATGGATCTGGCCAGCCGCCGCAGGTATCGGTGGACCCGCGGCCGGATCAGCGACTACTGGGACGAGGTGTTCACCTCGGACGGGTTCGAAGGGCACGCCGCGCTCGACGACCAGTCCGCCTTCATCGCCAGCCTGGGCGGGCACCGGTCGGCACGGATGCGTGACGTGCTCGGCACCATCCAGGCCGACCAGGACGCCATCATCCGTGCGGGATCCCGCGGCGCTCTCGTCGTCGACGGCGGCCCGGGTACGGGAAAGACCGTCGTCGCTCTCCACCGCTCCGCCTACCTCCTCTACTCCGACCCTCGCCTCGGTCACCGCCGGGGCGGCGTGCTGTTCGTCGGTCCGCACCAGCTCTACCTGGCCTACGTCGCCGACGTCCTCCCCAGCCTCGGAGAGGAGGGCGTGCAGACCTGCACCCTGCGGGACCTCGTCACCGAGGGCGCCGCGGCGGCGATCGAGACCGACCCGGACGTGGCCCGCCTGAAGTCGTCCGGGGACCTGGTGAAGGCGATCGAGCCGGCCGTCAGGTTCTACGAGAACCCGCCCACCAAGGGGATGACGGTCACGACCCCCTGGTCCGACGTCTGGTTGAGCCCGGACGACTGGGCCGAGGCGTTCCAAGCGCCGGAATCCGGCACTCCGCACAACGAGGCGCGTGACCAGATCTGGGAAGAGCTGCTCACGATCCTGGCGGACAAGCACGATGACGACGAAGCACCGGCCGACCTGCTCCGCAAGTCGCTGCTGCGGAACAGGGAGCTGCTCACGACCTTCAACCGTGCGTGGCCGCTGATCGAAGCGGCCGACCTCGTCGGAGACCTGTGGTCGGTGCCCGCCTACCTGAAGCTGTGCGCGCCCTGGCTCAGCCCCGACGACATTCGGAAGCTGCAGCGCGAGGACGCCCAGGCATGGACGGTGTCCGACCTGCCGCTCCTGGACGCGGCACGGCAGCGGCTCGGCGACCCGGAGGCGTCACGACGCAAGCGCCGGCAGGAAGCCGCTCTCGCCGCCCAACGCGAGCGCATGGCCCAGGTCGTGGACAACCTGATCGAGGCCGATGACGACGGCGAAGGCCTCGTGACGCAGCTGCGCCGAGAGGACCTCCGGCGCAATCTGGTCGACGAGTCCGAGCTGCCCACCGTCGAGCCGGACCGGCTGGCCGGCCCGTTCGCGCACATCGTCGTGGACGAGGCTCAGGAACTCACGGACGCGGAGTGGCAGATGCTGCTGCTTCGGTGCCCCTCCCGGAGCTTCACCATCGTCGGGGACCGTGCCCAGGCCAGGCACGGGTTCACCGAGTCGTGGCAGGAACGGCTCGAGCGGATCGGGCTGGACCGGATCAACCTGGCCACCCTGAGCATCAACTACCGGACGCCGGAAGAGGTCATGACGGAGGCCGAGCCGGTCATCCGGGCCGCGCTCCCGGACGCCAACGTGCCGACCTCCATCCGCAGCGGCGGCGTCCCCGTCGTCCACGGATCCGCCTCGGATCTGAGCTCGATCCTCGACACCTGGCTCGCCGCACATGCCGAGGGAGTCGCCTGCGTCATCGGCGACCCCACGTTCCGGGAGACGCCCCGCGTCCGGTCGCTGACCCCGGAGCTGTCGAAGGGGCTCGAGTTCGACCTGGTCGTCCTCGTCGACCCGGAGGCGTTCGGCGAGGGCATCGAAGGAGCGGTCGACCGCTATGTCGCGATGACCCGGGCGACCCAGCAACTCGTCATCCTCACGAGCTCCTGACGTCGGCCGGATGCGCCGAGCCGGCGGCGCCGGGTGGTCGCCGCCTTCCCCAGCCGGGGCGAGCGTGACCTCGCCCCGGTGTGCCGTCAGGAACCGCGGTGTGGCCGGGCGCTCCCGCCGCAGACGTTGACGGCCACGCGGTACAGGCCGCGGTCCTGGGCGATGTCCAGGAGCGCGGTGGCCACGTCGGCCCTGGTCAGCGCACGCGGTTTGGCCGGAAGGCCGCGGTTGACCTGTACGGAGCCGGTGGCGGACCGGTCGGTGAGCCTGGTCAGCCGGACGACGGTCCAGTCGAGATCGCCGGCGGCGACGGCCTGTTCCAGGTCGCGGGCGTCGGCGTACTGGGTGGCCAGCAGGCGGCGCAGCAGCCACATCGTCAGGTACGGCCGCCGGGCGACGATCGGGTACGGCGTGGTGACGACCAGCCGCCGTACTCCGGTCTCGGCCATGGCCTGGACGACGGTACGGGTCGCCTGGGCCGCCCGGTGCGGGTCGCGGCTGTCACCGCCGTTGATGATGGAGATGACGGTGTCGGCGCCCGCGACGGCGGTGCGCATCCGGTCGGGGTCGCGGCCGTCGCCCTCGACGACGGTGTGCGGTTCCACGTTCTCGGGCAGGCCGGCGGCGTTCCTGGTGAACGCGGTGACGCGGTGGCCGCGGCGCAGCGCCTCGGCCAGGACATGGCGCCCGGTGCGTCCCGTGGAGCCGATGAGGGTGACGTTCACGGGTTCACCGTCCGGGTGATCGAGTCGACGCGACGGACCCGCCCGTCCGCGGCGAACCGGGCGAACAGGCAGACCTCGAGTCGAGGGTGATCCCGTCGTTGCGGAACTCGATCTCGGGTGCGTAGTAGCGGTCGACGATCGCGGCCGGATCCTCCGGACCGAAGGCCGGCTCGTACGGCAGGCGGGTCAGGAAGGCGTGGAAGCCGGGCATCAGACGACCTCGAAGGTGCTCATCATGGCCATGTCCTCGTGTTCGAGGTTGTGGCAGTGCAGGACGTACCGGCCCCGGTAGCCGGTGAAGCGGGTGATGATCTCGACGGTCTGCGCCTCCCGCAACTCGACGGTGTCCTTCCATTCGGGCGGTCCGCTCGGGCGTTCGCCGCCGACCGACAGCACCTGGAAGGGCGCCAGGTGCAGGTGCACGGGGTGGGCGACGTCGCTGGTCAGCCGCCAGATCTCGATGTCGCCGAGCTTCGGCCGGGCATCGACGCGACGGGCGTCGAAGGGCTTGCCGTTGATCATCCAGCCGGTGTGACCGTGCATGTTGCCACTGGTGAACTCGAAGTCCCGGGTCACCACGGCCCGGTCCGGGTCGAGGCGCTCGACGCGCGACAGCGTCGCCGGGACGGCCGAGTCGTCCTGGGCGTCGCGCTCGACGGTGAAGCGCATCACGCGGGCCTGGGCCCCTTCACCCGCGAGGTTGCGCAGCTCGACGTGGTCGCCCACCCGGTATGCGGCGAAGTCGACCACCGCCTCCACGCGCTCGCCCGGCGCCAGCCGGATCCGATCGACGGTCTGGGGCTCGGCCAGCAACCCGCCGTCCCCACCGATCCGTACCAGCTTGCCGGGAGGCGACAGGGCCAGCTCGTACGTGCGCGCGTTGGAGCCGTTGAGGAACCGCAGCCGGTAGCGGGCGCGGTCCACCCCGAGCTGTGGCCAGGGCGCGCCGTTGACCAGGATGACGTCGCCGAGCACGCCGCCCATGAACGCCTCCCCGGCACCGGGCCCGTCGTTCCGCACCGGGTACGGCATGGTGCCGTCAGGGCCGAAGGAGCGGTCGCAGATCATCAGCGGCACGTCCCGCTCGCCTGACGGGAGCGGCAGCGCCTTCTCCTCGTCGTCGACGACGAGGAAGAACCCGGCCAGCCCGCGCCATACCTGCGGCCCCGTGTAGTCCATGCGGTGATCGTGGTACCACAGCGTGGCCGCCCGCTGCTCCAAGGGGAAGACGTAGTCGCGGTGCGCGCCCGGCTGGACCAGGTCGGTCGGATAACCATCGGATTCCGGCGGGGTGTGGCCGCCGTGCAGATGGGTCACGGTCGGCGCGCCCAGTTTGTTGGCGACGCGTACGACGGTCCGGCGGCCGCTGCGTGCCCGGATGGTGGGGCCGGGGAACTGCCCGTCGTACCCCCAGATCGGGGTGCGCAGGCCGGGCAGGATCTCCACCTCCGCCGTCCGCTGGACGAGCTCGTAATAATCGGCGGTGGCGTCCGTCCGGTACGGCTTCGCCACCGCGGGCAGCGGGAGCGGCACTGTGTACGGCGTGGGCAGCGGCGCGCTGCTCGCCAGGAGCCGGGGCAGCGGGGTACGGCCCAGCAGCGAGCAGCCCGAGACGCTCAGCGCCGCGGTCACGCCGAACAGCCGCAGCGCCTGCCGTCTGGTCACCGTCATGCCGACGCCGTCGTGGCGCGACCGGCGGGCCAGGCCCGGCTGAACCGGAGCAGGCTCGCTCCGAACATCAGCACGCCGAGCGGGACGTGCAGGGCCTTCATGTGGGCGATGCCCAGCGCCATCTGGGCCAGCGTCATCACCAGCATGGCGACGGCGGACAGGATGAGGCCGCGCTGCCGCGTCAGCAGCGCGGCGACCAGGTGCAGCAGCACGGTGACCGCCACGGCGATGGCCGTGGCGCTGTGCGCCGTCCGGCCGCCAGGTGAGGACAGCAGCAGCCCGGCGGTGACGGCCTGGAGCAGCAGGGCGACGGTCTGCGCGGCGAGGGCGATACGCAAGAACATGGTCTTCCTTAGCGGGGCGAGGGGTTGGCGACGCTGACGATCGTGACGATCAGCACGAAAGCGGTCGGGGTGCGCGGGGTGTCCTGACTGGGGTTCCCATGACCGGAATCGTCGTCCGGCCGCCGCTCGGGGGCGTCCCACGCCGGGAGTGATCTGCCCTACCGCACCGGGACCAACGATCCCGCCGTATATACGCCGTGGGGAGTACCTCGGAGATACGGCACCGCATGGATGAGGAGATTTCCGGTTCGCCCGTATGGTGCTGGGGTGCGGTTTGATCTGAGAAGGCACGCGACCGTGCCCGACGCCGTTCTCGGGCTGATCCTTGCGGTCCTGCTCAGCGCCGGCGCCGCGACGGTGCCCGGACTCGGCCCGTCGAGTTACGCGGCCATCGCCGTCGGATGTCTCGCGCTCGCCGTACGCCGTCAGGCGCCGACCATGGTGCTGCTCGTCACCACGGCATGCATGCTCGCCTACGCGGTCGGCGCCGACCCCGCTCCGCCGGCCGCCTTCCCCGTCATGATCGCCGTCTACACCGCCGTCAGGTACGGGCACCGGAACGCCGCCGCGATCGGCGGCCTCGTGTTCCTCGCCGGTTCGCTGGCGGCCTCGCTGACCGCCGACGCGGCGCAGCCGCCCAAGGAACTTGTGGAACGGACGATCCTGTTGCTGGGCTGGTTCGTGGCCGCCGGCGTCGGCGGGACGGTGAGCCGGCACCGGCAGGCATATCTGGAGCAGGCCGAACAGCGGGCCGCCGAGGCCGAGCGCACCCGGGAGGAGACCGCGCTGCGCCGTGCCGGGGAGGAACGGCTGCGCATCGCCCGCGAGCTGCACGACTCGCTCACCCACAGCATCTCGGTCATCAAGGTGCAGGCCGGTGTGGCCGTCCACCTCGCGCGCAAACGCGGCGAGGAGGTGCCCGGAGCGCTGCTGGCCATCCAGGAGGCCGGCGCCGATGCCATGCGGGAGCTGCGTGCCACCCTGGAGGTGTTGCGCGACTCCGACGATCCGGCGGGCAACGGCCTGGAGCGCGTGGACGACCTGGTCGCCCGGGTCGGCGCGGCGGGGCTGCCCACGACGGTGACGGTCACCGGCTCCGCCCGCGCGCTGCCCGCCCACGTGGAGCGCGCCGCCTACCGCATCATCCAGGAGGCGCTGACCAACGCCTCCCGTCACGCCGGCCCCGCCACCGCCACGGTGACCCTCGCCTACGGCACGCGGGAGCTGACGGTCCAGATCGACGACGACGGCGTGGCCTCACCGTCCGATCCGCCCACCCCCGGCAACGGCCTGACCGGCATGCGCGAGCGCGTCACCGCGCTCGGCGGCCGCCTGCACGCCCACCCTCGCCCGCACGGCGGGTTCACCGTCCGCGCCGAACTCCCCACCGAGGACCTCTCGTGATCCGCATCCTCCTGGTCGACGACCAGCCCCTCATCCGCGCCGGCTTCCGCGCGCTGCTGGAGGCCGAAGACGGCTTCGAGGTGGTCGGCGAGGCCGCGGACGGAGCGTCGGGACTGGCCCTGATCCGCGAGCTGGTGCCCGACGTCGCCCTCGTCGACGTGCAGATGCCGGGCATGAACGGCATCGAGACGACCGGGCGGATCGCCGCCGACCCCAGCCTGTCCGGCGTCCACGTGATCATCCTTACCAACTACGGGATGGACGAGTACGTCTACGAGGCGCTGCGCGCCGGCGCCACCGGGTTCATGGTCAAGGACACCGAGCCGGCCGACCTCCTGCACGGGATCCGAGTGGCCGCCCGCGGGGAGGCGCTGCTGTCGCCGGTGATCACCCGCCGCCTCATCGCCGAGTTCGTCGCTCGCCGTCCACAACCGGCCCCATCAGGGGCGAGCCAGCTCACCGAGCGCGAGCGCGAGGTGACCGCGCTGGCCGCGCACGGGATGTCCAACGACGAGATCGCCGCCCATCTGGTGATCAGCCCGGCCACGGCCAAGACCCACATCAGCCGCGCCATGACCAAACTGCACGCTCGCGACCGCGCCCAGCTCGTCGTCTTCGCCTACCAGTCCGGCCTGGTCAGCAGGGAGGGCACACCTCCGAGGAGATGACTCCCGTCGCCGGCGGCCCGTCGTCACCGTCCCGGCCTGGTGCCGGACTGCGGAGATCATCGACGCGCCGGTGGATTCGCTGATCGGCCTGATCTCGAAGATCAACGCCGATCAACGGGGTGGTCCCGGACGGGTGGCGGGAGACGGTCGTGTCGACCAGATCGGCCATCGTGGCGGCTAAGCAGATGTGCCGATGTCGACGGCGCCTGGAACGCTGGGCTGGTGGTCGGCTGGTCGGCGTCGTCGCACCAGGACGCACGAGACGGCGCCGACCGCGATCACGGCGATGGGCAGTGCCAGGGTCGGCCGCATCGCGTGGACGAACCCGTGCTCGAACACCGACTCCGCCGTCTGGTGAATGTGCTGGATGAGGCTCGTCGGCGTTCCCGGCGGCGGCTTCGGCGCCGCGCCGGTCTGCCCGGCGCCGACTTCCAGGCCGCCCTTCGCGGCATTGGTGAAGCCGGCCAGGAACTGGTCGCGGACGCTCGCCGGAAGGTCGGCTGCCTGCTTGGCCGCCTCGGTGTGGAGTGAGGCGGCGAGGCGGTTCTGTAGCACCGCGCCGACCGCGGCGCTGCCGCAGATCGTGCCGATCTGCCGGATCGTGTTCAGCACGCCGGAAGCGGCCCCGGCCAGCCTGGGCTCCACGTTGCGCAGCGCGACCGTGACCATCGGGCCGAACACACAGCCGATGCCGAACCCGGCCACGATCAGGGCGGGCTGGAACTCCCACCACGCGCGGCCGACATCGGTGACCAAGGTGAGCCAGGCCATGCCGACCGCGAACAGGGTCAGGCCGGCCATCAGGATGTACGTGCCGCCGATCCGATCCGACATCCGGCCCGCGACCGGCGACAGGAGCGCCGATACCACCATCGCCGGCGCCATCACCAGACCGGCCTTGAACGCGCTGAAGTTCAACACCGACTGCAGATAGATCATCACCGGCAGGAACAGGCCGATCATGCCAACCTGGACGGTCGCGGACACGAAACTCATGACCGCGTAGCCGCGGTCGCGGAAGAGCACGAAGGGCAGCAGCGGTTCGTCGCCCTGACGGCTGCGCTGGTAGATCAGGAACACCACCAGCAACAGCGCGGCCCCGCCCAGCAACGCCCAGATTCCGGCGCTCCAGTCGTACCGCTCGCCCTCGGTGAGCGCGAAGGTCAGACAGAACAGCGTCGCCGTGGCGAGCACGACGCCCGGCATGTCCAGTTTGCGGCGGACATCGTGCCGGATGTCAGGCACGAGCATGACGGCCATTGCGAGCACGACCGCGCCGATCGGGACGTTCACGAAAAAGATCCAGCGCCAGTCGATCGTGCTGACGAGAAACCCGCCGAGTGTGGGCCCGGCGATCGTGGCCACGCCCGCGACCGCGCCCCAGACACCGAGCGCCGCACCCCGGCGCTCGGCCGGGAACGTGCCGATGATGATCGTCATCGTCTGCGGCACCAGCGCCGCGGCGCCCAGCCCCTGCACAACGCGGGCGATGATGAGCTGGGCCGGATCCTGCGAAAGGCCGCAGAGCACGGACGCCACCGTGAACAGCGCGACGCCCCCGACGAACATGGTGCGTGGCCCGCGCACATCGCCCAGCCGCCCGGAAGTGATCAGCAGCGCGGCGAGAACGAGGACGTAGACATTGATCACCCACAACATCTCGTCGAGCGACGCGTGCAGCTTGTCGATCATGCTGGGGATCGCAACATTGACGACCGTGATGTCCAGCAGCGTCATGAAGAATCCCAGGCTGAGGGTCAGCAGCACCACCCAAGGGTTGCCGCGCCATCTGCTCATTCGTATCTCTCCGTGTGCTTCTCGAATCGCCGGACCCGGGCGTCGAAAGCGGCGCCATCGAGCGGGGATCGACACGTCCTGCTGCCCTCATGTCCTCGACCGGCGCCCGCGTGCAGTACGGCTCCGCGCGCTCGTACGCACGCAGGCACCCGGTCGGCCGAGGCGGATCAGTCCACTCGGACCACAGGCACGTGTCAGCTCTTGGTGGGGGCCTGCAGGCTCCACAGCCGCCCGTCGGGATCACGGACGGTCATCTCCCGGGTCCCGTAGTGGGTGTCCCCGAACGGGGTGACCACCTCGACGGCCGGGTCGGGACGGAACTGGTCCGCGTCGGCCACCTTCAGCGCGAGCTGCACCCCGGGCGCTCGATCCTCGGGGATCTCGGCAACAACGAGATAAGGCCCCTCGCCGTTGCGGAACACACCGGAACCATCGCCGGTGGCGATCTCCAGCTCAAAACCCAGTGCCTGGAAGAACTTCGCGGTCTTCCCCCAGTTGTGGGTCTCCAGGAACACCGCCTCGAACCCCTCGGTCGCCATGTCACGACTCCTTTCCGGATGATTGCTGTCGTTGCCCCTGGGCGTCGTCGAGGTAGGCGCGCAACGCGTCGGCGACCAACGCCGACAAAGACATGCCCGTCTCGATCGCGTGATGCTTGACCTGCCTGATCAGCCCTACCGGCAGGTACACGTTGAACTGCTTGACTTCCGCATCACCCATGAGGGTGATGCTAGCATGCTAGCAATCTAGCAAGCTAATCCCCGAGAAGGAATAACGCATGTCTGTTCTTGCGGCGAACCCGCACGACCCGGTTGTCGTCCGCGCCGGCGATGCCGAGCACCTGCCTGAGATCGGTCACTACCTACTGGCTGACGCCAGTGCCAGCAACGGTGCGCTCAGCGCCCACCGCATCCAACTCGCCCGCGGCGCCGATGGTGCGGTGGCACATCGGCACAACCACTCATCCGAACTGTTCTTCATCATCGACGGAGCGCTCGAAGTGCTCGTGGGTTCGGAGATCATCACCGCTGGTTCCGGCGACTTCCTGGTGGTCCCGCCGTGCTGCGACCACGCCTTCCGCGCCGACCTGAACAGCACGGCCGACGCGCTGATCGTGATCACTCCTGGCGTCGAACGGTTCGACTACCTTCGGCAGGTCGCCCGGATCCGCCGGGGCGAAGCCGGCCGCGACAGCCTGCTCACCGAACAAGACCGTTACGACACCCATTTCGTCACCAGCCCTGCCTGGTAGGTGGCTGGGGACGGGAGAAGACCTCCTGGTCAGCGCGGAGGGCACACCTCCGAGGAGATGACTCCCGCCGCCGGCGGCTCGTCGTTCCTGTCAGAGGTACGGCGGGAGCGTTCCGACGGGGACCATGGGACGCCTGTGGCTAGGCTGAACTCATGCCGTCGACCCGCCGTACCGCCCGACAGTCCGACCTGCTCGAGCGCCTGGTCGCGCTGCTCGCCGCGGAGGGGTTCGCGTCGTTCACCCTCGATGACCTGGCCGTACGGCTCCGCTGCTCGAAGACGACGCTGTACCAGCTCGCCGGGAGCAAGCAGGACCTGGTCAAGGAGGCGGTCAAGCACTACTTCCGCGGCGCGGCCGAGGAGATCGAGAAGCGGGTGGCGGCGACCACCGCCCCGGCGGACCGGGTGCTGGTCTATCTGGAGACCGTCGCCGAGCAGTTGCGACCGCTGTCGCGGCGGTTCCTCGACGACATGGCGGACTTCCGGCCCGCCCGCGAGGTGTACGAGGCCAACACCCGGCTGGCCGCCGACCGGGTCAGGCAACTGATCGCCGAAGGCGTCGCGGCCGGCGCCTTCCGGGAGGTGCACGCCGCGTTCGTCGGCGAGGTCGCGGCCGCCACGATGCGGCAGATCCAGCAGGGCGAGGTGGGGGTGCGCACCGGGCTGAGCGACTCCGAGGCCTACGCGCAACTGGCGTCACTGATCGTGCACGCCGTCTCCTCCTGAGCCGGTCCGCTCTTATCGGCATCCATCCCTTTTTCCCGCTCTTGGCGGATATCCGGCGTACTGCTATTGATACTGTCGTACTCTCATCAGTATCGTTCCCGTGGAGGCTCCCGATGCCCGCCACCCGTACCCTCCCGACCCGCGAAGCCGCCGACCTGATCGATCTGACCCGCTCGCTCGTGAGCAAGGAGCTCGCCCCCCGTGCGGCCGAGGCGGAGAGCGAGGAGCGGTTCCCCCGGGACGTCTTCCTCACGCTGGGCCGCGCCGGACTGCTCGGACTGCCCTACTCCGAGGAGTACGGCGGGGGCGGCCAGCCGTACGAGGTCTACCTCCAGGCGCTCGAGGAGATCGCCACCGTCTGGTCGAGCGTCGCGGTCGGCGTCTCGGTGCACGCGCTCTCCTGCTATGGCCTGGCCGCCTACGGCACCGAGGAGCAGCGGCGGGAATGGCTTCCCGACATGCTCGGGGGCGAACTGCTGGGCGCGTACTGCCTGTCCGAGCCGCACGCCGGCTCCGACCCGGCGGCGATGCGCACCCGCGCCGTCCGGGACGGCGACCACTACGTGCTCAACGGCGCCAAGGCGTGGACCACCCACGGCGGGTACGCGGACTTCTACACCGTGATGGCGCGTACCTCGGACCACCGCTCGCGGGGCATCTCGTGCTTCCTCATCCCGGCGGACACGCCCGGCCTGACCGCCGCCCCGCCCGAGCGGAAGATGGGCCTGACCGGCTCGACCACCGCCACCATGCACCTGGAGGACGTACGCGTCCCCGCGCACCGCAGGATCGGCGAGGAGGGTCAGGGCCTGTCGATCGCGCTCTCCTCGCTGGACTCCGGCCGGCTCGGCATCGCCGCCGTCGCCACCGGGCTGGCGCAGGGCGCCCTGGACCACGCGGTGCGTTACGCCCAGGAGCGCGAGACCTTCGGAAAGCCGATCATCGAACACCAGGGGTTGGCGTTCGTGCTGGCCGACATGGCGGCGGCGGTCGAGTCCGCCCGCGCCACCACCCTGGCCGCCGCCCGGCTGAGGGACCACGGGCTGCCGTTCACCACCGAGGCGTCCATCGCCAAGCTCGTCGCGACCGACAACGCGATGAAGGTGACCACCGACGCCGTACAGGTGCTCGGGGGCTACGGCTACACCCGGGACTTCCCCGTCGAGCGGTACATGCGCGAGGCCAAGGTGATGCAGATCTTCGAGGGCACCAACCAGATCCAGCGCATGGTCATCAGCCGGGCGCTCACCCGCCCCGCGAGGGGCGGCATCACGGTGGTCGGAGAGTGACGCGCTCCCCCGCCTGAAGGCCGGGGATCCAGCCCGTGCCGCGTCATGCGACACCTCCGAGGCTTCCGGGCTGTGCTGGACTCTCCCCCTGCGGGAGAGCCCAGGCTGGGGTGCGTGGACGGAGATCTGCTGCCGATCGGGCAGTTCGCCACGTTGAGCCGGTCGAGCGTCAAGCAGACGCGACCCAGGACGACCTGGGGCTGCTGACGCCGACACACGTGGAGACCGATTCCGGCTGCCGCTACGTCCGTCGCGCGCAGGCCGGGCAGGCGCCGTCCATCGGGCCGCTGCGCTCGCCGGACGAGCCCGCCTGGCCCGTCATGGAGGAATTCATGGCCGAGCACGGGCTGGTCGCCAACGGTCCGCACCACGAGATCTACCTGAGCGCGCTGGACGATCCGGCGCCGCGCACCGTGCTGCGCCAGCCGGTACGACCGGCTTGAGGCGCCTCAGCCAACTCCCGCCCGGTACCGCCGAAACCCGGACCGATCCTCCTCACGGGCGGTACGAGGCGCGCGCGACCCCGATTCCGGTCAGCCTGACGTGGGGGCGAACGGGCCGCCGGGGCCGAACGCGAGCCGCGCGAAGTTCTCGCCGATCCGGCGGTGTGCCGCCGGATCGGGGTGGATCTCGTCGGGCAGCGGCAGTTCCGCGTAGTCCTTCTCGCCGTACAGCTCGCGGCCGTCGAGGTAGTGCAGGTTCGGGTCGTCGGCCGCCCGCTGCTCGACGATCCGGGTGAGCTCGTCGCGGATGACGGTGAGCGTCAGGCGCCCGGCGGCGCGTTCGGCCGGGTCGCCGGTGGCCGTGAACCGTAGGGTACCGCCGTCGAAGTCCGGCGCGAGAGGACCGGGGGTGTCCTCCTGGACCGGGCACAGGATGGAGGACACGACCAGCAGCGGCGTGGTCGGATGCCCTTCGCGGATGGTGTCGAGGAAGCCGTGGACCGCGGGCCTGAAGGCGCGCAGGCGCATCACGTCGGAGTTGACGATATTGATGCCGATCTTGACGCTGATCAGATCCGCGGGGGTGTCCCGCATCGCGCGGGCGGTGAACGGGTCGAGCAGGGCGCTGCCGCCGAACCCCAGGTTGACCAGTTCCACTCCGCCCCGGGCAGCGGCCAGGGCCGGCCAGATGGCGGTCGGGCCGGCGGCGTTCGAGCCGTGGCTGATCGAACTGCCGTGGTGCAGCCACACCCTGCGCCCGCGGTCCGGCGCCCGCTCGACCGGGGCGTCGGTACGCAGGGCGATCAGCTCGGTGATCTCCGTATGCGGAAGCCAGATCTCGACGTCCTTGTCACACGGGGGCAGATCGGTGAACCGGGCGGTGCCGGGAGGCCCTTCGCGCAGTTCGACGGTCTGGGTGGCCATGTCGATCGTGCGGACGTTGCCGCCGGTCACCGTGGTCCGGGCGGCGAATCGGCCGTCGACCAGCAGGTCGTACACGCCGTCCGCCGGGGTCGGGAGACCTCGGTAGGCCCTCTTGGTGGGCAGCGTGTCCAGTTCGATGGTGGTGGCCCGGGTGCGGAAGGCCAATCGCACGCCGGACGGCTGGGCCTCGGCCATGGCCAGCTGCTCGTCAGGGATCTGCCGACGTGCCCAAGCGGGCAGCCGGTGTGGCAGCAGGCCATGCTCCGTGCGTTCGATGTCGAGGACGCCGCGCAGGATGTCCCCGGTGATGGGCGTGGTGATCCAGTCGTACTTGGTATTCATCGCTTCAGCCTGTTGAGGGAAATTCTTGGATTGTTGGGGGTGCGCGGTCCCTGGTGATCAGGATGTGGTCCAGGTGCGCAGCAGGGCGTCGAGGGAATCCACGATCCAGGACCAGGACTCCTGCGAATCGACGGCGGTGTGGCCGAAGCTTCCGCTCATCTCCAGGCTGACGTAGCCGTGGAAGACGCTGCCCAGCATCCGTACCGCGTGTGTCTGGTCCGGCTCTGTCAGGTCGTAGCCGCGCAGGATCGCCCGCGTCATCTGGGCGTGCCGGACGCCGGCGCTGGCGGCCGCCGTCTCGGGGTCGAGCCGCAGCCGAGCCGCGGCGTAGCGGCCGGGGTGCTCCCGGGCGTAGTCGCGGTAGGCGTCCGCGAAGGCGGCCAGGGCGTCCTTGCCGGCTCGCCCGGCCACGGCCTCGGCGACCCGGTCGGCGAGTTCCTCCAGGGCGAACAGGGCGATCCCGGTCTTGAGGTCCTGCGAGTTCTTCAGGTGCGAGTACAGACTCGCGACCTTGACGTCGAACCGCCGGGCGAGCGCCGAGACGGTCACCTGGTCGAAGCCGACCTCGTCAGCCAGTTCCGCCCCCGCCCTGATCAGGCGTTCCGCGGTCAACCCCGCTCGAACCATAAGCTTCCTCCTACGCAACGACAATCATTATGCGTTTGCCTAATGGCTTTAGGCAAACGCGGCATGCCGGCCGCCTGCCTGCGATCCAGGCCACGACTGCGCCGTACGGCCTGGATCGCGTGCTGTCGGGCAGTGGGCGCGCGCACGCCGTGAGTCTCCTACGTTGAGATAAGGGCCATACCACGGCGAAGGAGCGTGGCCCCATGGCAGCGGAAGTGGACCATGCGGCGTTGTTCGCCGCCACGCCGAGCCCGTGCCTGGTGCTGGATCCGGACCTGGTGATCGTCGATGTGAACCCGGCGTACCTGGAAGCGACCAAGCGGTCCCGGTCCGACCTGATTGGCAAGCATGTTTTCGAGGCATTCCCCGACAATCCGGCCGACCCGGACGCCGATGGCGTACGGAACCTGGATGCCTCGTTGCACCGAGTTCTGGCCACCGGCAGGCCGGACACGATGGCGCTGCAGAAGTACGACATCCCGGTCATGAGCCAGCCGGGGGTGTTCGAGGAGCGGTGGTGGTCACCAGTCAACACTCCCGTGCTCGGGCCGGACGGGAAGGTGGCGTGGATCATCCTCCGTGTCGAGGACACGACCGTGTTCGTCCATGCATACCAGGCCCGGCGCCTGGGCAAGGAGTGGCGGCCGGATCTGGGGGAACGGCTGGAGGCCGCCCAGGCCCTGGAGGCCGAGCTGTACGCCCGAGCCATTCAGCTGCAGCGGCTCAATGAGGAGCTGCGCCAAGCTCACGCTCGGGAGCGTGAAGTCGCGGTCACACTGCAGGAGGTCATGCTCCATGCTCCCGACCTGGCCCTCCACAGGGACGTGGCGGTCCGCTACTTGCCCGCTACCGGCTCCCTGAACGTGTGCGGAGACTGGTACGACCTGGTCGACCTGCCCCCCGACGCCATCGCCGTGGCGGTCGGCGACGTCGTCGGTCACGGCCTCGAGGCCGCCGCCGTTATGGGCATGCTCCGCAGCTCCCTCAGCTCCGCCATCCGCGCCATTCCACGCCCCGCCCAAGCGCTGGAGGTCCTCGGTCTGTATGCCCGCTCCATCGACGGCTCGCTGGGCACCACCGCCGTCGAAGTACTGATCGACCGGCGCAGCCACCTGCTCATCTACAGCAGCGCCGGCCACCTTCCGCCGGTGCTGGCTCATCCCGGCGGTGGCTGCACGCTGCTGGACCAGGCCACCGACCCACCCCTGGGCGTGCGCCCCTATCACGTCCCCCGCCCGCAGGCCACCCTCGGGTACGTCCCCGGCGACGTTCTCGTGCTCTACACCGACGGGCTCATCGAACGCCGCGATGAGGACATCGACACCGGGCTGGGCCGCCTGACTGACACCCTTACCGAGTGCACCGGGCTCGGCGCAGAACACCTGGCCGACACCCTGCTTGCCCGCCTCGGTGTCAGCGGCGGCGGCCGCGACGACATCGCACTGGTCGTCATCCGGCTCTGACGCCTCAGCGCCGGAAGCGTCAGCGGGGGTCGGCTTCGGGGCCGGCGTCCGCGTTGTCGAGGCGGTCGAGGATCCGCGTGCTCAGCCGTTCGAGCAGGGCGACCTCCTCGCGGCTGAACCCGTCGAAGAAGAACCGCCGCACCACGCCGACGTGACCGGGCGCGGCGGCGGTGATGGCCTGGCGCCCCTTCTCGGTGAGCACGACGAACGCGCCGCGCCCGTCCTCGGAGCACTCCTCGCGCTCGACGAGGCCACGGCGCCGCATCCGGGTCAGGTGGTGTGACAGCCGGCTCTGCTCCCACTGCAACGCCCATTGCAGCTCGTACGGCCGAAGCCGCGCCTCGGGGGTGTCGGTGAGGTGGACGAGCACCTCGTAGTCGGCGGGGGACAGGCCCGACTCAAGCTGGAGCTGGCGGTTGAGCGCCGCCGCCAGCCGGCCCTGCATGCGCAGGTAGGCCCGCCAGGCACGCTGCTCGTCGGCGTCCAGCCAGCGCGCGTCGTGTCCGGAGGCCGCCCGATCGGAGGGACCGGGCCGGGAGGGACCGTCCATGCCGTCCACCCTATCCGGAACGATGACACGTCATGCGGTTGGAAATAAATGACGCGTCATCTACGTTGCGGGCCGAATGTAGATGACAGATCATCTACAGGGCCGGACACCCGCGTACGGCCCTTCGGGCGAGACCTCCGGAAGGGGATCCCATGACCAGGAACACGCCGACTCCGCGCGTGGATGTCCGCCGCGCGGACGAGCGGTTCACCACCGCCACCACGTGGCTGGATTCCCACCACTCCTTCTCCTTCGGCCATCACCACGACTCGGACAACACCCACCACGGCGTGCTGCTGGTCAACAACGACGACCGCGTCCTCCCCGGCACCGGGTTCGACACTCACCCGCACCGCGACATGGAGATCGTCACCTGGGTCATGGAGGGCTCCCTCGTCCACCAGGACTCGACCGGCCACTCCGGCGTGATCTACCCCGGCCTGGCGCAGCGGATGAGCGCGGGCACCGGCATCCTGCACTCGGAGAAGAACGACTCCTGGCGGCTGCGGGGTGGCGCGGCGCATGACGAGCCGGTGCACTTCGTCCAGATGTGGGTCGTCCCCGACGAGCCCGGGATCACGCCCGGTTACGAGCAGCTCGAAATCGAGGCCGAGCTGCTGTCCGGCGGCCTGGTGCCGGTGGCGTCCGGTATGGACAAGCACGACGGCGTCTCCGCCATCCGGATCAAGAACCGGTACGCCGCGCTCTACGCCGCGCGGCTGCGACCGGAGCAGAGCGTCGAGCTGCCCGAGGCGCCGTTCCTGCACCTGTTCGTGCCGCGCGGCACGGTCGCCCTCGAGGGCGCGGGCACGCTCGGCCCCGGCGACGCCGTACGGTTCACCGCGACGGGCGGCCAGCGGGTGACCGCGGTCGAGCCCGCCGAGATCCTGGTGTGGGAGATGCACGCCACGATCGCCGCCTGACCGTCACCGCGCCAGGAGTTCGTCCGTACACCCGGGATATCGTGGGGCGATCCGGGCGCCCGTCGAAGGAGCCGAGACGTCATGGAACACACCGAACCACGGGTCGTCGACGACCCGGAGGCCGGCCGGTTCGAGATCACCGTGGAGGGGAAGGTCGTCGGCTTCGCCGACTACCGGCGCCGCGGATCGCGGATCTCGTTCACCCACACCGAGATCGACCCCGCGTACGGTGGCCGCGGCCTCGGCTCGACGCTGGTCCGGGGCGCGCTGGACGCGTCCCGGACCGCCGGGCTGTCGGTCCTGCCGTACTGCCCGTTCGTCCGCGACTACATCGCCCGGCACCCGGGCTACCTCGACCTGGTGCCGCCCGACCGGCGCGAGGGCTTCTCCCTCCCCGCCGGTGCGGGCGACAGCGACGGAGAGCCGGCGTGACCGCCCCGCCGACGCCTGAGGCGTACGAGTGCGCGGCGGCGACGGTGACCGAGCCGGAGAGCGTGCTCCTGGCAGGGCACGACGTCCCGCTCGGCCGCTACACGACGGTGCGCCGGCTGCTGCCGCAGCGGCCCCGCCGGATGGTGGGGGCCTGGTGCTTCGTCGACCACTTCGGTCCGGACGACGTACGTGACCGTCCGGGCATGCAGGTGCCGCCGCACCCGCACACCGGGCTGCAGACGGTCACCTGGCTGGCCGAGGGAGAGATCCTGCACCGCGACAGCCTGGGCAACGCGCAGACGATCGTGCCCGGCCAGCTCAACCTGATGACGGCGGGACACGGCATCGCCCACTCCGAGCAGACGCCGCCGGAGCATCCGGCGGTCATGCACGGCCTGCAGCTCTGGGTGGCGCTGCCGGAGGTGGCCAGGCACGGCGCCGCGCGGTTCGAGCATCACGCCGCGCTGCCGTCGCTGCGCGAGGGCGACGTCACGGTAACCGTCGTGGTGGGCGAGATCGGGTCACTCCGCTCCCCCGCGCTGGTGCACACGCCGCTGCTCGGCGCCGAGGTGCTGTTCCACGGTCCCGGCCGGTGTCGGCTGCCGGTCGATCCGTCGTTCGAGACCGCCGTGCTGGTCATGTGCGGCGCGGCGCGCGTCGCGGGCGAGCCGCTCTCCCCCGGCGCTCTGCTGTACCTCGGGGAGGGCCGCTCCGAGCTGGTGATGGAGGCCGACGCGCCCGCGCGGCTGTTCCTGCTCGGTGGCGAGCCGTTCGAGGAGCCGCTGGTCATGTGGTGGAACTTCGTGGCGCGTTCACATGAGGAGATCGTGCGGGCACGCGAAGACTGGATGCGGGACGCCGGTTTCGACGAGGGGGGTCACCCGGCCACCCGCTTCGGCAGGGTCGGCTCCTGCGAGGAGGGCCCGCTCCCGGCGCCCGAGATGCCCACCGTACGGCTCAAGGCCCGCGACCGGCACGGCCGCGTCCAGGCCGGGTAGGCCGTTTCAGCGTCCCAGCCGCTTTCCCCGGTCAGGAGGAGAGCGGCTGGGGGGCCGGAACGGCGACGGGGGTGGTCGTCAAGGGAAGGCGCAGCACGAAGCGCGCCCCTCGCGGGGAGTCCTCGATGGTGAGGGAGCCGTGGTTGGCCATGGCGGCCTCCCGGCTGAAGGCGAGACCGAGCCCGCTGCCGCCGGGGTCACGTCGGCGCCCGTCCGCCAGCCGGACGAAGGGTTCGAAGACCCGCTCGCGGTCCTCGGGCGCGATGCCGTCGCCGTCGTCCTGCACCACGACCACGGCCTGATCTCCCGCGCGTTCCACCTGGACGTCCACCCGTGTGTGCGCGTGCCGCTGCGCGTTGGCCAGCAGGTTGCCCACCGCCCCGATGACGGCCAGCCTGGTGGCGAAGGCGGTCGGCTCGCCGCTGGCATGGAGCCGCACCTGCACGCCCTGGGCGCGGAACGCGATCTCCTCCCGTACCAGCTCGGTCAGGTCGAGCGGCTCGGGAGCCGCCGAACCGGCGTTCTTCACCTTCGTGTACGCGAGCAGCTCGTCGATGATCGCCTGGAACCGCTCGGCGCTGCGCAGCGTGGCACGCAGCGTCTCGTACGGGTCGACCTCGTCGGGGTAGTCGAGCGCCTCCTCGACCTGGGCGCGCAGCGCGGTGACGGGTGACCGGAGTTCGTGGGAGACCAGGGAGGCGAATCGGCGCTGGTTGGTCATGACCTCCTCCAACCGCTCGAACAGCTTGTTGGAGGAGCGGGCGAGCCGCGCGATCTCGTCGTCGCCGCTCGCCTGGGGCAGCCGCCGCAGGCTCAGGTCATTGGTCGTCAGGTCGATCCGCTTCGTGATCGCCTTCAGGGGGTGGAGGATGCGGCCGACCACCAACCAGGTGATCCACGCGGCGGCGACGGCGAGGAGCAGGACGCCTCCGGCGATCCACGCCGCGGTGAGCGGCTGCGTTCCACGCGGGACGCGTCCGCCCATATTGCTACGAGCCACGAAGTCGATGGCCGCGCCGGCCGTGATGAGAACCACGAGGAACAGCGCTCCGACGACGAGGGTGTACCGCCCCTGGATGGAACTGGGCAATGGTAGGTGCGGCCTTCTCGATCTCATGGCGGTCTCCCCCTCTGACCTCCGGCACCGACAAAGGGAAAAACCTTACGAAAACCCCTGACTAATCCCAACACCGGTCAAAGAACGTCAAGCCTTATCAAAGACTGACCGTTTCATTACCTCCCAATGACCTGGTGTCCGATTCTCGGGCACTGGCGACCGGTTTATGGGAGGGTTCGCGGGCGTCATCCGCTGTGACCGCTTTTCGCCGTAGCCTCCAGACCCTGGATCAGCGTGTCCAGAGCCTGTTCGAAGTCCGCCGGCGGTTCCACGCCGCCCTTCGTCGTCCAGGCCAGCAGCCTGCTGAAGTGCGGCAGCCGCGCGGGGTCGAGCCGCCGGATGTAGACCCCGACCTGCTCCTCCCCCGCGTGCACCCCGGGGGCGCCGGTGAAGCCGCCCGTCGACAGCAGCAGCGCTCCGAACACCAGGCCGTTTATCGCCCCGAGCGCGCGCCAGGCGCCCCGCTCGTCGAACCCGGCCTGGAACAGCGCCCCGACCAGACCGTCCATCGCCGCCATGGCGTGGGGCGAGGTCGGATTGGACCGGTCGGTGGCCAGCGCCAGCGGCACCACCGGATGGCGGCTGAAGACGCGGTACATGCTCAGCGCGGCCGTACGCACCTGCTCCGGCCACGGCAGGGCCGGGTCGGGCGGCTCGACCTGCGCGAACACGCGCTCCACGATGCCGTCGACGAGATCCGCCTTGTTGGAGACGTGGTTGTAGAGCGACATCGCCTCGACGCCGAGCGCTTTGGCCAGGCGCCGCATGGACAGTCCCTCCAGGCCCTCCCCGTCGGCCAGTTCGAGGGCCGCGTCGAGAACCTTCTCCCTGTTCAGCGGCTCGCGCCGTGCCATCAAGCCGTCCTTTCCTCCTCGATCGTTTGACAAAGCTTACGCCGTACGTGATCTACTTACGGTGTAAGCATACGGCGTAAGTAAAGGAGTCGGGATGACCGACGTGATCGTCGTGGGCGGCGGACCGGTCGGCCTGCTGCTGGCCTGCGAACTGACCCTGGCCGGGGCCGGCGTTCTGGTCCTGGAGGCGGCCTCGGGCGAGGAACGCAGGACCCGCAGCCTCGGCCTGCGTTCCCTCAACGCCCGCACCCTGCAGTCGCTCGCCCTGCGCGGGCTGGTCGAGCCGCTGGCCGAGGCGCAGCGGGCGATGTTCGAGGGGCTGGGCCGTCGTCCGGAGTCCGGAGACGATCCGATGGGCGTGCAGGCCGACGTGGTCGCCCTCATGGTCGAGGTGGTCCAGAAGGGCATGGTCAGAGGGCACTTCAGCGGTCTGCCGCTGCTGGAGCCGGGCGGGGGCGCCGAATACCTCATGCTCAAGCAGCACCGGATCGAAGGCGTGCTGGCCGCACGGGCCGCCGAGCTCGGAGTCACGGTCCGCCATGACTGCCGGGTGACCGACGTGACGCAGGACGAGAACGGCGTCGCCGCCACGCTCGCCGACGGGCAGGTGGTGCGGGCGGCGTACCTGGTCGGATGCGACGGCGGCCGGAGCGTGGTGCGCAAGCGGTCCGGGTTCGCCTTCTCCGGAACGCCCGGGACCATGACCGGACGGACGGCGGTGGCCGAGCTGGCCGACCCCGGCGCGATCACCTCGTCATTGCGCGGCCAGGGCGGGCTGGTGAACCTGTCGCTGGTGCCGGGCGAGATCGCCACCATCGAGTTCGACGGCGGGCCGGGCGAGCGGGACGCGCCGATGACGGCGGAGGAGCTACAGGGAAGCCTGCGCCGCGTGACCGGCGTCAACGTGGTCGTCACCCGGCTGAAGGCCGGGATCCGCTACAGCGACAACACCCGGCATGCCGACACCTACCGCAAGGGCAGGGTGCTGCTGGCCGGAGACGCGGCGCACGTCCACTCGCCCATCGGCGGGCAGGGGCTCAACCTCGGCCTGCAGGACGCGGTCAACCTGGGCTGGAAACTCGGGCTGGTGGCGCGTGGACTGGCCCCCGACAGCCTGCTGGACACCTATACCGCCGAGCGGCACCCGGTGGCCGCCCGGGTGCTGCGCAACACCCGGGCGCAGGTGGCGCTCATGCGGCCAGGGGCGCAGGTGGACGCGTTGCGTGAGGTGCTGACCGAGGTGCTGGAGCTGCCGGACGCCCGGCAGTACTTCTCGGCGATGGCCGAGGGCACGAACGTGGACTACGCGCCCGCCGCCGAGCCTCTGGTCGGCCGATTCGTCCCGCCATCGGCGACGCCGCCGGAGGCGCCGAGCGGAGGGCTGCTGGCGGACGGCCGGGGACTGCTCGTCGGACCGCCCGGTCAGGGCCGGCCCGGCGAGGCCGTGGCGGGCTACCGGGACCGCGTACGTACGGCCTCCGTCGAGGGCGCGGGTGCCCTGCTCGTACGGCCAGACGGGTACGTGGCCTGGGCCGGCGAGCGCGACGGCCTGGGCGAGGCGCTCGCCACCTGGTTCGGCCCGGCGAGGTGACGCCGGGGCCGATCACGTCGAGAGACTCCAAGGTTCTGCTCGCCGTACCGGGGCATCCGGGCCGGCGCGGATCGGGGCTGAGTTCGGTTCTGTGTTCGGTTCTGTCCACGCCACCACGCGGTGCGGTCACGAGCATTCGAGAAGGTACCGCTCCGCGGGGATGGGGTGGACGGGTCAGGGCAGCAGAAGCGAGCGCACGGTGTTCCAGCAGGTCTGGTCCGCGGCCTCCCGCAGTGCCGTGACGAGTCCTCCACATGGACGACGACGCTACGCCTGCCCGAGAGGGCACGGTGCTGTGGTGCTCACGAACCACACCCGCTCACCGAGCAGGGAGAGGGGGCGGAATATCCTGATTTATGTAGAGAGCAACGGTGATCAGAAGTGGTCCGCCAACGCCAAATCTCACGCTCACACGTTCGTGACGCCGCCCGGTTCGTGCTGGCCGGCGCACTGGCGGCCGCCCTGACCCTGGGAGCCGGTCCCGCCCGGGCGGCCTCCGTGGGCCACATTTCGACGCTCGACGCGGCGACGCACCAGATGACCGTCACGGAGAACGGCCGGACGGTGATGACCTTCACCGCGGGCTTCGGAAAGCCCGGCTTCCGTACGCCGAGCGGAACGTACCAGGTGCTCGGCAAGGACGCGGTTGTCAGGATGACCTCGTGCAGCGCGAACATCACGTGCGATCCGCATAATCCCAACTACTACGACCGCATGGTCCACTGGGCGGTGCGCCTGACCGACTCCGGCCTGTTCATCCACGCGGCGCCCTGGGATCCCGCCATCGGCCAGGTCGACAGCTCACACGGCTGCATCCACCTGAGCACGGGGGACGCCCACCGCTTCTACGACTTCAGCCGGGTCGGCGACACAGTGATCGTCAAGAACGCCGGGGGCGTCGGCGGACCGAGCGGTCCGTAACCCGAGGCGGCAACCCTGATCGTGGCCCGTGGAGTCCGCTGCTCGGTTCACGGTCAGTCCGCGTCACCTGCGGAGTATTGGGCGACCAGGGTGCCGAACGCCGCGGCCGCACCACGACCGCGCCGGCGGCGCTCGGCCGGCACGGCGCTCGCTGACCTTCCCCCCCTTCCCGTCCGTCGTGTTCATCGCGCTGTTCTGTCCCTTCACCCTGGACCTGGCCGGTGAGATGGGCGCCGCCGGCATGCGCCAGGTCGGATCACCCCCACGCGCGTGGGGACCGGCTGAGCGGCTTGTGCAAGTCAAGCGGCGGCAGCGGAAGCGGCGGGGCCGTGACAGGCGGCGGACCAGCAAGGAGCCCGAAGGACATGCTGGCTTAAGAAAATTAAGATCAACTTCTTGAAAGTTGAGATCCAACCCGGTATATCTTTAGATATGACAGAGCAGGCGATGGACTGGCAGGAACTCACGAACCTGACCCGGGGCCAGCCGTTCGTCGTCGAGCGGGTGCGCCTGGCAGGCAGCGGCGTCGCGATCGAGGGCGAGTTCGAGCTACCGCAACTGGCTCAGCTCAACGTCGAGGATCAGATCTTCGTCACGGCGTTCGTGCGGTGCCACGGTTCCATCAAGCAGATGGAACGGATCTTCGGGGTGAGCTACCCGACGATCAAGTCACGACTGAACCGGATCACGCAGATGCTCGACTTCGTCGAGACCGATCCGGCGCCGCCACCGGCCGACATCATCGATCGGTTGCGCCGCGGCGAGATCACCGCACAGCAGGCACTGTCCGAATTGGAGGGTCGGACGTGATGCCGCAGTTGTTGACCGTACGGGTCAAACGCCCGGACGGTCGTCCCATCCGGATCTGGGTCCCGGTACTCCCCGTGGTGCTCGTGCTCTCACCGGTCGTGGTCCTGGCCGTACTGGCGGCCGCCGTGGCCTGCCTCGTATATCGCCTCAGTGTGGTGCGGGCACTCGGCACCGGCTGGCGCATCGCCTGCGCGTTGCCCGGCACCCGGTTCGACGTCCAGTACAGCCGCACGGCTGTGCTCGTAGCCATCCGATAGGAGAGGTTCCGATGAACGAACAGCGCAAGGACATCCTCGACATGCTGGCCGATGGCAAGATCACCGCAGAGGAGGCGGAGCAGCTCATCGCCGCGCTCCAACGGGACCAGCCGCCCGCGCCGTCGAGATTCGACGCCCGGCCGAAAGGCAAGGCGAAATACCTGCGGTTGATGGTGCACACCGTTGAGGACGGCGAGCCGGGGCGGATCGACGTGCGGGTGCCGCTGCAGCTGCTGCGGGCCGGCGTACAGCTGGCGGCCCTGATCCCGCCGCAGGCACTCGATCGGGCCAACGCCCAACTGCACAAGTCGGGCGTGCCGTTCGACCTCACGCAGCTCAAGCCCGAACAGCTCGAGGCGTTCGTGGAGCACCTCGATGAGTTGACCGTGGATATTGAGCAGCCCGACGCCCAAGTGCGAGTCTTCTGCGAGTAGGCGCCGTCCTGTTGGGCGGACCCTGGGCGCTCGTCCTCGGAGAGGGCGCGGACGGCAGTGCGGGATGTGCTACACGAGCCCCGGCGTCTCAGCAGCGCGCGTCTTCTCGCACTTCCAAGAGCGGCAGGCCCGCCGCGTACCTCCGGAAGAAACCGGCCGTCGGGGTGTCCGCCGTCGCGACGGCGTCCGGAGTGCCCTCCGCGACCACCACACCCCCGTCCGGACCGGCCCCCGGCCCCAGGTCGATCACCCAGTCCGCGGACGCGGCGACGGGGATGTCATGTTCGGCCACAACGACGGTGTTGCCCGAGTCGAGCAACACATCGAGCGCATCCACCACACGCTGGATGTCAGACGGGTGCAGGCCCGAAACGGGCTCGTCGAGAACGACGAGACCGGCCTTGCGGCTCGCCGCACCGCGCTGGATCGCGGACGCCAGCTTCAGCCGCTGCGCCTCGCCGCCGGACAGCTCGGTGGCGCTCTGGCCGAGTTGGAGATAGCCAAGCCCGACCTGGCTCAAGGCTCCCAGGGTGTCCGCGAGCTGCCGGGGCTCGGAGAACTGCTCCACGGCCTCGGCGACGGTCAGCTCCAGCACCTGATCGATGGCCAGCCCCTGATACTTGATCTCCAAAGCCTCCGGTTTGTAGCGCCGCCCCTCGCACGCGTCGCAGACCACCCACACATCCGGCAGAAAGTGCATGTCGACCAACTTGCGGCCATAACCGGTGCAGATCTCGCAGCGGCCACCACCCGCAGTGTTGAAGCTGAACCAGGAGGCGTTGACACCGCGTCCGCGCGCCACGTCGGTTTCGGCGAACAGCTTGCGGACAATGTCGAACGCCTTGCTGTAGGTGGCCGGGTTGGACCGCGGCGTCCGCCCGAGAGGTTCCTGATCGACGACGGCGACCCAGTCGAACCCCTCCAGGCCGGTCACCTGTCGCACCGTGTCGGTCGTCGTCCCGTTCAGGGCGGCCTCCACGCTCGCCGCGAGCGCGCCGAGCAGGCTGCTCTTGCCGCTGCCGCTCACCCCGGTCAGGCAGGTGAGCCGACCGGCGGGGAAACGCACCAGGTCTGCGGTCACGTTGTGCGCACGCAGGCCGTGCAGCTCCACCCAGCCAATGGCATCCCCGGCCGGACGGCGGGTCCGGCGCAGCCTCGGCCCCTCACCGGCCAGATAGCGTCCGGTCAGCGACGTGGGATGGGCGGCCGCGTCGGCGGGAGGCCCCGACACCAGGATCTCACCGCCGAGGCGGCCCGCGCCGGGCCCCATATCGATCACCCAGTCGGCCCTGGCGATCAGTTCAGGGTCGTGCTCGACCAGGAGCACCGTGTTGCCGGCCTTGCGTAGCTCCAGGGCGATGTCGAGCAGGTGCGCCTTGTCCGCCGGATGCAACCCGGTCCCGGGCTCGTCCAGGACGAAGACGATGCCGCTCAGCTCGGTGCTGAGCTGCGCGGCGAGGCGGGTTCGCTGCAACTCACCCCCGGACAGCGTCGCCGCGCTCCGGGACAGCTGGAGATGGGCCAGGCCGAGCCGGCCGAGGATCCCGAGCCTGCGGCCCAGGTCCTGCAGCAGCGGCTCACCCACCTCGCGCTGCCGGGCGCCCAGGTCGCCGGCCACACGCTCCGCCCAGCTGTGCACCTCCCGTACGTCCACCTCGAGCAGGTCGGGATAGGTCAGCCCGCCGAGCCGCACGGACCGGGCCACCTGGCCGTACCCGCTGCCGCCGCAGGTGCCGCACGGCTGCTTGCGCATGTACGGCAAGTAGCGCTGCTTGGCGCTGGAGGTCTGGGCGTTCATGAACACCCGCTCCACCTCGGCGAGCGCGCCCCGCAGCGGCTGGCTCGAGGTGTAGGTCACCGAAACCGTCTCCTTTTTGTTGGACATGTCGACGGTCGCCTCGACCTTCTCCTCACCCGTGCCGTACAGCACGCAGTGGCGGAACTCCTCAGGCAGCGACTGCCACGGCCGACCGAGGTCCACGCCGCGCTTCTCGGCAAGCGCCGGCACGAACGCGTGCTCCCCCGACCGCCACTTCGCGTACCAGGGCGAGGCCCCCTCGAAGAGCGGAAGCTCCGGATGGGTGATGACCAGGTCCTCCTGCGCCTGCCAGCGCCCGCCTACCCCGTGGCAGTCCGCGCAGCTCCCTTCCGGCGTATTGCGGTCGAAGTGAGCGGTCGCCAGATGCCCGTCTCCACTCTCCGCCGCCGGGTCAGCGCCGATTCCCGGAAGGCGCGAGTACAGCAGCCCCAGGTGCCCGTCGATACCGGTGATCGTCGCGACTGTGGAGCGGGGATTGCGGTTCAGCCGGCGCTGGTCGACCGCGAGCGTCGCGCCGAGTCCCAAGATGCGGTCGACCTTCGGCCGATTGCGCTGGGTAATGTACTGCCGTACGAACGGCGAAAGCCCCTCCAGATACCGCAGTTGGGCCTCGTTGTGCAGGGTGTCGACGGCCAGCGAGGTCTTGCCGCTGCCGCTCACTCCGGTGAAGGCGACAAGCCGCCCTTTGGGGATGCTCACCGACACGTCCCGCAGATTGTTGGTACGAGCCCCCACCACGTCGATGGTCTCGCGCCCCATACTCGCGACGTCCCGTACGAATGTAGTCAATCTTCGTCCACCCTCTCACAACGCAGCAGAACATGGGCGGACAGACCCCCATGCCGAACAAACCGATTACGCCACTACGCGGCGGCCGCTCGTCACAATGGCGCTGAGCGGCCGCTTCACCAGATCTCTCAGCACGTGGCCGGTCTCGACGCGGCCCGTGCCGCAGATCAAGACCAGGACACCGCGGTGAGCTTGTCGACGCCGGGGGCGTGGACGGTCATCCAGTGCGGATGCAGCCGGTAGTAGACCACTTCGTTGTCCCAGTCGAAGAAGTCGTCGCCGTAGAAGTCCTTGAAGTAGGCGAGCAGGTCCGGCCAGTCTGCGGCCGGCTCGCTGTGCTGGGGATTGAGGATCTCCACCATGCCGTGCGTGAACACGCCCAGGTCCTCCCCGCGCATGTGCGCGGCGCTGACGGCGGGGCGAGCGGCCAGGTGGCGGGCCTTGGCGGCCTTGCGCGCCGTGCCGAAGTGCCACTTACCGCGCAGGAAGTGCCCGTCCACCCCGCTGATCCGCGGCTCGCCCTTCGCCGTCACGGTGGACAGGGCCAGGGTGCACATCCCGGTGAGGACCCCGGTGAGCTCCTCTGCGGTCAGTGTGCTCTCGGTATTGATGATCGAGCGGAGATGCGAGGTGGAACGGGAGAGAGAAGCATCCAGCAGGGCCTGCAACTCTTTGAGATCTTCTCGCGTTTCGCGCATTACGGTCCTTGTCTATCTGTAGGGCTCGGTCCACGTCTTCCATCGGCGCCGACCAGCGAACCATGCTCGCGTCAAAACCCGACATCTTGTGTCCTGATTTTCATCGGTTGTGCGGACACCACCGGGGCCGCTCGGTAGGCGAGCGGTCGATCAAGTCGTCTCGATGACGGCGACGACCCGTTCGGTCTGCTGTTCCCGCAGACCCTGGCCGTTGGTGGCCGAGTTCGAGGCCGATCTCGGCCACCTGCGCACCCGCGAGGGCATGGCCCGCGCGAAACGCCAGGCCAAGCCGGCGCTGCCGGCGTTCTTCCCGGCCGCTATTTGCATCAGTAACTTAATTAAGTTTCTGATACAGTTCGCGCGTGCCTGAATCCGTCGAGCTGAGCATCGCCGACCTGACCCATGTGCTCGAGGACTTCACCCGGATGCACATCCGGCTGCCGTCGGAGCGCCGGCTGAGCTTCACGACGCTGTCCGTGCTCCACACGCTGGCGGGCAGCGGCCCGAAGCGGCTCACCGAGCTGGCCGGCAGCGAACAGGTCACGCAGTCGGCGATCACGCAGATGGTCACCAAGCTGGAGCGCGACGGCCTGGTGGAGCGTCACCCGGACCCGTCGGACGGCCGGGCGGTCCTCGTCCACGTCACCGCTGCGGGCGCCGCGATCGTGGACGGACGCCGCGCCGAGCGCATGGCCCGCCTCTCGGAACTGGCCGACCGGCTGACGCCGGCGGAGCGGGCGTCCATCGCCGTCGCCCTCCCGGCCCTGGCCCGGATGGTCGAACTGCACGAGCGGCCGACCGGTGAGGACGACGCCGCCGCGCCGGAGGCCGCGGGGACCGGCACGGACACGCCGCGCGAGAGTACGAGGAGACGACGATGAGTCATGCGACCACCCCCTCCGCCGGGGCCCGGCCGTTCCCCCTGGAGCCCGCGCCGATCCACGTGTCGGACGACGTGCTCGCCGACCTGCGGCGGCGCCTGGAGCTGACCCGTCTGCCCGACGACGCGGGCAACGACGACTGGCACTACGGCGTGGGCGCCGCCTACCTGCGCGAACTCGTCGACTACTGGCGCGACGGGTACGACTGGCGCGCGGCCGAAGCCGAGATCAACGCCTACGAGCACTACCGCGTCGAGGTCGACGGGGTGCCGGTGCACTTCATGCGCAAGCCCGGGGTCGGCCCCGACCCCACTCCCCTGATCCTCACGCACGGCTGGCCCTGGACGTTCTGGCACTGGTCCAAGGTCGTCGGCCCGCTGGCCGACCCGGGGGCGTACGGCGGCGACCCCGCCGAGGCGTTCGACGTGATCGTGCCCTCGTTCCCCGGATTCGGGTTCTCCACCCCGTTGCCGAACAACCCGGACATGAACTTCTGGAAGGTCGCCGACCTCTGGCACACGCTGATGACCCGGATCCTCGGCCACGACACGTACGGCGCGGCCGGCTGCGACGTCGGCGCCATGGTCACCGGCCAGCTCGGGCACAAGTACGCCCACGCCGTGCGCGCCGTCCACATCGGCTCCGGCCAGAAGCTCACCCTGTTCAACGGAGACCGGGCCTGGGACCTCAGCGGCGGACGGCCCATTCCTGAGGGGCTGCCCGCCGACGTCCACGCCCAGGTCGTCGCCCTGGAGAAGCGCTTCGCCGTGCACCTCGCCGCGCACGTGCTCGCCCCGAGCACGCTCGCGCACGGGTTGTCCGACTCACCCGCCGGGATGCTCGCCTGGATCCTCGAACGCTGGGTGAGCTGGAGCGACAACGGCGGCGACATCGAGACCGTCTTCACCAAGGACGACCTGCTCACCCACGCCATGATCTTCTGGGTGACCAACTCGATCGGCACCTCGATTCGCACCTACGCGAACAACAACCGCTACCCGTGGACCCCGTCCCACGACCGGTGGCCGGTCGTCGAGGCGCCCACGGGCGTCACGTTCGTCGGCTACGAGAACCCGCCCGGCGTGACCACTGACCGGCGGGTGCGGCACTTCCTCGACAGTGACCGGGCGTCCTGGTACAACCACGTCAACCTCACCGCCCACGACCACGGCGGCCACTTCATCCCCTGGGAGATCCCGGACGAGTGGGTCGACGACCTGCGGCGCACCTTCCGCGGCCGGCGATAGCGCGCGGGGTCCGAACATGGCTCGGCCCTCCGTGGTGGCGGTGTCGATGCCTTGCTCGATGACGTGCGATCCGACGCGCTTGATCTGGGATCGTCGCAAGTAGCGACGGTTGCGGTGGGACGAGTACGCCTTGTCGCCGCCAAGGTGGTCGGGCCGATGCTGCCGGGGCGTGCGTCTTTTCCCGGCAGCCGCGGCACGCTCCTGCGGGTCCTCCGACGGCAGATGCGGCCTGAGCCGAACCCACTCCGCGTTCGTCAGATCTCCCCGCCCCATGACCATGCCAACACCCCGAGCGACGGTCACAAGGTCCGCCGGCCAGGCCCTAGTCCGGTCGCCGTTGCACGGCGTCGGCGATGACCGCTGTCACGAACTTGTTGACGACCGCCGTGGCCGGCGGGCCGGGGTCGCGGTCTGCGAACAGGAGATGCCCGCCACCGACCAGAGACAGGGTGAGTGAGTCGATGTCGGCGTCGGCCGCGATGCGGCCCAGTTCACGCTCGTCGGCCAGATAAGCGGAGATCGCGGTCGTGGCCTGGGCGAGGATCGCGATGCCGCCTCCGGGCCTGGCTTGCCGCAGCCGTGCGCGCAGCTCGTCCCGGAAGGTGATGAGCGGGATGATCGCCACCGGAATCGGTCCGAACAGGGTGGTCAGCGCGCCGGTGAGGTTGTTGGCCACCGTGCCGGTGCCGGCGGAGGCGCGCAGCGCACTCGCCTGCGTCTCGAGCTGCGCGGCCCGGTCGAGCACGAGGTCGGTGAGGAAGGCGTCGAAGTCGGGGAAGTGCCGGTGCAGGACGCCTTTGGCGCAGCCCGCCTCGTCGGTGACGGCCCGGCTGGTCAGCCCGTTCGGTCCGTCCCGCAGAAGCACGCGCTCGGCAGCGTCGAACAGCTGCTGCCGCGCGTCACGAAGGTGCACCCCAGTCGGCATTCCACAAGATCCTCTCGTGCGTCAACCCGTTGGCATCCGTTGCCTAGTGGGCGTGCGCCCACTAAGGTGGGCACATGCCCATAATATCGGAGCAACCAGACCCGTCCCCAGCGGAGCCGCACAAGGCCCGACGGATGGCCGAGTCGTTCGGCGTGGACGCGCAACGCTACGACCAAGCCCGGCCCGGCTACCCCGATGCGTTGGTGGCGCGGATTGTCGCCGGGAGCCCCGGGCCTGACGTGCTCGACGTCGGCTGTGGCACCGGCATCGCCGCTCGCCAGTTCCAGGCCGCCGGCTGCGCCGTTCTCGGCGTCGAGCCCGATGCGCGGATGGCCGACTTCGCGCGAGCCCGCGGCCTGCGGGTTGAGGTGGCGGCCTTCGAAGCCTGGCAGCCGGCGGGCCGGACGTTCGACGCGGTCATCGCCGCCCAGTCGTGGCACTGGGTGGACCCGGTCACCGGTGCCGTCAAGGCGGCACGTGTGCTGCGTCCAGGGGGACGGCTGGCGATCTTCGGGCACGTGTACGAGCCGCCTGCCGAGGTGGCCGAACCGTTCGCCGCCGCCTACCGGCGAGTGGCGCCCGACTCCCCGCTCAACGGCCAACCGGCCCGACGTCCGCTCGCCCTCTACGAGGCGGCATACGCGAAGTTCGCCGACAAGATCCGCGAGACCGAACAGTTCGACGATCCCGAGCAGTGGCGATTCGACTGGGAGCAGTCCTACACGCGCGACCAATGGCTGGACCTGCTCCCCACCACCGGCGGCCTCACGGCACTCCGTCCCGATCAGCGGGCCGAGATACTGAACGCGGTCGGGAGCGCCATCGACTCCCTGGGTGGACACTTCACGATGAAATACACCACCCTGGCCGCGACCGCCGTACGCGCCGGCACCTCCTGACCTCATCCGCCAAGTCGCCGCCGACTGGGAATCCGACTATCCGCGATTGCTTCCGGGACCCCATGCGGAAGCGGAACATCACCCTCGGCGCGGTGGCGCCGTTCCTTGAACGACGTGTGCTTCTCACCTGATTACCGGCAGGGACGGAAGGCGTACACCCTGTCGTCAGGGCAACTTGACGTCAAGGTAGCCTGACGCAATACTCAGGGCATGATCACTGCCGAAGATCTTGAGCGTCAGCACACGCTGCTGACCGCGGCTGCGCGCTATGACGCGCTACGCACTCGTGAGGCCCTCGCCCCATCCGCCGAGGAGGACGATTTCGAGTCCCTGTCGATCGACCAGGGTGCGAAGCCCCTGGCCCGGGAGGAAGCGCTGGAACTTCTCGCGCTGGGCGAAGTGATCGCACGGAAGGCGAGCTACGGACGTCAGCTCACGGTGCGATCGGCCCGCAGGGCCGGAGCTTCGTGGTCGCAGATCGGCGCCGCTTTGGGAACCACCAAGCAGGCCGCCTGGGAAGCGCACCAGCGCTGGATCGACGAACAGGCCCGGCACCAGGGCGCAGGCCACTGGGGGTGGGACGGCGACGAGGTGGCGGCCGCACGCGCACTCGCCGGCGAACCCGAGGGCCAGGAGACTGCCGAATAGGCGGACACGGCGAGCGAGATCCGGCCCCTCATCGTGCGCACCCCCGCAGCCGGAGCCGAACGACGCGTCCGCCGACCTCGAACTGGTCGAGCACCGGGCTCTCGATGGCCGGGTATTGCTGGTGGAATACCTGCCTACCGGGAAGGGCATCCCGCGAGCCTGAAGCGATCACTCCTCTGCGTTCGCGAGGGCCTCATCGGCGGTGGACCGGCCGATCTTCAAGGTGCGGACGGCCTCAGTGCCGCCCGTTTCCGCCGTATTTAGGTGGCACCCGATCCCAGGGCGCCAAGGGAGTGCGGCTCCCCGACATCGCCCGCAAGTCGCGGATCTGACTCCACCGATCGGTGGAGTCACTCCACCGCATGAGTGAGCGGCCGATTCCACCGCCCACTCGGGAGATCGGGCGATCCGCATGGGGTGCCTTCGTTGCGACGCTGATTCCCGTCAGCGAACGAAGAGACGGAGGCACATCGACATGCGCAATGTGGTCTGGCTGATCAGCGGGTACGCCGCAGTCAGCCTGCTGACACTGGTGGCGATGATCGTGTTTCGGCACGACGCGACCGTGGTCACCGATGCGGTCTGGATCCGCGGCACCCTCGTCGCCCTCGGCTCGCTGCTCACGCTGTTCTTCGCGGTCCGGGCGGCCCGCGGCGATCGCCGGATGCTGCTGCGGCTGCGCATCGTCACCGCGGTCATGCTGGTCGCGATCGTGGTGATCGTCGCGCTGCCCGGCATGTTCCCGCTCTGGTTCAAGCTCGAGCAGGGCATCTGCGGCCTGCTCCTGCTCGCCGTGGTCGTGCAGATCAACCGGCGCCCGGCGGTCCGGCCGTGAGTGCGGTGATCGAGGCGGAGAACCTCCACAGGAGCTACGGAGGCACGGTGGCCGGCCATGCCGGCGACGCCGCTCCACATCAGCCAGGGCACCCCGATGGGCGCCGCGGTCACCGCGATGCGGGACGCCACGAACGGGCACCGGCCGCCCTGGCTCGCTCTGGTCACGTCGCTCGCGTGGGCGGCCGGGGCGTCCGTGGCGGCGGCTAGATTGTTCCGCTGGGAGTAGGTGCGCGATGGAGAGTTGGCAGATGGCCGGGGCGGCGGCCTGGAACCAGCGGTTCCGGCCCATGGTCACCGTGGTCCCGTACGTGCTGCTGGCGGTCATGGCCGCCGTGACCATCGCCTTCAAGCACGACCAGCCGGGCTCCCTCGCCATCGACCTCGCGCTCTGCGCGGCGGCCGCAGTGTGGAGCCTGGCGCTCTTCACGCTGCGCCCGGCGTGGCGCGACCGGATCGGCGTGATGGGCGTCTTCATGGCCGGCCTGATCCTGTTCGGGCTGGTCATGGTCCTGCGCGATCCGTGGTTCGGCTTCTACACGCCGGCGCTGTACTCCTACGCGTTCTGGATCATCGGGTGGCCGCGCGAGCTGTACTTCATCGCCGGCGTCGCGGTGGTGGCCGGCACGGCACAGGCGGCCGGACTGGACACCGGCTCCTGGATCGGCCGCCTGGAGTACCTGGCGACCCTGGTCGCCAACATCGTGCCGATGTGCCTGCTGGCCTGGGTCGGCGAGATCGGCGCGCGGTACTACGACTCCCGCGAGACGGCGCTGCGCGAGGCCCGGGAGGCCAACGCGCGGCTGGCCGCGGCGCTCGCCGAAAACGCGGCGCTGCAGGAACGGCTGGTCGAGCAGGCCCGCGCGGCCGGCGTTCTGGACGAGCGGGCCCGGATGGCTCGGGAGATCCACGACACGCTGGCCCAGGGCCTGACCGGCATCGTCACCCAGTTGCAGGCGGCCGAGCACGCGGCCGACGACCCGGCCGCGTGGCGCCGGCACCACGCGGCGGCGACCGCGCTGGCCCGGGAGAGCCTGACCGAGGCGCGGCGCTCGGTGAACGAGTTGCGCCCGGAGCCGCTGGAGACCGGCCGCCTCGCCGACGCTGTCACGGAGGTGGCGGCCAAGTGGTCGGCCCGCCACAGCATCCCCGCCCAGGTCACCATCACCGGCGAAACCCGCACGATGCGCCCGGAGGCCGAGGTCGCCCTGTTACGGATCGCCCAAGAGGCCCTGGCCAACGTCGCCAAGCATGCCGACACCGCCACCCGCGTCGGTCTCACCCTTTCGTACATGGACCATCAGGTGGCCCTCGACGTCCGCGATGATGGCCGCGGCTTCGACCCGACCGCCCAGGTCGAGCGTGACGGCGGCTTCGGGTTGGTGGCGATGCGGCAGCGGATCGAGGCGTTGTCGGGCACGTTGCAGATCGAATCGGAGGTGGGGGGTGGGACCGGGATCTCGGCCTGCCTGCCCGCCGAGGCGCCGGAGGTGCGTTAGTGAGTGACCCGATCAAGCTGCTCATCGCCGACGACCACCCGGTGGTACGGGACGGGCTGAGCAGCATGTTCGCCCGCGACCCCGAGTTCACCGTGGTCGGCGAGGCGGCGGACGGGGCCGAGGCGGTTCGGCTGGCCGAGGCGCTCGGGCCGGACGTGATCCTGATGGACCTGCGGATGGCCGGCATGGACGGCGTCACCGCGATCGGCGAGCTGACCCGGCGCGGCGTACCGGCCCGGGTACTGGTGCTGACCACCTACGACACGGACAGCCACGTGCTGCCCGCGATCGAGGCCGGCGCCACCGGCTACCTGCTCAAGGACGCGCCGCGGGACGAGCTGCTGCGCGCCGTACGCTCGGCCGCCCGTGGCGAGGTCGCGCTCTCGCCGTCGGTCGCCGCCCGCCTGATGAGCCGGCTGCGCACCCCGGCGCCGCCGACCGGCCCGTTGAGCCGGCGCGAGCTGGAGGTGCTGCGCCTGGTCGCGGCCGGCCACACCAACCGGGAGGCGGCCGCCCGGCTGTTCATCACCGAGGCCACGGTCAAGACGCACCTGCTCAACATCTATGCGAAGCTCGACGTCAACGATCGTGCGGCCGCGGTCGCGGAGGGGTACAACCGCGGCCTGCTCGGTGCTCCCGAGCGTCCGTAAGTCATCCATCGCGTCGGTCCTGTGCCACACGATCCGGTTGCGCAGGATCCAGCCGTCCTCGGTCAGCGCCCAGAAGATCCGGGCCGGGATCATGAACAGGCTTTGTAGGACGCCTCGCCCGCGGTGTTGGGATCTCCCCTGGCCCATTCGAGCACGCGGTCAGGAGGCTTTCCGTATGCCGCGTTCCACGCAAACGCGTTGAACGGGCAGTACACGCGCAACCATGATGAGCCCTCATGGACCTCATCTCCTCGCTGCCCGCCTTCGCCCTCGCCGTGGTGCTGATCTCCGCGTCACCGGGCCCGGCGATGGCGCTGATCCTGCGCCGCGCGGCCCTGCATGGCTTCTCCGGCGCGGTGCCCACGGTGCTGGGCCTGGAGGCGGGCCTGTACCTGTGGGCGTTGCTCGCCGCCGCCGGGCTCGCCACCCTGGTGGCCGCCTCAGAGGTGGCCTTCCTGGTCCTGCGCGTGGTGGGCGGGAGCTTCCTGCTCTACCTCGGGATCAAGGCCTGGCGCTCAGCCTGGCGCAGCCGCGACACAGGCGGGACGGTCGAGGAGGTGGCGGTCGCCGAACCGGAGCCCGGCTCGTCGCTGTCATGGTGGAGGGCGTTCGGCGAGGGGTCGGTGGTGATGCTGGCGAATCCGAAGATCGCCGCCTTCATGATCGCGTTCTATCCGCAGTTCGTTCCCGCCGACCGGCCACTGTTCGCCACGACCGCGCTGTTCGCCGTGCTCCAGGTGGCCCTCGAAATCGTTCTGTATCTGGCGCTGGCGGCCGCGGTCGGTCGGGCCGGCGCGTGGTTCCGCCGCCGGGTGATTCGGCGTCGGCTCGACGCGGTCAGCGGCACAGTCCTCGTCGCCCTGGGCCTACGCCTGGCGGCCGAGAGCCGCTGACGGTCAGACCGCTGAAGTTCGCCCCCGCGCAGCCGTTCGAGGGGCAACGGTCCGGACGGGCGTCCGAGCCGATTCGGGTGGGTCGTCATGGTCCCGATCACCGAACTCGCCCGGATCCCGCACGAGGAGCTGCGGGAGCTGCATTCGTGGGCTCCACCAACAAATCGGCATGGACTCAGGACGTGGAGGCCGCGTAGCGGGCGGCGAGAGTGCGCAGGTGGGCGACCAGCTCGGGCGGCTCGGTGACGACGAAGTCGGCGTTCAGCAGTCCCAGGTAGACGGCCAGCGTCTCGACGGTGTCGGCTCCGGTGTGCAGGACGCAGGTGTCGGCGTCGACGGCCTCGACGGTGCCGACCGCCGCGCTGATCCGGTCCGCCACGACCTCGGCGGGCGCGTGAACCGTGACCCGCGCCCGGTAGCGCCAGGCCGCGGCGGAGACCCGGCCCGAGACATAGTCCGCCACGTCGCCGTCGGGCAGGTCGCGGGGTGTGAAGCGGGGCCCGGTCGGCACGCGCGGTGTGAGGCGGTCCACCCGGAAGGTGCGCCAGTCGGCGCGATCCAGATCGAAGGCCAGCAGGTACCAGCGGCGCCCCCAGGTGACCAGCCGGTACGGCTCGACCTCGCGACGGACGGCCTCGCCCGCGTGGGTCGTGTAGTCGAAACGGAGCCGCTCGTGCGCGCGGCACGCGGCGGCGAGGGCGGTCAGGACCTCCGGGACCACCGCCGGTCCCGGGCGGTCGCTCGGCACCGGCACGGTGTAGGTCTGCAGCGTGTTGACCCGGTGCCGCAGCCGGGACGGCATGACCTGCTCCAGCTTCGCCAGCGCGCGCAGCGACGCCTCGGCGTTCCCCGCGACGCCGCCGGCGGCGGTGCGCAGCCCGACCGCCACCGCGACGGCCTCCTCGTCGTCCAGCAGCAGCGGCGGCATCGACGCGCCCGCGCCGAGCCGATAGCCGCCCGCCGAGCCGCGCGTGGCCAGAACGGGGTAGCCCAGCGACCGCAGCCGCTCGACGTCGGCGCGGACCGTGCGGCCGCTCACGCGGAGCCGTTCGGCCAGTTCGGCGCCCGTCCAGTCGCGGGGAGTCTGCAGGAGGGCGAGCAGGCGCAGCAGACGCGCCGAGGTTTCCAACATGGATCCCAGAATGCCGCACCATTAGGAACGAACCTCGCCTAAAGGACCGGCAGAGTTGCCTCATGAGCGAGATCCGCGAGTTCCGCATCGACGTCCCGCAGGCCGACCTCGACGACCTGGCCGACCGCCTGACCCGCAGCCGCTTCGCCGAGGAGCTGCCGTACGACGAGGTGACCGACGGTGTGCAGCGCGGCCCGATCCAGCCCGGCTGGGAGTACGGCGTGCCGGGCTCCTTCGTCCGTGACCTGGTGGCACGCTGGCGCGACGCCTTCGACTGGCGGGCCCAGGAGGCCAAGCTCAACTCCTTCCCGCAGTTCACGACGGAGATCGACGGCCAGACCGTCCACTTCGTGCACGTCCGCTCCCCCAGGCCCGACGCGGTCCCGCTCGTGCTCACCCACGGCTGGCCCAACACCTTCGTGGAGTACCTGGACCTGGTCGGCCCGCTCACCGATCCCGCCGCGTACGACGGGGACCCGGCCGACGCCTTCCATGTGGTGATCCCGTCGCTGCCCGGGTTCGGCTTCTCGGGCCACACCCGTACGAGGGGGTGGGACGCGGCCCGCGTCGCCGACGCGTGGGCCGAGCTGATGCGGCGGCTCGGTTACGAGCGGTTCGGCGCCCACGGCAACGACGCGGGCGCGATCGTCAGCCCCGAGATCGGCCGCCGCCACGCCGACCGCGTGCTGGGCGTGCACGTCAACCAGATCTTCTCGTTCCCCTCCGGCGACCCCGCCGAGCTGTCCGGCCTCACCCCCGAGGAGGAGGGGTACCTGCGGTTCCTCGGCGGCTTCGTCGAGCACTCGATCCACGACCGCGCCCAGCAGGCGCAGCCGCAGACCCTCGCGCACGCGCTGGCCGACTCCCCCGCCGGTCAGCTCGCCTGGATCGGCCAGCTCCTGGCCGGGGTGCCCGACCCCGACGTCATCTTGACCAACGCCACGATCTACTGGCTCACCAACACAGCGGCGTCTTCGGCGCGCTTCTACTACGAGAACCACCACGCCGAGCGCGCGACCGAGCCGACGACCTTCCCCATGGGGCTGGCCTCGTTCGCGTACGACTTCCGGCCGTTGCGGCGCTTCGCCGAACGCGACCACAAGAACATCGTGTCCTGGAACGAGTACGACCGCGGCAGCCACTGGGCCGCGCACGACGCCGCCGACCTGCTGGTCGACGACCTGCGCGGCTTCTTCCGCCGGTTCCGCTGACGTCCCCCCGGGGGCGGCGCCTCACCCGCCGCCCCCGAGACGTCGGCGTCGCGGTCGCGGCCTTCCGGGCGGGTTCGAGTGGCGGACCGGAGTGGCTCATGGTGGAACCTGCCCCAGGGGGAGGTCCCACACTGGTCGCGTGATGAGCATCGGTGAATTCGCGCAGTTGACAGGTCTGAGTGTGAAAGCCCTGCGTCTTTACGACGAGCGGGGCCTGTTGTCGCCCGCGATGGTGGACCCGTGGTCCCGGCACCGTCGCTATACCGCCGCCCAGTTCGAGCAGGCGCTCCGGTTGCGGAGCGCGCGCTCCGCCGACCTACCGCTGGCCGAGATGCCCGCGCTGATCGCGGACGAGGGAGGCGCGGCCGCGACGCTGGCGGCGCACCGCGCGAGACTCGCGGCCGAGCGGGAGCGCCAGGACGCCGCGCTCGACACGCTCGAACGGCTCCTGGCCGAGCCGGTGCAATGGGAGACGGAGGTGCGCCGGGCCGCGGCGCAGCACTGGGCCGGGGTGGTCCTTCCCGCGGACGGGAGCGACGACGACAGCGCGAACGAGCAGGCCAACGAGCTGTTCGCCCAGCTCTGGCAACGGCTGTCGGAGGCGGGCAACCCGCCGGTAGGGCCGTTCTGGACGACGATCAGGACCGCATCCGAAAGCGAGACCGAGATTCAGGTGCTCTGCTGCTGGCCGGTCGCCGCCCTGCCGCCGGGCGACTGGGACGTGGAATCGGGCACCATCGAGCCCGGCGCGGAGCTGGTCACCCGCTGGCGGTTCGATCAGGACGCTCCCGTCGTCGACGGCGCCGCGCATCCCGCGGTGCTGGCGCTGCTCGCCGCCGCCGAGCGGCGCGGCGCGAGCGTCTCCCTCGCCCAGGTACGGCAGATCGGCCTGCTCGACGAGGAGGGGCAGCCGGTGGGCGTGGAGGTGGCCGTCCGCCTGGCGGAGTGACCCGGGTTCGCCGCCCGGCGCGGGAGGCGGCAGCCGCGAGCTGTCGATCGCGACGGTTTCCCAGCCGGAACGCGTACAACCTCTCGGCGGCGGGCGCACCGCCCGGCGATCAGTCGCCTATTGGGGAGCTCCGATGGACCAGCAAGACGATGAGCACGTTCGGCGACATCCACGAGGTGGGCCCGGACCTGGCCACCCTGCTGGGGTTCGTGGCGGCCGGGAGGCTCTCCCCCGAGGTCGACTGGCACGGCTCCTGGGAGCGCGTCGCCGGGGCCGCCCGCGCGCTCCTGGGACCGGCGTATCGCGGGCAAGGCGGTCCTGGACGTGGCCGCCTTGGCGTGACCGCGGGGCACGTCGTTACAGGGACACGTGCTCCCTGCTCGGCGCCGCCACGATCTGGGGGCGAAGGCTGCCCAGCCGGATGAGCAGCAGCAGCGCCGCCAGCCCGATGGTCACCGGGGCAACGAGGAAGGCCACCGCGGCGCCGAAGCGGTCCACGAGCTGCCCGGCCGCCAGCGACCCCACCGCGATGCCGAGGCCGTTGGCCCCGATGAGCCAGGTGAACGCCTCGGTGCGTACGCCGTCGGGGACCAGTCCCTCGATGATCGTGAAGCCGGTGATCATCACGGGTGCGATGACGAACCCCGCCACCGCCGCGGCGGCGTAAAGGAGCGGGACGGTCTCCGCGAAGGTGAAGGCGAGGATCGTGACGGCCAGCAGGGGCAGGCCGGTCACCAGCCTGACCCTCGCGCTCACCGCCCAGTTGACGGCCCCGTAGAGGAACCCGCCGACGGCGCTGGCCGCCCCGAGCGTGCCGTAGACGGCTCCGGCCAGTCCGGGCCGGCCCAGCTCGGCGGTCAGCGAGGTCACGCCGACCTGGAGGCTGCCGAACACCGACCCCATGGCGAGGAACGCGACGGCCACCAGGGCGACGCCGCGCAGGCCCAGGACACCGCCTGCGGAACGTACGCGTGCCGGGCGCGGCTCCGGCGCGGCCGTACGGACGGCGGCGAAGAGCAGCGTGCCCACGACGCTCAGGGCGAGGGCGACGAGCAGCGCCACCACCGGCGAGTACGCGGTCGCCAGGCCCACGAGCAGCACGGGCGCGAAGGTGAAGGTCAGCTCGTCGGTGATGGACTCGACGGCGAAGGCGGTGTTGAGGGTGGAGGCGCCGCCCAGGCGGTGCGCCCACCGGGCCCTGACCATCGCGCCGACCTGCGGCGCCGACCCGCCGACGAGCGCGGCGGTGATCACGAGCAGCGGGAGGGGGACGTGCGCGGCGGCCAGGATCAGCAGCGCGCCGAGCGCCAGCGCGTGGACGGCGGTCTGCGGCACCAGGACGCGCGCCTGGCCGTGGCGGTCGGCGAGCCGTCCGGTCTGCGGCCCGGCGAGGGCCTGCGTGACGGCGGCAGCGGCCGCGGCGAGGCCCGCCGCGCCGTACGAACCGGTGGACCACCGCACGAGCAGCAGAACGCCCATCTGCACCATCGCGAAGGGCAGACGGGCGACGAGCGCGGGCGCCAGGAACCGCCAGGCCCCCGGTGTCGCCAGAACGTTCAGATAGGACTTCATGGTCTCCGTCCAGGTGGCGACGGAGAGCCCGGAGGAGCTCACCGTCATGGTGGGCTTCGACCGGGGTTGTTACCGACACTGCAGGGGGTCGGCCGCCGAGCGGTCTTTCGGTGGCGGAACGTCCCTTGCTCGGGGGAACATTCCATTCCGGACGATATCAGTGCTCGTGCCGGGACGCGGCGCGGGCCGAGATCGACCCGCGACGGCGGCGCAGACCGGGCGGATCACGGCGCGGCCGAGTATGGGATGAAGCACATCGCGGTCGGGCGAAGCCGTCCGAGCTGCGCGATCGTGGAGGAATCTGATCGTCGTCGCGCCGAATTCCCCGCGCGTCTCCTAGCCTTGAGATCTGCCGAATCCAGGTGCTTATGGGGGGATCGATTGGACGGGCTCACGTCAGCGCAGGTCGCCACGTCGAAACGCAACGACGTGCCGCGCAGATCCAGCCGATCTCTCGGCGCGATCGTCAGAGCCAACGTCCTCACCTTGTTCAACCTGGTGATCGCCGTTCTCTGGCTGCTCATCATGATCTTCGGAGAGTGGAAGGACGGGCTGTTCGGCCTGGTCATCGTGGCCAACTCGCTGATCGGCATCGTGCAGGAGCTCCGCGCCAAACGGACCCTCGACCGCCTGGCCGTGGTCAACGAGGCCCCGGTCAGAGTGCGCAGGGACGGCGCGGAGCGGGAGATCGAGCCGCGCGACATCGTGCTCGGCGACCTCATCCTGCTCGGGCCCGGCGACCGGCTGCTGGTGGACGGCGAGGTCGTGGCGTCCGAGGGGCTGGAGGTCGACGAGTCGCTGCTGAACGGCGAGGCCGATCCCGTGCACAAGGAGCCGGGCGACCAGGTGCTGTCGGGCAGCTTCGTCGTCGCGGGCTCGGGCGCGTTCACCGCGACCAGAGTCGGCGAGGACGCCTACGCCGCGCGCCTGACCGCCGAGGCCAGCAAGTTCGCCCTGGCCAGCTCGGAGCTGCGCGACGGCGTCACCCGCTTCATCAAATACATCACCTGGCTGGTCGTCCCCATCGGCGCGCTGCTGATCTACAGCCAGGTCAGCCACCACGCCGACTTCGGCGCCGCGATCACCGGCGCCGTGGCCGGCATCGTCACCATGATCCCCGAAGGGCTGGTGCTGATGACCAGCATCGCCTTCGCCGTCGGCGTCGTCCGCCTGGGCCGCCGCAAGTGCCTGGTGCAGGAACTCCCCGCCATCGAGGGCCTGGCCAGGGTGGACGTCCTGTGCCTGGACAAGACCGGCACCCTCACCGCGGGCGGCATGGATCTCGACGAGGTGCTGCCCCTGCGCGACGGCGAGCCGGTCGAGGACGCCCTGGCCGCCCTCGCCAACGCCGACCCGCGACCGAATCCCACCGCCCAGGCCATCCAGGCCCGCTACCCCTCGGCCCCGCCCGGGTGGGCGGCCAGGGAGCGGATGCCCTTCTCCTCCGCCCGGAAGTGGAGCGGCGCCGACTTCGACGGCCACGGCGCGTGGCTCCTCGGTGCTCCGGACGTCCTCATCGACCCCGACAGCTCCGCGTACGCCAGGGCGAGCGACCTCGCCGCCACCGGCGCCCGCGTGCTCGCCCTCTGCCGCGCGCCCGGCCTGGACGGTCAGGACGCCGAGGCCGTCGCGCTCGTCACGCTCGCGCAGCGCCTGCGCCCCGACGCCCGGGAAACCCTGGCCTACTTCGCCAAGCAGGGCGTCACCGTGAAGGTCATTTCCGGCGACAACCCGCAGGCGGTCTCCGCCATCGCCACCGAACTCGGCATCCCCGGCGGTGACAGGGCGGTCGACTCGCGTACCCTCCCCGAGGACGACCCCGACAAGCTCGCCGAGATCCTCGACTCCAACACGGTCTTCGGACGGGTCACCCCGCACCAGAAGCGGATGTTCGTCGGCGCGCTCCAGTCACGCGGCCACGTGGTGGCGATGACCGGCGACGGGGTCAACGACGTGCTGGCGCTCAAGGACGCCGACCTCGGCATCGCGATGGGCGCGGGCAGCCCCGCCACCAAGGCGGTCGCGCAGGTGGTCCTGATGGAGAACCGCTTCGCCACACTCCCCCACCTGGTCGGCGAGGGACGCCGGGTGCTGGCCAACATCGAGCGCGTCTCGAACCTGTTCCTCACCAAGACCTTCTACGCGCTCACGCTGTCGCTGCTCACCGGGCTGACCGGGCTGGCCTTCCCGTTCGCGCCGCGGCACTCCACCCTGGTCAACGCGCTCACCATCGGCGTCCCCGCCTTCTTCCTCGCGCTGGCGCCCACGATCCAGCGGGCCCGGCCGGGGTTCGTGCCGAGGGTGCTGCGCTTCGCCGTACCGGCAGGCGTGGCATGCGCGGCCGCGGTGCTCGCGTCCTTCTGGGCCGCGCACCTCCCCGAGTCCTCACTGGAACAGGACCAGACGTCCGCCGTCATCACCCTGTTCCTGGTCACCTGGTGGGTGCTCGTGATGGTCGTACGCCCCGGGACCGCGTGGCGGCTGGGTCTGGTCGCGGCCATGGCGGGGCTCTTCGTGGCCGCCCTCGCCGTGCCGTACGTACGTGACTTCTTCGCCTTCGACTTCGACGGCCTGTACGACATCCTGATCGCCGTCGGCATCGCCGCCGTCGGGGCCGTGGTCACCAGCCTCGCCGTCAAACTCACGCCGCCCCTGGTCCGGACCGACAAATCGTCCACCCCGTCCGGTTGAGCCGCGGGTCGCTTCGAGATCGCGGGGCGGCCGAGGCCGTCAGCTGCGCCTGGTGTTCACGGCCGTGTCCTGGCGCTGCTCGGTCTGCCTGCGTGGCCGGTTGTCCGTGTGGTCGAGGGTGACGGCCCAGCTGGCGAGGAGTCGCAGGGCGTCGTTGGAGGGGGTGTCCGGGGCCGGCGGCGCGGGCCAGGTCGAACAGGTGGGCGCGTTCGGCGTCGTCGAGGTGGAGGGCTCGGACCACGGCGTTGAGGACGTCGTCAGAGACGCCGGTGATGTGGCCTTTCTCGAGACGGGTGTACCACTCGGTGCTCACGCCGGCGAGCACGGCGACTTCCTCGCGTCGGAGTCCGGGCACCCGGCGGCGTCCTCCGGAGGGTAGCCCGACCTGCTCAGGCGTGATCTTGGCACGCCGGGTGGCGAGGAAGTCGCGGATCTCGTCTCGGTTGTCCACGCCTTCACTGTATGTATCGGGCGAGGGAGGAGGGGGGAGGTTGTCCCCCCGATAAACCGGACCTCCCGCGCGCGAGATGAAGCCGGTTTCCTCGTTGTTGCCATAAGCAGGCACGGCATACGGCCATACAGCCGTCGCCGGACGAAAGCCGAGAGCCGGCGGTGGCATATGTGGGGTGTCGGTAAGAACGCTGTCATAGGCCCCAAACGGTGTTGATCTGGGCTGGTGAGAGGCCCGATGCAGAGTCCTGATCAGCCGATCAGTCAGGTCTCAACAAGGTTTCATCGGCGCGCTGCAGGCCGACCTGCCCGCCCTGCGCCCGGCTGAGCTGGCCCGGGTGCTTCAGGCGGCAGAGGAGTTCGAGCAGGCCTTCGTCCCCGATGCGCTCGACGTGGGCACGACCTTCTACACCGGCACGCCGTTCACACCGCGTTTCGGCGGCGAGTCGAGAGCCAAGCACCTCGCGGGCGGCGCCAAGGAGCTGCGGCTCGACGACATCGACTCGGTCAGGCGCGACGTCGACACCCCCGACGACCTACGCGCGGCTGTCCTCCTTGGCGTCGGCGTCCACACGGCCGCCGTCGTCCGTGATCTTGAGCTTTCGTACGGCGGGAGCCAGCACGAAGGGTAGGTTGGCCGCCGCGGTGCCGAGGCAGGCGATCCACAGGAGCTGGTGAACGGTGACCGCCTCGCCCAGCAGGCCGCCGACGACACCGCCGAGCGGCAGCGAACCCCACATGAGGAAGCGGAGGCTGGCGTTCATCCTGCCGCGCAGGGCTTCTGGGCAGATCGCCTGGCGGTAGCTGCCCTGGGCGACGTTGTACATGACCGCGACCAGGAAGATGAGCGCCATGCCGATCGGGTAGAGGGCGAGCCGCCAGCCTGGTCCTGTGAAGGCGACGAGCACGTTGAGCGGGATGATGAGAACGGCTGTGCCGTACATCGTGGGGCCGTGACCGTAGCGGGCGATCACGCGTGGCGCGAGGAGCGCGCCCAGCAGGCCGCCGGCCCCCGCGCCCGAGATCATCAGGCCGTAGGCCGTCGCGCTCACGCCCAGCTCGTCGACCAGGTACAACGGCTGGACGATGGCCCAGATGCCGTTGATGAACATGTTCATGGCGCCGACGAGGCCGATCAGGCGCAGGATGGGGTGGCCGAGCACGTAGCGCAGGCCCTCCATGAGGCTCACGCGCCCCCCGGAGGGGGTCTCCTCGGCCTTGACGGTCGCCAGGAAGGTGGCGGAGATCATGTAGCTGACCGCGTCGGCCACGATGGCGATGGGCGCCGTGAGCGCCTGCACGAGCCAGCCGCCGAGCCCGGGGCCGAAGAGCACGGCGAGGCTGCGCACGGACTCCAGGGTTCCGATGCCCTTGGGCAATTGCTCCTTGGTCACGATGGAGGGCAGGAAGCTCAGGTGGGCGACGTCGAAGAAGGCCGTGCCGATGCTGACGATCACGGCGACCGCGTAGAGCTGCGCCAGCGTGAGCGCGTCGAACAGCGCGGCGATCGGGATGGAGGCCAGGGACACTGCGCGCAGCACGTCGGCCGTCACCAGGATGGGCTTCCTGCGCAACCGGTCGACCCACACGCCGGCGGGCAGCCCGAAGAGGAGGAAGCCGATCATCTCGGCGGCGCTGAGCAGGCCGAGCTGGAACGGGCCCGCGTCGAGCACCAGCAGCGCGACCAGCGGGAGGGCCACGCGCGTGACCTGGGTGCCGAACTGGCTGAAGCCGTCGGCGGTGACGTAACGACGGAAAGCGGGGGGCATCTGATCTACCCTAGGGGTGTTGGCGCTCTGCGAATTTTCAGCGAGCGGCATCAGCGGGGTGGGGGCTCTGACGCTTTCTCTGTGGAGCAATCACTCGCTGTTGCGCAGGCTCCTTGTGGCTTGACGTACGTGATCTCGCTTACGTAACTATCCGCACATGAGTGCGGTCGTCCCGTAATGATCCGTTCTGCCACGAACTGATCATGCGAAACGACCGCGAGGCCCATCATGGGGTGTCGGCATGAACGCTGTCATAGGCCCCAAACGGCGTTGATCTGGGCTGGTGAGAGGCCCGATGCAGAGTCCTGATCAGCCGATCAGCCAGTTCTCAACAAGGTTGATCATGCTCGGGGAGCCTCGGCGGCTGTGATCGAGCGGCCGGGGCTTCACGATCAGAGCGCAGCAGGATCGAGACGACAACAGCGCTGATCACGGCACCGAGACCGAGGTAAGGCAGGTGTGCCGCACTGAGCCCGGCAGTGAGGGTGGTGCCGCCGAGCCATCCGGCGGCGGCGATTCCGATGTTGAACGCGGAGCTGTTGACAGCGAGGGCGAGATCGGGCGCGACGCCATCTGCGTGGGTCGCGATCCAGGTGTTCAAGGGCGGGAACGTGGAGAAGTAGGTCAATCCGACCAATGCCAAGCCCGCGACCGCCCCCACTGTGCTCCCGCTGATGAGGCCCGCAACGAGTAGGGCGAGGCCGGTTCCGGTGAGCGTCATGGTGAGGGCCTTGCTGAGGCCGTGGTCGGCGAGCCTGCCGCCGAGAACGTTGCCCGCAAGACAGGCCGCACCGTAGACGAGCAGCAGCGGAGCAACTGTTTTCTCCCTGATCCCGGTGTTCGTGAGGAACGGCACGGCGAAGGTGAGCAGGGTCATCGCGCCCAACCCAGCCAGTGCGCTCATTGCGACTCCACCGTTCACCGATCGGCGAGTGAGGACGCGCAGTGATCGCCGGCCAGTCTCGCCGCGCGGGGTGCGATCGTCGGGGAAGACGGCAAACACGATCAGGAGCGTGAACCCGACGAGGACGGCGATGAGAGCGAAGGTCCATTGCCACCCGAGGGTTTCTGACAGGGCGTTGCCGATGGGCACCCCGATCACCGTGGCGACGCCGAGGCCCAAGGTGATGCGCCCGACGGTACGCCCGCGCTGTTCTGCTGGTGCGAGGCGGAGAGCGGTGAGCATGAACGCGACCAGCACCGGAGTGTGCAGTGCTCCGGTGACGATCCTGGCCGCCATCAGCAGCGGGTACGTCGGAGCACAGACCGCCAGCACTGTTCCGGCGGCATACACGACGATTGCCGTGATCGTCAGTCTGCGCAGCGGCATCCGTGCGGTCAGCAGGGCAAGCACCGGGCCGGCGATCACGGCGGTTCCCGCGTAGGCCGTCACGAGCAGCCCCACATCGGAAACCGGCACTGCGAATGCCTCGGACAGGCGCGGTAGGACGCCGGCGATGACGTTCTCCGAGGTGCCCAGCGCGAAGGCACCGAGCACGAACGCGAACGACAGCAGGCGTGGCACCCCGACCGGCGGAACAGAGGTGGAGCAAGGAGCGGACATGCCCTCGACGCTAAAGTCTGACATGGACGTGAGAGTCAAGTCCGAAAGGAGTCGGGATGCGGATTGGTGAGTTGTCGCGACGTGCCGGGGTGAGCATCCGGTCGTTGCGGTACTACGAGGAACAGCACCTGCTCCAACCGACGCGACTGCCCAGCGGATACCGCGTCTACGACGAGGCCGACGTGATCCGCGTGCAACGCGTCCGAGCGCTCTTGGCCGCCGGGTTGAGCACCCGCAAGATCGAGCGCATCCTGCCCTGCCTCACCCAGCACGACGACGGCCTCGCGCTGACCTGCTCCGATCTCTACGACGAGCTCGTCGCCGAACGAGACGAACTCCTTGAGCGGATCGACACGCTGCGCACCTCGGTCGACGCACTGGAGACCGTGATCTCTGCAAGCCCGAGACCTGTCGCTGCGTGACGCAGCGGCTTGACTCTCACACTGACGTGAGGATTTAGCGCCGGATCCCTGTTCTTCACGCACTTTCACGTACGACGGGCTGATGGCCCTGCTGCGCGACGATCTGCGCTTCGCGATGCTGCCCGACCCGGGCACCTTGATCGTCACGGCCGAGGACGCGGTGGATGGCTGGGTCTCCAGTGGGCTCTTCCAGCGCGGCTACGACGACTGGCGCTGCATCGCCACGACGGTCAACCGCATGCCTGCCGCCGCGCTGTACCTCCGCACCCCCGACGACCCGGAATACCGTTTGTTCACCATCGCGGTCCTGCACATCGTCGACGGGAAGATCGCCGAGCTCACCGGATTCGACGCCACCGACAAACCATGGCTGGGCCTGCCCGCGACGATGTGATCAGGCAAGTCCCCATCGTCGACGAGTCCAGCGCACGGGCCGGCGTTACCGAAGTCACCGCGGAGTGAGCACCCCGACCAGCTGAACACCAACGCGGCAACGCGAACACCACCGCCCCGCCGGCGTTGCCGGCGGGGCGGCGACCAGCGCGTACTCGTCGATCAGCCCGGCCCGCATGGCCGCCCCGGCGAGCGTCGCGCCGCCGATGTCCATCGGGCGCCGTCCTCGGCCTTGAGCCGGGCGATCTCGGCGACCGCGTCGCCGGTGACCAGGCGGGTGTTCCAGTCGACCTTGTCGATCGTCGATGAGAACACCACCTTCGGCATGTCCCGCCAGAGGCGCGCGAACGCGATCTCCGCCGGGGTGGCGTTGGGCCGCTGTGGGAGCGTCTGGTGTGTCACCCACCGTGAGGGGCGCTGGATGTCGCGGCAGTCCAAGACCGAGCTGTATGCGGCGCTCCGGCGTGATGTGCGGGCGGGCCTGTCGATCCGCGCGGTGATGCGCAAGCACGGGGTCTCGCATCCGACCGTGCGCAAGGCTTTGGAGTCGGCGTGGCCGCGGCCGCGGAAGAAGATGGCTCCGCGTGCGTCGCTGCTGGACCCCTTCAAGCCGGTGATCGATGCCATGCTGGGGGCTGACTGGATGCGCCACGCAAGCAGCGCCACACGGTCAAGCGGATCTTTGATCGGCTGGTGGACGAGCACGGTGCGCAGGTGTCCTATGGGATCGTGCTCCGCTACGTCGCCGAGCGCCGCCCACAGATCCGGGTGGAGGCCGGCCGGGGACCGGTCGAGGCCTACATCCCCCAGACGCATCGACCCGGCGCCGAGGCAGAGGTCGACTTCGGTGATGTGACGGTGCGGATCGGCGGGCAGCAGGTGACCTGCTACCTGTGCCAAACGCGAGGCATACCCGGAAGCCGTCGAACAGGCCCACGCCGACTTCGCCGCCCTCCAGGTCGGCGAAAGTCCCTGGACCCCGCCCCGCTGCTCCTGACCGAGCGTCACTCTGATTACAGAGAGCTACTTGTCACTTCACCGTAGCTTCGGGAGAACAGGGCCTGGGTGGGCGTCGACTGGTCGGGATCTTGTAACGGTTTGGCCGCTGTGGGTGAGGTGATGGTGGGTTCGCCCTACGTTGCGGGTTATGCCGGTGGAGTTCCTGACGGATGATGAGGCAGCGGCAGTCGACGGCCCTGATCCGCAGCCGGGCCCCCTTCCCGGCCGATCCACAGGTCTCAAGCATTGCTCGACAGGGTCACCGGAGGTAGCAGGTGGAACGGGGCGCCCTGATCGCGGGCAGGTACGAGCTGACCGAACTGCTCGACCTGATCTGGGACCGGAAGATCGACCCCGGCAGGGTCTTCGACCTCGAGCTGCCCCTCGACCAGGCCGCCGACGGCTACAAGGCGATGGACGAGCGCCGCGCCATCAAGGTGCTCCTCCACCCGTAGGCACGAACCCGCGACCGCCCGCCGCGGCACGACTCGGGGTCCCGGTAGTAATGAAGAAATTTCCAACGAAGTAGCCTCTGACCTGCGGTGGTCCTGGGCAGCAATGACTAAGGTCTCGATTCGCTTACGGTGTGGACCATGAGCGACGACGACCCTCAATTCGGGTACGGCGCGGGCGGGCGGCCGTTGTGGACGGTGCGGGATCGGGACGCGGAGGTCATCCGCACGGTGCTGCGCAAGGCGGGCAGTCGGAAGTTCAGCGAGCGCCACGGCGGGTTCGTCGTCGAGGGTGGGCAGGACGGCGCGCCGTTCGCCATCGCCTGCGCCGACGACGCTGACATCGCGGTGCGGGAACTGGCCCGTTATGAGGAGGCGCTGCGCAAGGTCGGCTACCGACTCCAGCGTGATCCCGATGATGATCAGACGCTGCTGGCGTGGCCGACGGGTGACCCTATGAGGTCATCGTGATGGGGGCTTGATTTCAGCGGATGCGGCGGCGCCGGGCGGGGTCTGCTTCGGCGGTGATGCGGGCGGAGGTCTCTTCGCCCAGGCGGACGTAGCGGCCGAGGCTGGCCAGGTGCTGGTGGCGGCTCTTGGCCTGTAGTTCGGGCGCGGTGCGGCCGGCTTGTGCGAGGTGCTGCAGCGCCGAGTGGCGGAGCTGGTGCAGGGTCCGCCCCTGGCGGTGCGGGTCGAGCGTGGCCGAGGCGGTCTTGAACAGGTATTCGGCGCGCGGGTAGGACAGTCGGCCGCGTTTGGTGACCGGGTCGATGTCGTCGGCCGCCGGCGCGCGGCGGCCGGAGGCGGGGGCGCGCCGGTCGGCCAGGAACACCGGCCCCGTGGTGCGGCCACCCAGCAGGCGGGGCAGCAGCCGGGCCGTCGTGGTGGCCCAGTGCACGTACTCGACGGTGCCGCCCTTGCTGGTGACGCGGGCGCGGCGGAACTCCAGATCGAGGTCCTCGACGTTGAGGGTGAGGATCTCCTCGGCGCGGGCTGCCGTGTCGTACAAGAGCCGCCACAGGACCCGCTCGCGCAGGGCGTGCGCAGGGTCGGTGAAGAGCGCGTCCAGCCGGGTGCGCGGGATGGCGCGGTCGCCGCGGCGGGCGCTCTTGCGGCGCTCCAGCCGACGGGCGGGGTTGGTGGCCAGCAGTTCCTGGCGCTGGGCCCAGGCGGTGAAGGAGCATAAGGCGGACAGGTGCCGGTTCCAGGTCGCGGCGGCTGCGGTGTGCCAGCGGTCCATGACCGCGGCGTAGTGCTCGGGGGCCAGCGCGGCGACGAGATGCTGCGTGCCGACTACGGCGGTCAGCCGGGCGAGGGTCTCGGCGTAGCCGACGCGGGTGGTGGCCGAGGTGAGGGAGTCGAGAAAGCGCTCGACGGCGGCCGCGGTCGTCGGGTCGGTGGCCGGGTCGGGCTGGCTCGGCTGGCAGGGGAAGGCCACGACGGACATGGGGCCGTCCTCCTCCGAGGCGATGTGACACATAATGTTGCCGAGTCGCGGTCGCGGCGTTGGATGCTGAGCTGGGCTGACGCGACCCGCCGACTGTCAGTGTGACAGATAATTGGAGTTCTGTGTCACACTGCGGAGCGTGAACGCTACCCCGTGCCCGCCATGGGATTCTCCGCCCCTTGCCAAACGGCCGAGTAATCAGGACGACGTTCTGCCGACGACAAATAGCTCAGAACTCCCCCTCCGCTTCTGAGTACCTTCGGGCGGCAGCCTCCGCGTCGGGCGCCGCGCGTGGGCGGAAGCGCCAGGTCCGTACAGACACCTCGGTCATCCGGTCGATGCGGAAGCTGCGCCAGTCGTCGCGATCGAGGTCGTAGGCGAGCAGGTACCAGCGCCGGTCGGACGCGACGAGGCGGTAGGGCTCGACCCGCCGCCGACGCACCTCGCTCCCGGACGGGTAGTCGAAGCCGGCCTCGACCTCATCGCGGCAGGCTCTGACCAGCATCATCAACACCTCGACGGCGTCGGCCGGCGCACGCCCTCCGCCAAAGGGCTCCACCGAACCGGAGAGCGCGCGCACCTCGTGCCGCAACCGGGTGGGCAGCACCCGGTCAAGCTTGGTCAATGCCCGGAGTGCGGCGTCGCCGGCGCCGGCGACCGCGCCACCCGCACCGGCGAGCAGCGAGACCGCAGTGGCGATCGCCTCCTCGTCGTCGAGAAGCAACGGCGGCAGCTCCTGCCCCGGGCCGAGCCGGTAGCCGCCGCCGACACCCTGGCCGGCATGCACCCGATAGCCGAGCCTGCGCAGCCGCCCGACATCACGCCGTACCGTGCGCGGCGTGACCCCGAGCCGGTCGGCGAGCTCGGGGCCGGTCCAGTCCTGACGCTGCTGCAGCAGCCCGAGCAGGGCGAGCACCCGCTCCGTCGTGCCCCGCTCGTCACCGCTTGCCACGTCCATGTCACCCGCTCTGCCAGAGATGGCGGACCGATTCTGTCCGCCAGAGATCAAAGAGTTCCTTCTCAGAGAGCTCCCAGTAACTGACCGCCTCGCCTACCGGCAAGATCGCGGCGACGCTAGCCGCACTTCTCTTGACGACGATTGCGCGCATCAGGCACGTTCCTTCGAGGTATTCGGCAGAGCGAGCACGGCCGCCGCCCCGGCGGTTACGACGCCGGCGCAGACCCAGAACGCCATGGCGTACCCAGAGGTCGGCGCGCCGGTGTGGGCCGCGGCCAGGGTGGTCAGCGCGGCCAGGCCGAGCGAGCCGCCGACCTGGCGGGAGGAGTTGAGGATGCCGGAGACCAGCCCCGCCTCGCCGGGGCCGACTCCGGCCGTGGCGGCCATGGCGATCGGCGCGGAGGTGAGGCCCATTCCGCCGGTGATGAGCACGCCCGGCAGCACGATGCCGGTGAGCAGGCCGCTTTCTGGTGTGATGGTGGCCTGCCAGGCGAAACCCGCAGCCGAGATCAGCGCGCCTACGGCCAGCAGCGGACGCAGGCCGATCCGGCCGACCAGCCGCGGCGTGGCCTTGGAGGCGACGATGATGGCGAGGGTGTGTGGCAGGAACGCCAGGCCCGTCTGTAGCGCGCTGTAGCGCAGTACCTGCTGCATGTAGAGAGACAGGAAGTACCAGACCGCGAAGCCCGCGGCGCCCAGCAGGAACTGCACGAGGAGCGCGCCGGACACCGAGCGGGCTCGGAAGATCCGCAGCGGCATCAGCGGCGCCCGTGCGAATCTGGCCTGTACCAGGACGAACGCGGCCAGCGCCAGTACGCCCACCCCCATCGGGATCAGCGTGCGCGCCGAACCCCAGCCGTACGCGGGGGTCTGCAGCACCCCGAACTCCAGCGCAGACAGTCCCACCGTCACCGTGATCGCACCGGTCAGGTCGAGCCCGTGGGTACTGACGTCGCGGCTCTCGGCGAGCAGGCGCAGCGCGGCGACGATCGCGACCACCCCGATCGGCGCGTTGATCAGCAGGATCCAGCGCCACGACAGGTAGTCCGTGAGCAGCCCGCCGGCGAGCGACCCCGCCGCCCCGCCAGCCGCTCCGACCGCGCCCCAGGTGGCGATGGCCCTGGCCCGCGCCGGCCCGGCGGGGATCGCGGTAGTGAGGATCGTCAGCGTGGCCGGGGCGACCACGGCCGCACCGAGCCCCTGGATCGCCCGTGCGGCGATCAGCAACTCCGGCGTGGTGGCGAGCCCGCCGGCCAGGCTGGCGATCGCGAACACGGCCAGGCCTGCGACGAAGGTGCGCCTGCGTCCGAACAGGTCGGCCGCCCGGCCTCCCAGCAGCAGGAACCCGGCGAAGGTGAGGATGTAGCCGTTGACCACCCATTGCAGCCCCTCCGCACCCAGGCGGAGGTCGGATTCCATGGCGGGCAGCGCGACGTTGACGATCGACACGTCGAGGACCATCATGAACTGCGCCAGGCAGACCAGCCCGACGATCGGCCAGACGGGGGCGGGCGGCTGGACGGTGCTCGGCCCGGACGGTGGTGCATCAGTTGCGTTCGTCATGATCCGAGATCTCGTTAATGGTCCAGCGGGACCATGGCTTCGTGATGTGAAGTCGTTAGTAGTCGCGAAAGCAGCAGCGGTGTCGGATCGCTTCACGATCCGACACCATGAGCCGCAGCCGGGCGCGGGCCCAGCGCACGAGCTTGCCGGAGCAACCGTCCTGGGTCACACCAAGCGAATGAGCGCGGGGCCGGAAGCGGGACCAGCGGCTCGACCGCCCGCCGGACGGGCATCTGCCGCCTCGGGTCCGGAGCGCGCATGCTGACGGATGCTCTCCATCCGGTCGTCGCTGTTGGATCGCACTCAGCATCAATCCTGGCCAATCCGACGACCGGTGGATGGTCCCGCCCCTAGAAATAGCCCGCGCCGGCGGGGGTCTTACACGACGGCGACGGCGTCGATCTCGACGAGGAACCCGGGGCCCAAGCCGGCCACGACGTGGACCGTGATGGCCGGCGGCGGGTCGGCCCGGTTCCACACCTCCTGGAAGGCGGCCACACCCTCGTCGAACGTGTGACCGTCGACCACGGCGATGCGCCAGTGCACGATGTTCGCCAGGCTCGCCCCCTCGCTCTCCAAAATGGTCGCGAGGTTGCGGAATACCTGCCTGGCCTGATCCCCGACCGTGGGACCGACGACCTTGCCGTCGGCGCCGACGCCGTTTTGCCCGCCGATGTAGATCGTCTTCGCCGGCTGTTCGACCACGACGGCCTGGCTGAAGGCCGGGCTGCGATGAAGCCCCTCAGGGTTGATGTGCCGTACGCCCATGTACTTCCCCCTTAGATGCTGAAACCAGTTATAGAGGTTTCGTTGTGACACCAGTTATAGTGGTGTCATGCGAGTGAACGCAACCGGACGGGTGCTGCACGACCCCAAGGGCGGGTCGTTCCGGTTCGACGCCGGCGCCGTCTGCCTCGACTTCGCCCACACGGGCGGCGAGGGCCAATACGCGATATTCGAGACCCTCCACGAGCCTGCCGACCTCGCTGAGTGGCTGGCCCAGCCGCCACTAGTGACAGTCATGACGGCCACCGTGACCGCCCGCGAGCTGACTACGGCCAAGGCCCTGCGCCAGGCGATCTGGGACGCGGCCCACGCCCGGGCGGCGCGCCGCCCCATGCCCGCCGAAGCGATCGCGATCATCAACCGGGCCGCGACCGCGGCGCCACTGATCCCCGAACTGGCCGCCGACGGCACCACCGCCGGATGGGCGCCGCCAGTGCGGGCCACGCAAGCGCTGTCGACCCTGGCACGGGAGATGATCGAACTGCTGTCCGGGCCGCTCGCCGAACGCATCCGCGAGTGTGCCAGCGACAACTGCCCGTTGGTGTTCGTCGACACCTCCCGCCCCGGCGCCCGCCGCTGGTGCGCGATGGAACGCTGCGGCAACCGCCACAAGCTCCGCGCCCTGCGCGCCCGCCAGGCCGGGCCTGGCGAGTAGCTCGTTGTCGGCGGCCGTCTGGGAGAACACGGTCTTCACCCGCGCCGCCGTGGCGTCGTCCAGCACGTACGGCTTGGCCAGGCCGCTCACCCGGACCGGGCCGCAAGCGTTAGGGGGTGGCCCGCGCCCGGCGCAGGCCACCCCCTAAGATCAACCGCCTGTGCCATCCCCCTGCATGGAGCGCGGCGCAGGGCCGATCAGGGCGTCAGCCCCATCTCGCGCAGTTGCGCGGGCCGCAGCGGCCGCCATCCGCTGGTGTCGAGCTTGGCCAGTTCCGCCTCGACGTCGACGTTGATGACGCCGAAGAAGTTGATGTTGTCGCTGTGGCCGGGCGAGATGTGCGACAGGATCTCGTCCGGCACGTCCCGGCCCTGCGAGCGCAACTCCAGCACCGCCCGAGAATAATATTCGGTCGTCCAGGCGACCACGGAGTTGGTCAAGACGGTCAGGCACCACGCCTGCTCGGTCTGCTGTTCCAGGTGCGGGCGGGTGATGGTGCCCTGCTGGGCATAGTGCAGGTCGCGTCGCAGCGCGTGCAGGCTCTCGCCCTTGTTCAGTTGCCGCGAGATCTTCCTCCTGAAGGCCGGGTCCGACAGGTATTTGGCGAGGTGGACGGTCCTGCGCAGCATTCCCCACTCCTTCAGGGCGGCGGCCAGGGTGTTCTGCCGGGAGGCGGCCGACCACTTGCCGACGATCAGCGACGCGGTGGCCTGGCCGTACTTCAACGAACCGGCCATCCGCAGCAGGTCCGGCCAGCAGTCGGCCACCAGGTCCTCATTCCAGCGCGCGCCCAGCAGCGGCCCGGCATGCGGGTAGCGCTTGGCGATCTCGGTCGGGGTGTCGTCGCGCACCAGGGTGACCCGGGTCAGGTCCCGCATCCGCGGGGTGAGGGCCTTGCCGACCAGGTCGAACAGTGCAAAGTTGATCAGCGTGGCGCCGTGTGTATCGGTCGCGTGCTCGACGATCGGCAGGTCGGTCGCGTTGCCGAGGAAGTCGTCCAGGACGAAGTGCGCCTCCCGCGCCGTCGGTACGATGATCTTCGTGCCGTAGGTGGACCACTGATCCGAGACGTGGGTGTAGGTCGACAGCACCTGACCGCCGTGGATGACCATGTTCCGGCCGGTCAGAGTCTTACCCCGGACCGGGAAACGCTGGCCGTCGGATGAGCTCATGGTGCCGCCGCCGAACACCTTGGCCAGCTCCAACTGGTAGTGGTGATCGACGATGACCGTGTTGGCCTCGCGCAGCGTCTCCTCCCGCACGTACCACTCCATCGTCCAGGCCAGCACGTCATACGACACCCCACATGCCTCCGACATCCGTGCCAGGCCCAGGTTCGTGGCCATCGCGATCAGCACAGCGAGGATGTTGCGCTTGGTCTCCGCCGATGTGGCCAGCTTGCGCCCGCCGGCGTGGGTGAAGCAGTCCAGGAAGCCGGTGCGGGCGTCCAGCTCGATCAGCAGCGAGGCGATCGGCGCGAACGGCAGCATCGCGGCCAGCTCGTCCCTCAGCTGCTTGGCCTCTGCCGGCACGTCCTCGGCCGACAGCGGCGGTACCACCAGATGCGCCTCCTCATCCAGCCGGACCGTGCCGGCGTCGTCGGATGAGGCGCCGGCCAGCGTCTGCTCCAGCTCCGCCAGGGCGGCGTGCAGCTCCTGCTTGCCCTGCTCCAGCGCGTCGGTCGCGTTGGCGGGTTTGCCCACCAGGCGGCAGTACTCGGCCTGCTTGGGCGTCCACTGCTCGGGGGTGTACAGGTAGGTGGCCGGGTCGGCGTAGCGGCGCGAGCCGGGCACGAACACATCCCCGCTGCGCAGCCCGTCGCGCAGGCACAAGATCACGCAGAGCTCCCAGTAATGCCGGTAGGCGGTGTCCTCGCCGGACTTGCGGGCCTTGTCGAGGTAGTCGGCGTACTTTGCGGGCACGAAGCCGGTCGGCGCGCCCGCGGGCACCTTGCGGCCACTGGTCCGGTTCAGCTCCTTCAACAGGGCCACCGCCTCCATCAGCTCGCCCGTGCCCGGCCCGCCCTGGAAGTCGATCGCGGCCAGCACGATCGGGGTGAACTGACGCAGGTAGGTGTAGGAGGGCTCCAGCTCCGACAGCCGACCGTGATCCCTGGGCAGCGGCTTCCACGCATCGGAGGTGATCTCCCGCAGTCGCTGCATGCCGATCCGCTCGCGCAGCATCCCGCCCACCTCATCGTCGGGGATCGACGGGTCGGCCAGCGCGGGCAGGATCTCCTCCATCAGCAGCTGCCGTGTCTCGCCCTTCTTGGCCCGCTCGATCAGCGCCTCGTCCGTCTTGGACTTCGCCCGTGACTCCCGCGCCGAGACGGCCTGGTCGAACAGGGCCACCACCTCATCGAGCTGGTCGATGGCGGCTTGGGCCACGAACGCCAGCAGGATCGGGAACTTGCGCTCCTTGCGCCGCTCCAGGCCCTGGTTCGTCGAGCGGCGCGCGACCTGGGCCAGGAACCGGCGTCGTTCGTTCGGCAGCACCGACACATCCATCTGGTGGGCGTCGATCGCGCGCAGCCAGGTCAGCTTGTCGATCGCGGTCTTCACCGAGGTCGCCGAGGCATCCCGGGCCGGGCTGACCAGCCACTCCAGTCGGGTCATCCCCAGCCCCGCATCCACCAGCAGCATCCGCTCCAGGTCGGCGCGGACCTCCTCCGTCAGCAGGTGCCCCACCAATTGCGAGGTCAGATCGGAGGCGCCCTTGCGGGCCGTGCCGACCATCTTGGCGAGGACCAGCGCGCCGGGCCGGATCACCTTGGCCGCCATCAGATACTCGCGCGCCAGGTTGAACAGCAGCGTCGGCGAGTCGTGCTCCATCGCCCGATCCAGCAGGAACTGCTCCAGCTCCTTCATCGCCTGACCACCCGCCGGGGCGGTCTTCCACTCCAGGTACTCGGCGGCCTGCGCCAGATGGTCCGAGCGGGTCTGCGCACGTTGCCCGTACAACGACAACGCCGCCGGCGACACGCCCAGCCGCTCCGCGACGGAGCGGGTGGAGGGGCTGGCCGTCGGCGGCCTGCGCACCGTCCCGGTCCGCTGGTGAGCCGGCGCCGCCCTACCCGTCCGGACAGAGAGGAACCCGCGGTGAAGGTCACCGTCGACGAAGACAAGTGCTGCGGCGCCGGCCAGTGCGTACTGCTCGCGCCGGAGGTGTTCGACCAGCGCGACGACGACGGCATCGTCGTCCTGCTCGACCCCGAGCCCGGCGCGGACCGGCACGCCGCCGTCCGTGAGGCCGCCGCCGTCTGCCCCGCGGCCGCCATCGAGCTGATCGAGTAGGTGCGAGGAGGCCGGTCGGGTGGCGAAGTGACCACCTCCGCCACCCGACCGAAGCCGCTGTCCCTTTCCCACGCATTCCAGCCGACCCCCGTAATAAGGTGCCGCAGGAAGATCGATAGGACGCGTGACGGTGAGGGGGACGGATGAAGCCACAGGAACCCGATGGACTGCTCGCCGAGCACGCCGGATGAGGCAGGGCCGGGTCGCGGCGCGCGCGGTGACGGAGGTGTTCGCGCCCGCCCCTCTGGTGATCGGGCTGCCGCTCGTCGTGGGTGCCACGACGAACGGCTGGGCGGGCGTCGCATGGGGCGCGGTCGCCTCCGGCCTGTGCGGAGGCATCCCCGCCGTGGTGATCTGGGCGGGCGTACGGTCGGGCCGGTTCACGGACCGGCACATCGGCGACCGGAAGCAGCGGCCATGGCTGATCGGCGTGATCGTCGCTCTGGTGGTCGTCACCCTGCTGTTGCTCGCCGCCCTGGGCGCGCCGCGGGTGATGGTGGCCGCCGTCGCGGCGATGCTCGCGACGCTCGCGATCGTGGGTCCGGTCACCCACTGGTGGAAGATCTCCTTCCACACGGCGGTGGCCTCCGGCAGCGTGGTGTTCCTCGCCCATATCTGGCCGGCCCTGCCGGTATATCTCGTGGGCGGGCTCCTGGTCGCGGTCATCGCGTGGGGGCGGGTACGGCTCGGCGATCACACGGCGGCGCAGGCGGTCGCCGGGGCGGCGGCCGGCGCGGCGGCGACGTGGGGGACGCTCGCCGCGCTGGTGCCCTGACACTCGCCGGCCGTTCCGGGCGTCGTTCTCCTGGAACTGGGTGACCCGGTCGAGCCGACGTCAGGCGCCGCGGGTCGCGGCCGCGGTGGAGGGCGCCCGGCGCGCGATCCGGGCGGCCCGGCGCCCGGCGTACGCGACCATCGCGATCACCAGCAGGATCAACCCCAGGTCGATCGCGGCCGACCAGCGCATCGCCTGGACCTGCCGCCCGCCCTCCCCTACCGCGAAGAAGACCGCTCCGATCACGGCCACGCCGCCGGACCCGGCGAACTGCTGCATCGTGGTCAGGAACCCCGACCCGATGCCCGCCTGGTGCGACGCCACCTCGACCAGCGCGGCGCCGATGAGCTGCGGCAGGACCAGGCCGTTGCCCAGGCCCACGCAGGTGAGCGCGACCATCACGTACGGCAGGCCGAGCCCGGCCCCGGCGACGAGCAGCGCGAGTCCGAGCGCCGTGACGGCCCCGCCGCAGACGACGACGATCAGCCCGTACCGTCGCACCAGCCGCCTCCCCAGCAGCGACGTGACCGAGAAGGCCACGCCCATCGGCGCGAACGCAAGCCCCGCCTGGAGCGCGTTCAGGCCGAGTCCACCCTGGAGCAGCAGCGTCAGCGTGAACATGAACGACGCGAAGTAGGCCATGAACGCGGTGATCGCCCCGACGCCGGCCAGGTAGGAGTGGACCTTCAGCAGGGCCAGGTCCAGCACCGGACGGCCGCCGCGCGCCCCGAGCACGTACTGCCAACGCCCGCTCAGCGCGAGCACCGGGACGCTCGAAGCGATGCAGATCCACGTCCAGGCGGGCCAGCCCGCGCTGTTGCCGAGGCCGAGGGGCACGAGCAGCAGGGCCAGGCCGGTGGCGAGCCCGGCGGCGCCGAGCAGGTCGAGCCTGGCCGGATCAGCGGTCTCGGCCCTGGGGAGCAGCCGCGCGGCGAGCGGCACGACGACCAGGCCGATCGGCAGGTTGACCAGGAAGACGATCCGCCAGCCCAGACCGAACACATCGGCCGTCAGCAGCAGGCCGCCGAGCACCTGTCCGGCGATGGAGCCGAGGCCGCCGGCCGCGCCGTACCAGCCGATGGCGCGGGCCCGCTCGTGCGGCGGGAAGACGACGGAGATCATGGCGAGCACCTGCGGCACCATCGCGGCGCCCGCCAACCCCTGCAGCAACCGCGCGGCCACGAGCTGGGCGGAGGTGGCCGCGACGCCGCACAGGACGGACGCCACCGTGAACGCGACCACGCCCCAGACGAACATCCGCCGGTAGCCGTACCGGTCGCCGAGTCGGCCGCCGGTGATCATGCCGGCGGCGTACGTGAAGGCGTACCCGCCCACGATCAGCTCCAGCGCGGCGGGCCCCGCCTGCAGCTCACGCTCGATGGAGGGAGCGGCCACGTTCACCACGAAGAAGTCGAACTGGGCCATGAACCAGGCCGACAGGAGCACGGCGAGCGTCCAGCCCGATCGCACCGATCGTCCCCCTCCTGCTCGTGCCGCTCGCCGGGCGTCACGCGCCGAAGGGGCGACCGTCCCGTCCGCGGCGTCCCGCGGATGCGGGATCATCGGATGTCCGAGCCGCCGATAATACGGCCCGGGCTCGCGGCGGCCGCACCCGGCTCCGGCGTCCAGGTCCGACGCGATGACCGTGGCCGGCAGTGGCTCCGCGCGCGACGAGCGCCCCCGTTACTTCACGGCTCGATGTGGGCCTTCATCGACTGCCAGGGCGAGGCGTCGAACACCAGCATGATCGAGGCGATCTTGCCGTTCTCCAGGCGGAAGTGCTCGGCCGTGCGCTGCGTACCGGCCGGTGTGGTGGTGTGCACGTCGTACACGAGAGTCGCCTCGGCTTCGCCGTACAGCTCACTGATGAGATCGACCCCGGTCACGATCGACACGAATCCCGGCAACGTCGCCAGGTGTCCCGTCCGGTCGTCCGAGCTGATGAACGGGCTCTGGAAGTGGAACGGCTCCCCGAGGTGCGCCGCGGCCCCGGCCGCATCCCCGCGGAAGCGGGCCTCGTGATAGCCGCGTACGGCATGGCGGGTCTGTTCCTGAGCGGTCAGAGTCATGACTGGGTTCCGTTCTGGCGAAGGTGGTCGGCGAGGCGCTGCTGGTTGGCGGCCATCCGCAGGCACAGATCGCGGAAGACGACCAGCTCTTCGGGCGTGAACCCGTGGAACATCGCCCGCATGGCGAGCTGCGACGGCTTGCGGAAGGCGTCGATCCACGCCTGCCCGGCGGGCGTGATCTCGGCGAGGACCGAACGGCGATCCTTCGGGTCCGGGACCCGGCGGACCAGCCCGTCGCGCTCCAAGGTGTCCACCAAGCCGGTGACGTTCCGTGAGCTGACCCCGCCGGCGCGGGCGAGTTCGCCGATGCTGATCCCCTGGTCACTGCCGCTGAGCCGGATCAGCACGTCGAGAGCGCCCGCGCTGACCCCTCTGCCCTCCGAGCCGTGGGCGCGCATCCGCTCGACGGCGTGATACGCGGTGCGGACGGCGGCGCTCGCCTCGAGGGCGAGCAGGTCCCCGTCGCCGCCGATGAACTGCGCCATAGCGGCCCTGGCCCGGGGGTCGTAGAGGGTGCCGTCCGGGTCACGCCGGTAGATATTTACCTCATTCATAGTAATCCTAGAGATTAGTACGTATTTCCAGATCTCGGCAACCGGGCGCAGCACGCATTCGACCCGCCCCTCCACGCCGCAGGCTCCGGACAAGCCGCCAACAGGCGATCTCGACGCACGACGACCGCCACGCGCGCGCGCCGCGCCACCTCCTCTATCGACGCGTGTGGCCCGCCGTCGGTGAACGCCTCCTCCGCCGCCGTCCAGAATCCGACGACATCCATGAAGCGCTCATGACCCTCGCCGCAGCGATCATCTGCTGGCGACGCCTCGTCCGCTGATTTACGACGTCCTACGCAACGGCATCGGTGGCCTCCTTGTGGCGTGACTTGATCTCGTAGGCGAGGAGCGTGCCGCCGACGGCCGCGGAGACCGCGCCGACGACTGGGAGCGCCTCGGCGGACGAGGCGACAGCGGCGAACGCCAGGACCAGCAGCGCCACCACGACGCGGCTCAGCCAGGGGAAGCCCCACATCCGCAGCCGGAGCAGCTCGGGCGACTCGGTTTCCATGCGGCGGCGCAGCCGCAGCTGGCTGAGCGCCACGAAGACGTAGAGCAACAGCACCAGCAACCCGGCCGTGTTGATCAGCAGGTCGAAGGCGTCGTCGCCGACCGCGAAAGCGGCGACCATCAGAACCAGCGCGAGCACGGCGCCGCCGAGCAGCGCAGGCGCGGGGACTCCGGACGCGCGCACCCGGGCCGCCGCGGCCGGGGCGTCGCCGCGGGCGGCCATCGCGCAGAGGACGCGCGAGGCAGCGTACAGCGCGGCGTTCATCACCGACACGACCGCGACCAGGATGACCCAGGTCATCAGGGTCGCCGCGCCAGGGACGCCGAGCTCGGCGATGGCGGTGGCGAACGGGCTGTCGGTGCCGTTGGCCGGGACGCGGTTCCACGGCACGACCACCAGGATGACCAGCACCGAGCCGACATAGAAGATCAGGACTCGCCAGACCACCCGCAGGGTGGCCCGCGCGACCTCCTTGGCGGGTTCGGCCGACTCGGCGGCCGCGATGGTGACGATCTCCGCGCCGAAGTAGGAGAACAGCACTGTGACGAGGGCGGGGAGGACCGCGCCCCAGCCCTTGGGGGCGAACCCGCCGTGCTCGGTCAGCGTGGCGAGGCCGGCGCCGGCGCCGTCGGACGGCCACAGGCCCAGGACGTACAGCGTCCCGGCGCCGAGGAACGCCACGATCACCACGACCTTGGTCGAGGCCAGCCAGAACTCGGTCTCGCCGAACAGCCTCACCGAGACCAGATTGGCCGCGGTGAGCGCCGCCAGCAGCGCGACGGCCGTCGGCAGCACCGGGATGCCGCCGGACAGGGAGTGCAGCAGCTTGGCCCCCGCCACGCCCTCGAACGCGACCGCGACGATCGCAAACAGCCAGTAGCACCAGCCCACCAGGAACCCGGCGCGTGGGCCGAGCGCGGTGCGGGCGTAGTCGGCGAACGAGCCCGCCGAGGGCCGGGCGGCGGCCATCTCGCCGAGCATCCGCATCACCAGGATGACGATCAGGCCGCCCAGGGCGTAGGCGACCAGCGCCGCCGGGCCGGTGTCGGCGATCACCTTGCCGCTGCTGACGAACAGGCCGGCGCTGATGACGCCGCCGAGCCCGATCATGGTCATGTGCCGTCGTTTGAGTCCGCGGTGGAGCGATCCCCCGCTGTCGTGCCCGGTCATGGCGTTCGGCTCCCTGCTGTTTTCGGGTAGGGGAGGTCGGGACCCCGGCCCATGGGCGGGCCGGGGTCTCGTTGATCACAGGGGTGGGACGGGCGGCGGGCGCGGTCGGCGTCCCGCCGCGGGACGGTCAGTCGCCGCGGTAGACGGCGGGGCGCCGCTCGATGAAGGACCGGACGCCTTCGAGCACGTCCGGGCCGCGCAGGCAGGCCAGCAGCCCCTCGGTCTCCAGGTCGAGCACCTCTTCCAGGTCCAGCTCCCAGACCCGCTGCATGGCCTTCTTGATCAGGCGTACCGGGGTGGGTGCGGCGGCGGCGACGCGTTCGGCCAGCTCCAGTGCCGCGTCGAGCAGGTCGGCGTCGGGGACCAGCCGGCTGACCAGCCCGGCGCGGTACGCCTCGGCGGCGCCGACGGTCTCGCCCGACAGCAGCAGGTCCACCGCGCGACCGTGGCCGACCAGGCGGGGCAGCGAGTACAGTACCCCGTTGCTCGGGAACAGGCCGCGGTGCACCTCCTTGAAGGCGAACGAGGCGGCGTGGCCGGCCAGTCGCAGGTCGCTGGCGATGGCCAGCTCCACGCCGACACCGACCGCGATCCCGTTGACCGCCGAGATGATCACCTTGGGGTGGCCGGTGAAGCGGCGGGTGAGGTCCTGGAGCGCGGCGGTCCGTTCGACCAGGTCGGCGTCGGACCCTGCGGCCAACTGCGCGCCGGCCTCCTTCAGGTCTGTGCCTGCCGAGAAGGCGCGGCCGGTGCCGGTGAGCACCACCGCGCCCACCGTGTCGTCGTGGGCGGCTTCGTCCAGGACGGCGACCAACTCGCCGTAGGTGCGCTGCCGGAAGGCGTTGAGCACCTCGGGCCGATCGAAGGCGACCACCAGGGCCGAGCCGGCGCGGCGCACCCGCAGATCGGTGCTCATCGGATTTCCTCCCGGGTGTCGTAGGCGCCGCCCCGTCCGGCGGGCAGCAGGTGCTTGGCGATGCGTTCGGACGGCGTCATCGGGAACGCCTCGACGAACTCCACGAACCTCGGCGTCTTGAAGTCGGCCAGCCGCGCGCGGACGTACGCCACCAGCTCGTGCGGCTCGACGGGCTCGGCGGTCTGTACGAACGCCTTGACCTCCTCGCCGAACAGCTCGTCGGGCACCGGGACCACGGCGGCGGCGCGCACGGCCGGGTGGTCGGTCAGGACCGCCTCCACCTCGGCGGCGGCGATGTTCTCGCTGCCGCGCCGGATCATCTCCTTGAGCCGCCCGACCAAGTGGTAGTGGCCGCGCGCGTCCCGGTAGCCGAGGTCGCCCATGGGGTACCAGCCGTCGCGTAGCAGCGGCTCGTCCCGGTTCCAGTAGCCGGTCAGCATCGGCTCGCCGCGTACCACGATCTCGCCGACCTCACCGTCTGCGGCGTCGGACCCGTCCTCTCGAACGACCTTGGCCTCCTTGCCGGGAACGGGCCGTCCCATCGCACCGGTGCCAATGCACGCGGTGTCCTCGGGCCGGACGGCCAGCACGACCCCCGCCTCGGTGCTGCCGTACGCTTCCCGCCAGGGCGCGCCCCAACGCTCCTCGATCGCGGCGTGCAGGGCGGGCGTGATGCCCGAGCACATGACGAGCCGAACGCGGTGGGCCCGGTCCAGTTCAGGGTCGGGCGGCTGCTTGAGCAGCAGCAGCGGCATCGTGCCGAGGACGTAGAAGAAGGTGACGCCGTGGTCGCGGACCGACGGCCAGAAGCCCGAGGCGGAGAAGCGCGGCAGGATCACCAGCGGGATGCCGGTCAGCAGGCACAGCACCGTGTTCCACTGCGGGTCCATGTAGTAGAAGGGCTGCGCGGTGAGGTCCACGTCGTCCGGTGTGACGGCGGCGACGTCGGCCGCGAGCTCGGCCAGGTGGAGCCAGTAGCGGTGGGTGAGCATGCAGCCCTTGGGGAACCCGGTCGTTCCCGAGGTGTACTGGAGGTTGACGAGGTCGTCCCAGCCGATGTCGGGCAGGTCGCGGACGCCGGACGCGGCGGCCAGCTCGGCGCCCGCGTCGAAGGTGCCGGCGGCTCGGACGGGTTCGGGCGCGGGCCCGGCGTCGGCGGGGTCGAGCAGCCCGACCTCGCCGAAGTCCAGCGCCAGCAGCGCCTCGGCTGCGGTGGCCGAGCCGGCCAGGGCCAGCACCGCGCCGGAGTCCTTGACGACGTGGGCCAGGTCGGCGCTGCGGTAGCCGGGGTTCACCGGGACGATCACCGCGCCGAGCTTGGCGATCGCCAGCCAGGCGACCGGGAAGCCGACGCCGTTGCCCAGCATCACCGCGACCCGGTCGCCGCGGCGGACGCCGTGCGCGGCCAGCACGTCCGCCAGCCGGTTGGTCCGGTCCTCCACCTGCGCGACGGTGGTCTCGACGCCGGCGAAGCGGAACAGCACCCGGTCGCCGTCGGCGGCGGCCCGGTCCCGGAGTAACCCGCCGAGGCCCCCCGCGATGTTCTCGGCCGTTCTCCCGCAGAACGGCGGCGCGGCGGTCACGCCCGCCGCCGGGTGGCCAGGTCGAACATCGTCACCAGCTCGGCGGCGCAGTCGGCCAGGTCGATGGCCTCCTCGTCGAAGACCCACTGGAGCATCACGCCGTCGATCGCGCCCTGGACGGTGGCGGCCAGCGTGCCCGGCGAGAAGTCGCGAAAGTCGCCGCTGTCCTGGCCGCGCCGCAGGATGCCCTCCAGGTGGTGGCGGCACGGGTCGTACATGTCGGCGTTGAAACGGCGCTTGGCCTCCGGCGATCCGAAGCTGCCCCAGATGTCCACCAGGGCGACGAAGTTGGCGCGGTTGGCCGCCATGAACTCGAAGCTGGCCTCGATGAAGGCGCGTAGCCGGCGCGGGGCGTCTGGTGCCCGGTCCACCCGGGCCTTGATGAACCGGTTGGTCTCGACGAACAGGGCGTTGACTACCTGCTGGATCAGTTCGTCCTTACCGGCGAAATGGTAGGAGATCACGCCCTTGCTGACGCCGACGTCCTGGGCGATCCGGGCCAGCGACGCCTGCGGCAGCCCGGCGCTGGCGATGGTGGAGATGGCGCCCTCCACGATCTGCCGTCGCCGGGCCTCCTCGATGAACGAGGCCTTCTTCTTCTGGCCGTCCTGAATGATTTTTGACCGCATGGCCAGAATTCAAGCCAGGGAAACGTCGCGCGGCAAGCCCTGGTCAGCGACTGTGCGGTTTCCCCCACCCCGCGCCGGGCCGTTCACTGAGCCGTTCGCCGGTCCGGCCGGTCGCCGCGAGGTAGCGCAGCACCGCCAGCACCCGGCGGTTGCCGGCCGCCGACGCGGGCACCCCGAGTTTGGCGAACACCGCGGTGACGTGTTTCTCGACCGCGCTCAGCGACACGTACATCTGGTCGGCGATGCCGGTGTTGGACCAGCCCTCGGCCATCAGGGCAAGCACCTCACGCTCTCGGGGGAGCAGGGAGTCGTCCCAGCCGGAGTCGGGCATGGCGGCACCTCCTTGGTGCGGGAAACCGCAGAATTCGCGCGGGCCTCTTGTCTCACTCATACCAGCTGGATTGAATCCTGGCCATGCGGTCAAAAATTAGCCACCATGTCCAGAAGTCCCGGGTGTTCGGCGCCGTCCTGGCGGGCGTGGTGCTCAGTGGCGGCCTCGCCGTCCCGGCCGGCGCCCGGACGGCACGCGTCCCCGCCGAGGGCCGGGACGCCTCGAACGCGCAGCTCCGCTGCCTGCTGGACGGCGTCGTCGTGCCGCCCGTGCCCGGCGCGATCCTCGCCGTGACCTGGCCCGGCCGGAGCTTCCACGGCGCGGCCGGCGTGTACGAGTTGGGCGGACGCGCCCTGCGCACCTCCGATGCCTTCCGGACGGCCAGCGTCACCAAGACGATGACCGCAGCCGTCGCGCTCCGGCTCGCCGAACGCGGCGACCTGCGCCTGGACGCTCCCATCGGCGGATACCTGGACCGGAAGCTGGTCGCGCGCATCCCGTACGGCTCGCGGATCACCGTCCGGCAACTCCTCGACCACACCGCCGGCCTGTACGACTACGTGCGGGACGAGAAGTGGTTCCAGTACGCCCTCGAACACCCGCACAAGACCTGGAAGCCCCAGGAGCTGGTGGACTGGGCGCTGCGGTCGGGCAAGCCCTACTTCGCGCCCGGCCAGGGCTACCACTACTCCGACACCGGCTACGTCCTGGCCGCGCTCGTCATCGAGAAGGCCGCCCGCGAGCCGCTGCACCGGTTGTACCGGTCGATGCTGCTACGGCCGCTGAAGATGGACCGCACCTACCTCGAAGGGCGGGAGGCGCCACGCGGCCCGCGCGCCCACAACTACATCGGCGAACTCGACACCTACGACTTCAACCCGACGTTCGACACGTTCGGCGGGGGCGGCCTGGTCTCCACCGCGGCCGACCTCAACCGGTTCATGCGCGGCCTGTTCGAGGGCAAGGTCTTCAAGCGTCCGGCGACGCTCCGGACGATGCTGCGCAGCACCCCGCAGAGCATCAAGGCCGGCTCGCCGTACGGTCTGGGCATCTCCCGGATGGCGCTGGCGGGCGAGACCGTCTACGGACACAACGGCTTCTTCGGCGCCTTCCAGCTCTACGTGCCGAAGAAGCGGCTCGCGATGACCGGCACCGTCACCCAATCCGAGACCCGGGCCAAGCAGTTCATCGAGAACTCCCTCCTGGTGGGCATCGGCAAGCCGCCCGCCGCCCCCTGCACGCGTCAATACAGCTAGAGCTGGGGCTTGCGGTCCAGCTGGGAACGTTGTCCTGGCTCGGGTTCGTGCCGGATGATGTGGCGTCGGTGCCGCCCACGGCGGTGGCCCGGTTGGCGGAGCAGTTGCGGCTGCATCCGGGAGCGTTGCAGGGATACGGGCGGCGGGACCATACCCGGACCGACCACCTGAAGCTGGTGGTCAAGTATCTGGGCTGGAAGACGACCGCCCCGGGCAGCCAGGCGTTGAAGGAGCTGACCCAGTTCCTGCTGGACAGGGCGATGGAGCACGACAGCTCGACGTTGCTGTTCAACCTGGCGCGGGAGTATCTGATGTCGGCGCACGTGGTGCGGCCAGGTCCGACGGTGCTGGCCAAGATGGTCGGCGAGGCCCGCACCGGTGCGACCGCGCTGACCACGGAGCTGCTGGGGCATCTGCTGACCGAGGAGGTCCGGGCGGACCTGGAGCGGCTGCCGATCGTGGACGTGGGGTTGGGGATGACCCGGCTGGAGTGGTTGCGGCAGGGGGCGCGGGAGGCCACCGCGTCGGCGGTGAAGACGTCGATCGACAAGCTGTTGTGGCTGCGGGCGATCGACGCGCACACCGTGGATCTGTCTGCGCTGCCGAACGAGCGGCGCCGGTTCCTGGCGACGGTGGCGCGGAGGTCGACGAACCAGGCACTGGACCGGCGGGAGGAACGCAAGTACCCGATCCTGCTGGCGTTCGTCGCGCAGGCGGCGATCGACCAACTGGACGAGGTCGTCGCCCTGTTCGACCAGGCCGTGTCCGCGCGTGACTCGCGGGCCACGTGGGAACCACCGTCAGGCCCGTGTCGTCCCGGTCGCCCGCGCGGGGGCTATTCGCCGCCGCGCAGGGCGGTGCCCGGCTGCTGGCGAAGGGCGATGTGCGTGGTCAGTAGCCCCGTGGTGAGTGCGAGGACACCTGCCGCGCCCAGGATCAGAGCGATGGTGGGACCTTCCAGGGAGGGGTACGGCGAGTCGGTCAACGCCTTGCTGAACCCGGTCAGCACCATTGCGGCCACCGTCGCGCCGACGCCGAGTGCGGCGAGCACCGTGACGGCGTTCTCCGCGCTCATCATGCGGGCGACCTGCCTGCGCGTCGCACCGACGAGCCGCAACAACGCGAATTCCCCGGCGCGTTCCATGGTGGTCATCACCAGTGTGTTCACCACCGAGATCGACGTGAACACGGTCACCACGACCAGCAGCAGGTAGGTGGCGGCCATCGATGCGTCCTGCTGGCGGCGCGCCTCGGACCAGTGCGCGGTGCGGTCGAGTACCTGCCAGGACGGATGCTTTCGCCGCAGAGCCTCCAGCCCCTCCGCCACTGTCCGCTGCTGTCCCGGCAGGGCGCGCACGTACACCGTGTCCTGGCCGGACGGTTCACCGTTCCGGTGCGCGGCGGCGAGCTGATGTGAGACGACGAGGTCACCGAATCCTCGGTCACGGGTGTAGATCGCGGTGACCCTGGTGCCTTCGCGACGGTCGTCGCCGAAGGAGAGCCACAGCCGATCGCCCACCGCGGCGTGGACCTTGCGGGCGAGCGCCTGGCTCATCGCGATGTCGTGCGAGCCGAGCCGGTCGACGTCGCCTTGGGCGACGCCCAGGTCCAGCACCTGGTTCAGCGGGCCGTCGGTGACCGCCTGGGCGATGGCATCCGGGCCCTGCCCCGCCGGATCGTTGCGGGTGAGCACCTGGGCCCATGCCTGCCTGGTGCCGACCGCCGCGGCCACTCCCGGCAGTCCGCGCACTGTCCGGTCGGCGGAGTCGGGCAGTCCTTTCTCCGTAGCCTGCACCAGACGGTCGGCGACCAGCCGACCGTGGTCCTGCTTTTGCAGCTCGTGCCACTTCATTTGGGGGACGAACAGGGCGACAGCCGCGAACGCGACGGTGAGCGCGAGCGGCGTGGCGGCCGCGCCCAGCCGGCGGTGGCCGACGCCGAGGTTCGCCCGGACCAGCGGGCCGATCACCGGCAGCAGCAGAAGGCACAGGAGCCCGAAGACGGCACCCGCGCCCCTTCCGACCCAGGGGGCGAGCAGTCCCACCGCGACCATGAGCACCATGACCATGCCGCCTGCCGCGCTGGCGGCGTCCGAGATCGAAGACCGGGAGAGTGCCGCCAGCCCCCAGACGCCGCCGGCCAGCACCGCGAGTCCCAGCACCGTGCGTGCCACGCCCACACGCCGGGCGGGCACCGACGCTTCCCCCAGGGCTTGCAGGACTCGGACCTTGGCGGCTCGCCGACCGCTGCTCCAGACGGCGAGTTGGGCCGTCACCCCGCACAGCGACACCGCGCCGAGCACGCTGGGCGGCCCGAAGCTCAACGAGAAGGATTCCGGCACCCAGCCCTGCCCGACGATCCAGGCCCGCAGCGCGGCCGCCAGCAGAACGCCGAGACCACAGCCGGGGACGGCGGCGACGGCGGTGACCACGAGGGCCTCGTAGGCGATGAGCCGGCGGACCTGGCCGGGCGTCGCGGCGACGGCCCTGAGCAGGGCGATCTCCCGCGTGCGCTGCTGAACCGAGAGGGAGAAGGTGCCGGCCACCGCGAAGGCGGAGACGAGCAGGCAGGTGAAGCCAAAGGGGACGGCGAAGGAGATGACGTCTCCCCCGCCCTGGGCCGGTGCCGCCCTCGCCCCCGATTCCAACAGCGCGGCGCAGGCCATCACTAGAAGCTGCGCGCACGTCATCGCCACGAACGATCCGGTGAAAGACGTTTTCCGGAACCGCACGGTGGACCAGGCCAGCGAGACGAGCACGTCACACCCCCAGTCCGGCGAGCCGCTCGGCGACCGTCGCCGCAGACGGTCGGCGCAGCACGTCGATGATGCGCCCGTCCGCGAGCAGCAGCACGGAATCGGCGTACGAGGCGGCCGCTGGATCGTGGGTCACCATCAGGACCGTCTGACCGACCTCCTCGACCAGCCCGCGCAGCAGCTCAAGGACCTTGCGGCCGGAGGAGGTGTCCAGCGCTCCGGTGGGCTCGTCGGCGAAGACCACGTCAGGCCGGGTGATCAAGGCCCGGGCGATGGCCACACGCTGCTGCTGGCCTCCCGACAGTTCCCCCGGCCGGTGGTGCCGACGTTCACCGAGCCCGGTGTAGTCGATCAGCCGCTCCAGCCAGTCGCGGTCCAGCGTCGCTCGCCGGCCCGCGAGACGGACCGGCAGGACGATGTTCTGCTCGGCGGTCAGGGCGGGAAGGAGGTTGAACCCCTGGAAGACGAACCCGATGCGTTCACGGCGCAGCCTCGTCAAAGCCGTCTCACTGAGAGCGCCGAGTTCACGACCACCGACCTCGACCATGCCCTGATCCGGTCGCTCCAGGCCGGACGCGCAGTGCAGCAGCGTGCTCTTTCCCGACCCGGACGGGCCCATGATCGCGGTGAACGTGCCGTACGGCAATGCCGTCGACACGTTGTCCAGCGCAATCACTCCGCCTCGCCCTCGACCATGGGTCTTGCGCACTTCTGTGAGGCGTACCGCCCACCGGACCCCGCCCGCCGGCTCGGCGCCGGTCGCGATCCGCGTCGGCGGTCGCTCCTCCGAACGCTCTGCCACTCGAGCTTCTGCCCTCCGGCTGACATCCCCGTCCAAACCGCGGTCCTCCATCGCCGGCACGTGTGATCCCTGTCGCCCTGAACGCAGGTGCATCTATCGTCTCATTTGTGATCGCCTTGGATCGGCTGGTGACGTTCATGGTCACCGCATTCGTCATTATCGTGATCCCGGCCCGAGCGTGCTGTTCGTGGTGGGCTGAGCCCTTTCATACGGAAGGCGTACCGCGCTTGTTTCGGTGATCGACAACGGACTGGGCGCACTGGTGCTCGCCGCAGCGGTGGCGTTCGGAGTCGGCTCCCTGGTGGCGCGGTCGGTCGGCCGGATGTTCTTCCAGATCCTTGGCGCGATCGCCGAGTTCGAGCACACCCTCATGTCCGAACGCACCCTCGACGGCCTGGAAGCCGCCCGCGCCCGGGGCCGGACCGGCGGTCAGAAGCCCAAGCTCGGCCCCCGCCAGGTGAAGCTTGCGCGCCAGATGTACGACGAGAAAGACGAGGACGGCAAACGCCGCTACACCGTCCAGCAGATCGCCGACGAGTTCGGCGTCACCCGCCCCACCATCTACCGACACCTCACCAAGGACACGTAACCCCAGCTCAGGCGCATATCCGACAGAAATTCCTACAGGACTACCGGGACCCCGTGTTGGGTGACGCGAGTCCAACTGACAGACGAAGAGTGGGAGTTCATCGAGCCTTACCTGCCAATCGGCGGGGTCGGCCCGTACCCCGAGCGGCTGCGGCAACACTCCACCGCGGCCCGCGCCCACCAGTTCCTGACGATCGCCGAGGGGATGACACACTGGTGGGCTCAACTCACGCACCGTGCCCGGGAGATGAACTGATGAATCGCACCGCCGACATCGTCGCCTCAGCCCAGGAACGCTCCGGCGGATGCCTGTGCGGACGGATCCGCTTCACCGTCAAGGGCAAGGCTGCCTACCCTCACACGTGCAGCTGCCCCCACTGCCAGAAGCTCGGCGGCGGGCCGATGATGTGGTGGGCCGGCTTCGCCCCGAAAGATGTCACCTGGACCGGCGAGAGCGAGCCGACCTGGTTCGAGACGTTCGAGGGCGAGGCCAAGCGCGGCTTCTGCCCCCACTGCGGCAGCCGCCTCGCGGCGATCGACAGCGACGTCCCGGATCTCGGCATCGTCGTCACGGCCCTGGACGACACCAGCGGCCTCGACCTCGTCCCGGTCAACCAGTCCTTCCGCGACAACGCTGTGCACTGGCTGCCCCAGGTCCCCGACACCCAGGACAGCCCCGTCGGCTGACGCGCCCGAGACCTCCGGGGGACGGCATTCCTTGACTTGCAGGCCCCCGGCCCCCTCATGCCTGGGACCGTGTGCGCCGTGTCCGGCCTTGCCGTCCGCCCCGTTCAGCATCAGGCCCAGGAGATCTCATCGTGCTCACCCCGCACGGTCGACTCACACCACGCCAGAAAGCCCTCACCCATTTCACGACCATCGACAGCGTGTCGCTGATCGTGACCGCAGTCACCGATGTCCGTGGTCAGTACACCTAGACCATGCCGAGGCCCGTGTTCAGTGACATGGCCTCGATCGACTCCAGGACGATCGCCCGCATCGCCGTCTCGGCCTCGCGGGAGTGCCCCAGCTGTACGGCCTCGGCCACGTCGCCGTGCAGCCGGATCGCGGCGGTCTCCGGCTCGGCGGGCATCAGGTTGTGATGGGTGCGGCCGGCCAGGACCTCGGCCACGACCTGGGCCAGACCGGAGAACATCTCGTTGCCGGACGCCTCCAGGATCGTGCGATGGAAGGTGATGTCGTGCTCCAGGTAGGCGTCCAGGTCGCCGCGTTTCGCCGTCACCGACATGCCGATCACGGCGGACGTGAGCGTGCCGCACTGCTCCGGGGTGCAGCGGGTCGCCGCGAGTGAGGCGGCGACCGGCTCGATGCCGCAGCGAAGCTGGCTCAGGGATTCGAGCTGGGCCATGCGGTCGGGGCCGGCCAGCCGCCAGCGGATGATCCGCGGGTCGAACAGGTTCCACTGCGAGCGCGGCAGCACGGTGACGCCGATGCGCCGCCGGCTCGCCACAAGCTGCATCGACTCCAGCACGCGCACGGCCTCGCGCATGACCGTGCGCGACACCCCGAGGCTCTCCTCGAGCCGCTCGATCCGCAACACCTCGCCCTCGGGGGTCTCTCCGGAGACGATCGCCGGCCCGAGCTGGTCGAGCACGCGATCGTGCAGCCCTCCGGAGCGGTCGCTCGGCTGCTGTCTGTCCGGCACGCCGGGCATGCGTCCGCCTCTCATAAGTATGCTTTTTTCGCTGATGTCTTGCCTTGGATCATACTTTTACTTCAAGATGCTCAGACATCATCTCATCGGGGACCAGATCGCGTGAGTTCTTCATTTTTCGTAGCACCTTTGATTGTCGTCATGGGCGTGACAGGTGCCGGCAAGACGACCGTGGGGCGTGCCCTCGCCGAGGCGCTCGGCGCCGACTACGCCGACGCCGACGCGTTCCACAGCGAGGACAACGTCGCCAAGATGAGCGCCGGCGAGCCGCTCGACGACGCCGACCGCGAGCCCTGGCTGCGGGCGGTCGGCGACTGGCTCGCCGCGCGCGGCTCGGCCGGCGGCGTGGTGTCCTGCTCGGCGCTCAAGCGGACCTACCGCGACGCCCTGCGCGAGCACCGCCCGGGCGTGTGGTTCCTCCACCTGGCCGGTCCGCCGGACGTCGCGGCCGCCCGGGTCGGCGGGCGCGAGGGGCACTTCATGCCGGTCTCCCTGGTCACCGCGCAGTACGCCGCGCTCGAACCGCTCGCGGACGACGAGCCCGGAATCACCGTCGAGTTCGTCCTGCCTCCGGAGCAGATCGTCGAGCGGGCGCTGCGCGCCCTCGCCGAATTCCCGGCCGAATCCTCCAAGGAGGTCGTATGAGCAGCTCCGCCACCCGGCACGCCGTCACATCCGCGCGCCGGGCGGGCGCCGGTGACGGGACCGGCTCCGTCGAGCTCCGTTCGGTCCGCAAGTCCTTCGGCGGCGTGACCGTCGTCCAGGACCTTGACCTGTCGGTGAACCCCGGGGAGTTCCTCTCCCTGCTCGGCCCCTCGGGGTGCGGGAAGACGACCACGCTGCGCATGCTCGCCGGCTTCGAGCAGCCCGACAGCGGCGAGGTCCTCATCTCGGGCGCCGCCGTGCAGCACCTGCCGCCGCACAAGCGCGACGTCAACACCGTGTTCCAGTCCTACGCCCTCTTTCCGCACATGACCGTCGCGGCGAACATCGCGTACGGGCTGCGCCAGCGGCGCGGGATCGACCGGGCGGAGATCCGGTCCCGGGTGTCCGAGGCGCTCGACATGGTGCAGATGACGCGTTTCGCCGACCGCAAGCCCAACCGGCTGTCCGGGGGCCAGCAGCAGCGCGTCGCGCTCGCCCGCGCCCTGGTCAACCGGCCCAGCGTGCTGCTCCTCGACGAGCCGCTCGCCGCCCTGGACCGCAAGCTCCGCGAGGACATGCAGGTCGAGCTCAAGCTCCTGCAGAGCCGCCTCGGCACGACGTTCGTCTTCGTCACCCATGACCAGGAGGAGGCCCTGTCGATGAGCGACCGGGTCGCGGTGATGCTGAACGGCCGGATCGAGCAGATCGCCGACCCCTACACCGTGTACGAGCGGCCGGCCACCGCGTTCGTCGCCGGGTTCATCGGCCAGCAGAACTTTTTCGACGGCACCGTCGCCGACGGAGGCCGCACGATCGAGATCGACGGTGGAACGGTCCTTCTTGCCGAACCGGTGACGACGCCGGGCTCAGGAGCCGCCGCGGTGCGTGTCGCCGTACGGCCCGAGGCCGTCGCCGTGGCCGAGGCGGCGCCGGACGAGTCTGACGGCTCGGCCAACGCCCTGCCCGGCACGGTCGCCGCGGTCTCCCTGCTCGGTGACGTCCTCCAGTACGTCGTCCACGCCGACGCGGGCCACGAACTGCTGGCCCGCGTGCCGCGCCGCCAGGCCGGCCGCCTCGCCGAGGGCGCCCGGGTCCGGTGCTCCTGGGCCCCCTCCGACGTCCACGTCTTCCCCGCCGAAGCCACACCCCGTGCCCCGATTGGAAGCGCCAAGTGAACCACCACGACCACACTCCCCGCCTTCTCGCACCCGCGGCGCGGGTCGCCGGTCTCCCCCGCCGCACCTTCCTCGCCGGGCTCGCCGCCGCGGCCAGTGTTCCCCTGCTCGCCGCCTGCGGCGGCTCGAAGGGTTCGGGCGGCTCCGGCTCGGCCGCCGCGGAACTGCGTGCCTACTCCTGGAGCGCGTACGACGACCCGAAGGTGCTGGCGGACTTCGCCGCGAAGTACGGCCCCAAGGTGCTCGTCGACTCCTACAGCTCCAATGAGGAGATGATCGCGAAGCTGGCGGCGGCCAAGGGCACGAGCGGCTACGACATCGTCATCCCGACCGGCGTCTTCGTCCCGCAGATGGCGGCGAACGGCCTGCTCCAGGAGCTCGACCACGCCAAGCTGCCCAATCTCGCCAACCTGGACAAGGCGTTCCAGAACCAGGAATGGGACCAGGGCAACAAGTACACCGTGACGAAGTACTGGGGAACCACCGGCTTCGTCTACGACACCAGGGTCGTCAAGCGCGACCTGAAGACCTGGGACGACTTCTTCGACGCCGCCCAGAAGGAGGCCAGCGGCAAGACCTCGCTGGTCGACGACCCGGGCGAGATCTGCGCCATGCTGTGCTTCGCCCGGGGGTGGCACCAGAGCACGACCGACAAGGCCCAGCTCGACCAGATCGAGACGTTCCTCGTCGACACCCTCGCCCGGCACATCGCCGCGTTCGACTCCTCGCCCGGCAGCAGCGCGATCCCGCAGGGCACGCACGCCCTCATGCACTGCTGGAACGGCGACGCCCGGCGCGGCATCCTCGCGAGCGGCGACCAGGACCGCTGGAAGTGGGTCCTGCCCGGCCCGAAGACCAACCTCTGGATGGACAACTGGGCGATCGTGAAGGGCAGCGCGAACGCCGACGCCGCGCACGAGCTCATCAACTACGTGCTCGACCCGGCCGTGGCGGTCAAGCAGGTGGACTTCGTCGGCTACGGCAGCGGCGTCACCGGCAGCGAGGAGGAGGCGAAGAAGCTCAAGCTCGGCCTGATCGACATGATCTTCCCGTCCGCCGAGCAGCTCACCACGATGTACACCGGCGTCATCAACGAGGGCCAGGAGCGGCGGATGGCCATCGTCAACAAGATGAAGGCCAAGGCCGGCGCATGAGTTCCGACCGCCGCGGTCCGCGAGCGGCGTGGCGAGCGGTCCCGTCGGGGCTGCTCGCCACGCCCGCCCTGGCGTGGATCGCCCTGTTCTTCGTGGCCCCGGTCGGGCTGGTGTTCTGGTACTCCCTCGGCCGCAAGCCGGGGCTGTACCAGACCCACGCGAACGACGTGCTGACGCTGGACCGCTACCGGGAGGCGCTCGGCGACACGTTCCTGACCAGCTTCGCCGGGACGCTGCGCATCGGCCTGGCCGGCACCGCGCTCTGCCTGGCGATCGGCCTGCCCTTCGCGTACTGGCTGGCGGTCAAGGTGCGGCCGCACCGGCGCTTCGTCGTGCTGGCCCTGGTGCTCGTGCCGTTCTGGACCAACTTCCTGATCCGCACGATCGGATGGCAGGTCGTGCTGTCGCCCGAGGGGTTCGCCTCGCGGGCGATGCAGAGCCTCGGGCTGATCGACACGCCGTTCTCGATGCTGTTCACCCGGGGCGCGGTGCTGCTGGGCGTCGTCTACAACTACCTGCCCATGATGATCCTCCCGCTGTACGTCGCCCTGGACCGGGTCGACGGCTCGCTGCGCGAGGCGAGCAAGGACCTCGGCGCCAACCGGTGGCGTACGGCGCTGCAGGTCACGCTGCCGCTGGCCCGGCCGGGCATCGCCGCCGGGCTGCTGCTCGTGTTCATCCCGCTGATGGGCGACTACGTCACGGCGGCCGTCCTCGGCGGCGCGCGCGGCAACATGGTCGGCCAGCTCGTCGCCAGCCAGTTCCAGCAGGCGCAGAACTGGGCGCTCGGCTCGGCGATGGCGGTCGTGCTGATCGTCGTCATCGCCCTGACGATCCTCGCCACGGCCGCGGTCGGCGCGGCCTGCACCTGGCTGCTCACCCACCGGCGGCGGCGCGAGCTCGCCGGGATCGCGGAAGGGAGCCCCGCATGAGAGCGCGGCCGATCGTGGACCGGGTCCTGAGCCTGTGGGGCCTGCTCGTGATCGCGTTCCTCTTCACGCCGATCGCCGTCATCGTCGTCTACTCCTTCAACCGAGGGCGGCTGCTGGCGTCCTGGGAGGGGTTCGGCTTCGACGCGTACGTCGCGGCGCTGTCCAACGACGACATCCTCTCCGCCGTGTCCGTGTCGGTGCGCGCGGCGGCGGGTGCGGCCCTGATCGCCGTCGTGCTCGGCACCCTGTGCGGGTACGCGCTGGCCCGTCATCCGGGCGGGCGGATCGGGCGGCTGGTCACCGTGCTGCTGGCGCTGGTCCTGGTGACGCCGGAGATCGTCTCCGGTGTGGCGCTGCTCCCGTGGTTCGTCTCGCTGGGGGTGGACCACGACCTGACCCTGTTCAACAGCGGCTGGGTCCGCCTCGTGGTCGCCCACTCGCTGTTCGCGACGGCGGTGGTGACCTTCCTCGTCCGCGCCCGGATGCAGGGCATGGACTCCTCCCTGGAGGAGGCGGCGGCCGACCTGTACACCCCTCCCCTGCGCCGCTTCCGCCTGGTCACCCTGCCGCTGCTGCTGCCGTCCGTGCTGGCCGGGGCGCTGATGGCGTTCACGCTGAGCCTCGACAACACGATCATCTCGGCGTTCGTGCAGGTCTCCGGCTCGACGCCGTGGCCGGTGTACGTGTTCAGCGCGGTGCGCGCGGGACTGCGCCCCGAGCTGGCGGCGATGTCGGCGGTGATGCTGCTGCTGACCCTGGCCGCGCTCGCCGCCGTGGCGCTGGTGCTGCGGCGCGCCGGCGGCTCCAAGGAGGCGGTCGACGCCCTGTCCGGCGTCCGCTGATCCCTTCCCAGCCCTATCCTCCGCAGAAAGCGATGTGCACCCCGATGGCGGGAAACCTGTTGATCCGCAACGCCCACCTGCCGCTGGCCGACCGGGAGGCCGCGTCCTGGTCGATCCGTGTCTCCGGCGGCCGGATCGCCGAGGTCGTCCCGGCGGACGCCGGAGTTCCCGAGGTCCCGGCCGGCACGGAGACGGTGGACGCGGAGGGACGCTCCGTCCTGCCCGCCTTCGCCGACTCCCACGTCCACGTGCCCGAGTCCGGTGTCGAGCTGCTGCGTTGCGACCTCACCTCCTGTGAGAGCCGGGACGAGGTGCTGCGCGCGGTCGCCGACTACGCCCGCACCCATCCAGGTGAGGAGTGGATCCTCGGCCGCGGCTGGGCGCTGCCCCACTTCGCCGAGCGTCCCCCGACCCGGCAGGAGCTCGACGCCATCTGCGGCGGGCGTCCCGTCTACCTGGCGAACCGCGACGGCCACAGCGCCTGGGTCAGCACGGCGGCGCTCGACCGGGTGGCGCCCGCGCTGCTGCGGAACCCGCCGCCGGGCGGCCGGGTGGACCGCGACGCCGACGGCGCGCCGACCGGGCTGCTGCACGAGTCGGCCATGCAGCTCGTCTCCGACCTGGTCCCGCCGGTGGGCGCGGAGGACCTGCGGCGGGGCCTGCTGGAGGCACAACGGCGGATGTTCTCCTACGGTGTGACGTCGTGGCAGGACGCCATCGTCGGGCCGTTCGTCCCCACGACCGACATCTACGACGTCTACCGGCGGGCCGCCGCCGACGGCAGCCTGCGCGCCCGGGTCACCGGCGCGCTGTGGTGGCCGCGCGACGCCTCGGAGGGCACGCTCGCCGAACTGGTCGAGCAGCGGCGCGGCTGCCCGCCGGACTCCCGGTTCGCCTGCACCGCCATCAAGATCATGTACGACGGGGTGTGCGAGACCCACACGGCCGCGCTCTCGCGCCCGTACGTCGGCGTGGCGGGCGCGGGAACCGGGCTGACCTTCTTCGACCACGCCGACCTGGGCCGGGCGGTGCCGGAGATGGACGCCGCCGGGTTCGACCTGCACTTCCACGCCATCGGCGACCGCGCGGTCAGCGAGTGCCTCGACGTGGTGGAGGCGGCGCACCGCGCCAACGGCCCGCGCGACCGGCGGCACCAGCTCGCGCACCTGCAGATCGCGGACGACCGCAGCGTGGCGCGCATGGCCGCGCTCGACGTCATCGCGAACGTCCAGCCGTACTGGGCCCAGGCCGACCCGCAGATGCTCGACATGACGATCCCGTACCTGCCGGGTGAGCTGGCGGCCCTGCAGTACCGCTTCGGCACGATGGAGAAGGCGGGCGTGCGGGTGGCCTTCGGCAGCGACTGGCCGGTGAGCACGCCGAACCCGATGGACTGGATCCACGTCGCGGTCAACCGGAGCCACCCGGGCGAGCCGGACGCCCCGCTGTTCGCGCCGGAGGAGGCGATGAGCCTGCGCTCGGCGCTGCGTGCCGCCACGGCGGGCTCCGCGTACGCGCTGCGCCGCGAGCACGAGGTGGGCACGCTGGAGCCGGGCGCCCGCGCGGACGTGGTGATCCTGGACCGCCGTCTCGACGAGACCGCGCTCGACGAGATCAGCCGGACCCGGGTGGACCTGACGCTGGTCGACGGCGAGTCCGTCTGGGCGCGCTGACCACTCCGAAGAAGTTTCACCGGCTCGCCGCGAGCCGCCGGGTGTGCTCCTCCCAGGCCGCGACGAGCCGGTCCACCGCCGACTCCAGCGTCCGCGGCGACTCGGCGAAGGACAGCCGGACGCCGTCGTGGTGGCCGCCGTCGACGCAGGCGGTGGCCCCGGAGGCCACGATCACGCCGTAGCGCGCGGCCAGGTGCGTGAACGTCTCGCTCTCGGTGACCGGCAGGACGGCCCACGCCGACAGCCCGGCCTGCGGGTCACCGACTCGCCAGGCGGGGAGGTGGCGTGCCAGCAGCTCCAGCAGCAGATCGCGGCGGTCGCGCAGCGTCGCGCGCAGCCCCTCCCTCCAGCCGGCGTCGGCGGCCCGGAGCAGGCGGCCCGCGATGATCTGGGTGGGGACGCCCGGGGCGAGATCGCTCGCGGACCGCAGCCGCAGCAGGTGGTCGCGCAGCGGGGCCGGCGCGCGGACCCAGCCGACGCGCAGGCCCGCCCAGAACATCTTGGACAGGGACCCGACGGCGATCACCGAGTCGTCCGCCGCCAGGGGCGCCGCAGGACGTCCGTCCGGGTCGAGGTCCAGCCCTGCTTGGGAGAGGTCCTCCACGATGAGTGCGCCGTGCCGCCGCGCCGTGCCGAGGAGCGAGTCGCGGCGGGCGGCGCTGAGGAGCGCGCCGGTCGGGTCGTGCCCGGCCGAGTCCACATAGACCAGCGGTTCGCGCGCCTGCGCGGCCGCCCGCTCCACCGCGTGCGCGTCCACGCCGAGCGGGTCCACCGGCACCCCGACGAGGCGGCCGCCGCGCGCCGCCACGACCGCCGAGAAGCCCGGGTACGCCGGACAGCCCGCGATCACCGTACGCCCCGGGGCGACGAGCGCGGCGGCCACCAGGGACAGGGCGTGCCGGGCGCCGGAGGTGACGATGAGCTGCTCGGCCGTGGTCGGCAGGCCGAGCCGGGTGAGGTGGTCGGCGAGCGCGGCGCGCAGCTCGGGCAGCCCCGCCGGGTGCAGGCCGTGCCCGTACGAACCGAGGTCGTGCGGGAGGAGGCCGCCCTCGACGTGCGGCAGGTGGTCCACCCCGGCGGGCACCGACAGGGACAGGTCGATGACGTCGTCATGCCCGGCCGGGCCGTCGTGGGCGAGCCTGCGCCGCAGGAGCGCGGAGGCGGCGTTCTCGACCGGGGCCTGGGTCCACGCGGGTCGCGGCCGGACGTAGGTGCCCGCCCCCTGGCGGCGCTCCACGAGACCGGCGTCGGCCAGCTCGTCGTAGGCGCGGACGAGCGTGCCGCGGCTGACGCCGAGGGCGTCCGCGAGGGGCCGCTCGGCCGGCAGGCGGGTCCGGGCGCCGACCAGCCGCCGCTCCATCGCGTCGGCGAGGGCCTCGGCGATCCGCCGGTAGCGGGAGCCGCTCCGCTCCCGCCACCCGTCGAGAGCGATCCGTACCCACCACCCCAAATCCTGGTCCATTGTCCAAAATTGGCACTGTTATCCGAGTTCGGCAACGTACAGGCTGGTCGTCGCCGCGTACGCGCGCGGCTGGAAGGAGACGTCCATGGGTCCGAGCCCCACGCTCGCCCGCCGGTTCTGGGAGGCGATCGAGCCGATCCACGCCGTCGCCTACTTCACCCCGGAGCCGGCCGAGGCCGCCGCGGCCGTCGGCCTGCGCGGCTGGTGGATGGGCTACTTCGCCGGGCGGCTCGCGCCGGTCGGAGCGGTGGACGCGGCCACCGGGGCGGCACTGTCCTTCGCCTTCTCACCGGCGAAGGTGGCGCGTGCCCTGCCGGACGCGTGGGCCCTGGCCGACCCGGGCACGGTGCTCGCCACCCGCCTCGAGGCGGTGCGCGCCGCCGTCGCGCGCGTCCTGCCGCCCGTCGGCCGCGAGGAGCTCGGACTCCTGGTCGAGCTGCTCGAACGCGCCGTCGCCGGATGCGGCTTCGAGGGGCGGGCCCTGGCCGCCGCCTGGTCACGGGTGCCACGCCCCGCCGACCTGGTCGGACGGCTCTGGCTCGCCGCCACGATCCTGCGCGAGCACCGCGGCGACGGCCACGTCGTCGCCGTCGTCCACGCCGGGTTCACCGGCATCGAGGCCGGCCTCACCCACGTGGCGACCGGGAACGTCTCCAGGGAGCTGATCCAGAAGAGCCGGGGCTGGACCGACACCGAGTGGGACGAGGCCCGGCGCCGGCTGGTGGCCCGCGGGCTGCTGGATCGCGACTCCCGGCTCACCAAGACCGGCGGCGCCCTGCGGCGCGAGATCGAGAGCGCCACCGACAGGCTGGCCGCCGGACCCGTCACCACGCTCGGGGAGACCGGTGTCGAGGAGGCCATCCGGCTGGCCACGCCGATCAGCCGGCACCTCGTCGACACCCGCGTCATCCCCGTGCCCAACCCGATCGGAGCGCCCCGCCCATGACACCGCCGACAACGACGACGCCGACCACCGTCCTGGCCTCCCGCGAGGGCGGCGTGACCACGATCACGATCGACCGCCCGGAGAAGCTCAACGCGTTGAACTACGCGACCATCGACGCGCTGATGAACGTCCTCGACCGGGTCGAGGCCGACGAGGAGACCCGGGCCGTGATCCTCACGGGATCGGGACGGCGCGCCTTCAGCGCGGGCGCCGACATCGGCGATCTCGCCGCCAGCATCGCCGGAGGCGTCGACCAGGCTCTCCGCGAGGTCGTACGCAGGGGGCAGGGGCTGACCCGCAGGATCGAGACCTTCCCCAAGCCGATCATCGTCGCGGTCAACGGCCTCGCCTACGGCGGCGGATGTGAGATCACCGAGGCGGCGCCGCTCGCCGTCGCCGCCGAGCACGCCACCTTCGCCAAGCCGGAGATCACGCTGGGCTTCCCGCCGCCGTTCGGCGGTTCGCAGCGGCTGCCCCGCCTCGTCGGGCGCAAGCGCGCCCTGGAGATGATCCTCACCGGCGATCCCATCGACGCGCGGCGCGCGTACGAGCTGGGGCTGGTCAACCGCGTCGTCCCGGCCGACGACCTGCTCGGCGCGGCCCGGGAGCTGGCGGAGCGGATTCTCCGCCACGCCCCCTCGGCGGTGAGCGCGTGCCTGGCCGCGGTGACGCGGGGCGTCAACGTGCCGATCGACGAGGGCCTCGCCGTCGAGGCGTCCTGGTTCGCGGTCACGGTGCCCACGGACGGCGTGGCCTCGGGACTGCGCCGCTTCCTCGACCGGTCACGCGGATAGCCGAGGCCGACAAGAAGTGTCTGACAAATGCTGCCCGTACCGAACGGGGATCGGGGGTGAGTTGTGACCCGCGGTTCAGATGGGGAAGCGGTCCACCCGGAGCGCCGCGACCTCGCGCTGTGGGTCGAGCACGACGTAGGTCACCGAGATGCCTTTATAGTCCCAGACGTACATGTTGCTGGCTGGGCTGAGCTTGCGGCCGTTGCCGGGAGTCAGTCGGAGGACTTCGTAGATCTCCAGCAGGACATTGATCTCGGCGTCGGACAGATCGTCGATTTGGGCTTCGGCGACGTCGCTGCCCATTCGGATGGTGTACACCTACCGCCGGACTCCGCGGCGGGCCAGCACCTCGGCCATTGTGGGCCCTGCCGTACGCGCACCGGACTGCAGTTGCTCGGCCTCTCGGTGCATCCGCTGCCAGCCGGCCGGATCAGCGGCGGCGCGGGTGGCGATGCGCCACCACGCGGACAGGAAGTCGTCCAGCGCCGCCAGGTTGACGACAGGCGCGTGAGTGATCTCTTCGAGTTCGGCGTCGAACGCGGCGACGTTGGCCGAAGGCAGGGCCGCGCGCACGGCGGTGAAGGTCCGCTCAACTTGCGGATAAGGATTGTCGTGCCGCGGGACGGTCATGACGACGCCTTACCTCCTGTCCGGTGGCAGTGTGCCCTCTCAGCCTATCGAGCGGGCCGGACAGAACGTGGCGCTCCCAGGATGCCTGTTCCACTTCCTTGGAAGCGGAACGCCTTGACGCGCTCGGCCACCCGATCGTACGAACCGGACATTCAGGCAACGCCCTGCAGGTCGTCGCGCACCACCTTGGACAAGGGCGGCCGCCTTCTGCCGCATGACCCGCTGGCCGGGACCTGTTCCCGGCCAGCGTGTTCGCGCCGCGACAACGCGGGCGGGGCGTCAACGCAGCGAGGCGCCGTCTGGGCCGCGCGCCGCGGGGCTTGATCTAGCCGACCGTCTGGAACTTGACCTCGGGGTACTTCGGTGAGCGGCCGTCCAGCAGCGGCTGCACGCGGCCGCGCAGGTGCCGGTCGAAGAACGCCGAGACGTACGCGCGGGTGACGTCCACGGCGCGGGCGCCCTTCAGCGCTCCGGCGGGCATGCCGAGCTGCTCGCTCAGCACCGGATAGTCGGTGAAGGACTCGTGCCCGGCCCCGGTGACGGCCGCCCATCGCTTCCACCCGGTCAGCCGGGGCCAGTTGTCCCGCCAGGACCGCTCCTCGTCCGGGCTTCCCGGAGTGAAGGTGTCCGCGGCGCCGAACAGCATGAACGGCCGGGCCAGCCCGGGGGCCGCGATCGGGGTGATGAACGCGCCGTCCATGTTCACGCCGGCGTCGATCCTGGGGTCGTCAAGCATGGCCTGGGCCGCGCTGTTGCCGCCGATGGAGTGGCCGGCCATGCCGATCTTGGACGCGTCGATCAGCCCGGGCGGCCCCCACGCGGGACGTGGGCCGGTCAGTCGGTCGATCACGAACGAGACGTCGGCCGAGCGGATCGCCGGGACGAGGCCGGGGGAATCCTCGATGTCGCACGCCGTACACGTGGTGGTGCGGCCGTCGGGGAAGGTGGTCGCCATCGACTCGTAGGTGTGGTCGATCCCGGCGACCGCGTAGCCGCGGCTGGCGAGGTCCTCGCCGAGCGAGGTGAGCGACGAGCGGGGCAGGCCGAAGCCCGGGGAGAGGACGACCAGCGGCAGCCCGGTCCGCGACGGCGCCGCCCCGGTGACCGCGTGCGTCCTGATCCGGCTGAGCAGGTCGGTGGGCACTCCTTCGACCTGCAGCCCGGCGAGCAGCTGCGCGGACTCGGCGGGCGTCACGTACCGCGCCCGGGTGCCCGTCTTCGTGCGCGCCGGGTACCACAGCGTGACCATCAGCTCGCGCCGCCGGGCGGGCGTCCACGGATCGGCGCGGGAGGAGTCGACCAGGTGCAGGGTCGCGGTCCCGATCGGGTGCGGGCCCGTCGGCGCGGGGAGGACCGGCGCCGACGGGGCGGGCGTGGAGGCGTGCGCGGGGGCCGCCAGGGGCCCGAACGCGACGGAGGCGGCGACCACCCCGCTGAGCAGTAGCTTGATCATGCGGTGAACCTAGACCCGGCCTGCGCCGCCGGGTTTGTGGTCGTACGCCAAAGATTTCCGGCCGTCCGTCGTCGCCGACGCCAAAACGGGCTCCGCAACTTTGCATCGGCGGCCAAAAGGCGGACCGTCTCACGTCGTGATACTGGAAAACATGGATCTTGAGCTGGTAGAGAACGAGATTTCCGCCCTGGTCAAGCCGGGCGACCCCGGGCTCGCGGTGGGGATATACGCCGACGGCTCCGCGCTGCGCACCACGGCCACGGGCATGGCGTGCGTGGAGTTCGGCGTCCCGATCGACGCCCGCACGCGCTTCGACATCGCCTCGGCCAGCAAGCAGTTCACCGCCGCCTGCGTCCTGCTGCTGGCGCGGGACGGCGCGCTGAGCCTGGACGACGACGTCAGGACGCACGTGCCCGAGCTGGCCCTCGACGTCCCCGTCACGCTGCGACAGTGCCTGCAGCACACCGGTGGCCTGCCGGAGTGGTACGCGCTGCAGGCGATCACCGGCGTGCCACTGGCCGAGATGACCGAGGAGCGGCTGCTCAGGATGCTCGCCGGCATCCGCGCGACGACCTTCGCCCCGGGCACCGACTTCAGCTACTCCAACACCGGCTACGTCCTGGCCGCCGTCGTGGTCTCCCGGGTCACCGGAAAGTCCCTCGCCGCGTTCGCCCGCGAGCGGATCTTCTCCCCCCTCGGCATGGACGACAGCGTGTTCCGGGACGACGCGGCGGCGGCGCTGCCGCGGCTGGCCTACGGCTACGCCAACGCCGACGGCGAGCCCCGGCGGGCCGACACCCAGGAGAGCGCCGTCGGCGACGGCGGCCTGGCGACCAGCGTGAGCGACCTCGCCGCCTGGTTCGGTTTCCTGGCCGACGGACGGGTGCTCGGCGCGGACCTGCGCGACGCGCTGCTCGAACGGGCCGTGCTCGCCGACGGCACCGTCCTGCCGTACGCCTTCGGGATCTACCACACCGAGGTGGCGGGCCGTCCCGCGTACGCGCACGCCGGAGGCATGCACGGGTACCTGTCCAACCTGCTCTACCTGCCGGACCCCGGCTTCGGCGTCGCCGTGCTGTCCAACCAGACCGCGACCGACCCGGTCGGGCTGACCGACCGCCTCGCCCGCATCCTGCTCGGCGAGCCGCCGGTCGCCGAACCGCCGCCCGCCGACGAGCCCATGCCGGTCCCCGCCGGGCACTGGCACGACCGGGCGGGCGACGACACCCTCACCCTCACCGAGGGGGCGGACGGCGCGATCGAGCTGGTCGTCGGCGGCGTGCCCGTCACGTTCACCCCCCGCGCGGACGGCCGCTGGCACGGCACGGGCGACGCCGACGGAGCCTGGCTGGCCAGGGAGGACGACCGGCTGCTGCTGGGCAGCACGTCGGCGGCCCGGCGTCCGGTGGCGTACGTGCCGTGCGACCCGCCGGGCACGGAGCCGCTTCCGGACGGCGTGTACCTCAGCGAGGAGCTGGGCGTCCTCGCCACGGTGCGGGACGGTGAACTGAGCATCGGGACCGAGCTGCGGCTGCCGGTCGAGCCCGCGCCCGCGGGGGCGTGGCGGGCGGGGCCGTTCACGCTCCGCCCGGATCAGGAGGACCTGCTGGTCAGCGGCGTCGGACTGCGCCGGATGCGCTTCACCGGCCAGCCGGAGGGCACCCGCCCGGTGGGCTTCCCACGCTGAGGATCGGCACTCGGCGATTGGCCTGGAGGACGAGCGGGGGACGGCCGGTTTTGGCTGCGGCGTCAGTGAACGCGGGGCGAACGGCTTCTAGCGTCCGACTATCCCGCTCTCCCCCCGAGGTGGTCACATGACATCGCCGAGCATCAGGGCCGCCGCGGCCGCCCTGCTCCTGCTTTCCGTCACGGCCTGCGCCGGCTCCGCCCAGAAAGGCGGCGGCGCAGGCCGTGACGCCCTGGTCTGGGCGACCGGCGCCGCGCCGAACAGCCTGGACATCGCGCACGGCTTCAACAGCGCGTCGACGACCATCCAGACCGCGGTGCTGGACACCATGGTCACCCTCGACGACCGGGGCACGCCGGCCCCCGGCCTCGCCGCATCGTGGACCCAGCCCGATCCCGCCAGCTACGAGTTCACCCTTCGCCAAGGGGTGAAGTTCACCGACGGCAGCGCGCTCACCGCGGACGACGCCGCCTACTCCCTGCGCCGCCACCTGGACCCGGCCGTCGCCTCCCAGGCCGCCAGCTACTTCACCACCGTGAAGAAGGTCGAGGCCGTCGGCGCCGACAAGGTCAGGGTCACCCTCAGCCGGCCCAACCCGGCGTTCCTCGCCGTCGCGGCCGTCGCCTGGCAGGTCGTGCCGCGCAAGCTCGCCGAGGCCCACCCCAAGGACCTGGGCAGCCCCGAGGTCGGCACGATCGGCACCGGCCCCTTCAAGGTCGTGAAGTTCTCCCTCACCTCGGGCACCGTGCTGGAGCGCAACGACGGCTACTGGGGTCCGAAGCCCGCGCTGCGCCGGGTGGAGATCAAGAACATCACCGACGCCGAGACGCTCCGGATGGCCGTCAGGTCGGGCGAGGTGGACGGGACCGACGGCCTGAACGCCCGCGACGCCCGCAAATGGACGGGCCTGCCCGGCGTCACCACGTTCTTCTATCCGAGCAACAACATCGCCTACCTGTCCATGGCCGTCGGCTCCGGGCCGCTCAAGGACGTGCACGTACGGCGGGCGATCGCGCACGCGGTGGACCGGGCGGCCCTCACCCGTCTGATGACCGCGGGCCACGGCAGCCCCGCGACGGCGATGCTGCCGCGCCCCCAGCTCACCGCCGTCTACGGCGACGCCGTCCCCGCCTTCCCCGACCATCCGCTGGACCTGGCCGCCGCCAAGGCCGAGCTCGCCAAGTCCGCCTATCCCGACGGGTTCACGCTGAGCGTGCCGTACGCGACGGGCGGGGACAGCGCGACCGTCATGCAGGCCGTCGCCGCCGACCTCGCGAAGATCGGCATCAAGATCGTCCTGGAGCCGAACCCCGGTGACAAGTACATGGCCAGGGTGATGGCCCACGACCGGCTCGGCATCCAGTACGTGAACCTCGCCTACGGCACGCCGGACCCGATCGAGGTCCTGCCCGACATGATCAGCCGGGGCGCGGCCGAACCGCAGGGCTTCAACTTCTCGGGATACGGCTCGGCCGACGTGGACGCGCGGCTGGACGCGCTCGCCTCGGCCACCGGGGAGGCCAGAAAGACCCAACTGACCGGGCTGCTCACCGAGATCGCCGACCAGGTGCCGTACATCCCGCTGTTCTACACCGACAACGCGGTGGCGCTGAGCGACCGGTTCACCGCGACCTTCGGCACCTGGACGTTCAGCTTCTTCACCGTCATCCGCCCGGCGTCGGGGAGCTGACATGGCGGTCCTGACCCTCCTCGGCCGCCGCCTGGCGGCCGCCCTGGTCCTGCTCGGCGTGCTCTCGGCGCTCACCTTCGGGCTGCTCGCCGCCTCGCCCGGCGGTCCGGAGCAGGTGCTGCTCGGCAGCCGTCCCTCGACGGCCGAGACCCGCGCCGCGATCCGGGCCGAGTACCACCTCGACGACCCGTTCCCGGTGCGCTACGCCCGCTGGCTCGGCGACGCCGTGCGCGGCGACTTCGGCGTCTCCATCTACTCCCGGGAGCCGGTCGCGGACGTCATCGCCGACCGGATGCCGGTCACCGCGAGTCTGGCCGGCTACGCCCTGCTGCTCACCATCGCCGTCGGCGTCCCGCTCGGCCTGGTCGCCGCGATGCGGCGCGGCGGCGCCCTGGACCAGGGCATCACGCTGGCCGCGCTGGTCACGCTCGCCGTCCCGCCGTTCGCGCTGAGCATCCTCCTGCTGTACGGCTTCGCGGTCGCGCTCGGCTGGTTCCCCGTCTTCGGCGCGGGCGAGACGCCGCTGGACCGGATCGTCCACCTCACCCTGCCCGCCGTCGCGCTGGCCGCGGCGCAGACGGCGATGGTGGTACGGCAGATGCGGGCGGCGGCGCTGGACCTCGCCGGGCAGGACTTCCTGACGTTCGCGCGGGCGCGCGGCCTCCCCCGCCGCCGGATCTGGCTCGGGTACGCGCTGCGCAACGCCGCCCTGCCCGTGCTGACCGTCGGCGGGCTGCTGCTGGCCGCCAACCTGACCGGGTCGCTGTTCGTGGAGCAGGCGTTCGGCCTGCACGGGCTCGGCGCGCTGCTCATCGGCGCCATCGGACAGAAGGACATCCCGGTCGTGCAGGCGCTGGTCCTGCTGGGCGGCGCGATCGTGGTCGCGGTGAACCTGCTCATCGACCTGGCCTACCTCGCGGTGGACCCCCGGGTGCGGCACGGCGCGGTGACGTCGTGAGGGGCGTCCTGGTCACCGTGCTCGCGCTGGCGGCCGTCGCCGCCGTCGCCGGCTCCTGGCTGGCGCCGTACGACCCGGCGGCGCAGGACCTCGCGCTCGGCGCGGCCGGTCCGAGCGCCGCACACTGGCTGGGCACCGACGACCTGGGCCGGGACGTGCTCTCGCGGCTGCTGGCCGGCGCCGGCTCGGCGCTGTTCTGGCCCGTCCTCGTCGCGCTGGGCACGACCGCGCTCAGCACCTCGCTCGGCCTGCTCGCCGGCTACCGGCTCGGCTGGGTGGACGCGCTCATGATGCGGATCATCGACCTGGCCATCGCGATGCCCGGGATGCTGGTGCTGATCGTGGTGGTCGGCGTGCTCGGCGGCGGGTACGGCTGGGCCGTCCTGGCGATGGCCGTGCTGTTCACCCCCGGCGACATCCGGGTGATCCGCAGCCTGACGCTGGCGCAGCGCGGGCTGGCCTACGCCGAGGCGGCCAGGACGCTGGGGCTGCGCCCGGCGCGGATCATGTTCCGCCACCTGCTGCCCAACCTCGCCCCGACGGTCGTCGCGAACGCCCTGCTCAGCTTCGTCGCCGCGCTGGTCTCCCTGGCCGGGCTGTCCTTCCTCGGCATCGGGCTCCCCGCGGGCACCCCCGACTGGGGGCTGATGGTCGAGGAGAACCGCGGCCTGCTCGACCTCAACCCGTGGGCGGCGCTCGCCCCGGTCATCCTGATCACGCTGGTCGCGACCGCCGCCACCCTGCTGGGCGACCGGCTGTTCGAGACCCTGTCCGAGGGAGGCGCGCGGTGACCCTGCTGGACGTCGGCGGCCTGACCGTCACCGGCCGCCACCTGATCGTGGACGGCGTCGATCTGAGCGTCTCCCGAGGTGAGACCGTCGGCCTGGTCGGCGAGTCGGGCAGCGGCAAATCCCTGACCGCCCGCGCCGTCGCGGGCCTGCTGCCGAAGGGGCTGACCGCGACCGGATCCGTCGCCCTGTCCGGCCGTGAACTGCTCGGCGCCCGCGAACGGGTGCTGCGGTCGGTGCGCGGCTCGCGGGTGGCGCTCCTCATGCAGGACCCCTTCGCGATGCTCAACCCCCTGCGCACCGCGGGCGCGCACATCGCCGAGTCCCTGCCGCGGCTGCCCCGCGCGGCCCGGCGCGCGGAGGTGCTCAGGCGGCTCGCCGAGGTGGGCATCGCCGACCCCTCGGTGGCGACCCGCCACCCCTTCCAGCTCTCCGGCGGGATGCGGCAGCGGGTCGCGCTGGCGGCGGCGCTCGCCCGCGACCCCGAGTTGCTCATCGCCGACGAGCCGACCACCGCGCTGGACGCGACCACCCAGCACGAGATCCTCATGCTGCTGCGCGGCGTGCAGCGGACGCGTGGCATGGGCGTGCTGCTGATCACCCACGACCTGCGCGTCGCGTTCGAGCTGTGCGACCGGGTCTCCGTCATGTACGCGGGGCGGATCGTCGAGAGCGGCCCCGGCTCCGGCGTGGCCGGGGCGCCCGCCCACCCGTACACGGCCGGGTTGCTGGCCGCGCTCCCCTCGGTCACCGCGACGCTGCCGCGGCTGGAGGCCGTCCCCGGCTCCGTTCCCCACGCCGAGGACGTGACCGACGTGTGCGCGTTCGCGGCCAGGTGCGGCCAGGCCGAGCCCGACTGCGGGCGGGCCCGCCCGCCGCTCCGCGAGGTCTCCCCCGGCCGGCGCACCGCCTGCCTGTACGACGTCCGCCCCCGCCCCCGTACGGCGCCGCCCGCCCTCGCGCCGGACGCGGCCCCGGCGGGCGGGACGCTGCTGCGGGTCGAGGAGCTGCGCAAGGAGTACGGCGGGCACGTCGCCCTCGGCGGGGTCTCCCTCGATGTCGGCGCGGGTGAGAGCGTCGGCGTCGTCGGCGAGTCCGGCTCGGGCAAGACGACGCTGGCCCGCTGCGTCCTCGGCCTGGCCACCCCTGACGGGGGCCGCATCGAGCTGGCCGGGCTGGACGTGACCCCGGGCGCGCGGGCGGCGCGCCGAGAGGGGGCGCACCGGCTGGTGCAGTGCGTGTTCCAGGACCCCTCGACCTCGCTCAACCCCGCGCTGACGGTGGGCGCGACGCTCGCCGAGGCGGCCGCACAGGGCCGGGCGGAGGGGCGGCCGTCGGTGGCCGAGCTGCTCGACCTGGTCGGGCTGCCCGCCGCGTACGCGGACCGCCGTCCCCGGGCGCTGTCGGGCGGCGAGCGGCAGCGGGTCGCCATCGCCAGGGCGCTGGCCGTCCGGCCCGCCCTGCTCATCTGCGACGAGCCGACGGCCTCGCTGGACGTGTCCGTCCAGGCGCACGTGCTGGAGCTGCTGCGCACGATCCGCCGGGAGCTGGGCACCGCCCTGCTGTTCATCACCCACGATCTGGCCGTCGTCCGGCAGATCTCCGATCGGACGGTGGTGCTGTTCCGGGGCGCGGTCGTCGAGTCGGGCGAGACCTCCCGGGTCCTGGACGCCCCGGTGCACGACTACACCCGCAGGCTCCTCGCCTCGGTCCCGCCGACCCCGTGACGGCCGCCGTTCCGGCCGACCCGAATGACCTGCTTTTGTCCACCTATTTCCATACTTTGGTCGATAGTGGCCGGAGTGCCCTGGAAGGAAGCCTTGTCTCATGCACGACCTGCTTCTCCGCCACGGAACCGTCCACGACGGGTTCGGCGGTCCCGCCCGCGAGGCCGACGTCGCGATCGACGACGGCCGGGTCACTGCCATCGGGCGTGAGCTCGGGGCCGCCCGCCGCGTGATCGACGTCTCCGGGCTGGTGGTCGCGCCGGGGTTCGTCGATCCGCACAGCCACTCCGACACCGTGCCCTTCCTCACCGAACCCCAGCCGTTCAAGCTGTACCAGGGCGTCACCACCGAGATCATCGGCAACTGCGGCTTCTCCTGCGGCCCGGCCAACCCCGACACCGCCGGCTTCATGCCCGCCGTACTGGCCGGGGAGGCGTTCGCCACCTTCGGCGCGTACCTCGACGCGGCCCAGGCGGCCGGGCCCAGCAACAACCTGGCCGTGCTGGTCGGGCACAACACGCTGCGGCTGGCCGCGGGCGGGATGGAGGCCGCGCTGGGCCCGGAGGCGCTGGAGCGCATGTGCGCCCTCGCCGCCGAGTCGTTCGCGGCCGGCGCGGTCGGCCTGTCCAGTGGCCTGGAGTACGTCCCCGGCGCGTACGCCGACACGGACGAGCTGGTCGCGCTCGCGCTGGTCGCCCGCCGGTGGAACCTGCCGTACGCCACGCACATGCGCAGCGAGAGCGAGGGCCTGGCCGACGCGCTGGACGAGGCGATCGCGGTCGCCACCCGGGCCGGCGTGCGGTTGCAGGTCTCGCACTGCAAGGCGTCGGGCCGGGCCGTCCACGGTTCCTCCGCCATGCTGCTGGCCAAGCTCGCCGCCGCCCGCCGGGCGGGCCTGGACGTGCGCGCCGACGTCTATCCGTACCGGGCCTTCGGCACCGGCCTGGTCGCCGTGCTGCCCCCGCGCGCCTGCGAGGGCGGCGAGGACGCGCTGCGGGCCCGGCTCGCCGACCCGGCCGAGCGGGCCGCGCTCCGCGCGCTGGCGGAGGACCCGGCGACCGCCGTCGGGGTCGGCCTCTGGCGGGAGCTGCACCCGGCGGACGTGCAGATCCTCACCCACACCGACCCCGCCGTCGCCGGGAAGCGGCTGGCCGACCTGCCCGGCGACCCGTGGGACGCCCTGTGCGACCTGCTGCGCGCCGACCCGCACGCGGCCGGGGTCTTCCACACCATGCACGACGACGACGTGACCGCGATCATGGCGGACCCGCTGGTCTCCATCGGCTCCGACAGCGGCCCTCCGGTCGGGCCCAACCACCCCCGCACGTTCGGCACGTTCCCCACCTTCCTCGGGACGTACGTCCGGGAGCGGAAGGTCGTGCCGATGGCCGAGGCGATCCGGAAGGTCAGCTCGGCGGTGGCGGCCCAGTTCGGGCTCACCGACCGCGGCTGGCTCGGTCCCGGCGCCGTGGCCGACGTCTGCGCCTTCGACCCGGCCGCCGTCGGCCACCCCGGCACGTACGAGACGCCCGACGCGCGCCCCACCGGCGTACGGCACGTCCTCCTCGCCGGGCACGAGGTGATCGCCGACGGCGAGTTCACCGGGGGCAGGCACGGCACGGTGCTGCGGCGGGGCGCCCCGTGACGGCGCGCGGGCGGGTCACCCTCGGGGTGCTGCTGGACAGCCTGGGCGCCGAGGTGGTGCGGGCGCTCGCCCTGCCGCGCGGGCGGGAACTGCTGGTCGGTACGCCGGTCATCTACGACCCCGAGGAGCCGATGACCGGCCTCGACGGCGCGGTCCTGCTGGTGACCGGGCGGCCGTCCGCCGAGGTGCTGGCCCGCGCGGGCGAGGCGGGGGTCGCGGTCGTGATCGTCAAGCCGGGCACCTGCGACCCGGAGCCGCTGGCCGAGGCGGCCCGCGCCGCCCGTACGGCGCTGCTGGCCGCCGCTCCCGACCTTTCCTGGGGGCAGCTCTACACGCTCATCGACGCGCTGCTCGCGGTGGTGGCCCCCGCCGAGAACCTGGGCGACGCCTGGGCGGCCGATCTGTTCGCGCTGGCCAACCAGGTGGCGATCCGGGTGGGCGGCGCCGTGGCGATCGAGGACCTCGCCATGCGGGTCCTCGCGTACTCCACGGTCGAGGGCCAGCCGATCGACGACCTGCGCAGGGAGGGCATCCTCGGCCGCAGGGTGCCCGAACACCCGACCAACACCGAGGAGTACGCCGCGGTGCTGCGCGCCGAGGACGCGGTGTGGAGCTACGAGCCGCGCGAGTTCTATCCTCGGCTGGCCATCGCGATCCGCGCGCGCGGCGAGGCGCTCGGCACGATCTGGGTGGTCCGGGCGGAGGACCCGCTCGCGCCCGACGCCGGGGACGTGCTCGCGGAAGCGGCCCGCGCCGCCGCGCCCCACCTGGCCAGGATCAACCTGGCCGCCGACGAGGCGCGCCGCCGCCGGGACGAGTGCCTGGACCGGCTGCTGCGCGGCATCGGCCCGGTCAGGGAACTGGCCACCTCCTTCGGCCTGCTCCCCGACGAGCCGGTGACCGTGGTGACGGTCGGCCCGCACGCCCGCCCGGCCGACGCCTTCGCCGCGACCCACGCCGGCGACCTGCTGCGCACCGCCTACGCCGCGTACCGGATGCGGGCAGCGGCCGGAGCGGTCGACGGCCGCGCCTACGCGATCGTCGCCGCGGACTCGGCGGCCCCGCTGCTGCGCCGGATCACCGCCGACACCCTGGCCAGGGTCGCCGACCGGCTCGGCGGACGCTGGCGCGCGGGCATCGGCCGGACCGTCCCCTCGGTCTCCTCGGCCCCCACGAGCGCCCGCCAGGCCGAGGAGGCGCTGCGCGCGCTGTGCGGGCCCTTCGCGGACGCCGAGGTCGGCCACCACGAGGAGCTGTCGGCCGCGCTGTTCCTGATGGACGCCGACACCTCCATGCGCTCCCGGCCCTCGCTGTACGGCGAGCCGCTGCGGCCGGTCGCCGAGCACGACGGCCGGTACGGCACCGACTACGTGCGCAGCCTGCGGGTCTGGCTGGCCGCCCACTACGACGTGCCCCGGGCCGCGGAGCTGCTCTCCTTGCACCCGAACACGCTGCGCTACCGGCTGCGCCGGATCGGCGAGCTGATCGACCTGGACGATCCGGACATCCGCCTGGTCCTGGCACTCCAGCTACGGCTGAGCGGCGCCACAAATCCGCCCGGGTGAAGTTCGGCGTCCGCGCCAACGCGGTGTGCACGCCCCCGGCGGGATGCTGTGGAGCATGGTCGAACTCCTCGCCCCGGCTCCGGCCGGGGTACGCCTCCTGTCCCTGCACGCCACCTCCGACCTCCAGCGGGCCGACCGGCTGCTGCGCCGGATCTGGGGCACCGGGCCCGGCGACGACGCGCCCCTCGCCCTGGACATGATGTGCGCGCTTGCCCACACCGGCGGCTACGTCGGCGGCGCCTTCCTGGACGACGAGCTGGTGGGGGTCGCCGCCGGGTTCCTCGCCGCCGGGGGCACCCTGCACTCCCACATCGCCGGAGTCGCCCGGGAGGCGCAGGGGCGCGGCGTCGGCCTGGCGCTCAAGCGACACCAGCGCGCCTGGGCGGCCGAGCACGACCTGACCGCCATCACCTGGACCTTCGACCCGCTGGTCCGCCGCAACGCCTACTTCAACCTGACCCGGCTCGGGGCGACGGCCGTCGAGTACCTGCCCGACTTCTACGGCCCGCTGAGCGACGGCATCAACGACGGCGACGTCTCCGACCGCCTCTTCGTCACCTGGCCCGTCCCCGCGTCGGGCACCGCGTCCGCCGCAGCGCCCCCCGTCACCGCGCCCGCCGCCGTGGCGATCCTCGACGAGGCCGGGGCCGTACGTGCGGGCAGGGGCGCGCCGTGGCTGCGCTGCGCGACCCCGCCGGACGTCGAGCGGCTGCGCGTGGACGACCCCGGCGCGGCCAGGCGGTGGCGGACCGCGCTCGGCGACGCGCTGGGCGGTGCGCTCGCCGACGGCTACCGGATCGCCGGGTTCACCCGCTCCGGGTGGTACCTGCTCACCCGGGGAGGTGCCGCGTGAAGCTCGAAGGCGTCGAACTGCGTCGCGTCGCGCTCCCGCTCGTCACTCCGTTCCGCACCTCGCTCGGCACCCAGACCGTGCGCGACGCCCTGCTCGTACGCGTGGCGACCGACGAGGGTGAGGGGTGGGCGGAGTGCGCCGCGGAGGACGATCCCACCTACTCCCCCGAGTACCTGGAGGGGGCGGCCGACGTGATCCGCCGCTTCCTCGTCCCCGCGCTCTTCCCGATCGACCTGGACCCGGCCGCCGTCGCGCCGGCCCTGCGCCATCTGCGCGGCCACGTCATGGCCAAGTCAGCGGTCGAGACGGCCGTGCTCGACGCCTGGCTGCGCGCCCGGGGCGTGTCCCTCGCCGCCTACCTGGGCGCCGTACGGCGCAGCCTCCCGGTCGGCGTCTCGGTGGGCATCACCGACACCATCGACGAGCTGCTCGACACCGTGGACCGCCACCTCGCGGCGGGGTACGCCCGGGTGAAGCTGAAGATCGAGCCCGGCTGGGACCTGGAACCCGTCGCCCGGGTGCGGGAGACCTTCGGCGCGGACGTGATGCTCACCGTCGACGCCAACACCGCCTACCGGCCCGCCGACGCCCGCCACCTGGCCGAGCTGGACGCGTACGGCCTGGCCATGATCGAGCAGCCCTTCGCCCCCGACGACCTGCACGCGCACGCCCGGCTCGCGGCGATGATCGGCACCCCGATCTGCCTCGACGAGAGCATCACCTCGGCCCGCGACGCCGTCACCGCGATCCGGCAGGGGGCATGCTCGATCATCAACATCAAGCCGGGCCGGGTCGGGGGCTATCTGGAGGCGCGCCGCATCCACGACGTCGCCGCCGCCCACGGCCTGCCCGTGTGGTGCGGCGGGATGCTGGAGACCGGGCTCGGCCGGGCCGCCAACCTGGCGCTCGCCGCGCTGCCCGGGTTCACCCTGCCGGGTGACATCTCCGCCACCGCGCGGTACTACGAGCGGGACGTCACCGCGCCGTTCACGCTGGTGAACGGCGAGCTGGCGGTACCGGCCGGGCCCGGCATCGGTGTCACGCCCGAGCCGTCCGACCTGGAGGCGCTCACCACCGCGACGGAGTGGATCCCCGCCCCCTGAGGCACCGGCGGCCGCCCGTCCCCTCGCCTCATGGGCGCCGGGGCGGGCGGCCGTTCGCATTCGTGACATGTCCCGCTATTGACGCGCGCGCCCGCCACTCGTGATACTCCGGATCCAAGTTAAATTTGATTCAAGTTCAAGAGGTGGGCGCGATGCGCAGCTCATCGGCGGCATGTCCCAGCGCGGTCCGCACGGCCCGGTCCCGGCCGAGACGCCCGATGAGCACGTGGACCGCCAGGCCGTCCAGCAGCGCGTTGAACCACGGCAGGAACTCCTCGACGGCGACCGGGCGGAAGACCCCGCTCGCCACGCCGTCATCGATGATCGCGGTGAGATCCCGCATCCAGCCGGTGTCTATCTCGTCCGCCGTACGGCTCATCTCGTCATTGGTCACCGAGCGCAGCCAGGCCTCCAGCCAGAGCTTCCAGGAGACGTCGTGACTGTCCTCCGGCAGGTAGAGCCGGACGAAGCGATCCAGCCGCTCCTCGGGATCGGTGACCCCGTCCAGCTCGAGCGCCCGCCGCTCGGCCAGCATCCGCTCGCTCCAGCGGAAGGTCTCGGCGAGGATCCGGTCCCTCGACTGGAAGTAGTACAGAACCCGCGCCGGGCTCATCCCTGCGCGGTCGGCGATCTGCTGGACCTGGATCTCGGCCACCGGCCGCTCCGCGATCTCGGCCAGCGCGGCCTCCAACACCGTGCGGCGCGCCTGACGGCCACGCTCCTGCGTCCTGGTCCGGTCAGTCATCCGCCCATCGCATTCAGAAGGAGAATCCCGTGGAGAATATCCTCCCCCGCCGTACCGTGCTGACCGCCGGGCACTCCGCCGTCCGCCCCGCGATCGCGCACGCCGAGCTGGTCGATCCCGCCGACGTCCCCCGGTTCGCCAAGCTGAACGTCACCGCGGCGATGGGTTTCCACTGGGCCAAGCCCGCCCCCGACTCGGTCGAGTCGGTCAAGCCGTACCTGGGCGCGCGACGCTGGGCGAACTACGAGCCGGAAGGTGACATCGTCCGTGCCGGCGGCCGGGTCTCCCTCGGCAGCGACTGGCCGGTGGACCCGCTGGACGAGTGGACCGCGATCAAGACCGTCCTCACCCGCACCGCCGCCCCGGACAGCACCTACGCCAAGGAGGGCGCCATGACGCCCCACCAGCGACTCACCCGCGCAGCCGCCATCCGCGCCGTCACCTACAACGGCGCCTACCAGCTCAGGCAGGAGGCGTACACCGGCTCGCTGGAGGCGGGCAAGTTCGCCGACCTGATCGTGCTGGACCGCAACGTCATGAAGGTCCCCGCCGAGCAGATCGCCCAGACCAAGGTCCTGCTCACCATGGTCGGCGGAAAGATCGTGTACGGCACCGCCGACCTCGGCTGACGGCGACAGAACGAGCGCCTCCCGACTGGGATGCCGCCGGGAGACGTGCCCAGACGAGGGGCTCACCCAGGTCGTCGGCTGCGTTGGCGGCCGCGCGGGGCTCATCTTCCCGGGGAGCGTGTCGTGGCGTGCGGCATCTCGGGGCGCGACGGAGCTCCGGTTCTCACGTGGGTGATCACGCGGAGAAGGTCTCCCGTCCGGCGCTGCCCGGACGGGAGACGCTCTCCGGCTGATCAGCGCGAATCAGCTCAAGGAAGGCCGCGGCCGCCGGGGACGGCCGGGTGTGCCAGATCAGGTGCTCCACCCGCGTAGGGGCATCGCGAAGGCGGATGACGCGCAGGTCGGAGAAGCGCGGCGCGTACGCGGCCGGCAGCATGCCCACTCCGAGGCCCTGCCGTACCAGATCGACCATGAAGTCGGCGGCCGACACCTCGAAGGGCACCTCACGCTGGACCCCCGCGGCCGCGAAGGCCTCGTCCGACTGTGCCCGCCCGGTCGAGCCGGAGCGGAAGTCGATGAACGGTTCGTCCGCCAGGCCCCTCAGGTCCACCTCGTTCTCCGTCAGGTGGTAATCCGGCGCGACCACGGCGACCAGTTCGCCTCCGCCGAGCCGGCGACTCTGGACGCCCTTCGGTTCCACACGGGGCGGCAGGCCAAGGAACGCGACGTCGACACCGCCTCGCCGGACCCGCTCGATCAGATCATCGCTCCCCGCCGAGGCGAGCGTGATGTGCACCCGCGGATGGCGTCGGCGGTAGTCCCTCAGGGCGACCGGCAGGTTGACGGCCGCGACTGTGGGGATGGCGCCGATGGCGAGCCGGCCGCGGACCTCCCCGCTGGCGGCCGTGACTTCGGCCCGCGCGCGATCCGCGGCCTCCAGACAATCCCGGGCCGCGGGCAGGAAGGCCTCTCCGGCCGGCGTCAGCCGTACGCGCCGGCTGGTGCGCTCGAACAGCCGGGTGCCCAGCTCCCGTTCCAGGCTGGCGATCTGATGGCTGAGCGCCGACTGCACGACCCGGCAGCGTTCGGCGGCCCGGGTGAAGTTGCTGGTCTCCGCGACCGCGAGGACGTACCTCAGTTGCTGCAGCTCCATGCAACCATCGTGCATCACGATCGATCACGATGAAAAGTATGTGTTGGACTCATTGATCGATGGTCGCGCACCCTTGAGCCATGACGGACCCCTGAAGCGCGCGCTCATCATCGCGGCCGCGCGGCTGCATCGCGAACCGCGGGTCATCCGTTTCATCCACGGTCCATAACACGAACGATCAGAGAGAAGAGAATGACCACGCGTGATAGACAGCCTCACTCGGCCTTGAGGTCATGGCTGGGGGTTTCCGCGATCACAGCCAGTCTGTTCGTCTTTCTCACCACGGAGTTGATGCCCGTTGGCCTCCTTACTCCGATAAGCACAAGCCTGGGCATATCAGTGGGCATCGCCGGGCTGATGGTTACTCTGTACGGCGTGTCAGCCGGGCTGGGCGTACCGTTCATCGTGGCCTGGTCCAGGCGCGTCAACCGACGCGTGCTGCTGTCCACGCTCCTGGTGATACTGACCCTGGGCAACCTCATCACCGCCACCTCGCCGAACTATGCGCTGGTCCTGACAACGCGGCTCATCATGGGATTCGCCAACGGCGTGTTCTGGGCCATAGGCGTGAGCATGGCGATACGCCTTGTTCCGGAACGTCACGCGAGCAGAGCGGCCGCGGTCGTGATGTCCGGCATCTCGATCGCCGCGGTCGCGGGCATGCCGCTGGGAACGATCCTGGAAAGCCTCACCGACTGGCGAACCACGCTTCTCATCTGGTCCGGCCTCGGCGCGCTGGTGCTCGTCGCCGTCGTCGCCACCATTCCATCGCTGTCGTCGACGAACGCGGTCTCGGTGCGGGAGGTCTTCGGGCTCCCCCTGAAGAACGTGCCGCTACGTCTGGTGCTGTTCACCGTCGTACTCTTCGTGCTCGGCCATTTCGGCGCGTACACGTTCGTGCGCCCCTACCTGGAGGACAGCGCATCCGCCACGCCCTTCTTCATCACCGTGCTGCTGGTGCTTTACGGCGCAGGAGGCGCGGCCGGGAACTTCATCGCCGGATACACGGTGAACAAGAGTTTGCGAGGCAGTTTCATCGTCGGCTGCGCCGGACTCGTGGTGTCCCTGTTGTTGCTGCTCACGATCGGCCACGGGCAGGCCGGTTCGGTTATCGCGCTGATCCTCTGGGGAGTTTCCTTCGGTGTCGTGCAGCTGTGCCAGGTCAACATGACGCAGGCCGCCGCGCCCGACACCTTCGAAGCCGCGATGTCACTCAACACCATGGCGTATAACACGTCCATTGCGCTCGGGGCGCTTTTCGGTGGACTGTTCGCCGATCATCTGGGTGTCACAAGTGTCGTCTGGTTCGGCGTGGCCCTGACCGCGGCTTCGCTGCTCCTCACACTCGGCACCCGCCAGAAGACCTCACGCACCGCCCCCGGCGATGCGTTGGCACCGGCCAGTAAATAGGCCGGCCCTCCAATCCTCATGAAGGAGATTTCGGTGCGCGTGAAAGCCTTCGATCACCTGGTGCTCAACGTACGGGATGTTGAGCGGGCGCTGGAGTTCTACTCGGGAACCCTCGGACTCGAAGAGGAGCGGGTCGCTGAATGGCGGGCGGGTAAGGCGCCCTTCCCGTCGGTGCGGGTCAACGAGTCCACCATCATCGACCTGGTCGAGCGCCCGCGTGGCGAGTCCAACGTGGACCACTTCTGCCTTGTCGTGGATCCCGTGGACTGGCAGGAGGTGATCGATTCCGGCGTCCTCACCGTGCTGGAGGGGCCGGTCGGCCGGTTCGGCGCGCGTGGCGACGCGCAGTCGGTGTACGTGCAGGACCCGGACGGCAACATCGTCGAGCTGCGCTGGTATCCCCAGGACGCCGTGCGGTGAGTCGTGCCGGGGCCGGCCGGCCGCGTGATCCCGCGATCGATGCGGCAGTGCCGATCTTGGCGTGTCGGTCTGCGCCGGAGGCCGTCACTCGTGGTCATGGCTCCGGAACGTCGCGATGACGCATATTCCCTTGCTCAACATGCGGCTTTTCTCGCTATCCTTGGGGCCCAAGGCTTAAACTAGGGCTACTAGGAAGAGCCGAAGGCTTCTAGGAGAAGGGCGGTATGCGCATGGTCCGGGCCGGGTTGACGGCGGATCGGGTGACGCTCGCCGGCGCCGAGCTGGCGGACGAGGTCGGGCTCGACCACGTGACCATGTCGGCGGTGGCGCGACGACTCGGGGTGAAGGACGCCAGCCTTTATGCGCACGTCCGCAACCTTGAGGACCTGCGCGGTCGGATCGCACTGCTGGCGGCGGACGAGAAGACCATCCGCATCGCGGAGGCCATCGCCGGGCGTGCCGGAAAGGACGCGCTGGTCGCGTACGCGAACGCCTACCGGCAGTACGCCCACGACCACCCGGGACGGTACACGGCGACGCAGATCCCGATACAGATCGATCCCGAGCTCCTGGCCGGGGCGCCCGGGCCGCGGCGCGCGGTCGAGCTGACCTACAGCATGCTGCGCGCCTACGCACTGCGGGAGCCCGACCTGACCGACGCGGTCCGGATCATGCGCAGCATGCTCCACGGCTTCGTCAGCCTCGAGGCCGCCGGCGGGTTCGCGCACGCGCGCCCGGTGGAGGACTCCTGGCTCCGCTGCGTCGACGGCCTGCACACCCTCCTGGAGCACTGGCCCGCACACGATGAAGGAGACCCCGCATGACCAGCCCGACCGTCGGCCGCCTGCGCGTGGACGGCGCCACCCTGCACTACGAGGTACGCGGACGGGGCCCGCTCCTGCTGCTGATCCCCGGCGGCGCGGGCGACGCGGCGTCCTTCGACGGCATCGCCGACGACCTGGCCGCCGATTACACCGTCGTGTCCTACGATCCACGCGGCCTGTCCCGCAGCCCGCTGGACGACCCGGAGGACCGGCAGCGGGTCGCGCAGCACGCCGACGACGCGTTCCGGCTCCTGGAGCTGCTGTCTCCGGACGCGCCCGCCCGCGTGGTCGGCTGCAGTTCGGGGGCGATCGTCGCGCTGCACCTGCTCACCACCCATCCCGAACGGGTCGAACGCGTCGTCGCGCACGAGCCGCCGATGGTGGAGGTGCTGCCGGACGCCGCCGAGCATCGCGCGATGCTCGCCCGCGTCCGGGACACGTTCCGCCGGGACGGGCTGATGCCCGCGGTGGCCGAGTTCGCGGCGGGCCTCCGACGGCCCGGCGCCCCACCCGTCACCGCTCGGGCCGCCACCCGGCTACCGCCCCAGGCGGCGGCGCGAGCCGAGCGGACGATGGCGAACATGCCCTACTTCGTCGGGCGTATCGTGCCGAGCTTCATGGCCTACGTCCCGGACGTGGATCGTCTGAAGGCCCTGTCGGACCGGCTCGTGCTCGCGGGCGGAACGGACTCGAACGGTGAACTGCCCTACCGTCCCGCCGCCTTCCTGGCCGAGCGGCTCGGCACGGAGCTCATCCACTTCCCCGGCGGGCACACGGGCCTCAGCACGCACCCCGCCGAGTTCGGCGACCTGCTCCGCAAGGTGCTGAGCGCCTAGATCGCGTCGGAAAGCGCCGTGTCGAGCGCATCGAGGAAGTGGTCGATGCTGGCAGTGCTCACACACAGGGGCGGTTTGATCTTCAGCACGTTCTGCCGGTCACCGGTGGGTTGCACGATGACGCCGAGTTGAAGCAGCCGATCGCACAGTGCCCGGGTCTCTGCTGTGGCAGGTTCCAGCGTGATGCGGTCGCGCACGAGTTCCAGCCCGAGATAGAGGCCGCGCCCGTGTGCTGCGCCGATGAGACTGTGGCGTTCAGAAAGGCGGGCGAATCCTTCGAGGAGTCGCTGCCCCATGGCGCCGGCGTTTTCTTGGAGCCCTTCGTCCCTGATGATGTCCAGAACAGTGGTGCCGAGCTTCGCGCTCAGGGTGCTCCCGCCTGCGGAGGAAAAGAAGGTTCCCTGCGCCGCGAGCGACTGGGCGATCTCGGAGCGTGTGATCACCGCACCGAGCGGGTGGCCGTTGCCCATCGCCTTCGCCACGGTGATGATGTCGGGGACCACTCCGGGATGCTGCTCGAATCCCCAGAAGACGTCGCCCTGGCGGCCGTACCCGACCTGCACTTCGTCGGCGATGCACAAACCACCGTCGGCTCGAATCGCCGCGTAAACCTTGAGGAGATAGCCGTCGGGCACCTCGATGGCTCCCGCGTTGCCGTGTCGGGGCTCCGCGATGAACGCCCCGATGGGCGTTCCCTCCGCCGACCACGCCTCGATCTGGCGAACGGCGTCGCGGGCGTAGTGCATCCCCGCGCCGGCGCCACGGTACCGCCCGCGGTAGGCGTTCGGCGCCTCGAGCACGTGTACCCATGAGGGCCTTGTCTGTTCGGCGAGCGGATTGTCCGACACGCTCGCTGAGACGGCGTCGGCGGCGACGGACCAACCGTGGTAGGACTCGCTCACGCAGGCCACGTCCTCCCGGCCCGTGTGCGCGCGGGCAAGGCGAAGGGCGAGGTCGACAGCCTCCGTGCCGCTATTGACCAGGAGCACCGTGTCGAGCGGGGCCGGCACCGTCTCGAGGAGCCGCTCGCTGAACTCGGCGACGGAGCGATAGTGGAACCGCGAATTCGTGTTCAGCATGCGCCATTGGTCCGCGACCGCTGCCGCGAGCCGGGGGTGACCGTGGCCGAGCGCGGTCACGTTGTTGACCATGTCGAGGTAGTGGCGGCCGTTGGTGTCGATCAGGTACTCGCGCCAGCCCCGCTCGATCTGCGGCGGCCGCAGGTAGTAGTGCCCCTGGAGCGGCGCGTACGCGCGGCCGCGTCGCTCGAGTTCGGCGTTCGGGTCGACTTCCCGATGCTCGCCGCTTGGGGTGAGGAGCTCTGCCGGGTCGAGGAAGACGCTACGCCATCCTGGTGCTTCGCTCGAGCGTACGAACCGTGGAAGCTGCTGCGGCGCTTCGGCTCGGTCAGCGGTGACGTACCAGACCTTGATCCGTCCATCGAAGGTCGCGATTCGCTGGCCGGCCTCGACTTCGCCGTGGTGGATCATCCCCCGCGGCTCCCCTTCGATGACGAGTGCAAGGTCGCCTGCTGTGAGTGTGATGGCCCATCCGTCTGCGGCGACGCGCCCCGATACGGGAGCAATGAGGTCGATTGGTGAAGACGAGGCGACATCAACGAACAGTGGCACGTTGACCGGTTCTTCCGGGCCGGGAACGCCGGCACGAGTAAGGCGAGGCTCGGCGAATCGAGTGACAGCAAGCCCCTTCTGGCTTGCAGCCTCGAGTTGCGCGGTCTCGACAAGTTCGGCGTCGCCTAGCCATTCGCCGTTCTCAAGCGTTCGACTGTCGTAACCGAGCACCACTTCCTGGATTTCGCGGACATCCTGGATGAACGGGACGGCGTCGCGCCATCCCTCAAGTGGTGCGGAGTCGGTGCGGATTGCGGCACGGATGGCCGCCGTCATCACGTCGGCGTCGTGATGGGAGGCTGTCGCGAACACGACCCACTCGCGCTCCAGTGCGTTGCGGGCGTAGTCGTTCTCAGGGTCGATACTCACCTGCTGCAGCCCGTTCACGACAAGTGCCGCCCCCCGGAGCACGAGCAGCGGCCAGATGACTCCGATCTCCTCTTCGGTGAGCCCGATCTTCCGATCGAATGCGGCGATGAGCGGCAGGATGGCGAGCGGTCGAGACGGGTCGTGATGCAGGACGAAACTGCATGCGATCACCAATTCACCGATGCGCCAGCTGTCGGCGGCATCGCCGAAGTCGATGATGCCGCTCACTCGGCCCTCGTCATCGATCACGATGTTGTCGTCCGTCAAGTCTCCATGCACGGTCTGCACCGGAAGCTTGTCAGCGACTGGGTTGACCGCTTGAAGCGAGCGCAGCGTCGCCTTCTCGACTGTCGTTCGCCGAGAGTGGTCGCGCACGAAGCCGAGCAGCCCGAAGATCACTTCACCGGCTCGGCGCAGGTCCCACTGGATGGACCGGTTCAACCCCGGGTGAGCGAACCCCACGAGTGCGAGGCTGACGTCACCGACGAGCTCACCGATGCTCTGGAGGGTCCGCTCCGACAGGTGCGACCGCTCGATCAACGGCCTTCCTTCGACCCAGGTGAGAAGCCGTGCGAAATGCCGCCCGTCTCGAAGCTCCACCGGTGCCTTGTATCCGCCATCAACGGTCTGCACGGGCTGAGGAACGTTCAGTCCATGTTCGTGGAGGCGTCGCATGATCGCGTTCTGCGCGTCGACCACCGCCTCGCTGAACGCCGAGTTGCTGACTTTGAGCAGCCAGCGTCCGCCATGGTCGTCATCGATGAGGAAGTTCCGGTCCTGTTGGCTGCCGAGCTCGATTACGTGCCCTTCGACGCCGAACAGGTCTCTCGCGATCATGTTCGCTTCGGAAGCCGTGACGGCAGGACGCGGCAGCTCCCACGCTTGATTCATTCGCAAACCCCGTTTCATACTGCTGATTCAGCATCATAAGGGATCTGTTACAGCTGATTCATCACCCACCCGTGCTCATGGGTTCATACTGGTCAACATGAGTGCTGAGCCCGCGGGCACCCGCCATCACGAATACGTCCTCGACGAGATCGATCGGCAACTGCTGACCCTGTTGCAGAAGGACGGACGCCTTGCGTACTCAGAGCTCGGGAACGCGACCGGGCTGTCGGCCGGCGCTGTGAGAGCACGCGTGTTGAGGTTGCAGGAAGACGGCATCCTCCAGGTCGTCGGCGTGACCGACCCGCTCCGGCTCGGCTACCGGAACATGGCGATGCTTGCGATCAACGTCGATGGTGATATCGACGAGACAGCCGACGCGATCGGCAAGGTCGACGGTGTCATCTACGTCATCCTGGCGGCAGGGTCGGTGGATCTGCTCGTCGAAGTGATCGCCACCAGCTCGGACGAGCTCTACGAGATCATCAACCGCCGGCTCCGGACGGTCCCCGGAGTGCGGACCGTCGAGACGTTCATGTACTACCGCATTCACACCCACCGCTTCGCGTGGGGCGTCGTGCCCGACTGAGCACTCATTCCGGCGTTGCGCTCGGGGCAACGACGTCGAGCAGGCTCCCGAGGGCCACGGGCCTGCCGAGTACGCGCTCAGCTGCGCGGTGACCAGAAAGAAGCGCCCCGTGCACCGTTGCCGGATCGACGCTCCAGGTCGCTTCCCCCGCCAGGTGCAGGACTCCCCCGACCGGGGTCGCCATCGCATCATGATCCGCGTGTGAGGCGCCCGCCGCGATGTAGGAGTAGGAGCCGCGAGCGAACTCATCCGATCCCCAACGAGTGATCCAGTGGCCGACCGGTTCGGGGACCGCATCTCCGTAGATCCGCCGAAGAGACGCAAGGACTGAGGTGACGATCTCCTCGTCGCTCATCGTCTCGATCTGCCGGCCCCACCGGCCGCCGGCGAACGTCAACAGCATGGGCTTGCCGCTGACGGCGGACACGTCGTACCAAGAGTGCCAGGGAACGCTCGCCGCACCGAGCTGGCGAATCGCGTAGACACCGTCCGGCCAGAACCGCTCGCGGAACTGCAGGAAGACCTTGTTGAACACTCCCATCCCGATACGGTCAATGGAGGAGGACACGGGTTCGGGCAGCTCGGGCGAAAAGGTGATCGCTTCCGCCTTGAGCACACCCAGCGGCACTGTGACCACGGCGTTCGCCGCTTCGAACGACTCGGTTTCCGTCTCGACGTGCACCCCTGAGGTCGACCAGCTGATGGCCTTCACGGTACGCCCGAGGCGTATGTCCAGGCCCTCAGCAAGGGCACGCGGGAGCGCGTCGTACCCGCCCGGGAAGAGGACTTCGTCCCCATCGATGGTGTCCTCGTCGAGGCCGTGGGCGGCGACATCCTCGATGAATGCTCCGCACTGCTCCTCAATGCGATGCCGGTAGAACTCCTGGACACGCGCCTTCCGCTCCGGGTCCCATTCGAGTGCCGAGAGTGCGCGCTCAGTGGCCTGCGCGTAGTTCGCGCCAGGCTCCGATGCCGCAACAGCTGCCTGAAGCTGCCGGTCAGCCGCTTCAACATCGGCTACCCAGCGGCTCGCGGCCTGCTCGTCAAGCAAGCCGTACTGCTCGTCGTAGTTCGCGATCGGACGCCCGCCTGCTTGGAAGCTTCCGACGGTGGACTCGACCGTCCGCATGCCAACCCCGGCGACGAGCTCCGTCAGGGGATTTCCGACCAGGCCGTGGATCCAAGACGCGCCGCGATCCACCGAGAAGCCCGCAGTCCGGTCGGTCCACATCCGCCCGCCGATGCGATCACGCCCCTCGAGGACGACCACACGCCGACCTGCGCCGTGCAGCAGTCGTGCCGTGGCGATGCCTGCGATACCGGCACCTACGACGATGGTGTCGATCATGTTCTATTCCATTCGGGTCAAGGTTGACGAAATGGCGGGACGCTCTGCCCAGGGGTCTGGGCGGCATCGCCGGGTCGGGTGACGAACTGGTCAAGCACGCTTTCTTCTCGCGCCCGTGGGAAGTTCTGGTCCTGTCGGCTCCTGTTGGCTGCGAGCTCGGCTGCGTCCCCTTCAACGCCGAACAGGTCTCTCGCGATCGCGTTTGCTTCGGAAGCCGTGACGGCAGGACGCGGCAGCTCCCACGCTTGATTCATTTGCGAACCCCGTTCCATACTACCGATTCGTCATCATAAAGGGTCTGTCACGGCCGATTCATCACCAGCCCACGCCTATAGGCCGGCCTGCGCGGGCCGGCATCGTTCGGGCCGGCACCGGCTTGGTGGTGAACGCCACCTCCTCGCCGATGCCTGCCCGGACGCAACGCTCCCGGTCATCAGTCCAGAACTTCGGCGGATACAGCTCGGCGTCGATCAGCGTCCGGCCCAGCGGGGAGGCGTAGGCGAGGAACACGCCAAGCTGGGAGTTCTCGATCCGGCCCGCCGTGCCGGAGTAATGGCGCTGCACCCCGCCCGGCTTGTCGCCCTTCTTCAGGAAGCCGGTGTCATCCACGATCAGCACGCCATCGCGGCGAGAACGAGCATCACTCAACGCGACCGCTTGATTTCGCCATCCGGCCGCCGGTGTCGGGCTCGCGTCGTTAGTGTGGCCCGGTTCGCCGAAGAGAGGGCCTGGTACGTGCGCAGACTGTATTCGTTCGAACTTGAGCCCGAGGTCCGCGAGTGGCTGGAGAAGCTCAGCGACAGCGACTTCAAGCGAGTCGACGAGGTGGCGGGGCTGCTGGCCGAGAAGGGCACAGAATTGGGCGGCCCCTGGGCCGACCATTTGGAGGGATCCGTGTGGGAGCTACGGGTCCGCTTGCGCGATATTGCAGCCCGGGTTACGTACTGGTGTACTCCGGAGAGGACAATCGTGTTGCTCACTGTCTTTCACAAGACCAGACAGCATGATCAGAGGCAGATTGACCGGGCGGTACGGGCGCAGAAGGTCTGCGAGCGTGATCACCGGAGCCCGGTGGCCGTGACGTTCGAAAGGCACGTGTGATGGCTGGCTACCACACCCGCTGGATGCGTTCGGAATTCGAGGCCGAGGACCCGGAGCGGATCGCCATTCGTGAGGCGCTGGCCTTCGGAAAGGCTCTGTACGACCGGCGGATGGCGTTGGGGCTGAGCGTGGCCGCGTTGGCCGAGCGGGCGGGGATGACCGAGGATGAGATCGAGTGCATCGAGGAAGGCGGAACCACGCCGACGATTCCACTGCTCCGTCACCTCGCCGCGGCCCTCGACGCCGACGTGCGTCTCACCGCTGGGCACGATCTCGGCTCGATGTGGTTCGAAGCCCACGCGGCATGAGCTGTTGAGATCTAGAAGTGTCGCGGAACGGCGCCAGAGGCGGCAGGAGCGACTCTTTGTGGACCGTCCATCTCTCGATGGCGGACCGGGGCCGAGTCTCCGACCGTGCACAAGCCGCGGTCGCCCCCCCGGGCGCTGCCGCGGTCGATCTCGATGATCCGGTCCAGGACGAACGCGATGCCCGCGGAGTGCACCTCGACCTGGGACTCCTCCGGCATATCCGGCGATATGGTCCGCGTCCTCACACGGGCGATCAGTCCCCTGGGGAACCCATGAAGCGAACGGCTCGCCCGGTCGCCGTCGGCGTCCAGCATGGTGACCTCGCAGCGGTCGGCCGCGTTAAGGACATCGTGGATGTCGGTGTGCAGCGCCTGGCCGCGGGAGTCGGCGGCCGCCGCCGGAGCGCGATCGCGTTGCTCCAGGCCGAAGTATCGGGACCGCTCGCCGCGGGCGGTGACGTACGCCCCGGCCATCGCGCAGGCGTTGTCCCGCGCCTGCGCGTAGCCCTGGCCGAACGCGACCCCTCGACGGTGTCGGCGGTGATGTGCGGAATGCCGTAGGCGGTGTAGCGGACGGTGGCCGCCGGTCCCCCCGCTGTGCTCCCCGTCATGTCGGCGTGCGCCGCGACGGGCGTGAGCGTGAGCGCGGCCAGCAGGCCGCACCCGAGCGTGATGGTGCGTGATCTCATGCCGGAAATCATGTTTTCCGGCAGGTCGCCGTCCATCGTCCGCTGGATCCGTGAGGGAGTCAGCCCGGGACGCGACGGCCGAGACCCGAATGGCATACCTCGGTATCACCCGCCGCGAACCGAAGACGCGCGCGTCACGCCCCGGTGAGACGCAGGCGCAGCGCCTGGGCGTCGGGGACGAACCAGACGTGCGTGCCGCGGTTGCTCTCGCGGACGGTACTGGCCTCGGTGTACGGGGAGACGTCGCCGACGACGGCCACACCGAGGCGGTAGTTGACGAACTTCTGGAGGAAGTCGCCGGCGACGCGGGTGCGCAGCCGGAAGAAGTCGTCCTGCAGCCGCTCGACCGGCACCGCCACCCAGGTCGCGCCCAGGTACATGGCCTCGCCGATGGCGTCGACCGCGTCGCGCTCGTCGCGCAGCATACCCCGTCCGCAGCACGAAGATCCTCAGATCAGGAGCCTATCGGGCCATATCCGCCCGATTTTCGGCGAGTTCTACGGCGACCCCTCTCACTCTGACAGACTGTCTTGGTGCTCACGCCCGCTGACCTCCATTCCGGGCTTCGGCCCGTCCCAGTGGCCCGGGATGCTCTCCACTACCGCCGCTCGGCGACCGAGGCACTACACGAGCTGGCCGAGGCCCGTACGGTGACGGAGCTGCTGGAGCTGTCGCACGCGATGTGGTGCGGCCCGGCGTGCGCAAGCACCAGCGGGTGCGGCTACCTGCACTACCCCAGACGCGCACCCAGGCCGGGAATTCCCCGGTCGAGGCGGTCCCCGTACAACAAGGACACCGCCGACCTGTTCTTCCTGATGGGTGGCGAGGGCTATGCGGCCGGTACGGCGAAGACCCACGAGAGGGACCTGTGGCCCGTCCTGCGGGAGGCCGCCGCCCAGGCGGACGCTGGCGAAGGCGCCCGTATCGACTACACGGACTGGGGGCGCAAGAACGACACGACGGCCGCCGACATCGCGATGTACACCTGCCGGGATACCCTCCAGTGGGCGGCCAACTGGTGTGGCGAGCGGTATGCGGATCAGCCGGCATTCCTTCACTATGTCGGAGTGTCAACGGTCTGCGACGACCTGTGCGTCCCGCCGCTGGACCTGGTCCAGGGCCGGTTCAGGATGTACGGCCGCACGGTCGGCGACATCATCTCCGCGCTGGACGACCAGGGGTGGGGGCACGATGCCGTGCACGTTCTGCTCGCACTCGTCCGCCAGTACCTGTTCCAGTACGCAGAGAAGCTCGACTTCATGTCCGGCCGTGAGCGCTCCAGCATGCACTCGCGCCTCAACGACTCGGCCGGAGTCTGGGACGCGGTCATCTACCACACGTACTCTGGCAACCCCTACGGCTGCTTGCTCGGGGTCGCCCGCCTATGGGACGCCGGTCCCTGCTCGAATACCTGGCTCATGGACGCGGCCATCTGCGATGGGATCTCCATGGACCTGTGCAAGTCCGCCATGGGCATCTACCAGCTGGACCTCTACCAGCCCACTGCCGACGAGCACCGCGCACAACAGCGGCAGACGGCCTACCAGTCGGTCTATCTCGACCTCATCGATGACCTCGTGGCCAGCGGCGCCCCCGATGCCCTGGTGCACTACGCGCACGCGGGCTTCCTGTTCGTGCAGACCCAGGAGCGTTACCACGAGCGTCGGATCGGCCACCGCATCCCCCTGCGGCCGGCCCTCACCGCGCACCTGAGCAACATCTTCGGCGACGAGCCCGTGGACCCTTTCGTCGAACAGCGCTTCCAAGCGCAGCGAATCTCCCGCACCCCACCCGTGGCCACTGCATTTCCGACCGGCCCGACCGGGCTGGGCACCTCCGCAGCCCGGCTCACCGCTCCACGTGACTGATCCGCCGCACCCGCGCCCGCGAAACTCGGCCCGGCCCTGGCCGAGCTAAGCCCCGTCGGCGGCGTGGTTGCCTCCGCCTCCATGATCAATCTCACCGATAACCACGGTTCCATTGACCCCCGAGGCCGCGTACCGGCTGCGACCGACCCGGATACAACATCCGCCGGGGAGGCTTTTTTCATGCTCTGGGGCCGCTTACCCGGGGACCTGCGCTGACCATGCGGGCGCCCTCCCGAGACCTGGTATTGCCGATCCGGGCATGCGGCGCTCGCTGGTTGACCACCTCTGCAAAGGAGTCTCTCGTGCCGGACGTATCCATTCGCCTCGCAGGCATTGCCGACCGTCCCATAGTGGAGCGGCAGTGGCTGATGTTCCGCCATGACATGTCGGAGTTCCATGCTCTGCTGCCCAACGCTGACGGAACCTTCTCGGCTCCACATGGCCTTCTCTGAGCCCGACTGGGCGCCATATCTCCTGACGAGCGGTGACAGCCCTGCTGGTTTCGTGTTCGTCCGCAGTCTGGCCGACCCGACGCGCGTGCTGAACAGCTTTTTTGTGGTGCGCGGCGCACGGCGGACGGGGATCGGGCTGCACGCTGTTCAGGAGATCGTGTCCAGGCACCCGGGTTCGTGGGAAGTCGCGTTTCAGGACGCCAACATGGCCGCGGTGCACTTCTGGCGTCGCCACGGAGATCGCCGGCGACGCATGGACTGAGGAACGCAGACAGGTACCAGGTCGGCCGGACTTGCCTCCTGACGTCTGGATCTCGTTCAGCACCTCCGCGGAGACTTACGACTGAGCATTGAAACGGGGAAGCCACCGAACACACTCGGCGGCACCGCCCAAGCCGGCCTGGGCAAGGTGATGGGCCACCGAGCTGCTCTCGCTACATACGGTCAGCGCCGCCCTCGCTTCACCCGAGAACCGACGACAGTTGAATACGCGAGCCCACCAGTACCGAGGGCCAAGTCCCGCAGGGTGTCAGCCACTGGACGCCGCTGCTTCCCGCTCGAGCAGGAACTCCAGGATCGGTCGCGTCTGCTCCATGATCAGGTGGCCGACCTCGGGAAAGGAGGAGATTCTCGCGTGCGGCGCGGCCTGCTGGAGATGGCGGCGGGTGCCGTGGGAGTCGATCAGCGCGTCCCGGCCGCCGAGAACGACCAGCATCGGCATCGTCAGGCCGCGCAGGGCGTCGTCGCCGAAGATCGGCAGCTTCTCCATCCGCGGCCGGAAGTTCCGGTGGACGAGCATCACGTACTCACCGCGCTCCCGATCCTCCCGCGTCGCCCCGGTTGACGCGGACCCCAGAGCCCGGTTCATCGTCAGTCGCGTGCCCCACCGGCCGAACGGCAGCAGCAGCACCGACGCCAGCAGGAGGCCGTACTTCTGTCGGCCGATCCCGCCCGGGCACTGCAGCGCCAGCCGCTCGACCCGCTCCGGACGGCGGATGGCATAGTCGAGGGCCAGCCAGCCGCCGAGGGAGGTCCCGGCGAACGCCGCACGCCGGACGCCCAGCGCGTCCAGCACCTCGTCCAGCCACAGCGCGTGGGCGTCGGATTCCAGGGGCGGGCGCGAGGGCGCGCTCAGCCCCGGCTCACCGATCATGTCGACGGCGAGGACGCGGAAGTGCTCCGCCCAGGCCGGCACGTCGGCCATCCACATCGCTGTGTTCGCGCCGGAGCCGTGCAGCAGGACGAGCGGCGGCGCGTCCTCGGGGCCGCTCGCCATGACGAACGTCTCCCCGTGGCGGGTCGGCACGCGCAGCCGGTCGGCGGGCACCGGCCATCGGTCCAGGTAAGCGAGGTAGCGCTCCCGCAGGATGCGCTCTCCCTCGGCGGATTTGTAGATGTCACTCATGTCGATGGTCCGATCAAGGCTTTGATGACTTTGAGCAGCTCCGCGGTATCCTCCAGGTCGCCGAGGATGACGACCTTGAGCGCGGCCCGCTGTTCGTCGTAGACGGTCTGGACGTGCAGGCGAGCGTCCGCGCGCGGGATGTTGACGCCCGCGATGAGGGTGTTGGCCAGGCGGGACGCGGCGTCGCGGTCGATCCCGTCGATCTGCACGATGCCGGACATCTCGGCCCTCGGCGCTGCCGGGGACGGGGCGGGTGCCGAGCCGCCGGTGAACGCCTCCAGATCCTCACGCGTGATCCGGTACTGCTTGCCGATGCGGGTCGCCTTCAACCGACCGTCCCGCACGTAGCCGCGCACGGTCCTCACGTGGAGATCCAGCAGCTCCGCCACCTGGTCGATCGAGTAGTACTGCTGCGCCACCGCATCCCCCTCCGAGGCCCGCTCTAAGACGATTTATACCCTATCACTCCCTAAACTACCTAAGCGTGCGGCTATTAGATAAAGATAGGGAAGTATGCGGACAGACAATCCTGTCGGCGTGGCGACTCGATGCGAGTCAACGGGCGGGCGCGGCGCGCAGGTACGTCCCGGTGTCGGGACGGAATGCGCGCGGCGTCGCAGGCGTCCGGGTGCATGAGCAGGGCGTGGACGCCGAGACCGGTCTTGCGATGGGGCGACGGTGACGACGTTCATCCGGTCGGTCCAGTTCTGAGCGGCTCGGCGTAGGTCCTGCCGGCCCGCGAGGTCGAGCACGATTCCGCCCGCGTGCGGGGTGCAGCGGGCGGCGCTGGAGGCCCGCCGCTCGGTATCGGATGCACGCAAGCGGCGACTACACAGTGGCGGCCGATCGCAGCGCGGATCGTGATCTATTTCGTCGTCGCGGGCGCCTCGGGGATGCCCCTGTGGCTGCCGATGATCCGGGTGGTCACCACCGGCAAGCGCCGGGCCCGCATCGTCAGCCGGCCGAGAGGGCGGGTCAGCGGATTCCGGCCTCGATGTGGGCGAGCTGGACGGCGAGGATCTCTTCGAATGCGGCGTGGCGGTCCGCCCCGAGAGGGCGGACGTCGCGGGCGAAGTGGGCCAGGGCGGGGAAGCGTTCGGGGTCGGCGCCCAGTACCGCGACACGGAACAGCTCCATGCCCTGTTCGTACTCTTCGGGGGTGATGATGCTGACCCCGGCCTCGGAGGCGATCAACGCGGCGATGAGGATCACGATCCGGTGGTAGCGCGCCGGGATCTCCTCGTCGGGCAGACCCGACGCTCGCAGGGCCTGCAGCAGCTCTTCCATGCGGCGCGTTGATCAGCGCGCTGACGGCGATCCGGGCCAAGAAGGCCGGCCTGGACCTGCGGGCGCAGGTGCTGGTCAACCCCGCCGTCGATGTGACCGAGTCGATGTTCGACTACCCCTCGATCACCCAGCACGCCACCACCCCGACCGCCTCCGTGCCACAGCTGCAGCTGTTCCACCGGTTGGCCGTTCCCCCCGGAACCGATCCTCGCGTGCTGTCGCCGCTGTATGCCGATGACCTGAGCGGACTCGCCTCCGCGCTGGTGGTGGTGCCGACCCACGACCCGGTGGCCGATCACGGCCGCCGCTACGCCGAAGCACTCAAGGCAGCCGGAACGCCCGCGCGGCTCACCGAATACCCCGAAGCGCCGCACGCGTTCCTCACCCTGCCCGGCGTGGCGCCGCAGGCCGAGGCCGCGCGGACGGAGATCCTCGACTTCCTCCGCGCCTCCCTCACCACCTGCGCCGAAGGCGCAGTACTCCGCTGACCAAGACGCCTCTCGAGCGACGGGCCGCCGCAGCGATGTAGTTGGGCTCACCGTCATCGCGACGGTCGCCCGCCCGCGGCATGGACTCCACTGACACAGACTCACCACCGCAGACCCGGCCCAACATGGGTCACGACCACCGCGCACCATGGAGGAAGACACTGTGAAACGCATCGGCATCATCGGAGTGGGCGAGATCGGCCGGGCCATCGTGATGGGCCTGTGTCACGGGGGCGGCGCGTCGCCAGAGGTCTTCCTCTCCCCCCGGGGAGCCCGCACGGCCGCCGAGCTGGCCGAGCGCTACGAGGGCGTACAGGTATGCGCCGGCAACCAGGAGGTGGTGGACCGCTCCGAGATGGTGATCATCGCCGTACGCCGCCAAGACCGGCACGAAGCACTCGCCCGCCTGAGGGTGGACGACGACAAGATCGTGGTCAACGTGATGGCGGGCGTCGGCAACGACGACCTGCGACGGACACTGGCCACCGACGCCCCGCTGGTACGGGCCATCCCCCTGCCCGCCATACGCGAACGCCGCTCCGTCACGGTGGTGTACCCGTCGCACCCGGAGGTGAACTCGCTCTTCGAGCAGATGGGTGGAGCGCTCCCCGTCGCGGACGAGGCCGCCTTCAACGTCTTCTCCGCGCTGACGGGGACGCTGACCACCCACTACACGTATCTGGCCACGCTCACCTCGTGGGCCGCCGCCCAGGGCATCGCCTCCGACGACGCCGACCGCTACGTCCGAGACCTCTTCCAGGGCGTCGGTCGCGCCCTGAGCGACGAGACCCGCTCCCTGCACCAACTCGCGGCCGACCATGAGACCCCGAACGGAAGCAACGAACGCATCCGCACCACATGGTTCACCCCGGCCAACTCCGAAGCCCTCAACAAGGCCCTCGACGACCTCCTCGCCGATCTCAAGTAGCCCCGGACGAAGAGCTCGCACCCGAATGACCACTCCGGTGGGCCCTGGATGAGGTTCAGGTGCCGGCCGCCGCGGCATGGTCGAGGAACGCGACGAGGCGGGCGTCGATGACGTCGAGCCCTTCGCGGCCGTCGATGGGGCCGAGGGCGAGCAGGCCCCGGAGGGGCGCGGCCAGGAAGTAGACGGGGTAGTCGCTGAAGTTGAAGTGACCGGCGCCGTCGATCTGGGCGGACGAGGCGGACCCGGTGCCGGCCGACAGCAGGGTGCGGGCGGTGGCGCGATCTGCCTGCCCGCCGGGGGTGGCGGGGCGACACGTGCCGGTGACGCAGGAGTTCTGGCTGCCGAGGATCATCAACGGTGCGGCGAGGCCGGTACGGACGACGGGTCCGAACTGAGTGCCGTCCAGGTCGGCCGCGCCGATGCAGTGCCGGTCGGTACGGCAGGCCTCCAGCGAGGCCGCGCCGCCGAACGAGTGACCCAGATACGCGGTGTGTGCCGCGTCCACGTGTCCGGCGAACCGTCCGCTCCGGCCAAGCTCGGTGACCTGGGCGGCGGCGAAGCGGGCGTCGGCGGCCCATACGCCGACCAGGCGGTCGCCGACCTCGGCGGCACGACCGGTGTGCAGGTCGGCGGCCTCGAGTTCCGGCGGGTTGCCCGCGGTGGTGGCGGGTACCGCGCGGCCGTCGAGGACGGTCAGGTTGGCACTGTAGGTGGGGGTGACCCCGGCGACCAGGTAGCCGTGGCTGGCCAAATTCTCCGCCAGCGTGCTGTACTGCGGCGCGGCCAGGCCCAGACCGGGCTCGAGGACCACCACCGGGAACCGGCCCTCGGCCACCGGCACGTCCTGCAGGGCGTGGGTGCGGAGGGCGGCGAAGTCGCTCTCTCCCAATCCGAGCACACCGGGAAAGTGGAGCCCGCCCCAGGCGCCAGGGGCGTAGGGTGCGGGCCGTCCTTTCGCGCCGGGGGCGGCCGGGTACCACAGCCACACCGACAGTCGCCGCGCGCCGCCGGGGCGTGGGGCCAGGGGGTCGACGCGGGCGTTGTCGGTCCAGTCGAACGTCGCCCGGCCGATGCGATGGGGGCCGGTGGGGGTGGGCAGGGTGACCGGTTCGCCATGCCGTGCGGCCACCAGTGCGACGTACGCGCCGCTGAACACCACGAGGCTGAACGCGGCCACCGTGATGGTGTTCACGGCCCGCCGTGCCCATGAGCGCCATCGCCGTGGACGCGTCGCCCCTCCTCGGCCGGCGGACCGGGTGAGGAGCAGGCACACGCCGAAGGCCAGTACGGCGGTGGCGACGGCCCCGGTAACGGTGAGCGTGGCGAGTTGGGTGGTCGTGTCGGGTTGGCCACCGGATCCCAGCCAGGCCCAGATTCCGTCACGAAACACCACCGACGCGGGCATCGCCGCCGCCCCGGCCACGGCGGCGATGCGCAGCGCCGTCGCCGTGGCCGGCAGTGCGCGATGTTCCTGGGGGAGCGTCCGCGCATCGGGTTCGGTCACTGATCATTCATCCCTTCGCGGGTGGTTCCGTGGTGCCCCTGCGCGTGAGCGACCACGAGCAGGCGCGGCCCGCCGTAGAGGCTGTGTCGATCACGTGGGCCGGACGCCGGGCACGCGTCAGGAATAGTACATGCCGCGTACTACGCGATGTGTACTATGGCGACGGCCTTCCTGTGTCGAGGGTGTGCCCCTGGGCCGCGGCTCCCAGCGGGCGTAGCGGCGGCTTCGGAAGCTCCACCCCGCCGAGACGGTGATTTTCATCCGACCGGCAATGCCTGGCGAAAAATTACAATCTTGCCGAGATTTGCGGACAGCCCTGGCGTTAGGGGCGATCACAGCGGTGTGATTACCCCGGCCTGAACCCCCACAGGCAGTACGAGAAGGGGTCGCATCACGTGAGATCTTCACTCCGGAGTGTCGCGATCATGGGCATGGCGGCGGCGACGGTGTCGCTGTCCGTCGCGCCCGCCGCGCTGGGCGCCACATCAGCGCGGGCGCCCGAGGCGCCGGTGTCCTGCGCGGAGACGCTGTCCGCGCCCAGCAGAGAGGAAGCGTTTTCCGAGGCGGCCCGCGCCGCGGACGTGCCGGAGTCCCTGCTGAAGGCGGTGGCGTACATGCTGTCGCGCTGGGACCACCACCAGGGCGGGCCCAGCAGTGACGGCGGCTACGGCGTGTTCGACCTGAACACCCGGACGCCCGAGGCATGGGACGGCGCGGGCAAGGGCCGCGCGACCGAGGCGAAGAGCCAGGTCGCGGCGGCGGCCGAGCTGACCGGCCTGACGGCCGCCGCCCTGACCGGCGAGCCGAACGCCAACATCTGCGGTGGCGCGGCGTTGCTGGCGTCCTACCGCGCGTCCGCCGCCTCCGGCCACGCGTCCACCCAGCGGGCGGGCGACGACCTCGCCTCCTGGCAGGACGCGGTGGCGCGCTTCGGCGCCCGGAGCGACTTCGCCCGGCAGGTCTACCAGACCCTCCAGAAGGGCGAGAGCCGCGTCACCGACGACGGCCAGAAGGTGACGCTCGCCGCCGACCCCTCGGTCGCGCTCCCCCGCGCGCAGGCGGCCGCCGCCCCCGCGGTGGACTGCCCGGCCGGACTCGACTGCGAGTGGCTGGAGGCGCCGTACGCCAAGGGCTCCCCGACGGCGCCGAACGGCACGACCGACTACGGCAACCACGACCTCGCCGACCGGACCGGGCCGGGAGGACCGAAGCTCAAGTACATCGTCATCCACGACACCGAGGGGTACTTCGGTCCCTCGGTGCGGCTCGCCCAGGACCCCACGTACCTGGCGTGGAACTACACGATCCGGTCCTCCGACGGCCACATCGCCCAGCACCTCGACGCCAAGGACGTCGGCTGGCACGCCGGCAACTGGTACGTGAACATGCACGCGATCGGCATCGAGCACGAGGGCTTCGCCGGGATGGCGGGCTGGTTCACCGAGGCGATGTACCAGACCTCCGCAGCGCTGGTGAAGCACCTCTCCGGAAAGTACGGCATCCCGCTGGACCGGGCGCACATCATCGGCCACGACCAGGTGCCGGGCACCGTGTTCGGCAACACCAAGAGCGTCCACTGGGACCCGGGGCCGTACTGGGACTGGGACCACTACTTCGAGCTGCTCGGCGCCCCGATCGGCGGCACCCGGAAGGCCACCGCGGACGTCGCGCCGGGAGACGTCGTGGAGGTGCGGACCGGCTACCGCGACAACCCGCAAACCGTGACCGGCTGCGCGACCGCGTCGCCGCCCTCGCCGGACTGCGTCCCCGGCGCGGGCACGAACTTCGTCCCGCTCCGCCAGTCGCCGTCCGACAGCGCGCCGCTCGCCAAGGACCCGGGGTGGAAGCCGGACGGCGCCAACGGCACGACCCACGCGAGCGACATCAGCGCGCGCGTCGTCTCCGGCCACAAGCTCGTCGTCGCCGAGGTGCGCGGCGACTGGCTGGGCGTGTGGTGGGCGGGCTCGCTCGCCTGGCTGCGCAACCCGGCCGACAAGCCCGTGGTCGTCCGTACGCTCGCCAAGACGGTCACTGTTAAGCCGGCCGCGACCCAGCCCGCCTCGATCTACGGCCGGGCCTATCCCGAGACCGCCGCGTACGCCGGCACCGGCATCCCCGTCCAGGCGCTCTCGGCGCTGGAGTACAAGATCCCGGTCGGGCAGACGTACGCCGTCAGCGACGACGACGTGGTCACGGACTACTACCGGGCGACGACGTTCGACGGGTCGGCCCCCGGCGACCGCACCGACCTCAAGGGCCAGGACAGGTACTACCAGCTCTGGTACGCCCACCGGCAGGTGTTCGTCCGGGCGGCCGAGGTGGACCTGAACGACGCGCACGGGTCGGCGGTGACCAACACCGCGCCTCCCGCCGTCGGCGGCGTCGCCAAGGTGGGGGCCGAGCTGACCGCGTCCGCCGGCTCGTGGTCGCGCCAGGTGGCGGGCTTCACCTACCAGTGGTACGTGGACGGCGTCGCGGTCCCCGGTGCGACCGGTGACACGTATCGGCCGGTTGTCGCCGACCTCGGCAAGGCGGTGACGGTCGAGGTGACCGTGGACGACCCGTACTTCGCCGCCGCGTCGGCGCGGTCGGCGGCCACGGCTCCTGTCGCGCCCGGCGCCTTCGAGTCCGTCGAGGCCCCGACCGTGACCGGCGTCGCGAAGATCGGATGGTCGCTCAAGGCGTCGCCCGGCACCTGGAGCCCGAAGGCGGAGCAGGTGGCCTACCAGTGGCTCCGCGACGGCGCCCCGATCGCCGGGGCCACCGCCCGGACCTACCACGTCACAGGACACGACCGCGGCGCGCACATCTCCGTGCGCGTGACGGCGTCGGCGAAGGGCTACGAGGACGGCGAGGCGACCTCGCAGCCCACCTCGCCGGTCACCGCCGCGCCCCCGTCGGACGGCCAGGCCGGCTGACGACACCTGGTCCAGAGGGGCCCGTCCGGTCACGCCGGGCGGGCCCCTCCGCTTTCCGGTGGTCCCCCGTCACGGCGAGACGGTCACCGGGCCCGTCCCCGACAGCCAGGCGCGGGCCGCGTCCATCGCCGAGTCGCGGCCGCCGTTCAGCTCGGCGTCGGTGAAGACCGGCGTACGGGTGTGCGGCGGGATGCCGGTCCCCTCGAAGGTCCGCCCGGAACGGGTGCGGTAGTCCTCGTTCGACAGGCCGAACCGCCAGCCGTTGGGCAGGGTGCGGCCCAGGATGTCGGAGAAGGCGCCCTGGGTCGCGCCGCCGAACCTGCGTGGCTCCGGCGTGCGTCCCATGAGCGCCATGGTGAAGGTCTCACCGGCGCTGACCGTCATGTCGCCGGTCAGCACCGCGACAGGCCCCTCGTAGACGGGACCGCGGCCCGGCTGGACGGTGACCGTCTGCCACGGGGTGCGGCCGGCCGGGTCCCGGGGGTCGTTGCGGGCCCGTTTGGTGTACGCGACATAGGGCGCGCGGGTCAGCCGGGAGGCGATTCGCAGCCCGAGGTCGTCGTACCCACCGGTGTTGTAGCGCACGTCGATGACGAGCCCGCGCAGGTCGCGTACCCGCGACGAGGTGAAGACCGCGTCGAGCGCCCGGTCCAGTTCGGCGCGCTCCTCGTCGAGGGTGGCGTCGGCGCCCGCGTAGTCGCCGAACCCGGTCACCCGCAGATAGCCCAGGCCGCCGGGCAGGTCGGCGTAGGCGAGCTCCCCGGCTCCCCAGGTGCGGGCCGGGACGCGCAGGTACGCGGCGAGGGCGCGGTCGATCCTCGGTTTGAGGTCGCCGCCCAGCGGCAGTCGCGTGCCGGGCCGCCTGCCGATGAAGCGGTGCCGTTCGTCCCGCTGGATGCCGGTGTGCGCGTCCCCGAGCGGCCCGATCATCTGGGTGAGGATCCGGAACAGGCGCTCGTCGTCGGTCCGGGAGTTCACCTTGGGCCGGTAGCGCTCCCGCGTGGCCCGCCAGTCGACTCCCTTGGCCGCGAAGTCCAGGTAGTTCTCCTCGTAGGTCTGCCAGAAGACGTCGAACGAGGTCACCGGGTCCTTCGGCATGGGACGCGAACACCGCGCGGGCAGCGTGGACAGCCGCCGCAGCCCCTTGTCCGCCACGTCGCCCATGTAGTCGACCCGCGCCCGATCGCGGCCTTCGGGCCGCACGCTGATCATCACCGTGCTCCCGACGCCGTACGTCACCGCGCCGTCGCGGCCCCGGCCGATCCGGGTGAAGGGCTCACCGGACGGCAGGCAGCTGATCTCCGTGATCTCGTACATCCGCAGGCGCGTGCCCTCGATCGACAGGACGGTGCCGTACCCGTCGGTCCGCCACACGCCGTTCAGACTCGGCGGCGACACCGCGTGGGCGGGCGCCGCGAAGGTCGCGGCGGCCAGCAGCGCCACCGCCACCGGCAGCGCCGTTCTCGTGATCTTCATGGTCACGACGCTATTGGCGGGGCCGCGGGCCGCACGTCGTCCCGCGGAGGGATCCGGTGCCTCACCGTTCGGCGTACGCCCGCGGAACGGAAGTCGTAGACGGGGGTCAGAGCCGCAGGTCGGTCCGTGCCTCGCCGGTCGCCGGGTCGTAGGGGAAGGAGAGGTGCTGGTGGATCATCAGCCAGGTGCCGTCCCTCCGCGCGAACACCCGCGTCCCGCGCGACCAGCTCTCGGCGATCCGGCCGCCGGGCTCCGCGCCCCGGACCCGGTTGAGCCCCCACGCGACCGCGAGGTCGTCCCGGACCACGATCTCCAGATCGGGGACGTCCCAGCTCACCGCGGCGTCGCCGGCCGCGTCGAGGCCCTGCCGGCAGACCTCCCGCACGGCCTCCACACCGAGGTGCCGCAGCGGCGCGTCGTGCTCGTACGAAACGACGTCCTGAGCGATGGCGGCCGTCAAGCCGTCGAGGTCCCGCGCCGCGGTGCCGGCGAACCACCGCTCGTGGAGCAGTCGCACCTCCCGCTCGGCGGCCGCGTCGTCCCGCGCTTCGGAGGCGTCGCCGGTCGCGGTGAGCGGGAACGAGTGGTGCTCGTGGGCGACGACCCACCGGCCGCCCTCCTTGCGCAGGCCGAGCGTCACGCGCAGCCGGTTCTCCGGGGCGTCGGCGAGCTCCTTCGCGGTGCCGCACCGCAGCAGAGCGTACGCGTACGCGACGTCGTCACCCGCCGTCACCTCCAGCGACTCGATCGCGAACGACGCGCCCTCGGCCTGCCATCGGAAGAACGGCGGCCACGTCTCGCGGTAGGCGTCGAGGCCGCGCACGCCCTCGTGCGGCGGCGGCACGTCGAACATCACGATGTCCTCGGCGTGGTCGGCGAGCACGCCGTTCATGTCGCCGTCGTGGACCGCCTCGGCCCAGCGCTCGATCAGGGCGCGGATCGCCCGCTCGTCCGTCCGCATCTGTCGGTGTCCTTCCTGGATCGATGTGTCGTGTCAGGAGGACAACCTGCGTGGCTCCGCGAAATCATCGGATCGCGGCGAATCTCTTCAAACTCGCAGTTCCGGGGGCAGGCCGAACGCCGCGAAGTCCGTGTCCAGGAACGAGACAACCTCGGCGACGAGCGTGCCGCGCAAGGCGAGCAGGTCGAGGCCCGCCGCGACGTACGCGCCCCTGCCGTCATCCCACATGTACGTGCCGAACGCGAGCTGCCCGTTCGCCGGCGCGGGCACGAAGCGCCAGCGCTGTCGCAGCGCCCCCTCGGTGAGGAAGTCGCGGATGCCGTCGCGGCCCATGAACCAGGCCGTCAGCGGCGGCATCGCGTACCTCGCGTCCTCCGTCAGCATCGCGACGATGGCGTCCACATCCCTGGCCTCCCAGGCGGCCGTGTACCGCCGGGCCAGCTCGCGCAGGTCCTTGTCGCCGAGCGCGTCCAGCGTCCGGCGCTGGGAGACCGGCGGGGCCAGGCGGACGACCGACGCCCTGGCCCGCTGGAGCGCGCTGTTGGCCGCCGCGACGCTGGTCTCCAGCAGGCCGGCGGTCTCGGCGGCGCTGTAGCCGAGGACGTCGCGCAGGAGCAGTGCGGCCCGCTGGTGCGGCGAGAGGTGCTGGAGCGCGGCGACGAAGGCGAGCTCCACGCTCTCCCTGGCCACCGCGCGGGCCTCCGGTCCCAGCTCCTCCGTCCAGCCCATCAGCCGGTCCGGGTACGGTTCGAGCCAGGTCGCCTCCGCGCTCGGCGCGCCATCCCGGCCCAGGTCGGGGGGCAGCTCCCGCCTCCCCCGTCGCTCGGCGAGCGTCAGCGACCGATTTGTGGCGATCTTGTAGAGCCAGGGGCGTATCGTCCCCCGGTCCTCGAAGCGCGCCACGCCGCGCCAGGCCCGGTCCAGGGTCTCCTGCACGGCGTCCTCCGCGTCGTGGAGGGAGCCCAGCATCCGGTAGCAGTGCGCGCGCAGCTCGTCCCGGTACGGCCCGACCAGGCGGCCGAACGCCTCGGCGTCGCCGGCGCGCGCCGCGGCCAGCAACTCCGCCGCCATGGAGTCGCCCATCCCGCGTCCCACCGTCGCATCACCGTCCACCGTGCCGGTCCCGATCCGCTGCGGCCAGGCTACGCCGTACCCGGCCGGACGGCGGTGGCCGACGGCGTGGACCCGGGATCGCCGGAGGGCGGCGTGGTCCTGGACCGGATCGTCGGTCCCGCACTGCCCGCCGCGGAGCGCGCCCGGCTGGCCGACGACGTGGAGACGTTCACCGACCGCCGGGTGGAGCGGTACTGGCAGCTCATCGGCGTACTGAACGGCAGGCCGCCCTTCCCGCCGAGCGTCCCCGCCTTCGAGTGGTTCGCCGCCGCGCTGCGCGCGCGGGGCTGACATCCGCCCGGGGGCCGGCGGCGGACGGACGCGGCCGGCCCCTGGAGTCCCGGTCAGGCCGAGCGGGCGGCCGGGGCTCCTCCCCCGGTTCCGGAGCGGGATCGCCCGAGCGGGCCGGACCGGCCCGCGGGTGAGAAGCTCCTGGTCCGCGTTGGGTCAGCCCGGTTA
>NZ_BBYK01000052.1 GCF_001570365.1 Microtetraspora fusca | reverse complement strand
TGGCGCTGGTGCCGCCGCCTGCAATGCTGAATGGGAGTTCAAGCCAACGCTCCGTGCGTTTGCCCCCTGGCAATTAGGGTGAACCGGTTCGTGTCCGGTAGCCCGCGGCGGCTTCCTCCTGTGGCGGCGCGGTGTTCGGTCAGCGAGAACCTTGAGTATGGCGTGGTGAGCGTGCGGCCTGGGCGGCCCGAGCTGGCCGCCCAGGCCGCACGCCACGGACGGACGACACTGTGGGCGGCAACACCATCGCCTGCGACAACAAGGTCACCGGCGGATGCCTCGCCAAGAAGGGGAGCTGCACCTGACACCCTGTGTCGCCTTGGCCGGGCCCTCGTCGGCTCCGTACCGGCTGTAGGCCGTGGCGGGACGCCTCTGGTGAGGGCGCCGCTCAGAAGGAGATGACGACCTTGCCGGGGGCGTGGCCCTCCTCCAGGTAGCCGATTGCCCTGGGGATTTCCTCGAAGGGGTAGTGACGGTCGATGATCGGGATCACTCGTTTGTCGTTCAGGAATGCGCTCAACATCTGCAGGTTCTGTTTGGGGCTGGGGCACTTGAGGGCGTCTGCCACCGATATCCGCTGGCCGGCGAAGCGGGATACCGCCAGGGCGGAGAGCACATGGCCCATGGGTTGTATCCAGCGACCGGGCGGGCCGCCGACCACCACGTAGGCCCCTTTGGGGCGCAGGGTACGGCGGGAGACGGAGACCGGTCGACTTCCGGCGATGTCCACGAACAGGTCGTAGCGCTGGGTCTCGCGGGTGAAGTCCTGGGTGGTGTAGTCGATGACCTTGGTCGCGCCGAGGGAGTGGACCAGGTCCACGTTCCGGGCGCTGCAGACGCCGGTGACCTCGGCGCCGAGGGCGCGGGCGAGTTGTACGGCGAACGTGCCGACCCCACCGGACGCGCCGTTGATGAGAACACGCTGGCCGGGCAGGATATGACCCTCGTCGCGCAGGGCGAGGAGGGCGGTGTTGGCGGCCATGGGAACCGCGGCGGCCTCCTCGTACGAGAGGTTCTCCGGCTTCGGAGCGAGGTCGGATTCGCGGACGCAGACATATTCAGCGAAGCCGCCACCACTGATGACGGCGAAGACGTCGTCGCCGGGGCGAAACTCCGTGACGTTTCTGCCGACGGATTCGACCTGGCCGGAGATGTCGGCGCCCAGGATGGTGATCTCGGGGGTGCGGAGCGCGAGGCCGCCGGGCATCAGGCGGGCCAGGTACGGCTCGCCGCGCATGTTGTGCCAGTCGTACGGATTGACGGAGCCGGCACGTACCCGGACCAGGACCTCGTCGTCGCGAGGAACGGGAACGGGGATTTCGGTAAGCGTCAGGACATCGGGTGGCCCGTACGAGCGTGAGACGAACGCCTTCATCGCCATCTCCTTATGCGAGTCAATGCGGGTGCGGAGACAGCCAAAGGCTAAGAAACGCGGCCAGGCCACCGAATCAGCCGAAAGTACGCCTGATCGCTGGATGATCGGCTGACCTGAATCGGACCGTTCGTGTGATGAGCAGACATGGGCGAAGAAGCCACGATCCCCTCATGACCGAAAGCAGTGTGAGGGGCACCAAGCCCCAGAAGGTACAGCCCGGCGGACGGGGCGCCAAAGTCCCCGGATGGATGGGGCCCACCGGCCTGATCATGCTCAGCGTGATTCCGGTGGTCGCCGGCGCGCTGCGTTTGGGGGAATTGGCAGGTGGCGCGGCGGTCACCCCCGCCAACGCGCGATTCTTCGCGACACCGCTACCCGTGGTTTTACACATCGTCGGAGCGTCGCTCTACGGCATTGTGGGCGCCTTCCAGTTCGCGAAGAGGTTCCGTCATCGGAGGCCCGGCTGGCACCGCATGGCAGGACGGATTCTCGTTGTATGCGGACTGGTCGCCGCACTCTCCGGCCTGTGGATGACCCTGTTCTATCCTCGCCCGGAAGGCGACGGCGATCTCCTCGCGGTGTTCCGGCTCGTGTTCGGCACGGCGATGGCGGCCTCCCTCGTGCTCGGCTTCGCCGCCATCCGGCGGAGAGACTTCCGCCGCCACCACGCCTGGATGATCCGCGCCTACGCGATCGGCATGGCCGCAGGCACCCAGGCGTTCACCCAGCTCCCCTGGATGCTCCTCGTCGGCCCCCTCGGCGAGATCCCCAGAGCCCTGCTCATGGCCGCCGGATGGATCATCAACCTCGCCGTTGCCGAGTGGATCATCCGCAGACCCTAGTTCCTGAGCCGATGGGTCTCGTACGCCCACATGGCGATTTCCACCCGGTTCCGGGCGCCAAGCTTGGCCATCAGGCTGGCGATATGGGTCTTGACGGTGCTGAGTGAGATGTGAAGTTCGTCAGCGATCTCACTGTTGGTACGTCCCCGGGCCACCGTGACGAGAATCTGCTCCTCACGCTCGGTGAGCGCCTCGATGGGATGGACCGGCGGCGCGGCGGGCCCGGCGTGCGCGAAGGCGGTGAGCAGGCGGGCGGTGACGCTCGGAGCGATGAGCGCGTCACCGCCCGCCGCGGCGTGAACGGCCTGGGAGAGCAGCTGGGCGCCGGCGTTCTTCAGCAGGAACCCCCGGGCTCCCGCGCGCAGCGCCGCGTAGACGTACTCGTCGAGGTCGAAGGTGGTGATGACCACGACGGCGAGTGGGTCGTCGACGGTGGGCCCGGCGAGCATCCGGGTGGCCTCGATGCCGTTGAGCACGGGCATCCGGATGTCGAAAAGGCACACGTCCGGTCGAAGCCGCCGGGCGAGTTCGACTGCTCGCCGGCCGTCGGCGGCCTCGCCGACCACTTCGATCCCCGGCTGCGCGTTGAGGATCATCACCAGTCCGGTACGGACGATCTCCTGGTCATCGGCGACCAGCACCCGGATGCTCACCTGGCCACTCCGGTACGCGGCAGCACGGCGGTGACACTCCATCCCCGGTCGGGATTGGGGCCCGCCGTACAGGTCCCCCCGAGGAGATCAGCCCGTTCGATCATGCCGGTGATTCCGTAACCGGGTGTCCCTGCGGGGCGAACGGGATCGCCGTCGTCGCTCACGTACAGACGGACCGATGTGTCGTCGGCGCTGACCCGGACCAGGACGCGGGTGGCGTGCCGCGCGTGGCGCCGGGCGTTGGTGACCGACTCCTGGGCGAGGCGGTAGATCGCGGCCTCGACGGAAGGTGAGAGGCCGACGATGTCGCCCTCGATCTCCACGTGGACGGACGGGCCGGATTGTCCCGGGCTTTCGAGCTGGGAGAGATCGGCGATGCTCCGCCCGGGCGCCAGGTCCGCGGGCACGTTCCGGCGGAGGACGTGAACCATGGCACGCATCTCGGCGAGCGCCTGGGCCGCCTCGGCCTCGATCACCTGCAACGCCTCGGTGGCGGCGTCCGGCCGCGACGCCGCCGTCGCCAACCCTGCCTGCGCCCGGATCGCCATCGCCGAGACGTGATGGGCGACGGTGTCATGCAGATCTCGGGCCAGTTGCTCACGTTCGAGCAGTTTGACCTGGTCAAGCTCCCGCGTCCGTGCCCTCGTCCGGTACCGGAACGCCGCTCCCACGGCGATCACCAAGAGCACGACGGCGAAGGCGGCGGCGGTGTCGGCGGGACCGGGATAGTCCGCAACCACGGAGAACGTGGCTTTGACGAGAATGATCGCCAACCCGATGATCGCCTCTCGCCCGGACCCCCACCGGAACAGCGCATAGGGCAGGAGAAGCAGATAAATCATGGTGTTGGACTCGGGCGAGTCGCCACCCGTCAGCACCTGGGCCACACCCGAAACGCCGAACGCGATCACGACCATCAGCAGCGGCTGGGTGCGGCGCCACAACAAGGTGGGCACCAGCCCGACCGCGAGGCTCACCGAAATGACCCGTGAGGGCATGTCCGGTCGCACCACTCCTTCGAGCAGCGCGACCGGCAGCAACACCCCCACGAGCACCCAGTCTCGCCACACCCGCCGCGGTGCGTTGGGGGAACGGGGCTCGCACCACACGGAGCGAATAAGGCCGTGCACGAAGTCATGGTACGAGAGCCCCCACCACCCACAATCAGCCCAAAGTACGAGACATTTCGCTCACCGGATTGGTAGTCGTCGCGGACGACGTCTCAAAAGTGGATAACCGGTTCGTTGGAGGAGGAGGGTGACGATGCCCAGGATGCCGCGGTAACCGTTCAGCCTGTACTGCTTCAGAAGTCGTTGCAGGGGGCTTGACCTGCGGATCGACCTGAGGCGGCGGCTCAGGCAAGATCGGTTCTTGCGCCTCTCCCATCTCTTCCACCTGCTCATGATCCGGATGTTCGCCTGGCTGGTGCGCCGTTCAGGCGCGACGCTCCGGGATCTCATGAAACGGATGGGGCACGACTCCGTCCGCGCCGCGACGATCTACCAGCACCGCGCGGCGAAGGCAGACCGCAAGATCGCGAACGCCATGAACGGAAAGATCGCAGAAGTCCTGCCAACCCAGGCGAGCGGCCGCTGAGCAAGATCGCCCGCGTCGGCTGATGGCACGCTAATGGCACGAGCCCCGCAAATCCAGCGCTCCGGCCAGATATCGCAAGGCATTCTCAGGGAGGGCCGTGATCTGTTCTTGAGCGACAGGATCGGGCTCAAGGATCGAGTACACCTACCGCTCGGCCCCGCGCTCAGCAAGCAGCTCGCGCCACGTCTTGTCGCCCCGAGGGATCGGCTTGCCGACGTCGGTCAGTTCCTGCACACGGATGGCCCGCTCGTAGAGGTCTCTGCGGCCCTGCGGATCCTTGATCGAGTCGCACGCAATCAGCCACCAAGTATGGATGAACTCGCTCAGCCGGCCGAGGTCCAAACTGGCACGAACCTCAGCCAGTACCACGTCAAGACCTGCGTCGAACCCGTCTCGATCCTGGGGCACGACCAACGCTCTACGGATGGCGCGCAAATTCTTCTCCGGAAGGGGACCTTCGGGAGTGAACTCCTGCGGTTGCGCGCTCATGCTGCCAGCGTACGTACAGGCGCTCAGCGCGGCCCAGCCGATCGCATGACTCCCAACCGTGGTTCGCCGTCCGGACCCAGCTTCACCGTCCTCGGTGCCTCGCCCACCAGCAGGGACGGCCCGAGCCGTGCACATACAGTCCATGACGATCTATCGCTGTCCAGGTTCGTCCATGGCCGTCGTCACCCAGATAGTCACTCAGTACGGCGACGCCTGCGATCAGCCGGGAAGCAACTCGAACCCCTCCGCATGCCGTCGTCGGCGCGCGGCGTTCATGTCCTTCGGCGGCGATCTTCTCATTTGCATACCCCACGCTGCGCCAGGCTCTCACACACAAACCGGATGCTGAACATCGATCCGTGATATGTCGCTGACATGGCCAAGAAAGGGACGGCGCTGGGTGCCCTCGGCGCGTTGCTGGATCAGTCGCTCGTGCAGATCGCGGAGGCTTCAGCAGACGCACGCGCCTACGACCGGCAAACGATCCACAAGGTCTCGGACGTGTGGGACAACAACACCTTCCCACTGTTCCACGCTGCGACCGCCCTCACTTCGACTGGTCGTGAGCGGCGCGCCCGCGCGGCCCTCGCGTGGATGGCCGATCTCGGGCCGGCACGACGGAGCTGGATGATCGAGCAGGCCAGTGCGACGGGGCACCCACTGGAGCAGATACTGCCACCACTCGTTGTGGATCCTCTGTACACAAGGGACTACCGAGGACGGGTGATGCCACCGTTCATGCCGCTGTCGGCCGAGGCTGCGCTCGAGCTCGGCACGGACTATGACCTGGCCGCCACCGAGGTCCACACCCTGTTGCTCGAACGGGCCGGCACCCGGCTGACCGGGTCTCTGGTCCTGGTTGCCCCTCGCCGCTACGACAGTGGCCTGCAGGCGGAGGAACCGGCCGAGTTGCACCTGTCGCTGAAGGACGTCACCGACATACATTTCGACTCCGACGATCGAATGGGAGTCGTTCTGGAGCACGGGGCAGAGGAGGGGATAGTCATCGGCTTGGGTGCGTGCGGAAGGCTGCGCGCCGCCAGTGGCACCGTTCACCCCGACGACCCGGCCTGGCATCTTTCCGCCGCGGGCCGGGCGGCAGACAGGCGGACCCCGCCCCGTGAGGAGCGAACTCGCCGCGCGTCCAAGCGACGGCGACGACACCCGGAGGGTGCTGCCCTGGTCGCCGCCACGATCCTGCACAGCGCGATGCTGGAGATCCGCATGGTGAGCTACTCCCACCTCGCCGATCAGATCCCCGTCCGACTGCTCGCCCGCGCACTCGCCGGCGCGGGAACGGACATCCTTGCCGCAGGCGCCCGCCGAGGCAACCGCCGCGAGCAAGCATTCCACGACCTGATCAATGTCTGGATCGAGAACACCGGCCCCGCCCTGACTCCCTGGCTGGCGGGCCGACTGCGTTACCTCGCCGACTCGACACAGCTCCCGGACAGCAGCCGTGCATGGATTGAAGAGATCACGGGACCAGAGACGGCGCATCCGTACCTCGCCACAGAACCAGTAACTGACCTGCCTTCAGAGGCCGAACTGCGGCTCGCCAAGTACACAGCCGCACACGCCCGGCACGGGTCGGCACAAGTCTCCTCCACCATCCTGAATCTCGCCCTTCCGCCCAGTCCACAAGACGCCCCGAGCAGGCCTTGGCGGCTGAGCGCTTTGAAAATCGACGACGTGAGCCGGTTCCGATTGCGCGCCGATGCCTTCGACGGCCCTCACGGGTTACGAACAGCCGGGGAGACAAACACCGTCGAGTCCCTGATCATCGACGGCGACGCCCTCAACGTTGGCGGGAGCAAAGCCGGGCCTTGACGCCATCGCCCATGGCCTCGGTCCGCGAGACCGCTGTTTATGGGCCGTCACCTGAGCCGAACGTGCATCGTTCATAAGCGCACCCGCCCTGACCGACGGCGCACGGCTCCCCGTTTCTTCGCACTGGCACGCGCGATCACCGGCGTTTCCTTCTCGGAGCATGCGCGCTGGACGGCAAACTCCTTGGTGCCGTGATCAGCAACGGATGGCACGGTTTCAACCGCCGGTACTGCGAGCGGCCGTCAGCTCCTCATGCAAGATCCCTGCATGGGACGACTTGCGTTGGTCGAGCAAGGTCGCGACCTCGGCCAATCCCTTGTGAGCATGACGGTTCAGCTCGACGGCGTCGGCCACGATGGGCGCGCCCACCCGCAGCGTCTCCGGCCTCGGCGTACGTCTTGGCCAGGCATCGATCTCCAACGCCCAGTCATGGGCGCGGTCGTACCAGGCGCTTGCGGCGGCCCGGTCGTCCACGTCCAGAGACATCCACGCGACGAACTGGGCGTACTGCGCGGCAAGGTCGATCACGCTGTCGGCAAGGGAACCGCGGGCCTGCTGGCCGAGTTCGACCACCACGCCGAGTTGCTGGCGGACGACCTCCAGCAGCGGGCGGGAACCGATGGTGTCTTCGACCTTGCGGTGTTCGGTTCGAAGGCGCTCACCCTGGCACAGGCTCAGGCCATCCTCGATGCCACCGCGAAGACGGCCCCGCATGCGGGCGTACATCGTGCTCTCCCTGCTGATCGGGGCTCGGCCCGAGGAGCTTCGCGCGCTCACCGGGTCACACGTCGTGACGTACGACGAGAAACGGCAGGCATGGCTACCCGTCGACGAACCCGGCTGGGAGCACGAGGAGTTCGCGATCTACGTCTGGCGGTCGGTTCGGCAGAAGGGCGACACCAAGACCGTGAAGTCCCGCCGGTCACTCAAGCATGAGTGTTCAGCGGTGTTCGCTGTCGTTGTCACGCAGGGCCAGCCCCGTCCTCGGTGACCGTATCGCCGCTAGCCAACTGCAGTCGGCTCCGTACCCGCCTCCCGTGAACCGTGGACCCAGAACAGGGGAGCTCTGACCGGTCCCAACGCGAGCAGGGTATCGAACTGCCCCACCGAAGCGCCTTGGAATCCCGTCGAGCCAATGGTCCTGAGCCATGTAAAGCTCCCTGATGTACGCTCACGATCACGGCTCAATTGCGACCCTGATGTCCATGCTGACTCGGGAGGATTCCATTGGTCCGCAGGATCAAGGTCCTGCCCTTCACCTTCAGTTCCGCACCGTGACCAAGGAGAAGGGACGAGACGACCCCGACGACTTCTCGGGGATCAGCCTCGGCGGCATGTCCTTCATCTTGACCGTCATGGCCCTGAGACACCCTTGGCAGTCGCTCAAGGAACTGCTCAGGGTGGTTCGTCGACTGGGCCGCTGGGCGCTCAGGCTCGCAATGGTCCCTGCCGCACTGGTGGCCGCCATCGTGTTGTCGCGCCGAAGGGATCGACGCCCCACCTTCGAGGACTACCTGCATGGCCTCGACGAGGAATGAGACCACTCGTGACCGAGATCTTCCTCCGGATCGCCTGCTACAACAACCGGCGAAGGCACTCGGCGACCGAGAACCCACCTCAGGCCGTCTACGAAGATCGGCTTGCTAGGGTGACCGAACTGGCTGCATGAAACCAGGTGTCCCACACTCCGGGGGAAAGCCCCGTGCCCCGGCCGGCGGGACACTCCTTGACTTTCTGCTTGCCAACGGGAGCCAGTCACGACGTAGAGGGCTCCTCGCCCTGCTCAAGTGGTAGTTGCGGGCCGGTGGCGTGTGGTCATGTGAGGCGGCGTTGCGGTATCCCGCTGCTGTACAGCGCTCTTCGCGGGACCTCGGCCCCTTTGTCAACGCGGATGGAGCGTGCCTGGCAGGATCAGCAGGGAACAACGAGTGCCGTCACGTCGCCTGCTCTCCCGTCTGGCGATCTCCGCCGCGGTCACCCACACCCCTGCCGGGACGACAAATGACCTACCTCGATGAGTTTGACGAGTGGCTGCTCCTACTGGATGGAGAGCCCGAGTTCGACATGGATGCCGGACACCTAAGCGAGCAGGCACGCGGCGCGTTGAGGGGAATCTACGAGACTCACGGTTTCGTCACGGGAGGCGATCTGCGGTCGCTAATCCTTACGCGGAGGGCGACATATGCAACCCAGGCGCTGGAAAAGGTGAATGCCGACCTGCCAGCGCTTACGGCATGGCAGATCCGGCCGGAAGTGCTATTGGAGAAGTCCGCTTCGTCATCCGGATATCTCAACGTACTCGTGCACGGGCACGAGGTGGACGGCCTCGATCCCGTCGGCATCCTCGCCGAGGTCGCCGCTTACCTACAGGCAGACTACATTGACGAATTCCTCCAAGTGTGGCCGGTGTGCTCCCGGCACCGAACCGGGCTCCACCCGCTGGAGAACGGCGACAGCGCGGTCTGGCGGTGCAAAGCAGGCAACCACGACGTGGCGGAGATCGGGTGCCTACGGACAACACATCGCTGACACGGTGCAACTCAGGAGAGACGGGGAACTCGCTGCACGCCCCCGAGAATCAAGTTGGCCTGTAGGGCGGCTACAAATTGCGCACGCTCCCTACCTGCACGGATTCGCCCTACACCATAGACGACCTGCGATAACGCTTTCATTCGTTGTCATCGCTTGCCAACGCTTTTCGGAGTCATGTGCCCCCAAAGTGCCCCGGCCCGTCAGGCATTCGCGAACCCTCAGACCGCGTATTGGGTGGCCGAGGTTACCTGCACTGAGCGATGCTGTACCGGTGTCATCGCCCCTGACCACGCTGGAGTATGAGCGTACGGTTGCTCTGTTGCGGGGCAGGCGTATCGAGAGGGTCATCTACTACCCCCTGATGGGCGGGGAGGACGGTTGCGAAGTCGAAGACTGGGACTTCGGGCCGTGGCACCAGCCGACCATGGGCGTCGAGTTGCTCACCGGCGACGGCGCTCGATTCTCGGCCGTGTGGGGAAGCAGCTTCGACCACTACGGGCTTGAACTCTTCCCTGAGCCGATGACCGATCACCTGCTAGGGATCGGAGAGCCAGGAGGCTCGGCGCAGGTGGATGTGACCGATCATGTGCGCTGGTCAACCCTGGTCGGTGGAAAGCTGACCTCCGTTGACATCGCCTGGGCCGAAGGCCCTAGGCACGGCATCCGGGTGCCGGACGCCATCCGGTTGTGCTCGCGAGAGAGGGCAGTGTGGATCGCCGTCGGCCGGCCAGCGGATTATCCACCGGGAGGGGCCTACGCCCTGGGCACCGACGATGTCATGGTGGTCTTCACCACCGAGTTCGCGGCCAAGGTGGGCATTCCCAACACCTGCTGATCGGAGTGGCCGAGCCAGCAGCCGTCCATCTTCTACCGGTTCACGCCCCTGAGATTAGCGAGACCCACCGCTGGCGAGTGGGGCAGGGCTGGGAGACGTGGTCGGTGCTGCTGACTGGTCAGGTCCGCTAGACGGGCTGGCGGCGTGCTCGACCTCCTACCCTCGTGCCGAGGAGATCTTCGAGGAGAACACCCGGCTACTGGCCAACCCGCTCACTTCTCCCGAGGACGTCGAGGACTGGACGGCTCGACCCTCCACTGCTCCGCCACAGCGCCCTGACACACGACGCCGAAGGCGGCACCTCTACTCCGATGCTGCTGGCACGCTCCCGCCACGCCTCCGTCCGTTTCGACACCCGAACCACCGTCAACGGGACATGCAGCTGATGCCACATACCCGACCGGATGCCGGTTCGTATGGCGAGGGTCGGACCTCACCAGCGATCAGATCGAAGCCTCGTCGGTCAGAGACGGCACAGCGCACGGGCGGAGGACCATGAGCGAGTCCTCCAAGGCGGCCACCATGGCAAAGGGGAACCGGTCCAGTTCAAGACAGAGCGCGACGTCATCAGGATGGGCTCCTTGGCGCACACCCTCCGCCAACTCGGCGGCGGCGCGTGACTCGCCGGCGCGGCGGAGGAACTCAGACGCATCCGCCCCGGCCCCGGTGGCCCTCTGGGCGATGTATTGGGCGCACGCCAGATCTTCATCGGCACGCCCCTCGTCGCCGGTGACCACGAACGTGACACTGCCGCACCCGCGTGTCCGCAACAGCCGAGCCGTTGCCTCCGCCACCACGAAGCTGGCGCACAGCACCAGCGACGCCTCCTTGACAGCAAGGGCGCCGACCGTCCCTGCCGTGGTCTTCTGCACAACGGTCCGTCCGCCAAGGTCATCAGACCGCAGCAGGCCCGGTGAGTTGACGGTGTCGAACCCTGTCGCCGGCGGACCGTCTTTGAGCGCCACCCAATCCGGGTGGCGAGCCTTGAGCACCAGGGCTTCGTCCAGCGACTCAGCGAGAACGATTTTTTCCGCTCCCTGGGCGAAGACCCAGGCAGCCACTGTGAAGGCACGCATGACGTCGACTACGACCGCCGCGGACGGGGCTTCGACCAGCTCAGCGATTGCAAGGAAACGACTCTCCATCCGATCATGATCGCGCATGCCTGACCCGAAGCACCCATACAGTGACACGCACGGGCCATGCTGATGACCGCGACGGACGACCAGATCATTCCGCCTAACCCTTGCCGCATTTCGGCGTCCCCGGGCTCCATTCCCACGATCTCCGCCACACCGGGAACACGATCGCGGCCAGTGCCGGCGCTTCCCTCCGCGACCTGATGGTGGGCCATGACAGCGTGCGCGCCGCGATGATCTACCAACACCGCACGGCGGAGGCGGACCGCAAGATCGCGACCACCATGAACGGAAAGATCACGGAAGTCCTGCCAGCCAAGGCGAGTGGTCCCTGAGCAAGATCGCCTATATCGGCTAATGGCCCGCTAATGGCACGAAACGTCGTAGCAAGATCGCTACGAGGCTTGTTTTCGCTGGTGGGCGGTACTGGGTTCGAACCAGTGACCCCTCGCTTGTAAGGCGAGTGCTCTACCACTGAGCTAACCGCCCCAGACGGGACTACACCTTACGACACCGGGGCGCCTTTCAGCACATCGGGAGATCGGTCCGTTTCCCTTCGCGTACGGACCGGCGGCGCCGGAGCATCTCCGCCGTCGCCGGTCCGTCGCGTCACGGTAGGGCTAATGTGCGCCGAGCAGCCTCTCCGGCGTCCAGTCGGCGCCCACGCCGGGCTCGTCGGCGGCCTGCCAGCCGAGCAGCGCGGCGCCCAGCATCCCCGCGTGTACGCCGAGGGCCGACGGGCGGAGTTCGGGGGGCTCGCAGAAGGCGAGCCGCGCGGCGAGCCGTTCACGCAGCGGATCGAACAGGGCGGCTCCCGCCTCCCCGAGGCCGCCGCCGATGACGATCAGCGACGGGTCCAGCAGCAGCGTGTACGAGCCGAGCGAGATCGCCAGCGCCTCGATCGCCTCGTCGAAGACCTCGCGCGCGTCGGGGTCGCCCGACGCCGCCAGCGTCACGACCTCCTTCGCGGTGGCCGCGCGGCCGGTGCGTCGCTCGTAGCGCCGGGACACCGCCGACGCGGACGCGTACGTCTCCAGGCAGCCGATCTGGCCGCACGCGCACGGCTCGCCCGACGGCCAGACGGTGGTGTGGCCGATCTCGCCGCCCCATCCGTGCACCCCGCCGTACGGCTCGCCACGCACGACGACCGCGCCCGCGATGCCCGTGCCGATGGGGAGGAAGAGGAAGTCGGCGGTGTCGCGGCCGGCGCCGAAGACGCTCTCGGCCAGCCCACCGGTGCGTACGTCGTGCCCGAGACGCGCAGGGACGTCGCCCGGCACGAACTCCTCGGCGGGCACGTCCCGCCACCCGATGTTGGCCGAGTAGACGGCCATGGAAGAGGTCACGATCCCCGGTACGGCGAGGCCGACGCCGGACGGCTCCCCCCCGTAGCGGGCGCGCCCGTGCCCGGCCAGCTCGCCCACGTAGGCGCGGATGGCGGCGACCACAGCGGCCGGCCCCCGTTCACGTTCCGTCGGGTGCCCGGCGAAAGGGGTCACCTCGCCGGAGCGCGTGACGAGCCCGCCCTTCATCGACGTACCGCCCACATCGAGGGCAACCACGTAATTCACCCGGACATCGTCCTCACCAAAGGACGTTTTCGCCAAATCCACGCCCAAAGACGATCAGGAACGGCCGAGGACCCGGTTGAGCGCCGCCTCGACCTCGGCCGACAGATCGGGTGATCCGGGCGCGGTGACCAGGGACTCGCAGGAGCGCGCGGCCCGCACGGCGCCGCAGGAGCGGCACTCGACCTCGCCGAGGCGGCAGATCAACGCGGTGGAACCGCACGAGACGCACGCGTCGAGATCGAGATCGTGCGCACGCTGGCAGTCCGGGCAGATCAGGACCTGCGTCTCATGGCGCACCCCGCGTTTCCAGGGACTCACGCCGCGGACCGGGTCGGTCTGCCGGGCCCCGCAATGGAAGCAGGGCATCTTCGCCTCCCGTAAGGCAGGGTCACAGGTGTGTGAGCACCTTCTGGTACTCGGTGACGTCACGCGCGGATCCGATCGGATTCACGACCTTCCAGCGGATGACGCCCTCACGGTCGATGATGAAGGTGCCGCGGTTCGCGACCCCCTTCTCCTCGTCGAACACACCGTACGCCCGGGCCACCTCACCGTGCGGCCAGAAGTCCGAGAGCATGGGAAAGGTGTAGCCCTCCCGATCGGCCCAGGCGCGGTGAGCGAAGACGGAGTCGACCGAGACGGTCAGCACCTCGACGTCGTCGGCGACCGCAGGGAGGAGATCGTCACGGATCGCGTTCAGCTCACCGTGGCACACGCCGGTGAACGCCAGAGGATAGAAGACGAGCACCACGTTGCGTCCGCGCAGGTCCGCGAGACGGACAGGGGCGCCGTGCTGGTCCTGGAGTTCGAATTCCGGAGCCCGTTCCCCGACTTCCACCGACATGCGCGCCTCCTCCGGGTTGGTCGCACATCATCCTGCCGCACGGCATCGCCGGGCCGTACGGCAGGGCGTCGGCGTCAGTTCAACGGCGGGCCTTGGGCGTGACCAGCCGCGTTCCGGACCAGTCCCGGGCGGCGCTGATGCTGCTCGTCTGGGAGAGGCCGGCGGTCGTCGCGTCCTCACCGATGTCGCTGGGCTCGACGTGGCCATCCCGCCCCGCCTTCGGGGTCAGCAACCAGATCTGGCCTCCGTCGGCGAGTGCCGTCATGGCGTCGCTGAGAGCGTCGAAGAGATCACCGTCGCCGTCGCGCCACCACAGCAGCACCACGTCGACGACGTCCTCGTACTCCTCGTCCACCAACTCGTTGCCGGTCAGCTCTTCGATGGACTCGCGAAGTGCCTCGTCGCAGTCCTCGTCCCAGCCGATCTCCTGCACCACCTGACCGGCTTTGAGGCCGAGTCGTTCGGCCAGGCCGCGCTCGCCCTGCGCCTGACCCGCGGTCGCGCTCACGTTTATCCCTCCTGCTTGGGTGACCCCGCCTTGCATGCGGTTGTCCGGCTCCTCTGAGAGCCATGCTTCGGCACAGTCCACACGCTGTGACCCACCGTCGTCAACGGTCGCCACGACCGGTGACCCGCACCGTTATCTAAAATCCGACAAAAACGACAAACGAACACGCCGGTCGGGGTTGTCCACGTTGAGATCGACAAGGGACACCGACTGCCACGTGCCCAGCGCGAGCCTCCCGTCCAGCACCGGGATCGTCGCGTACGGCGGGATGATCGCGGGCATGACATGGGATCTTCCATGCCCGCGCGAGCCGTGCGCATGCCTCCAACGGTCGTCCGCGGGAAGCAGGTCGCCGAGCGCGGCGAGAAGGTCCTCGTCGCTGCCCGATCCGAGCTCGATGAGGGCGATCCCCGCCGTCGCGTGCGGCACGAAGACGTGCAACAACCCGTCTCCCCCGCACTCGCGCGCGAACTCCTCACACTCACCGGTGATGTCGTACACCCGGTCGCGCGCTCCGGTCCGCACCGCGATCTCCCTGGATCTCACAGCGCGATATTACTTACGATCCCCGCTGAGCTGGGACGACGACCGCGTCCGGGCCGGGGAACACCAGGCCGGTGTGTCCGTCGTCGAACCTGACGACGTACGGCGGCTCGCCACCGGGTCCACGTACCTCGATGATCTCGCCGCGCTTCTCGTGCTCTCCCACGACGGTCCCATGCACCAGGAGCCGGTCACCCACCGTTGCATGCATCTCGTTTCCTCCCTCTCATTCCAGAGCCTGATACGGCTTTCGCCCGCTGGGAAGGGGAGTAACCCATCCTCCGTAAGAGGGAGGAACAACGCATACCGAAACGTTACGCTGTCCCATCACGACGGACGGGGCGGATGGCGAGCGGCTTACGCCACGGACACCGAACGGCCGCAGCGAACCAGGCAAGACCAGGAGAAATCGGGCGGCGACCCGCGCGAGCGAGACACCTGATCGAACGGCGCGGATCCGCCGATCCACAGGGGGAAATCGGGGGACGGCAGCCCGTGATCGCCCCCGGAGACCGAGACACTCTGGGCGGTCTGTAAGAATCGTCCTACCATCGGTGGTCTAGGCCTTGTATCCCTGCCTGCCAGCAGGGACATCCTGGTTACCCGGCAGTAGAGATGCACTTTCCGGGGCAAGCGGCCAGGATGGAAGTGCCTAGACAAGACATAGTCCATCCTCGGAAGGCGAGACCCAGTGGCTTCCGGACGCCAGCGCTTCTCGATCATCAGTGACGGCCTACCCAGCCAGTTGCCTGATGTCGACCCGAGCGAGACCAGGGAATGGCTCGAATCGCTCGACAACGTCATCAAGACGGAGGGCCGCACCCGCGCCCGCTATCTGATGCTCCGACTCCTGGAGCGGGCTCGAGAGCACCAGGTCGGCGTGCCCGGCCTGCGGAGCACCGACTACATCAACACCATTCCACCGGAGCGAGAGCCCTGGTTCCCCGGCGACGAGTACGTCGAGCGCCGCATCCGGGCCTACATCCGCTGGAACGCGGCCGTGATGGTCACCCGGGCCAACGCCCGCACCAACGTCGGCGGCCACATCGCGACGTACGCCTCCGCGGCCTCGCTGTACGAGGTGGGCTTCAACCACTTCTTCCGGGGCAAGGACCACGGCGAGTCCGGTGACCAGGTGTTCATCCAGGGTCACGCGGCGCCCGGCATCTACGCCCGCGCGTTCCTCGAGGGCCGCCTGTCGGCTCCGGAGCTGGACGCGTTCCGGCAGGAGCTGTCCCACGGGATCAAGGGTCTGCCGTCCTACCCGCACCCGCGGCTCATGCCCGACTTCTGGGAGTTCCCCACGGTCTCCATGGGTCTGGGGCCGATCGCGGCGATCTACCAGGCGCGGTTCAACCGCTACCTGCTGAACCGCCAGATCAAGGACACCAGCCGCAGCCACGTGTGGTGCTTCCTGGGCGACGGCGAGATGGACGAGCCCGAGTCGCTGGGCGCGATCGGTCTGGCCGCGCGCGAGGAGCTGGACAACCTCACCTTCGTCATCAACTGCAACCTGCAGCGACTCGACGGTCCGGTACGCGGCAACGGCAAGATCATCCAGGAGCTGGAGTCCTACTTCCGGGGCGCCGGCTGGAACGTCATCAAGGTCGTCTGGGGCCGCGACTGGGACCCGCTGCTCGCCGCCGACGTGGACGGCGTCCTGGTCAACCAGATGAACACCACGCCCGACGGCCAGTTCCAGACCTACTCGGTCGAGTCCGGGGCGTACATCCGTGATCACTTCTTCGGCAGCGACCCGCGGCTGCGCAAGATGGTCGAGCACCTGACCGACGACGACATCCGCAAGCTGTCGCGCGGCGGCCACGACTACCGCAAGGTCTACGCGGCGTTCAAGGCGGCCAGCGAGCACGTCGGCCAGCCGACCGTCATCCTCGCCCAGACCATCAAGGGCTGGACCCTCGGCAAGGACTTCGAGGCGCGCAACGCGACTCACCAGATGAAGAAGATGTCGAAGGCCGAGCTCAAGGAGTTCCGCGACCGGCTCTACCTGCCGATCCCGGACAAGGACCTCGAAGGCGACCTCCCGCCGTACTTCCACCCCGGCGAGGACAACGAGGAGATCGCCTACATGAAGGAGCGCCGGGCCGCGCTCGGTGGTTTCCTGCCCAAACGGCTCACCCGGGCCAAGGCCCTCAAGCTGCCCGGCGACGACGTCTACAAGCAGCTCGCCAAGGGCTCGGGCAAGCAGAACGTCGCCACCACCATGGCGTTCGTCCGGCTGCTGAAGGACCTCATGCGGGACAAGGAGATCGGTCACCGGTTCGTGCCGATCATTCCCGACGAGGCGCGCACCTTCGGCGTCGACGCGATGTTCCCGACCGCCAAGATCTACTCGCCGCACGGGCAGACGTACGAGGCGGTCGACCGGGAGCTGCTGCTCTCCTACAAGGAGTCCACAGAGGGGCAGATCCTGCACGAGGGCATCAGCGAGGCCGGCTCGATGGGCTCGGTGATCGCCACCGGCACCTCCTACGCCACGCACGGCGAGCACATGATCCCGATCTACATCTTCTACTCGATGTTCGGGTTCCAGCGCACCGCCGACCAGATGTGGCAGCTCGCCGACCAGATGGGCCGCGGCTTCCTGCTCGGCGCGACCGCCGGCCGCACCACCCTGAACGGCGAGGGCCTCCAGCACGAGGACGGCCACACGCCGCTCATCGCCTCGACGAACCCGGCCGCCGTCGCCTACGACCCGGCCTGGGCGTTCGAGATCGCGCACATCGTCAAGGACGGCCTGCGCAGGATGTACGGCGAGTCGCCGGAGAACGTCTTCTACTACCTGACCGTCTACAACGAGCCGTACCCGCAGCCCGCGCAGCCGGCGGACGTGGACGTCGAGGGCATCCTCAAGGGCCTGTACCTGTTCGCCCCCGCCCCCGCGACCGGGGGGCCGAAGGCCAACATCCTGGTTTCCGGCGTCGCCGGCCCGTGGGCACTGGAGGCGCAGCGCCTCCTCGCCGAGGACTGGGGCGTGGAAGCCTCCGTCTGGTCGGCCACCTCGTGGTCGGAGCTCCGCCGGGAGGCCCTCGCGGTCGAGGAGCACAACCTGCTCAACCCCGACGCCGAGCAGCGCGTGCCGTACGTCACGCGGAAGCTGTCCGAGGCGCAGGGCCCGTTCGTGGGCGTCAGCGACTACATGCGGGCCGTCCAGGACCAGATCGCCCAGTGGGTGCCCGGTGACTGGAGCTCGCTCGGCACCGACGGCTTCGGCCTGTCGGACACCCGCTCGGCGCTGCGCCGCCACTTCCACGTGGACGCCGCCTCGATCACGCTGGCGGTGCTGACCCAGCTCGCCCGGCGCGGCGAGGTCAAGCCCGAGGTGCTGCGCGAGGCGGTCGCCCGCTACCACCTGAAGAACGGCGTGACCGAGGTCGGCGCTCCGGCGGAGACCAACGACACCCAGTCGATGGGCGTGTAGCTCCCTGCTGTTCCGGGTCCGCCACGGCGGACCCGGGCCTTCGGGCCCCGGACCCCGTGTCCGGGGCCCGACGCGTTCATTCCTTCTCAGGGCTGACGAACAGGATGACCTGCCCCTCACTTCCGGCCAGCGCGTCGCGGACGTACCACTCCGGCTTCACCTGGTCGCGGGTGAGCCCGTTCGGATAGGGCCGGTCGGAGCCGCGGAACTCGTAGCGGTACTCGACGTCGGTGATCTTCCGTTCGGCCAGGACGTCCCACGCCTCGGCCATCGTACGTCCGGGGATCTCCGGCAGGCCGACGCCTTCGCCGGGCCGGTCGCCTGGGCCGGTGTCGTACATCTCGCCGGGGCGGGCCTCGCGGCCGAAGATGATGTGGGCGTATCCCTTGTAGTCCACGGGAACCTTGACGCCGACGTTGCAGATCTCGACCCCGCACTCCCCCTCGGCCTGGATCACCTCGATCCTGCTGCCCTCCTGGTCCTCCAGGAAGACGACGGTCCCGGCGTTCCTCGGCGAGACGGGCTTGAGGTCGAGCTCGATGTTCAGCCCGTGGGCCGCGAACTCCTTCCGGTAGCGCGCCGGGTCCGCGACCGGGTCCTTGACCGTGACGACGAGGGAGCCGCCCTCCTTGCGGAAGGACAGCGCGGCGGCGTCGGCCCGGTTCGGACCGAGGGACACCGGGCCGACCTTCTGGTCGGGACCGGCGACCGAGAACACGACCACCCCCGCGGCGGCGACCACGGCGGCCAGGGGGACGCCGACGAGCAGCCGCCGCCCCCACCGGCCATGCCGTACGGGCGCCGGGGCCTCGTCGGGCGGCGCCGTCATGATGCGCTCGGCCAGGTCGTCCCTGGTCTGGCGGCTCACCATCGCGGCGGCCTCCTCCTCGCTGATCGGGTTGAGCCGTTCGACGTTCACGCGACGCCTCCTTCTGACGCGGGTACCACTCGCTCCCCGATCAGGTCTTCGTGGGTGTTCAGCTCTCGGGCGAAGCGCCGCCGCGCCCGGAACATCCGGATCCGTACGGCGTTGCGGGAGCAGCCGAGGACGACGGCGATCTCCCCGAAGTCCAGGCCCTCCCAACCGGCGAGCGCCAGCAGTTCTCTGTCCTGCTCGGGCAGGCGCCGGAAGGCCACGGCGACGGCGGACGGCTCGGTCGCGGGGGCCGCGTGGCGGTGCGCGTGGGCGAGTTCGCCGCGCAGCCTCTCGCTCAGCGCGGTGCGCCGCCGCGCGCCGCGACGCAGGTTCGCGAGGGTGCGCCGGGCGACGCCGAACAGCCACGGCCGGGCCCGTTCGCCGTCGGGCACCTCGTCGAGCCGCCTCCAGGCGACGAGGAACGTCTCGGCGAGGACGTCCGCCGCGTCATGGCCGTTGTCCGTACGGCGGACGATATAGGCGAGCACAGCGTCGTGATGTCTCCGGTAGATCTCCTCGAAGCGGTGCCTTCGCGTGTCGGGAGGTCCCAACGACCCTCTCCTTTCCGGGGACGCCGGTAGCGTCGCGTCTCGGTCTGACACCCTCCATGTGTCCCGCTCGCCGGGGAGCATTTCAGAGCCCGCGTTCCGCGGCCGGGCGTTCCGGACCTGGGTGTTCCGCAGCCGGACGTTCCGGACCTGGGCGTTTCGGAGCCGGGCGTTCCGGACCTGGGCGTTTCGGAGCCGGGCGTTTCAGGGCCGGGGTGCTCGTTTCGGCCGCTCGCCGGGGTCGTCCCGGCTCGCTTGTCGTCCCGCCAAGTCAGTCACAAGCCATGGACAAGATGGGTAACCGACGATTGCCCGCGTGAATGGATATTTAGCGACATTGATCAGGGGATTGGCCGCGACGGCGGCGACCGCCCTGCTTGCCGTGACAGCTACTGTGGCGGCCCCGACCTCGTCCCCGGCCTGGGCCGACGGCGGCGAGAACGTCTCCGTGGGCACGCTGCTGGCCGCCCGCGCCCACCCGGCCGTCCAGCTCACCAGCCTCACCTTCAGCGCCGAGGTCGTCGTGCCGACGGCGGAGGTCCGGCAGGGTGCGCTGGAGGAACTCGCCACGCAGATCCAGGTCCTGGTGGCGGCGGGCAAGATCCCGTCGGACGAACCCAGCATGTACAAGTACATGTTCAAGCGGATGGCCGCCGACGTGGACAAGTACCTGATCCCGGCCGCGCCGAACCGTAAGGTCGAGGCACGGGTCGGCGGCATGTGCACCGGCTGGTGGGTCACCCCGGACGGCTACATGGTCACCGGCGCGCACTGCGTCGACATGAGCGACGACGAGCTGTCGCAGACCTTCGCCCAGCAGGCGCTGCAGAAGTTCAACGAGGAGGACGCGCAGGAGGTCATCAAGGGGCTGGAGAACGTCGTCGCCGACGACGCGCTGATCGAGGCCGCGCAGATGGTCTACATCAACTTCAACTCGGCGCACATGAAGCTGCAGAAGTTGCAGAAGAGCCTCGCCGTGCTGCAGTCGCTCCCCGGCGGCGGCGTGGACAAGACCGCCAAGGAGGTCCCGGCCGAGCTCGTCTCCGTGGGCGAGAGCTACCCCGGCAAGGACTTCGCGCTGCTGAAGGTCAACAACCAGCAGAACCTGCCGACGGTCCCGCTGGGCGACGACTCCGACGTGCAGACCGGCGACACGCTGTACATCAGCGGCTTCCCCGGCCTGGTCACCAACACCCCGTTCTTCAGCATCGAGTCCAAGCTCGACCCCGCGATGACGGAAGGACCGTACAACGCCCGGCGCACCACGACCGAGGGCGTCCCGTACATCCAGACCCAGGCGCCGTCCTACCACGGGAACTCCGGCGGCCCCGTCTTCAGCCGCGACGGCAAGGTCGTCGGCATGCTGATCGCCGGAACCGTCAGCGAGGGCGGCGAGGCGTCGGAGAACGAGAGCTTCGTGCTGCCGGTCTCCATCATCAAGGAGAAGCTCAACGAGAAGAACGTCAAGCCGTCGGCGTCGCTGACCACGACGAAGTACAACGAGGCACTCGACGCCTTCTTCGCCAAGCACTACAAGGACGCGCTGCCCCTGTTCCGTGAGGTCCAGGCCCTCCACCCGAACCACCCGTACGTCGCGAAGTACATCACCGACTCCCAGCAGGCGATCTCGGCCGGCAAGGACGAGACGCCCCAGCCCGTCTGGCTCTGGATCGCCATCGGCCTCGGCGTCCTGATCGTCGTCGGCGGCGGGCTCGCGCTGCTCATGGTGCTGCGGCGCCGCCGCAAGCGGGCCACCGCCACCCCTCCCTCGTACGGCCAGGCGTACGGCGGCGTCCAGGCGACGGCGATCGGCGGGCAGGAGGAGCGCCAGGAGTGGCGGCAGCCGGCGGCGCCGCAGCGGTACGCGTTGCCGCAGGGCGAGTCCTCCGGCGCCCCGTCGCCCGGCGCGTACTCGCGGGGAGGACCGGCCCAGGGCCAGTACCCGCCGCAGCCGCAGTACGGCGGACCGGGCTACGACCAGACCGGCCACGACGACCGGCACGACGGCCACCCGCGCTACGACCAGTACGGGCAGCCGATCCAGGCGCCGGACGGGGCCACCCGGTACGTGCGCCCCGCTCCCCCGGCGTACCAGCAGGGCGCGGAGCGCGACGTCGCGGAGCTGGAGCGCGAGGTCGCCGAGCTACGCCGCCGCCTCGGCCAGCGGCAGGCGCCCGATGCCTGAGCAGGGAAGGCCCGCCGGGGATCCGCCGGCGGGCCTTTCAGTCGTTTCTTCGCCGGGCTGGCGATCTCGCCCATTCGCCGGGGTCGTAGCGGCCGTGCCTCTCACGCGCCTGGAGCCGCAGGCCCGTCCCGCCGCCCGGCCTACCGCGCTGCACCCATCAGGTCGGCGGCCCGTCCCGCTCACGTCCCAGGAGGCGTGCGGGCGCGCCGCCGCTTCAGCGGGCCGCCCCGGTCACCCCGCCCGCGGCCTGACCGGGGCTCAGCGTTCTTCCCGCTCGTGCCGGGAACCACGGGTCATCTGGCCTTGGGGGTGAAGATGCCGAAGAGGTTGCCCGCACTGTCACGGGCGTAGGCGCAGTCGGGCGAGGCGTCGCTTCCGACCACCTTGTCCTCCACCTTGCCGCCGAGGTCCTCGATCGTGGCGCAGGCCTCCTCCACATCCCGGACGGCGACGGTGAAGATGGCGTAATCGGAGGAGCCGTCGTCGATGCCCCGCACTCCGCCGCGGGGCCGATCGTCGCCGGCGTAGCTGACGATCCGGTAGTCCGTACCGTCCGCCGCCTGTGCCTGGTCGACCGGCCGCCGCGGGGCCGACTCGTCCGTCAGGACCGCGGACGCGATCCGGTCGAGGCGGAAGACACGCGCGTCGTTCCGCAGCCGGCACATTCCCGGCGGATGTTCAGGGCCCGAACGCGTCGCGGGTGCGGGAGAGTCGCTCGGTGTCCGGCTCGGGGTAGCGCTCGCCGGTCGGCTCGGCGGAGAGGATCCGGTTCAGCCGGAACACCCGAACGTCATAACGGAGCCGGCACCAGGCCACCAGGTACCACACGCCTCCCCGGCCGCCCAGGAAGACGCTCGGCTCGACCTCTCTCGTGGTGGTCTCGCCCCTGCCGCCCGCGTACTCGATGCGCAGCACCTGCCGTTCCAGCAGCGCCCGGTCGATCGCGCGGCGGACCGCCTCCCGCCTCTCGTCGCGCGCGTCCTGGTGATCCATGCCTCGACGCTACGACCGCCGCCCGACATATCCCGGTATTACGCGCCTGTCGCAAGGGCCACAGCCCTGTCACCCCCGCGACCGGGTGTTGACGATCCGGTCCGGAGGGATGCCGCACTGCACGGCCCGCGCGCAGCCGTACCGCTGCCAGTCGAGCTGGCCGGGCGCGTGCGCGTCGGAGTCGATGGAGAAGTCGCACCCCGTCTCGTACGCGAGGCGCATCAGCCGCTTCGGCGGGTCGAGCCGGTCCGGCCGCGAGTTGATCTCGACGGCCACGCCGAACCTGCGGCACGCCTCGAAGACGATCTCGGCGTCGAACCTGGACTCCGGCCGCCCCTTGCCCTTGACGACCCTGCCGGTGCAGTGGCCGAGCACGTCCACGTGCGGGTTGGCCACGGCCGTGACCATGCGCCGGGTCATCTCCTCCGGTTCCATCCGGAGCTGGGAGTGGACGCTGGCGACGACGACGTCCAGCCGTTCGAGCAGCTCAGGCTCCTGGTCGAGGGAGCCGTCGGCCTTGATGTCCACCTCGATGCCGGTGAGCAGCCGGAAGGGGCGCAGGCCGGCGTTGATCCGGGCGATCACGTCGAGCTGGCTCCGCAGCCGGTCGGCGGACAGGCCGCGCGCGACGGTCAGCCGGGGCGAGTGGTCGGTGACCGCGAGGTACTCGTGACCGAGGGCGACGGCCGCCGCCGCCATCTCCTCGATCGGCGATCCCCCGTCCGACCAGTCCGTGTGGCTGTGCAGGTCGCCCTTGAGCGCGACGCGCATCGCGGCGGTGGCGTCGTCGAGATCGACGTCCTGCGTGTCCTCCAGGCGGCGCAGATATGTGGGGACCTCGCCGTTGAGCGCCTCGGTGACGGCGAGCGCGGTGACCTCGCCGATGCCCTTCAGGTCGGTCAGGCCGCCGCTACGCGCCAGCCGTACCAGCTCGTCGTGGGGCAGCCCGGCGACGGTGGCGGCTGCGCCGCGGAAGGCGCGGACGCGATAGGTCGGCGCGCCCGCACGTTCCAGCAGGAAGGCGATCCGCTTCAGCGCCTCGACCGGGTTCACAATAGGGTCTGGTACCCAGAAATACCTGATCGTTACGGTAAACGATGAAAGGGAACCCTCACGGGATGTATCCCCGTTGATCCCCCCGAGCGGTACGCTGTGCCGACCCCGACCGACAGGAGCCCGATGACCGCCTCAGGGGAGAGCCCCGGCCCGTCGCGTCATCCGATGGCGATGGGGGCCGGCGACACCCCGCCGAAGCGGCGCGGCATGTCGTCGACCGCCGTCAAGCTCGGCGCCGTCGGCGTGCTGTCCACGCTCGTCGTCGGATTCTGCGCGGCGCAGAAGCGCTACGAGGAGGTCGGCGCCGACTGCGTGGACCTCAACAGCCGCAACCCCGACGGCTCCTACACCATCGTCGACGACAGCTACTGCGACGAGAGCCATTACCACTACCGCGGCTCGCACGGCGCGTACGGCTGGTACTACGGCGGCAACCGGATGGGCGGCCGCGTATGGCAGGGCACGACGCTCAAGCCCACGGACGCGCAGGTCACCACAAGGACCGGCCGCGTGATCCAGCGCGGCGGCTTCGGGTTCCACTCCGGCGGCGGCGGGAGCTGACCGCGCGCCGATGAGACGTGAACGATCGACCCCGCGCGACGGCTGGGCCGAGCTGATCGAGTCCCAGGGCCTCGCCTTCCACCGCTCGTCCCACCCGGAGAACCTCGACCGGCCGTACTGGGACGAGAGCGTCCACTACGTCCTCACCATGGAGGAGGTCCTCGCCCTGGAGGAGCAGGTCGAGGAACTGCACCGGATGTGCCTTGCCGCGGTGGAGCACGTCGTCACGCACGACCGCATGGCCGACTTCGCCGTCCCCGCCCACTGCCGGGCCGCGGTCGCGGAGTCGTGGCGGCGCCGGGACCCGCATCTGTACGGCCGGTTCGACCTGCGCTACGACGGCTCGGGACCGGCCAAGCTGCTGGAGTACAACGCCGACACCCCGACGAGCCTGGTCGAGAGCTCGGTGATCCAGTGGTTCTGGCTGAAGGACGTCCATCCGGACGACGACCAGTGGAACTCGATCCACGAGCGGCTCGTCGACCGCTGGCGCGCGCTCGCCCCGGGCTTCCCGACCGGCCCGACGCACTTCGCGTGGACCGGCGCGGACGAGACCGGCGAGGAGGCGATGACGCTCGGCTACCTGCAGGAGACCGCCGACCAGGCCGGGCTGAAGACGGCCGCCATCGCGATGGAGGACATCGGCTGGGACCCGGTGAACCGGCGTTTCGTCGACACCGAGTACCGCGTGATCCGGTCGATGTTCAAGCTCTATCCCTGGGAGTGGATGGTGGCCGAGCCCTTCGGCGCGCACGCCCTCGCCCAGCAGCGGACCGTGGCCTGGATCGAGCCCCTGTGGAAGATGCTGCTGTCCAACAAGGCGCTGCTGGCGATCCTCTGGGAGCTGTATCCGGGCCATCCCAACCTGCTCCCGGCCTACCTGGACGGCCCACGCGACATGTCGTCGTACATCCGGAAGCCGCTGCTCGGGCGTGAGGGCGCCTCGATGCGGGTCGTGTCGCCCGGCCTCACCCTCGACACGCCCGGCGACTACGGCGCCGAGGGGTTCGTCCACCAGGAGTTCCTGCCGCTGCCGGAGTTCGACGGCCGCCGACCGGTGCTGGGCGCCTGGGTGGTCGAGGACGAGTCCGTCGGCCTCGGCATCCGGGAGACCTCCGGCCTGATCACCGACGACACCTCCTCGTTCGTGCCGCACCGCATCGCGCCGTCCTGACCGCCCCGCGACACCGCGTGGCCTCCCGGACGCGCCGACGCGCCGACGCGGCGTCGCCGAGCAGTCCTTCAGCGATCCGATCCCCCGAACCGCCCGCTCAGGGCCGCCCATCAAGGAGCCATGGTGACCACCCAGTCCACCCCCTTCACCGAGGTGCTCGGCAACGGAGCGCTGGCGATCGGCGCGTACGCCGTGCTCGGCGTGCTGCTGCTCGTCGCCGGCTTCTACGCGATCGACCTCGCCACGCCCGGACGGCTCAGCCGGCTCATCCGCGAGGAGCGCAACCCCAACGCCGCCGCCCTGGCCCTATCCGGTCTGGTGGCGGTCGGGCTGATCGTCGCCGCGTCGATCTGGTCGTCGGGCGGCGCGGTGCGCGAAGGGCTGATCGCCACCCTGGTCTTCGGCGTGGTCGGCATCGCCGTCCAGACGATCGCCATGCTCGTCTTCGACCGCGTCATCGGCATCCCGGTGCGGACGCTGCTCGACGAGGCGACGCTCCAGCCGGCCACGGTCCTGCTGTCGGCCACCCACGTCGTCATCGGCCTGATCACCGCCGTAGCCGTCATCTGACAGCCGTCCCCGCCGCCGCCGACGCGCGGGTCGGAGCAACCGCCCGCGTGTCCGATTCCTTCAAGACAGCCGCCCGTTCCCGCCCCTAGGGTCAGGGGACATGGCACCGACCTTCAACCTCATCGGCCTCGTCGTCGCGGACATGGGCGCGTCGCTGGCCTTCTACCGGCGGCTCGGCCTCGACATCCCGGCCGAGGCGGACTCCGCCCCGCACGTCGAGACGACGCTCCCCGGCGGGCTGCGGCTCGCCTGGGACACCGTCGACACGATCCGCTCCTTCGACCCCGGCTGGACGGCGCCGGCAGGCGGCTCCCGCGTCTCGCTCGCGTTCGCCTGCGCCGACCCCAAGGAGGTGGACCGCGTCTACGAGGACCTCGTCGCGGCCGGGTACGAGGGCCACAAAGAACCCTGGGACGCCTTCTGGGGCCAGCGCTACGCCCTGGTCCGCGACCCGGACGGCAACGGCGTGGACCTCTTCGCCCCGCTCCCCTCCTGACCGGGGCCGCCGTCAGGCGATCAGGACGCCGAGCGGGACGCCGGCCAGCGCCTTCACCTCACGCGAGAGGTGCGCCTGGTCGGCGTAGCCGGTGCGGGCCGCGACGTCGGCGTACGGCACGCCGGTCCTGGCCAGGGTGAGGGCGCGGTCCATCCGCAGGATCCGCATGAGGGCCTTCGGGCCGTACCCGAAGGCGGGGAGGCAGCGGCGGCGGAGCTGCCGCTCGCTCAGGCCCGCCGCGTCCGCCACCTCGGCGACCGCCGCGCCCTCGCGCAGCATCGCGACGACGCCGGGGACGGCCGGGTCCGGGGGCGGGGCGGACGCGAGCCGCCCGACGGCCAGCTCCTCCAGCGCGACGCCCGGACGGGGCGCCGTGTGGACGCGCTCGGCGAGCCGTCCGACCTCGGCCTCGGGCCACAGGTCGGCCAGCGGCACCCGTAGCCCGCGCAGCTCGTCCGCGGGCACGCCGAGGACGGCGGGGGCGGTGCCGGGCGCGAACCGGATGCCCGTGTAGCCGGCCGCGTCCCCCGTGCCCGTGCCCAGGTAGGCGACCGGGTCGGGCCCGGCCACCAGCAGCTCGCCTCCCACCCACAGCAGGTCCATGCAGCCGTCGGGGAGGATCCGCAGGGTCGCCCCGGGGCTCGCCCCCGGCCGCCCCCACACCACCGCCCCGGGCACCCGTGAGGGCCTCTCGCGGTACATGGTCCCCAGCATTCCATCCCGTGCCGACCGCTCGGCCGGGCGGCTGCGGCCAGGGCGTCCCTGGCCGCAGCATCCGCCGTGACCTGGCACGCTAGAACCGTGACGGAGCGGAGCGAGCCAGCGAGCAAGAACGGCGCACCTGCCGGCAGGGACGCCGACGAGAGCGGCCGGCCGGAGGACAGAGTGCGCAGAGACACCGCGCGACGGCTCGACCGGGCGATGGGCAGCCTGGGCACGGCGGCGATGGCGCGGATGGAGGAGCAGCTCCCCTGGTACCGCGCGCTGTCGGCCGAGGACCGGTCGTGGGTCGGCCTGGTGGCCCAGGCCGGGATCGCCGCGTTCGTCGAGTGGTTCGGCCACGCGGGCGAGGGGCGCCCGACGCCCAACATAGAGTTCTTCGGCACCGCGCCCCGTGAGCTCAAGCGCAGCGTCTCGCTCCAGCAGACGGTCGACATGGTGCGCATCGCCGTCGAGGTCGTGGAGGCGCAGGTCGAGGAGCTGGCCGCCCCCGGCGGCGCGGACCTGCTGCGCCAGGCCATGCTGCGCTACACCCGGGACGTCGCCTTCGCCGCCGCCCAGGTGTACGCCCGGGAGGCGGAGGCGCGCGGCTCCTGGGACGCCCGGCTGGAGGCGCTCATCGTGGACGCGCTGGTCCGCGGCAAGGTGGATGACGGGCTGCACTCGTGGGCCGCGGCGCTCGGCTGGACGTCCTCCCCCGTGGTCGTCTTCGCCGGCTATGCCCCGGGCGACGACCCGCAGAGTGTCATCGACGGCCTGCGCGACCGGGGGCGCCGGGTCGGCTACGACCTGCTCGCGGGCGTGCAGGGCGACCGGCTGATCGTCATCGTCGGCGGCGCGAACAGCATCAAGGACGCCGCGCGCAGCGTGGTCCCCCGCTTCGGCCCGGGACCGATCGTGATCGGGCCGGAGGTGCCCGACCTGCACGCGGCAGCCGGCTCGGCCCGCGCGGCCATCGCCGGGCTCCGCGCCGCCGCGGGCTGGCCCGACGCGCCGCGCCCCGTGCTGGCCGAAGATCTGCTCGCGGAACGCGCCATCGACGGCGACCCGGCGGCCCGGGTCCAGCTCGTGGAGAACGTCTACACGCCGCTGGCGGGGACGCCGCTGCTTGACACCCTCGCGACGTACCTGGAGCAGGGGACCTCGCTCGAGGCGACCGCGCGGCTGCTGTTCGTCCACCCGAACACGGTGCGGTACCGCCTGCGGAAGATCACCGAGCTCACCGGCTACCAGCCCACCGAGGGCCGCTCGGCCTTCACTCTGCAAGTCGGGCTGATTCTCGGCCGGCTCGGCGTCGCCTAGTGCGCTCTCCGAGCGAGTTCACCAAGATAGAGGGAGCGAAGCCGGCTCCGCGAGGACCGCGGGTTCCTTCCGGCGAAGTGACCGGCCCGGGCCGAGATTCGTGGACATCCACCGGTTCGTGCGAACGCCGGGACTGTAGGTTCCCTACAACGCGATCACCGCAAACTTCGTCCGGATCTCCATCTCTGTGGTGAACCCCTACAGGGCAGGGTTGTGATGTGCTCGTCATCGTCTCTCCGGGCCAAGGCGCCCAGACCCCAGGATTCCTGAGCCCGTGGCTTGAGATCCCCGGTTTCCGCGACCGGCTCTCCGCCTGGTCCGAGATCGTGGGCCTCGATCTGATCGCGTACGGCACCACGGCGGACGCGGACGAGATCCGTGACACCGCCGTCGCGCAGCCCCTGCTCGTGGCGGCCGCGCTCGCGTCGTACGAGGCTCTCGGGGTCGCGCCGGACATGGTCGCCGGGCACAGCGTGGGTGAGCTCGCCGCCGCCGCCATCGCCGGGGTGCTGACTCCCGAGCAGGCGCTCGGCCTCGTCCGGGTGCGCGGGCAGGCGATGGCCAAGGCCGCCGCCGTCACCGAGACCGGCATGACCGCGGTGCTCGGCGGCGTCGAGGAGGACGTGCTCGCCATCATCGAGAAGCACGGCCTCACCCCGGCCAACATCAACGGCGCGGGCCAGATCGTCGCGGGCGGCACGCTGGAGCAGCTGGCCGCGTTCAAGGAGGAGCCGCCCCAGCGGGCGCGGCTGATCCCGCTCTCCGTGGCGGGCGCGTTCCACACGGAGCACATGTCCCCGGCCGTCGACGACCTTCGCGCGGCCGCCGCGGACCTCACCCCGGCGGATCCCCGCGTCACGCTGCTGTCCAACGCGGACGGCGCGGCCGTCGCCACCGGCGCGGAGTACCTGCACCGCCTGATCGACCAGGTCAGCAACCCGGTCCGCTGGGACGCCTGCATGGGCACCATGGCGGAGCGCGGGGTCACCACCATGATCGAGCTCCTGCCGGGCGGTACGCTGACCGGCCTGGCCAAGCGCGGGCTGAAGGGCGTACGCACCTTCGCCCTCAAGACGCCGGAGGACCTCGAAGCCGTCCGAGAGGGGTTGAACGAGCAGTGAGACTGTCCCAGGGGGCTCCGGGGGCCAAGATTCTGGCGTTCGGCGGTTACCAGCCCGCCGACATCGTGACCAACGACGACCTGGCCAAGCGGATCGACACCAACGACGAGTGGATCCAGACCAGGGTCGGCATCAAGGAGCGGCGCGTCGCCGGGCCGGGCGAGTCGGAGATCGACCTCGCGGTCCAGGCGGGCGGCAAGGCCCTCGCCGCGAGCGGCCTGTCCAGCTCCGACATCGACCTGGTGATCGTGGCCACCTGCACCCTGGAGGCGCAGATCCCGAACGCCTCGGCCCGGGTCGCCCACCGGCTCGGCATCGAGGCGCCGGGCGCGTTCGACGTGAACGCCGCGTGCGCCGGCTTCTGCTACGCCCTCTCCGCCGCCGCGGACGCGGTCCGCGCGGGATCGGCGCGGCACGTGCTGGTCGTCGGCACCGAGAAGCTCAGCCAGTGGGTCGACCATGACGACCGCGCCACCGTGGTGATCTTCGCCGACGGCGCGGGCGCCGCGGTCGTCGGCCCGTCCGACCAGCCGAGGATCGGCCCGGTCGTGTGGGGCAGCGCCGGCGACAAGTTCGACGCGATCGCGGTGAAGGACCGCAACTCCTTCCTGCACCAGGAAGGCCAGACGGTGTTCCGCTGGGCCACGACCGCGCTTCACCCGGTGGCGAAGCTGGCGTGCGAGCGTGCGGGTGTGGACCCCGCCGAACTCAGCGCCTTCGTCCCGCACCAGGCCAACCTGCGGATCGTCGAGGCGATCGCCCGTAAGCTGGGCGCCGACAACGCGGTGATCGCGAGGGACATCGTGCTCGCCGGCAACACGTCGGCGGCCTCGATCCCGCTCGCGCTCTCCCGGATGATCGAGCGCGGCGAGGTGCAGCCGGGCGGCCTGGCCCTGCTGCTCGGCTTCGGTGCCGGCCTCACCTACGCCGGGCAGGTCATCGAGATCCCGTAACGCTTTGTACGGCCTGCCGTACAAACCCTGAAAAATCCGAAATTCAAGGAGAAATCGCGACATGGCAGTGACCGAGCAGGAGATCCTCGCCGGCCTTGGCAAGATCATCAACGAGATCACCGGCATCCCGGCGACCGAGGTCACCCCGGAGAAGAACTTCGTGGACGACCTCGACATCGACTCGCTCTCCATGGTCGAGATCGCCGTCGCCGCCCAGGACGAGTTCGGCGTCGAGATCCCCGACGACCAGCTCAAGCACCTGAAGACCGTCAAGGACGTCATCAACTTCATCCAGGCCTGAGTCGGGAGACCGCCGAGCGAGAGCCCGGCGGTCCCAGCCCCGCCAGACGGCCTCGTGAATGTGCCGTGCCGCGGCACATTCACGTCCACGACCAACAAGAGGAGTGCACAGAAGTGAGTACGAACCGGGTACGTGTCGTTGTCACCGGGCTCGGCGCGACGACGCCCCTCGGTGGAGACGTCGCCTCGACCTGGTCGGCGCTCCTCGACGGGAAGTCGGGAATCCGCCCCATCACCGAGGACTGGGTCGACACCGTTCCGGTGAAGTTCGCCGGCGTGGCCGCGGTCGACCCGGGCGATGTGCTGCCCCGGCCGGAGGCCCGGCGGCTGGACCGCGCGGAGCAGTTCGCCCTGATCGCCGCCAGGCAGGCCTGGCAGGACGCGGGCGCGCCCGAGGTCGACGGCGAGCGTCTCGGCGTGGTGGTGGGCAGCGGCATCGGCGGCATCGGCACGATCCTCTCCGCGTACGACCTGTACCGGGAGAAGGGCTGGAACCGGCTCTCGCCGTTCACGGTCCCCATGCTCATGCCGAACGGCTCCGCCGGCTGGATCAGCATCGAACTGGGCGCCAAGGCTGGGGCGCACTCCACGGTCAGCGCCTGCGCGACCGGCGCCGAGTCCATCGGCTACGGCATCGACATGATCCGCTCCGGCCGCGCCGACATCGTGGTCGCGGGCGGCACCGAGGCCGCGATCCACGGCCTGAACGTGGCGTCGTTCGCCGCGGCCCGCACCATGTCCACCCGCAACGACGAGCCCGAGCGCGCCTCCCGCCCCTTCGACAAGGGCCGCGACGGCTTCGTGCTCGGCGAGGGCGCCGGCATCGTGGTGCTGGAGTCCGAGGAGCACGCCCGGGCGCGCGGCGCCCGCATCTACGCCGAGGCGGCCGGCGTCGGCTACTCCAGCGACGCCTACCACATCACCGGGCCCGAGCCGGAGGGCCGGGGCGGCCGGGAGGCCATGCTCCGCGCGCTCAAGGACGCGGGTCTCACCCCGGCAGACGTCGCCCACGTGAACGCGCACGCCACGTCGACCCCGGTCGGCGACGAGATCGAGGCCCGGGCGATCAAGGAGGCCCTCGGGAGCCACGCGATCGTCACCGCCACCAAGTCGATGACCGGTCACCTCCTCGGCGGCGCGGGCGGCATCGAGTCGATCTTCACGATCCTTGCCCTGCACGAGCGCATCGTGCCGGCCATCGCCAACCTCGACGACCCCGCCGACGGCATCGAGGTGGACCTCGTGCGCGGCGAGCCCCGGAAGCTCGACGGTGGCCAGCTCGCCGCCATCAACAACTCGTTCGGGTTCGGCGGACACAACGTCGCCGTGGCCTTCACCACTGTGTGACTAGGAGCCCCAGATGACTGTGCTTGACAACAGGGTGGTGACCCCGGCCTCGGACGAGGAGGCCGCCGATCCCCGCGATCCCCGGGTACGGCTCGGCCACCTGCTGGACGAGGGCTCGATCCGGCTGATCAGCCCCGAGGACAAGAGCGGCGTCCTGGCCGTCACCGGCCGCGTCGAGGGCGTCCCCGTCGTCGCGTTCTGCAGCGACGCCCGGGTCCAGGGCGGCGCGATGGGCAGTGACGGCTGCGAGCACATCGTCCACGCGTACGACGTGGCCGTCCGCGAGCGCGTCCCGGTGATCGGTGTCTGGCACTCCGGCGGGGCCCGCCTGGCCGAGGGCGTCGAGTCGCTGCACGCGGTGGGCCGCGTGTTCGCCGCCATGACCAAGGCGTCGGGCGTCGTCCCGCAGATCTCGGTCGTCGTCGGGGCGGCGGCGGGCGGCGCGGCCTACGGCCCGGCCCTCACCGACATCGTGATCCTCTCCGACAGCGGCCGGATCTTCGTGACCGGGCCGGACGTCGTGCGCAGCGTCACCGGCGAAGAGATCGACATGGCCTCGCTGGGCGGCCCCGAGCCGCACAGCAAGCGCAGCGGCGTCGCCCATGTGGTGACCAAGACCGAGGCCGAGGCGCTGCTCAAGGCCCGCCAGATCGCGTCGCTGCTCGGCCACCAGGGCCGGGTGCGCGACGTCGACGAGGTCGACTTCAGCGACCTGCTGCCGGACAGCCCGCGCCGCGCCTACGACGTGCACCCGCTCGTGAACGGTCTCCTGGACGAGCCGGGCGTCGAGCTGCACCCCAAGTGGGCGCCCAACATGGTGACCATGCTCGGCCGTCTCGGCGGGCGCACGGTCGGCGTCGTCGCCAACAACCCGATGCGGCTCGGCGGCTGCCTCGACTCCACCTCGGCCGAGAAGGCCGCCCGGTTCGTCCGGATGTGCGACGCCCTCGGGGTCCCGCTGGTGGTCCTGGTCGACACGCCCGGCTACCTCCCGGGCGTGGGCCAGGAGCACGACGGCGTCGTGCGCCGCGGCGCCAAGCTGCTGCACGCCTTCGCGGAGGCGTCGGTGCCCCGGGTGACGCTGGTCACCCGCAAGTCGTACGGCGGCGCGTACATCGCGATGAACTCGCGCGCGCTCGGCGCGACCCGTGTCTTCGCGTGGCCCACCATGGACGTGGGCGTGACGGGCGCGGTGGCCGCGGTCCGGATCCTCAAGCGACGCGAGCTCGCCGCCGTGCCGGAGGAGGAGCGCCCGGCGCTGGAGGCCAAGCTCGCCGAGGAGCACGAGAAGATGTCGGGCGGCGTCGCCCGCGCCATCGACCTCGGGGTCGTCGACGAGGTGATCGAGCCGGCGAAGACCCGGGGCACGATCGCCAAGGTCCTGGCCCAGGCCACCCCGGCGCGCGGCGCGCACGGCAACATCCCGCTCTGACCCTGACCCGGCCTCCGCGGTACGGCGGCCGGGTCGACGGCGACGACACAGGCGCCGGTCCAGCAACTGGACCGGCGCCTGTTCTCATGTCGGAAGACCCCTCGTGCGGCATGGGCCGGTGGCGCTCGGCCCGCGGTCAGCCGCGACCGCCCGGTGTACGGCACACCGAACGGGGCAGGCGCGGCGCCGTCAGACGGCCGCGTGCAGCCAGCGGACGGGGGCGCCCTCACCGGCGTACCGGAAGGACTCCAGCTCCTCGCCCCACTGCTTGCCGAGGAGGCGGTCCAGCTCGTCCTCCAGGACGACCCGGCCCAGCGACGCCATGAGCATGGCGGTGCGCAACCGGTCCTCGGGGATCAGGATGTCGCCGTTCGCGCCGACGACGGCCGTGAAGGCGCCGAGCGTCGGCGTGTACGCGTAGCGGGAGCCGTCCACGCCGGGCGAGGCGTCCTCGGTGATCTCGAATCGGATGCGCTGCCAGGCCATGAGCGACGACGAGATCGCCGCCGCCGTCCCCGGACGCCCCTCCCACTCCGCCTGGGCACGAACGGCCCCGGGCGCGGCAGGCTGGGCGGTCCACGTCAGATCGACGGGCACGCCAAGAACGCCTGCGACGGCCCACTCGATATGCGGGCACAACGCAGGCTGAGCCGAGTGGACGTACAGCACGCCACGAGCAGCTGCCACCGGACCTCCCAAATCGCATGAGGTGCGCCTTCCCCAACGGCCTCACACTGGGATGATCACAAGTGACTGAAGGAGAGACTACCGTCCGTCGCAGCCAGGCACCAGAGGGGGGTCATACGGATTAGGGCTTGACAACGATCCGTATAGGGAAGACTGCACTCAGTAAGATTTCCGACGCGAAGGGCCACCCCCCATGCGCCCACCCGCCGGCGGCCTCCCCGGGGTCCGGATCGTCGAACCCGAGCCCGGCCGCCCCGCCCTCATCCGCCCCGGAGAGCTGATCACCTCGTCGCTGAGCGCGGTCTCCCGATGGACGGTCGCCGCCGTCCCGGCCGGGCCGGTCCACCACCTGCGGCTGTCGCCCGACGCCGACGTCCTCGACCTCGCGGCCGAGCTGCGCGACCGGGGACACCACGCCTCGCCCAACCACGTCCTCCTCGGCCAGCCGCTGCTGTTCGGCGGCCCCGGCGGCCGGCCGGTCCCCGCACGGCCGGTGCCGTACGCGCGGGAGGAGCCGTGGGGCGTCACGGTCGGCGTGCTGGACACCGGGCTGGCCCCGCACCCGTGGCTCGCCGAGTGGTACTCCGACGAGGTCGCGGAGATCCCCGACGCCGACCGCGACGGTGTGCTCGACGAGCAGGCCGGGCACGGCACGTTCGTGGCCGGGCTGATCCTGCGGGAGTCCCCGGGCGTCCGGTTGCGTGCCGTACGGGTCCTCGACAGCCACGGGGTGAGCGATCAGGCGACGCTGCTGCGCGCGCTGGAGCGACTCGGCGGCGAGCGGATCGACGTCCTCAACCTCTCCATGGGCGGTTACACCGTGGACGACGAGCCGCCGCTCGGGCTGACCGAGGCGTTGCGCCCCTTCCCGGCGGTGGTCGCGTGCGCGGGGAACACCGCCTCCTCCCGCCCGTTCTGGCCCGCGGCGCTGCCGGACGTGGTCGCCGTCGGCGCGCTCGACGGCGCGGCACGGGCCTCCTTCTCGGCGCACGGGCCCTGGGTCGGCGCCTGTGCCCAGGGTGTGGAGCTGACGAGCAGCTTCCTGGAGCACGGGGCCTTCCACGGCTACGCGACGTGGAGCGGCACGTCGTTCGCGGCCGCGGTCGTCACGGGAGCGGTGGCGCGGCTGTGCCGGGAGATGCCGCCCGCCCGCGCCGTACGGCACGCGCTCCTGGACAGCCGGCGCGTGCCCGGCCTCGGCGTGACGGTGCCGCGGGGCCGCGACGAGGAGAGGGCGGCCGGACCGGTCGGGTGAAAGGCCCCGCCGGGCGCGGCCGAGCCCGGTAGGGTGATCGCGCTTCGCATCCTCTCCGACGCGTGGGGTGACGGACATGCACTCTGAGAAGACGTTCCCGGGCCTGGACCAGGCGGCCTGGGAGGAGCTCGTCACCCGCTTCGACGGCCGGATGTGGGCGGTGGCCCGCGCGTGCGGGCTCGGCCCGGCCGACGCGGCCGACGCCGTCCAGGGCGCGTGGCTGCGGATGGTCGAGAGCCTGGACGGCATCCGCGACCCCGAGCGGATCGGTGCCTGGCTGATCACGACGACCCGGCACGAGGCGGTCCGGCTCGCCCGGCGGTCCCGGGGAGAGCGCCCGGCGGCGGACGCGCTCCCCGACGTGCCCGTCCCCGACCCCGCCGCGTCCGTGGTGGACGCCGAGTTCGGCCGTCGGCTCTGGCTGCGACTGGACGGGCTGGCCGAGCCGTGCCGCTCGCTGCTCCGCCTGTACGCGCTGAACCCCGACGCGAAGTACGCCCAGATCTCCATGCGCCTCGGTCTCCCGATGGGGAGCATCGGGCCGACCCGCTCCCGGTGCGTGTCCCGGCTGAGGGCGCTGATCGAGGAGGAACGGTGACCGACGACGACCACCTGCCCACGTATCTGCTGGCGGCGCTGCGGATGGCCGCCGGGGCCGATCCGGTGCCGGGCCGTGTGTCCGCCGCCGCGCGGGCCGCCTTCGCGCTGCGGCTGCCCGGCGCCGTGGTGGCGAGCCCGGCCGAGGTCGGGCCGGGCGTGGGTGCCCGCTCGGAGGGACGGCCCGTGATGCACCGGTTCGCCGCGGACGGCCTCATCCTCGACGTCGAGGTGACCGTCGCCGATGACCGCCTCGACGTGGCCGGGCAGGTCTCCCCCGCTCCCGGCCCCGACGCCAGGATCGAGGTCCGCACCCCGGGCGCGGGCAGCAGCCGCGTCCCGTCCGAGACGGGCCACTTCGCGGTGGCCGGTCTGCCTCCCGGCTGGGTCAGCGTGGTCTGCCATCGGCCAGATCGTGCTCCGGTGGCCACGCGCTGGCTCCACGTCCGCGATTGACCGCCGTGAGCTCCGGCGCGCCGGTCGGTGTCAGCCTGGACGGCGATGAGGCGACCCCGCTGGCCCGGGCCGAGCGCGCGGTCTGGCTGTCGGCCACCGATCCCGAGCTCGCCGAGGCGGAGGCCCGCGCCGTCCTGGCCGAGGCCGAAGCGCAGGCGTCCGGCGCCCGGCGGTACGCCGAGGCGGTCCCGGTGGCCCTGCGCGCGGCGGCCCTCGCGGCCCGCGAGCTGGGCGACATCGACCTCGCCGTCGAGCGGCTCGAACGAGCCGTGACCGTCGGCGCGGACTTCCCGAACCGGGTGGCGCAGGCGCGGATGTCGCTGGTGACCATCACGGCCGAGCTCGGCGACCCCGAGCGCGGGCTGCGGCTGGCCGACCTCGCCGAGCGCGACCTCGCCGGCGTCGATCTGGCCCGGCTCGGCGTCCAGCGCTCCGCCGCGCTCATCCTGCTCGGCCGCTTCGGCGACGCCGTACGGCACTGCGACGACGCGCTCGGCGGGCTGGCCGCCGACCCGCGGTTCCACGCGGGCGGGCTGCTGAACCGGGGCGTCGCGCGTACCTATCTGGAGGAGTACGCGCGGGCCGAGGCGGACCTGTCGGCGTGCGCGCGGATCGCCAGGGACGCGGGGCTCGACCACCTCGCCATGCTCGCCGAGGGCAACCTGCCGTTCGTGGCCGCGCGGCGCGGCGACATCTCGGGGGCGTTCGAGAGTTATCGGGCCGCGGAGGCCACGCTGTTCGGCTATCCCGAGCGGCTGGCCGCGATGCGCACCGACTTCGCGCACGCGCTGGTCGGGGCGCGGCTGCTCGGGGAGGCCCGCACGCTGCTGGAGCGGGCCGTCCCGGATCTCGCCGGGTCCGGAGCGCAGGCCGGGCTCGCGGACGCCCGGCTGCTGCTGTCCCAGGTCGAGCTGCTCACAGGGGCGGCCGCGGACGCCCGCGCCTCGGCCGAGGCGGCGCGGTCCGAACTGGTACGGCAGGGGCGGACCGCCCGGGTGCCGCTCGCGACCGAGGTGGCGCTGCGCGCCCGGCTCGCGCTGGACGGGCCGAGCCCCGAGCTGCTCGCCGAGATGCTGGCCTGCGCGGGCGACCTCGACGGCGGCGGCGCGGCGTCCGACGCGGCCGCGCTCCGCCTGACCGCGGCCGAGGCGGCCATGGCGATGGGTGACCTGTCCACGGCGCGCGACCGGCTGACGCTCCTGGCCGGCTCCGCCGCCCCGGTCGTGGTCCGGCAGCACGCGCTGGCCGTGCTGCGGCACCTGGACGGGGACCTCGCCGGAGCGCTGAACGCGGCCCGCGCGGGCGTGGCGGCGGCGCTCGCGCCGCACCCGGCCGCCACGGCGGACGGCGAGGCCGCCGCTCCCGTCGAGGCGCGCGCGTACGCCGTCCGGTCCGCCGAGGATCTCGCCCGCTTCTGCGTGCGGCTCGCGCTGGAAAGCGGCGACCCGTGGACCGTGCTCGTCTGCTCCGAACGCCGGCGGGCGCTCGTACGGGTGGCTCCGGAGCCGTGTCTCCCCGTCGAACCGGGACCGGCGTCCGAGGGGGCGTTGATCGAGTTGGTGCGCAGCGGCGCGGACCTCACGGGCGTGCTGGTGACGTCCGGCCGGAGCGTCCTGCGACGGCTCGGCTCCTATCCGGCGGCGGCCGAGGCCACGGTCCGGGTGCGCTACGCGCTGCGCCGGCGCAACCTGCGCGACGTCCCCGCCGAGAGCGGCCTCGACCGCGATCTCGCGGCGCTCGACGACGCCCTGCTCAAGCCGCTCGGCGTGCCCGCCGGGCCGGTGACGATCGTGCCGACCGGCGCCCTGCACACCCTGCCCTGGCCGCTGCTCCCGTCCCTGCGGGGCCGTCCCGTGTCCGTGGCCGCGAGCCCGTCCTCCTGGCTCGCCGGGCCGCAGGCGCCTCCGGTGCGGGATCCCGTGGTCGTGGCGGTGGCCGGGCCGGGGCTGGAGCACGCGACGGTCGAGGCGGACGCCGTCGTCCGGGCGCATCCGGGCGCGATCCGGGTGGACGCGACGAGGGCCGCGGTGCTCGCCGCCCTCGGCCGCGCCGACGTGCTGCATGTCGCCGCGCACGGGACCTTCTCGCCGCGCGGCCCGCTGCTGTCGCGGATCACGCTCGACGACGGGCCGCTGATGGCCTACGACCTGGCCCGGCTGGACCGGATGCCGAGGCTGGTGATCCTCTCGGCGTGCGAGGCGGGCATGGCGCACGCCCCGGCGGACGGAGCCGTCCTCGGGCTGGCCGGCGCTTTCCTCGACCGGGGCGTCCGGTGCGTGATCGCCGGCGTGGTGCCGGTACGCGACGAGGAGGCCCCGGCGCTGATGGGGGTGTTCCACCCCCTCCTCAGGGAGGGGCGCACGCCGGCCGAGGCGCTCGCGTTGGCGGCCGCCGCGACCGATGTGCCGGGTTTCGTGTGCTTCGGCGCGGGAGATCTCCGGCTGGCGGCCCGCTGACGCCGACCGCCGCGGGCCGTCCTCCTCCGATCAGCCGGTGGCCACCGGGCGGGAGGGGTCGGTCACCCAGTGGGACCAGGAGCCGACGTAGAGCGCGGCGTGGATGCCGGCCAGCTCCAGCGCGAGCACCTCGTGCGCGGCGGTGACGCCCGACCCGCAGTAGGCCCCGACCGGCACGCCGTCCACCACGCCGAGCGTGTTGAACCGTTCGCGCAGGAACTCGCGGTTGTGGAACCGGCCGCCGGGCTCGACGTTCTCGAAGGTGGGCGCGCTGACCGCGCCGGGGACGTGCCCGGCCACCGGGTCGATCGGCTCCACCTCGCCGCGGTAGCGCTCGCCGGCGCGGGCGTCGAGCAGGACGCCGTTCACGGCGAGGTCGGCGGCCTGACCGGCGTCCAGCGTCGGCATGCCTCCGGGGACGGCGGTGAAGTCGCCGGGCGCCGGGTCCGCCCCGGCCCCCTCCTCGATCGGGAGCCCGGCGTGCCGCCAGGCCCGGATGCCGCCGTCGAGAACGCGCACGTCCTGGTGGCCGTAGTAGCGCAGCGTCCACCACGCCCGAGCCGCCGCCGTGGCGTCGGCCTCGTCGTACACGACCACCGGGCGGGAGCCGTCCACGCCGAGGCGGCGCATCGCCGCCTGGAAGTCGGCGGCCTCGGGCAGCGGGTGCCGCCCGCCGGCGCCGGGCGCGGCGGCGAGGTCGAGGTCGAGAGCGCAGAAGACCGCGCCCGGGATGTGGCCCTCCACATAGGACTCGTGGTCGGACGGTCCACCACCGAGCCGCCAGCGGACATCGAGGATCGCGGCTCCATCGAGACCCGCGAGCTCTTCGGGCGTGACAAGCGTGCTCATCTGGCACTTACCTCCAACAATGGGACGTTCTGTTCGGCCGCCGTCAGGGAGCCGTGATAACCGATCATGGCGGCTTCGACGGGCTCGGCCTGGGAGGCGACGATCGCGGAGTCGTCGTACGGCACCGCCACGACGTCGCCGATCCGGCCCAGCCACTCCCTGCGTACGGCCGGGCCGAACCACCCGGAGTCCACGGCCTCTTCCCTGGAGACCACCCAGGCCCGGCCGCGCAGCGCCTCGGCCCACGTCTCCAGGACCGCCGGGGCCGCCCCCTCCGCCGTGTAGAGGTGGCGGACCCGCGCCTCGCCGCCGAGGAGCGCCACCCCCTCGCGCAGCTCGGGTCGCAGGTCCACGTCCACCTTCTCGACGGCGTTGATCATGCCGTGGTCGGCGGTGACGTACATGACCGAGCCGCGCGGCAGCGACTCGGCGATCCGCTGGGCCATCCGGTCGACGAGGGCCAGCTCCTCCAGCCACTGGGTGCTGCCCCAGCCGGTCTCGTGGCCGGCCGCGTCCACGCCGCCGTAGTAGACGGTGACGAACGACCGGCCGCGCAGCGCCTCCCGCACGCCCTCGACGCGGTCGTCCACGCTCTCCGCCGCGACGTGCCGTACGCCCCGGTAGACGGCGCGGGTGAGGCCGGTCCCCCGGAACGCCCCGGGCGCGACGTAGACGGGGTCCACGCCCGCCGCGGCCAGCCGCTGGTAGACCGTCTCGGCCGGCTGCCACCAGTCGGGGTCGACGGCGTGGCCGGGGGCGGTCCAGCGCAGGCAGTTGAACAACCGCCCCTCCCCCGGGACCGCCATGAGGATGCCGACCATCCCGTGCTCGCCGGGGGGCGACCCCGTGCCGAGGGTGGCGAGGCTCGTCGGCGTCGAGGAGGGGAATCCGGCGGTGAGCGTCCGCCCCAGCTGCCCGGACAGGAACGGCGCGGCGTCCGGATGGACGCGCAACAGGTCGGCGCCCAGGCCGTCCACGAGGAACAGGCACACCCGCTCGGCGGGGTCGAGCCGCAGCGTGTTCTCCGCACCGGCCCCCAGCGCGGCCAGCACGGACCCCGGAAGGTCGGACAGCGAGGCGCCGCCGTACTCCGGGACGTACGGCACGGCGGAGCGCCCGGAGCGGGACTCGGTCACGTCACCTCCAGGGACGGGATCAGCCGGCGGCGTGGGCGGTGGCCTCAGAGAGGGCCTTGGCGAATTCGAGCACGTGCGCGACCGCCTCCGGGCCGTCGGCCGCCTCGCTCACCCGCAGCGACAGGTCGTCGGCGGTGATGGCGCCCGTGTAGCCGTGGTCGGCCTCGCAGTTCTCGTCGCCGCAGGTCGCCGGCTCGAGATCCACGTGCGAGATCGCCCCCCAGCCGATCGTCAGCGTGGCCTCGGTGGGGGGAACGCCGGGCACGTACGAGGCCGGGTCGGGCACCACCCGGGTGACCGCGACCGACTGGATGCGGCTGAGCCGTACGGCCTCGGTGGTGGTGGAGGCGTGCGAGGCGGGCATGCCCTCGGCGGGCGGGTGCTCGTCCGTGTGGCAGACGAGCAGCCGGGTCGGCGAGAGCACCAGGACGGTGACGTGCCTGCGCACCTCCATCGCCGGGTCGAAGGTGGCCTCGTGATGCACGACGTATGCCGTGACCTGTTCCTTGCCAAGGGCGGAGTCGACCGCGTCGGCGACCAGATCGGGGTAGTAGCCGCTGCGCTCGATCGCCTCACGCATTCCGGCGGCGGAGACTCGGGTTTCCCTCATGGGGTCCATCCTGCCCTGTAAGGGACACCGGTTTCACACTCACGCGAAACCGGCCTCCTCACCGCAGACGGCGCGGTCCGACGTCGAGCCGGGGGCCGACCTCGGGCCGCAGCACGGCTCTGGCCCCCAGGACGACGACCGCCGACTCCCCCACCAGCACCTCGTCCAGGTCCATCCGGCGGACCTCGGGCAGCGCGTCGGCGAGGAGACCCACCCTGACCAGCAGGTCCTCCAGCGCGTCCACGGCCACCGGCGGGTAGCCGTACTCGCCGAGGAGCAGCGGCGCGGCCCGCACCGAGCGCACGAGCGCGGCGGCGTCCTCCGCGGTGAGCGGGGCCAGCCGGTAGGCACGGTCGCCGAGCAGCCGGGCCGCCATGTCGCCCAGCCCGAAGGACACCACCGCCCCGGCGTCCCGGTCCTGCAGCACGCCGACGACCGTGGCGGCCGACGGCTGCGGCGCCATGTGCTGCACCGCGATCGTCGCGCCCGGACCGAGCGTCGCGGCGAGGTCGGCGTACGCCTGGCGGAGGCTGCCCGGCTCGCCCAGGCCGAGCCGTACGATGCCGGACCGGCGGGGCGCGTCGGGGTCGGCGGCCGCCGTCACGGGCCGCGCCACCGGCTTCAACGCCACGGGCCAGCCGATCCGGTCGGCCGCGGCCACCGCCTCGTCGGCCGAGGCGACCGGCTCGGCGGGCCACACCTCGATGCCGTAGCAGGCGAGCAGCTCCGTCGCGTCGATCTCGACCTGTTCGGCGCCGGAGGCCAGCGCGTCGGCGATCAGCCGCCTGGCCCGCGCGGTGTCCACGCCGGCGACCACCGGCGGCGTGCCGACCGGCTGCTCGCGCCAGTGTGCGTAGCGGACGGCGTGCGCCAGCGCGCGTACGGCCTCCTCGGGCGCGGGATAGGACGGGATGGAGCCCCTGGACGGGCCCTCCCCGGGAACGCGCAGCTCGACGGGCATGCCCAGCTCGCCCTGGAAGGTGGCCAGCACCGGCTTGCCGGACTCCCCGGCGACCCGGACCAGTTCGGCGGCGACCTCGGCGTGGCCACCGGGGATCGGCGGCATGTAGATCACGACCGCCGCGTCCACGTCGGGGAGCACGCCGGAGAGGGCGGCGGCGAACTCGGCGCCCCCGGCGCGCGCCCCGAGGTTGACCGCCGGGACCGGTTCCAGGCCCCGGGCGCGGCAGGCGTCGACGGCCAGCAGCGCGAGCGCGTCGGAATTGCTCACCACGCCCACCCGGGGGCCGGCGGGCAGCGGCTGGTGGGCCAGCAGTTGCGCGACGTCGAAGAGCTGGGCCAGGTCGTCCACCCGGATCACCCCGGCCTGCTGGAACAGCGCGCTCAGCGCGGTGTCGGGCAGTCGGAGCACCCGGGCCGCGTGCCCGGTGGGCACCCCCTGGCTCTTGACGACGACGAGCGGCTTGGTGCGGGAGATCCGCCGGGTCAGCCGGAAGAACTTGCGCGGGTTGCCCAGGGATTCCAGGTAGAGCAGGATCACGTCGGTCGCCGGGTCCTCCTCCCAGTACTGCAGGAGGTCGTTGCCCGACACGTCGGCGCGGTTGCCCGCCGAGACGAACGTCGAGATGCCCATGCCGCGCTGGGCCACCCGCTGCAGCAGGGCCGTGCCGAGCGCGCCCGACTGGCTGAAGAACCCGACCCTGCCCCGTCCCGGCAGCGTCGCGGCGAGGGTGGCGTTGAGGCGGATCGCGGGGTCGGTGTTCGCGATGCCGAGGCAGTTGGGGCCCACCACGCGCAAGCCGTACGCGCGGGCGATGCGGACCAGCTCGTCCTGGCGGGCGCGCCCCTCCGGCCCGGTCTCCCCGAAGCCGGAGGAGACCACGACCAGGCCCTTCACCCCTTTCTCCGCGCACTCCTTCACCACGTCGAGCACGCCCTCGGCGGGGATCGCGAGCACCGCGAGGTCCACCTCGCCGTCGATCGCCGACACGCTCCGGTACGCGCGTACCCCGGCGACCGCCCTCACCTCGCGGTGCACGGGGTAGACGGGGCCGGTGAAGTCGGCGGCGAGCAGGTTGCGCAGCACGGTCTGGCCGATGCCGCCCGGCTCGCGGCTGGCGCCGATCACCGCGACGGACTCCGGCTTCAGCAGCCGCTCGATGGAGCGCGCCTCGGCCCGGTGCTCGCGGGCCGCCGTCACCTGCACGGCGCTGTCGGTGGTGGCCAGGTCCAGCGTCATGCGTACGACGCCGTCCTCGAAGTGGCTCTGCGCGGTGTAGCCGGCCTGGCGGAACATCGCCATCATCCGGTGGTTGGCCGGCAGCACGTCGGCGATGAACGTGCGGATCCCACGCTCCCTGGCGGCCGCGCGCAGATGTTCGAGCAGCACGGACGCCATGCCCCTGCCCTGGTGCGCGTCCTCCACGAGGAACGCCACCTCGGCATGGTCGGCCGGCTGCACCCGGTCGTAGCGCACGACCGCGACCATCTCGGTGCCGATCGTGGCGATGAGCGCGACCCGGTTGTCGTAGTCGACGTTGGTGAACCAGGCGATCTCGCGGTCGCTCAGGGTGGGCCGGGGGCCGAAGTAGCGGAAGTAGATCGACTCCTCGGAGAGACGCGAATAGAACGCGCGCATCAGATCCGCGTCGTCCGGCCGGATCGGGCGCAGATGCGCCGTTCCGCCGTCCGAGAGCACGACGTCCGCCTCCCAATGGGCGGGGTAGCGGGATTCCACAGATTCGAGGGTAGTCCCGGCGCTCCACCACCCTGCAGGGCAACGCTTGTGCATCGACTCCCCCTGAAGAAGGGCCCGACCCCCACGACGTGGCCAGAAGCTGTTAAGTTTCTCGGCATAGCCCTAAAGCCCGGCGAGGACGCCGACCCCCTCCGGCGGACTCACCTCAACGAGCAGCTGGCAAGGTGGTGACATCATGACGCGGGTCGTCGTGGTGGGCGATCTCATGACCGACGCGCTCGCGCGCGCCCGCTTCCCCCTCGCGAGGGCGAGTGACACCCCGGCGGTCGTGACGATGCACGGCGGCGGTTCCGGGGCGAACATCGCGTCCTGGCTCGCGGTCGAAGGCAACGAGGTGGCCTTCATCGGCCGCCGCGGCGCCGACATCACCGGCCGTAATCGCGACATGGAGCTGATGGGCTACGGCGTGGACGCCCGGCTCGTGATGGACCCCGAGCGCCCGACCGGCACCTGCGTGGTGCTCGTCACGCACAAGGGTGAGCGGACCATGCTGTCCGATCCCGGGGCCAACGCCGCCCTCGCGCCCGAGGATCTGCCGCGCGACCTGTTCAGCGCGGGTGCCCACCTGCACGTGTCCGGCTACACGCTCATCAACGAGGGCTCGCGCGATGCCGGGATGGCCGCGCTCGACCTGGCCCGCCGGGCCGGCATGTCCATCTCCGTGGACTGCGCCTCGGCCGCGCCCGTGGAGCGCACCGGCGCCGAGCCGTTCCTGGAGTGGACCCACGGCGCCAAGCTGCTGCTCGCCAACGCCGACCAGGCCAAGGTGCTGACCGGCCGGGACGACGCCGCGGCCGCGGCGAAGGTGCTCACCGCCTGGTTCCCCCAGGTCGTGATAAAGCTCAACAAGGACGGCGCCCTCTGGTACACCAACAACCGGTCCGAGCCGGTGCGGGCGCCCGCCGAGACGATCGACCGGATCGTGGAGGGCACCGGCGCCGGCGACGCGTTCGCCGCCGGCTTCCTGCCCCCGTGGCTGGCCGGCAAGCCGCCCGCCGAGGCCCTGGCGGCGGGCAACGCGCTGGCCGCCAAGTGCATCTCCTACCTCGGCGCCCGCCCCCGCCTCTAGATCGCCGCCCTTCGGGCGCCGTCCTTGATCAGCGCGTCCGCGGGCGGCGTGGCACGAGCCGCCGGGCGTAGCGCGAGCCTCCGCACGGCGTAGCGCGAGCCTCCCGGCGCGGCGGGGGGCCGAGGCCGGCCGCTGCGGCGGCGTGGACGGAGGCGGTGCGACCGTTGTCCGGCAGAGCGCCGACGTGATCGCTCCGGATGTGGGCACAGCGTTGACATAGACTGCCGAAGTGAGTCACACCGGTCCAGGACCGACAATCCCGGAGCTTCCCCTCCAGGCACTTGAGTGCTTTTCCGTGCTGGCTCACCAACTTCATTTCGGCCGCACGGCTGAAACTCTCGGAATTTCTCAAGGGCGCGTCTCCCAATTGATAAAGCGCCTGGAAATCCGGGTGGGCGCTCCGGTATTCGAACGTACGAGCCGCCGTGTCGAGCTGACTGCCGTGGGACGGGCGTTGGCGGATGAGGTCGTGCCGGCGTTCCGCCGGCTTCACGAAGGTTTCGACGCCGCCCGCGCCAGCGCGCTGGCGACGGATCGACCCATGCGAGTGGGTTTCCAATGCGCCGTGTACGAACCGGTCGCCAGAGCGATCGCAGGACTTCCGGAGGGTGCCACACAACTTGTCGAACTCTCCTGGGGGGACCCGTTCACTCACCTGATTCGGGGAGAGATCGACGTTGCCATCGTTCTCGCACCCTGTCGCGAAAAAGGCCTCCATCCTATGCTGGAATTTTCGCGGCAACCGATGTTTCTTGCCGTCTCCGGCACGCACCGCTTGGCTCGTGGGTCGCATGTCTCCGGCAGCGAGTTGTCCGATCTGGAGTTGATCGAGCCGCTCGGCCCCGCACCCGACTACTGGCGTCAGGTGAACGCGCCGAAGAAGACACGCGGCGGGCATGAGCTGACCTATTCAGCCGGTGCCGGAACGATCCAGGAGGCGCTCTCGACCGTGGCCAGCTCACGTCTCGGCCTGCTGTTGTGCGAAGCGAGCACGAGGTACGTCCCACGGCCGGATATCCGCTACCTACCTGCTCCGGACCTGGAGCCGACGACGCTGCTCGTCCTGCGAAGCGAGCGGAAGCAGCACGGCCTGGCCGACAGGTTCGCCGAACTTCTGGTGAAGAACCTGAGGTGAGAATCCGTTGTCGCTGATCATCACGCGCCCTGACCACCGACATCGCGAGCTCGTCCCGAGCACTCAGTAGTGACCAGTTCCTCGCGCCGACGGCCTGGAGCCGGTCGGTGCGGTCGTGATGTGATCGCGACGATCAACCCGGCCAGCGTGATCAGCGACGCCGAGAACATAACGGCGTGATTTCCCGCGTTGTCGATGACGATCCCGCCTGCGAACGCACCCAGAGCGATGCTCGCGTTGAACACGCCGGCCCACAGCGCGGCCGATGCCTCGATGCGCACAGGGTCGGCTTTGCGGACCCAGGTCTGCGTCGACACCGAGACCGCGCCATACGAGACGCCCCAGACGATCAGCACGATCAGCGTCGTGACTGTGCGTGCGGTCGCGAACGGCAGCAGTACCGCGGCGAGCGCCACGCCCGCCAGCACACTCGCCACGATCCCCTTCGTGTATCCGCCCGCCAAGGGACCGAGGGTGAAGTTGCCGGCGACGCCGGCCAGACCGTAGACCAGCAGGCAGGCCGCGATCAGGCCCGCGCTCATGCCCGCATCGATTTCGAGAATCGGGCGGACATACGTGTAGCCGGTGAAGTGACCGAACACGACGAGTGCCGTGATCGCCAGCCCCGCGGCGACACCGCGGTTTCTGAGCACGTCGAGGATTCCGTCGAGCCTGCTCCGCTCATGAACCGGGAGCGCCGGAAGCGTGCCGATGAGGACCGCCGTGGCGACCACGCCCAGGAGCGCGAGTGCCCAGAACGCGGCACGCCAGCCCAGGAACGCCGCGATGTATGTCCCCAACGGCACGCCGATGACCGAAGCGATCGATACTCCCGAGAATATGAGCGCGGTGGCGAGCGCGATTCGTGACCCATCGACAATTCTTGGGCCCAATCCCGCGGCAAGCGCCCATACCATGCCCATCGAAATGCCGAGGAGTATCCGAGCGGAAGCCAGCATCAGGAAACTGGGCGCGATCGCGGTCAGCGCGTTGGCCAGTGAAAGCAGAATCATGAAGGCCACGAGCACCTTCTTGCGATCACGAAGTCCGATGAGCGCCGGAACGAAGGGAGATACGGCCGCGGCGATGATCCCCGTGATCGTGAGGGAAAGGCCGGTGACTCCGTCGGAGACGGAAAGCGTATCCGCGATCGGGGTCAGCAAGCCGACCGGCATCATTTCAGAAGACACAACCGTGAACGTGCTCAGCGCCACCGCGATGACCGGCAGCCAGGGATATTTGATGCTGCTTGCTGTTTGGAGTGGGTGAGTTCCGGCATTTTTCACAAAGTCAGTCCACCACCCCCTCAAGGGCGGAACAAGATCGATTCCCTAAACGCGCCATTAGCGCCAGTAATAGATCCGTGAATGGCGCTCCTGTCGCTCCAGCCGTAGATCGAGATCTTGCTGGTGAGCAGCGGGCAGTCACGCGGAAAGCCCGCACGCCGGATGAGCCGTCACCTGGGCCTGCCGACCTCACATCGCTCGGCAAGCTGTTCTGGTCCGGCCTGCAGGTGGGCTGGGTGCGGGCACCCGAGCAGCTCATCGCCCGGCTCGCCCTCGCGCACGGCGTGCTCGTCCTGCCCGGAAGCAGGACGAGCATCGACGGCTCGTACGCCGATCACCTGCGGATCTCGTGCGTCGCCGAGCCGGCCGAGCTGTGGCTCGCGGCGGAGCGACTGGGCAGGGCGTGGGCCGCGCTCCCGGCGCCCGGCTTGGGGCCCTCCCAGTACCGCTCCACGAGGCGAGGGAGCATCTGAAGGCGCTCCCAGCCGGACGCTAGGACGTCACGGCGAGGGCGAGCGGAAGGACGCCGGGCGCGCCCGCGTGCCGGATCTGGGCCGCGGCGAGCGTCATGGTCCAGCCGGTGTCCACCCGGTCGTCCACCAGCAGGACCGGGCCGCCCGCGGCGGCGATCCGCTCGGCGAGATCGCGCGGCATCGCGAGAGTGCCGCGGACCGCGGAGACGCGCTGGGCGCTGTTGAACTGCCGTCCCGGCGGTCCGCCGCGGTAGCCCAGCTCTCCCAGGTAGTCCAGACGGCCGATGCCGGCGATCCGCTCGGCCAGGTTCCGCACGAGCTGGGGGCGGGACGCGGACGGGAGGCTGACCACCGCCACCGGCCGCGCCTGCCAGTCCCACGACTTGAGCACGCCCACCACCGCGCCGAACACGTCGTCGGGCACCGGCCCGTCCGGCCCGGCGAACAGCTCGCGCAGCCGGGTGCCCCAGCCGATGTCGGTGAGCCGGCCGAGCACGCGGCCCGTCTCGGCCGACAGTTCGGGCTTGATCCGGCCCTTCAGGTCGGCGAGGCCGGTCGGCCACTGGCGGCGCGCCTCCAGGTCCACCCCGGGGCGGGCCAGGCGGTCGTGCGCGACCTGGACATCCTCGGCCGCGACCTCCGCCGAGCGGTGGACACCGGTGCAGTTGTCACACCGGCCGCACGGGCGTGCCTCGTCGTCGTCGAGGTGCCCGCGCAGGAACCGCTCCCGGCACTCGGTGGTCGCGATGTACCCGAGCATGGCCTCCTGCTCGGCCGCGCGCTCGGCGGCGACCCGGCGATAACGCTCGGCGTCGTACGTCCAGGGCTCCCCGGTCGCCTCCCAACCGCCCTTCACCCGGCGGACCGCGCCGTCCACGTCGAGGACCTTGAGCATCATCTCCAGCCGGCTCCGGCTGAGGTCGACGCGCGTCTCGAGGGCGGCCGTCGAGAGCGTGCCCTCCTCCGAGAGCGCCGCTAGCGTCGTGCGGACCACCGGCTCGGGCGGGAACGCGAGCGAGGCGAAATAGGACCAGATCTCCCGGTCCTCCGCGCCCGGGAGCAGGATCACCTCCGCCCGCTCAACGCCGCGGCCCGCGCGGCCGACCTGCTGGTAGTACGCCACGGGCGAGGCCGGAGCGCCGACGTGGACGACGAAGCCGAGGTCCGGCTTGTCGAAGCCCATGCCCAGGGCGGAGGTGGCGACCAGCGCCTTGATGCGGTTGGCGAGCAGGTCCTCCTCGGCGGCCAGGCGCTCGGCCGGCTCGGTCTGCCCCGAGTACGCGGCCACCGGGTGCCCCTGCTCGCGCAGGTAGGCGGCGATCTCCTGGGCGGCGGCCACGGTCAGCGTATAGACGATGCCCGACCCCGGAAGCTCGTGCAGCGTCCTGGCCAGCCACGCCAGGCGCTCCCCGGACCCGCGGAGCCGCACGACGGACAGGTGCAGGCTCTCGCGCTCAAGGGGGCCGCGCAGGACGAGCGGGGCGGCGGGATCATCCCACTCGGGGCTCGCCGCGAGCTGCTCGGCGACGTCCCTGGTCACCCGCGCGTTGGCGGTCGCGGTGGTGGCGAGGACGGGGATGCCGGGCGGCAGCTCGGTCAGCATCGTGCGCAGGCGACGGTAGTCGGGCCGGAAGTCGTGCCCCCAGTCGGAGATGCAGTGGGCCTCGTCGATCACCAGCAGCCCGGCGCTCTCGGCCAGCTCGGGCAGCACCTGGTCGCGGAAGTCGGGGTTGTTCAGCCGCTCGGGGCTGACGAGAAGCACGTCGATCATGCCCTCGGCGACCTGGGCGTAGATCTTCTCCCACTCCTCGGGGTTGGCCGAGTTGATCGTGGCGGCGTGGATGCCGGCGCGCTCGGCGGCCGCGATCTGGTTGCGCATGAGGGCCAGCAGCGGGGAGACGATCACCGTCGGCCCCTCGCCCAGCTCGCGCAGCAGCGCGGTCGCCACGAAATAGACCGCCGACTTGCCCCAGCCGGTGCGCTGCACGACCAGGGCACGCCGCCGGTCCATCACCAGCGCCTTGATCGCCGCCCACTGGTCGTCGCGCAGCCGCGCGCCCTCTCCGGCCAGCGCCCGCAAGCGCGCCTCGGCCTCGTCGCGCAGCGCCCGCTCTTCCCCTGCCACTTCTGCTGTCACGGGTCCTTGCTACCAGTTCCCTCCGACTGTTCGCGCCCCGTCCCCGGCACCTGTGGACAACTCCGCCGCGCATCGGCTGGGTATGCCCCGCCGCCCCGGTTCGGCGGAGGGCTGGATCGGTGAGATCGAAGGCACCGATCCGGCCCTCACCTTCCTTCGCGCGTGCGGCGCGTCAGCAGGGGGTGGCGGCTTCGACGCGCTCCTGAGCGAGCCTCGCCGCCGGCGACTGCGCTCTGGTACGGCTGAGCTCGGGCAGGAGGGACGCGATCCCAAGTACGGCCAGCCCGGCACCCAGCCAAAGGGGAGCCCGCAGACCGAAGCCGTCAATGGCCAGCCCACCGACCGAGGAGCCGATGATCACCCCGAAAGTGATGAAGGAGGCGTGGACAGTGTTGACCAGCGCCCCCGGGTTACCGACGCGCTGGACGCGTACGGCCATCGCCGGGTTCATGGTCACTCCAACCAGCCCGACGCCCAGCATGGCGATCACCGCGAGGACGCTGAGGTGGGCGAACAGCGCGAAACCGGCCAAGAAGATCATGTTGAGGATCAGCCCGGACAGCAGGACGCTGATGGTGTGCTTGTCGGCCAGGCGTCCGACGACGTAGTTCCCGATCACGGTGGCTGCGCCGTACGCGACGAGCAGCAGGGGAACGGCCCTCGAGGGGAACCCGGTGACCTGGGTGAGGATCGGGCTGAGATAGCTGAAAGCGGAAAAAGTGGCGCCGATGATGAGGGTGCTGGTCGACAACGCCAGCCACAGCCTGCCGTTCCGGAAGACCGCCATCTCCTGCCGGAAATCGCCGTTGCCGCCGTCAGCACGCCCGAGCCTGGGAACCCCCATCATCGTGGCGAGCGCGGCGATGACGGTCAGGGCGCCGACGGCCCAGAAGGCGGCACGCCAGCCGAGCTGCCCGCCGATCAACGTGGACAGCGGCAGCCCGAGCAGGGTGCCGAGCATCAATCCGTTCAGGACGATGGCGAGAGCGCGGCCGCGTACCTCCGGGCGGCTCAGATGGACCGCCACCGAGATGGCGACTCCGAAGAACGCCTGGGAGGCGACTCCGGTGATGACGCGCGCGAGCATCATGATCGGGTAAGAGGGCGCGACCGCCGCGAGCACATTGCCCACCAGGAAGATCGCGAACAACAGCATGAGTGCGGGTTTCGGGCGTATCCGTACCAGGGCGACCGTCATCAGCGGCCCGCCCGCCGACATGGCCACCGCGAAGGCGGTGATCAGATAGCCGATTTGGGAGATGGTCACGCCAAGCCCCCCTGCCATCTCGGGCATCAGGCCACCGACGGCGAACTCGCTGGTGACCATGGCGAAGATGCCGATGGCCAGGACGTAGACGGCTCTGGGCAAGAGGGCTCCTTTTTACATCAATCGGTGCAGAATTCGGGCACGAAAAAGCACGGGCACGAAAAAGCAGAGGTCAAGCCAGGGCGTCCATGGCCGTGGCCGCGATGGCCGCGATGGTGGCGTCGTCGGCGCCCCCCTGAGCGGCCACCCGCATCCCGGCGATCACGGCGTTGACGAACCTGGCGAGCTCGGCGGGATCGCGGGTGGAGCCGATGTCGCCATCGCGCTGCCCGCACCTGATGGCCGCACTCAGACTGATGATTCGGCGCTCGGTGTCGCGGGCGAGCATCAGGCCGATCTCCGGGTCGCGGCCGGCGAGCTCCATCGTGGTGTTGACGGTCAGGCAGCCGAGGCCGTGGCCGTCGCGCCTGTTCGCCGCCTCCGTCTGGAGGATCTTGGCGAACAGTGCGCGGATCCGCTCGATCGCCGGCAGTTCGTGATTGTCAAGGATGCGCACCTGGTCGGCGGTGGTGGTGTCCATGTAGCGGGTCAGCGCGCGCTTGAACAGCTCGCGCTTGTTGGTGAAGGCGTTGTACACGCTGCTGCGGTCCAGGCCGAGCGCCTGGCACAGGTCTCTGGTCGAGGTCGACTCGTAGCCGTTCGCCCAGAACGTGCACATCGCGGTGTCGAGAACCTGGTCCTCGTCGAATGATCTCGGCCTCGCCATACGAGCACGCTACCCGTTTTGCATCAGTCGGTGCAATACGAGACGTTCAGCAGCTTGTGAGATACAACTAGACAAGGTGGCTGTCATCAGCCATGTATCCGAGCCGACGCGACATGGCCGGCCAGGTGCAGGCAAGCGGACAACTCCGCCCGCACATCGACTGGGTATCCCCCGCCGCCCCAGTTCAGCGGGCATGGTTGGATGAATCCCGATATGGACGTGACCACCTGGTACCTGGAGCAGACCGACCCCGGAGATCTGCGGCCGGCGCGGGAGCCGCGACTGCCCGTGGACATCGTGCGCGCGGCGATCCCCTCCCCCGAGTTCAACCGGTTCCTGTACACCGCGGTCGGCGGCGACTGGCAGTGGACCGAGCGCCTGCCGTGGACCTGGCAGCAGTGGATGTCCCTGCTGGACCGGCCGGGCACCGAGACCTGGGTCGCCTGGCGCGACGGAACGCCGGCCGGCTACGTGGAGCTGGTCTCCCACGACGGCGGCGTGGTGGAGATCTCCAGCTTCGGGCTGCTGCCGTTCGCGATCGGGCACGGGCTGGGCGGTCACCTCCTCACGACCGGTACGGCACGGGCCTGGGACATGGCCGACCGCTGGCCCGGCCTCCCTCCCACCCGGCGCGTCTGGCTGCACACCTGCTCCCTCGACGGCCCGGCGGCGCTGGCGAACTACCAGGCCCGCGGCTTCCGGATCTACGACACCCGGTTGAACGTGCCGGGCGACGAGGACGACGGCTGCACACCCGGCGCTTGGCCGGGCGCGATGCGCCCGCTGCCCGGCGTCCGCTGAGACGGCTCGCACCCGCCGGAAAACGACGTGGCGTCCCTCGCGGTGGCGGCCCGGCCACACTGAAACGGTCCGCCGCCGCGGCGGTGACCACTGACGGTGACAGGGATGCCCGACCGGCCCCATCGCGGCAGAGGGGCGGTGCACCGGGCATCGCACCCTGCCGCGTCGTACCAGCAGGAACACCAGACATATCTGGCAAATGCGTCGAAAGTCACTAAAGTCGGACCAGACGGGGCGGGAATCACCGCTGAGTCGCGACCACTCCCTGTCATCGGCACAATGTTCGATATGGCCCGACGCACGACCACACCCCCGCCGGACGAGGACTTCGAAGAGCGGATCGTCGATATCGACGTGTCCGAGGAGATGCGCGCCAGCTACCTGGAGTACGCGTACTCGGTGATCTACCAGCGCGCGCTCCCGGACGCCCGTGACGGGTTGAAGCCGGTGCAGCGCCGCATCCTCTACTCGATGAGCGAGATGGGACTGCGTCCCGATCGCGGCCACGTCAAGTCCTCGCGCGTCGTCGGTGACGTGATGGGCAAGCTCCACCCGCACGGCGACACCGCCATCTACGACGCGCTGGTGCGCCTGGCGCAGCCGTTCTCGATGCGGCTGCCCCTGGTGGACGGGCACGGCAACTTCGGCTCCCCCGACGACATGCCCGCCGCCATGCGGTACACCGAGGCCCGGCTCGCCGCCTCGGCACTGCTCATGGTGCAGTCGATCGACGAGGACACCGTCGACTTCAAGCCCAACTACGACGGCCAGGAGACCGAGCCGACCGTCCTGCCCGCGGCGTTCCCCAACCTGCTGGTCAACGGCGCCTCCGGCATCGCGGTCGGCATGGCGACCAACATGGCGCCGCACAACCTCAGCGAGGTCATCGCGGCGGCCCGGCACCTGATCAAGCGGCCGAACGCCACGCTCGAAGAGCTGATGCGCTTCGTCCCCGGGCCCGACCTGCCGACCGGCGGCACCATCATCGGCCTCTCCGGCGTCAGGGACGCGTACGAGAAGGGCCGCGGCACCTTCAAGATGCGGGCCAAGGCGACGATCGAGCAGGTCACACCGCGCCGCAAGGGCATCGTGATCACCGAGCTGCCGTTCAACGTCGGCCCCGAGCGCGTGGTCACCAAGGTCAAGGAGCTGGTGACCGCCAAGAAGCTCAACGGCATCGCCGACCTGAAGGACCTCACCGACCGCCACAAGGGCCTGCGGCTGGTCATCGAGGTCAAGAACGGCTTCCACCCCGAGGCCGTGCTGGAGGAGCTCTACCGGCTGACGCCGATGGAGGAGACCTTCGGCATCAACAACGTGGCGCTGGTGGACGGTCAGCCTCGCACCCTCGGCCTGCGCGAGCTGCTGCAGGTGTACGTCGACCACCGCCTCGACGTGGTGCGCCGCCGCTCGGCCCACCGCCGCCGCAAGCGCGAGGAGCGGCTCCACCTGGTGGACGGCCTCCTCGTCGCGCTGCTCAACATCGACGAGGTCATCCGCATCGTCCGTTCCTCGGACGACACCGCCCAGGCGCGCGCCGGGCTGATGGAGACCTTCGAGCTGAGCGAGATCCAGGCGAACTACATCCTGGACACCCCGCTGCGCCGCCTCACCCGGTACGACAAGCTGGAGCTCGACCGCGAGAAGGAGACGCTGTCCGCGGAGATCGCCTCGCTCACCGAGATCCTCTCCTCGGAGGACCGGCTCCGCCAGGTCGTCTCCAAGGAGCTCGCCGAGGTCGCCAAGACGTACGGCACACCGCGCCGCACCGTGCTGCTGGAGTCGTCGGGAGCGGCGCTCACCGCGGCGGTGCCGTTGGAGGTGGCCGACGACCCGTGCCTGATCCTGATGTCCTCGACCGGGCTCCTGGCCCGCACGTCCGACGCCACGCCGCTCGCCGCGGAGGGCGAGCGCGCCGCGCACGATGTGCTGGTCTCCGTGGTCCGCAGCACGGTCAGGACCGAGGTGGGCCTGGTCACCTCGCTGGGACGGCTGATCCGGGTCCCCGTGGTGGACCTGCCGACGCTGCCGCCCTCGGCCAACCCGCCGACGCTGGCGGGTGGGCATCCGGTCTCCGACTTCGTGACGCTGAACCCGGGCGAAACCGTCGTCGGGCTGGGCTCGCTCGACCCCGACGGCCCCGGTCTCGCGCTCGGCACCGCCCAGGGCGTGGTCAAGCGGGTCGTCCCCGAATACCCCGCCAACCGGGACGAGTTCGAGGTCATCGGCCTCCGCGACGGCGACATGGTCGTCGGCGCGGTCGAGCTGACCTCCCCCGAGCACGATCTGGTCTTCATCACCTCCGACGCGCAGATGCTGCGCTACCCCGCCTCCTCCGTGCGCCCGCAGGGCCGTCCGGCGGGCGGCATGGCGGGCATCCGCCTGGACGAGGGCGCGCGCGTGATCTGGTTCGGCGTGGTCGATCCCACCCAGGAGGCCCGCGTCGTCACGATCGCGGGCTCCTCGACCGCCCTGCCCGGCACCCAGATTGGAGGCGGCAAGGTCTCCGACTACGCCGAGTTCCCGCCCAAGGGCCGGGCCACCGGCGGCGTACGGGCGCAGCGCTTCCTCAAGGGCGAGGACGTGCTCCTGCTCGCCTGGGCCGGTCCGGCTCCGGTGAAGGCGGTGTCCTCGGTGGGCAAGCCGGTCCCGCTGCCCGAGGAACTGGGCCGCCGCGACGGATCCGGCGTCCGGCTCACGCACACGGTCGCCGCGATCGGCGGCGCGCTGGGCAGCACGGACCTGACGCCGACCCCGGGCGACGGCTCGGCCCCCGCCGATCAGGACGGGGAGGACGGCCAGGCGCCCGCCTCCTGACCAGGCCCGCCACACCCCCGTCCTCGACAGGCTCTCCAGCCGCGCCCGCGTTCTGAGCGGGATCCGACGCGCCACGGCCCTCTTCCTCCGGGAGCGCCATGGCGCGTCGTCGTCACCCCGTACAACGAGGCGGACATCCCGTAGCCGACGGCCCCAACTGCCGTCGGTCGAGTCCCTTCGGTGCGATCACACCCTGTACTTCGGCGTAGAGCCGATCGCTCTTCACGCCGTCCCGCGTCACGCCTGTGAATACGAATCGGGGCATCGGCGAAGTAGTGGGTAAGCCATCGAAGGGACACCCACCGCATGACTGTGCCACCGAACGCTGCCCACCCTCCCGCCGGAACGACACGCGGAGCGACAGCCCTCGGCCGCGACAGGCGGGTCACGGGGCGGATCGACCTGACGGGGAGGTCGTGTTGCGCGTTCATCTAGTGGTCACGGCCAAGCGCGCGGGTGCCCCGCTGCCTCCCGTGGTGCTCGACGCGGCGCGCGAGGCGATCATCCGCGCCTTCCCGGTCCCGGCCGAGGCCGTGACCGCACACGAATGGCGGTCGGCCGCCGGTGACACCGCGCTGCTGTCCTGGTCGAACGAGCCGGAGGGGCACGGGCTGCCGATCGTGCGCTCCACCGGTGGCCGGGTGGCGGGCCTCACCGGGCAACTGGCGGATCCGGGCGAGGTGGACCGGCTGCTGGCCGCTCCGCGGCTGGCGGAGGCCGCCACCCGCACCGGCGGCGTGTTCTCGGTCTTCCGGGCCGGCGAAGGGGAGATGGGCGCGGCCACCGGGCTCACCCGGGCCTGCCCCGTCTTCTACGCCGAGACCCCGGACGTCCACGTCGCCGGCAGCCGCGCGCTGCTCGTCCACCTCGCCGCCAGGGCGGCCGAGACGGGATCGCGCCGACCCGAGATCGTCTGGGATCTGCCCGCGATGGAGTCCATGGTGCGGGCCGGGTACTTCCTCTCCGACGAAACGCCGTTTCTCGGGGTCACCGCGTTGCCGCCCGCCGCCGAGATCAGCGTCACCGGCGGCCGCCGCGCCATCACCGTGACCCCGCTTCCCGACCCACGCGAGACGCCGACGTCCAGGCGCGGGATGCGCGCCCAGATCGACGAGCTCGCCGACGCGCTGCTCGCCGCCGTACGCCCCCTGCGGAACACCCCTGAGCCGGTACGGCTGTCGCTGACCGGGGGCCGCGACAGCCGCCTCCTCGCCGCGCTGCTGCACAAGGCCGGAATCCCGTTCGTGACGGCGACCTCGGGACACGACGACAGCCCCGACGTGGTACTCGCCGCGCGCGTCGCCGAGGCGCTCGGCGTCGAGCACCGCGTCGCCCGGCCGAAACGGTCCGAGAGCGGGACGGAGCTGGTCGTCCCGCATCCTCGCGTCCGCGGCCACAACGTGCTGTTCGCCTGCGAGGGCATGCTCTCGGCGTACGAGAACATCCCCGGCGGCGGGTCGTACGACCCCACGCCCCGGATGTCGGGCCACGGCGGGGAGATCCTGCGGGGAGGCTTCCTGCAGAACCAGGCCGACCCGGACCCGAAGGCGATCAGGCGCCGGGTGAACGGCCTGTTCGGCAAGAACGCCGACCTGCTGACCGAGGAGGCCAGGGAACACGCCCGCGCCCTGGCGTCCCCGTGGCAGGAGCGCTGCCGCGATGACGGGGCGAGTGTGCTCGACCATCTGTACCTGACGTATCGCGTGGGCCGCTGGCACGCGGCGTCCCGCGCGTCGTTGCTGCGCGCCCAGAACCCCATCCCGCCGTTCCTCGACAACCTGGTCGTCCGGACCGCCCTGAGCATCGATCCGCTGTGGCGGCGTTCCGAGGCGGTCATCCACGACGTGATCTGCGCTTTCGCGCCTCGGCTGCGTGACATCCCGGTGGAGGGCACCCCGTGGCGGTTCACCGCCGAGTCCTCCGACCGCACGCTGGTGGACCGGCTCCGGCTCCGGTGGCCGAGGCGCGCCCGCCCATCCGAGACCGGCGCGCCGAAAGCCGCCGCGCCGAGGGCGTTCGACCCGGCGAGCAAGCCCTGGAACTGGCGGACGACGCCCTCACCGGAACTGACCGACCGGATGTCCGGGGGCATCGTGGGCCCGCGTGGCGCGTTGGCGGCCGACGGGCTCGCGCGCGTCGTCGACGAGGCCGGCGTGGCCCGGCTGCCGGAGTCGCGGATGGACGCCTTCTGGCACGTGTACACGGTCTCGGTGATGCTGACCGACGCCTTCGCCGACCCGGTCGCTCCCGATCTCCCGCCGCTGCACATCCCCCTGCCGGCCTGAGCCGCCCCCGCGACGCCGCCGCCCGTCGCGGGGCCCCAACCGTCCCGTCCGGATGCGCGGCGATCGGTCCATGTGTGTACGTGAGGGGCCGGAACTGTCATCGCTCTGCTACGTTCATCGCGGAGCGATCAGTCGTTTCGTGAGGAGTCCCCCCATGCGCTTCCGTAAGTGGGCGATCCTGGCGGTCATCGTGGCCATCATCGCCGCTGTACCAACAGTGATCGGCGCGTTCGGCGGCTTCGAGCGCACCGGAGGCGGCGAGGTGGCGGTCGTCCGCAACGGCGGCCTGCTCGACGACAACCGGGTACGCCAGATCATCGAGCCGGGCTCGAGCGTGACCTGGATCGGATGGTGGTCCCAGATCCACCGCTATCCCGCCCAGCAGCGCTACTACACGATCACCTCCAGCGGCGGCGGCGAGCGGTCCGGCGTCGACGTCGTGACCGTGCCCAGTAGCGACGGCGTCAACATGGGCATCGAGGGCACGCTCTACTTCAACCTGAACCTCGACCACGAGACGCTCAAGTCGTTCGACGACAAGTTCGGCACCCGCAAGTTCCGCAGCGCGGGCGGCGGGATGTACTACCCCTGGGAGAGCGACGAGGGCTGGTCCGCCTTCCTCGACCAGATCATCCGTCCCGTGATCGACAACGACCTGCGCTCCCAGGTCAACAGCTTCCGCTGCGCGGAGCTGGTCTCGTCGTGCTCGCTCGTGCAGAACACGAGCGGCCAGCAGACCGGCCTGCAGCAGCTCGGCAACAACGCCAACATCGCCAAGATCCAGAACGCGGTGAACACCAGCCTCTCCGAGGACCTCAAGAGCACCCTGGGAGCCGAGTACCTCACCAACATCCACTTCAACCTCTCGCGGGTCACGCTCCCGAAGCAGGTCCAGGACGCGGTCGACCAGGCGCAGGCCGCCTTCGCCAAGGTCACCGAGGCGCAGGCCAAGGTCGCCCAGGCCCGGGCCGAGGCCGACGCCAACAAGGCGCGGCAGGACGGCTACAACAAGTGCCCGACCTGCGCCGATATCGAGAAGCTGAAGGCCCTGCCGCAGGGCATCACGGTGTACGCCCCCGGAAACTCCGGAGGGGTGGCCCTGCCCACCCGCTGATCATCTCCATGCCGAGCGCTCGCCGACGATGAGCGGGCGGAGGGGAGGCACATCCCGATGCGGGTCCTGGCGTTGCCGGCGGTCCTGATCGTCATCGCCGCTCTGGTCTTCCTGCTCGTCATCCTGATCCGCGGCGCCGTACGGGCCCGGCCCGGCGGCGCGGCGGCCCAGGAGTCGCGCTGGGAGCCCCACACGGAGATGGAGAACGGCTGGACCCTCGTGGCCATCAGGAAGGTGACCCAGGGCCGGGACGGGCCGGTGGAGCTGGCCAGGCAGACCGTGCGGGCCATCCCCGACGACGACCCGCACTGGGACGAGCGCTACCGGGAGGCCATGCAGGAGGCGCGCTCCCGGATCGCCACACTCGAACTCGAGTCGAAGTAGCCCGCGACGCGCGGTCGGGCGGCGCCGTCCGAGGAGAGTCCGAACGTGCTCTATCGCAGGGCGTCGACCGGTTCCATCCTGGCCGCGCGCAGCGCCGGGTAGAGGCCCGCGAGCAGGCCCACCACGGCTCCGGCCACCGGCGCCGCGACGGCCAGCCGCACGTCGAGGAGCGGGGTCCACTGCTTCGCGGCCGAGATGGCCACGATGCCGACCACCCCCACGCTGGCGCCGATCACGCCGCCGGCCAGCCCGGTCAGCGTGGACTCCAGCAGGAACTGGGCGGCGATGTGCCGGCGTGCCGCGCCGAGCGAGCGGCGCAGGCCGATCTCGGCCACCCGCTCCATCACGGTGACCAGTGTGACGTTCGCGATGCCGACCGCGCCGACCACGAGCGAGACCAGGCCGAGGATCAGGAAGAGCGCGTCGACGTCGTCCTGCGCCTGGTCGCGGGCTCTGGTCGGGCTGGGCGGGGCGATCACCTGCAGCGCGTCGCCGTTGCCGGGGCTGAGCGCGGTGGGCGCCTGCCCGGCGACGAGGTCGGCCGCGCCCAGGCTGGTGTTGACGAGGACCCTGGTCACGTCGCGCAGCCCGAACCGCCTGCCCACGCTGGGCGGCACGATCACCGCGCTGCTCAGGTCGCGTTCGCGGCGCAGGTCGCCCAGTATGCCGATCACCGTGTACGCGTGCCTCCCGATGAAGATCGCGGGTGCCCGGTCCAACCGGGTGACGCCGAGCATCTTGGCCGCCTGGTCCCCGAGCACCGCCACCCGGTCCGCGCGCTCGATGTGGCCCACGTCGAAGAACCTGCCCCGCGTGATCCGGCCGCGGGCCGCCTCGGGCAGGCCGGGCGTGGCGGCCAGCACGGTCAGCGTCTGCGCGGTGACCCTGGTGGGGTCCACGAGGTCGTTGGAGCGTACGGACAGGTTCACGCTGTCCTTGCTCTCGGCCACGGCGGCGGCGGAGACCACGCCGCGCAGCCGGGTCAGCCGGTCGATCGCGTCCCACGCCACCAGCGGCGTGTTCTCGGACTCCGGCACCTCCACGGTGATGGCCGTGGCCACCAGCTCGTCGAACCGGCCGACGATCTGGTTGCCGGCAGTGGCGGCCACGCCCAGCGTGATCACCAGCGTGGTGATGCCCAGCACGGTGCCGAGCGTGGTGAGCGCGGAGCGGACCGGCCTGGCGAGCATCCCGGCGAACGCCTCGCCGACCAGGTCGCGTACGTCCATCTACGCCTCCTCCACCAGCACGCCGTCGGTGATCCGCACCCGGCGCGCGGCCCGCTCGCTGACCTCCTGCTCGTGTGTGATGACCAGGATCGTGAGGCCGTGCCCGCGTAGCTCGTCGAACAGGTCGAGCACCGCCTCGGTGTTGCGGCTGTCGAGGTTGCCGGTCGGCTCGTCGCACAGCAGCAGCGACGGCTCCCCCATGAGGGCCCTGGCGATGGCCGCGCGCTGGCGTTCTCCCCCGGACAGCCGGTCGGGCAGGAAGCCCACCCGGTGGCCGAGGCCGACTCTCTCCAGCGCCGCCAGGGCCCGCTCCCGCCTGCCCTTGCGCGCCTGCTCGCCATAGATCTCGGCGAGCATGACGTTCTCCACCACGCTGCGGTGGGCGAGCAGGTGGAAGGACTGGAAGACGAAGCCGATCCGGCCGCCGCGCAGCCTGGTCCTGGCCCCGTCCGCGAGCTCGGTCGTCTCGGTTCCGTCGAGCCGGTAGCTGCCCGAGGTGGGCCGGTCCAGCAGGCCGAGCACGTTGAGCAGGGTGGACTTTCCGGAGCCCGACGGCCCGACGACGGCCAGGTAGTCGCCCCGGTCCACGCGCAGCGACACGTCGGCGAGCGCGCGGACCGGCGGTCGCGAGGGGAAGTCCTTGCGGACCCGGTCCAGCTCGATGACCGGCTCAGGCACCGCCGACCACCACCCGGTCTCCCTCGTTGAGCGCGCCGGTGACCTCCACGGCGCCGTCGGCGGTCAGCCCCGTACGGACCTCGACCTCCCTGGTCTTGTCGGTGGCGTACTCCACCTGGACGCGGACCTTCCCGTCGGCCGCGGTGACGACCGCGGCCACCGGCACCACGAGCACCGGCTCCTCGGTCGCGCCGACCGTCACCCTGACCGTGACCGGGGCGCCGGACAGTCCCTTGAGCCCCTTCATGGAGGTCGGGGTGAGCAGGACCGGCCGCGTGCCCTGCGCCCCTTCCACCTCGCCGGGGACCTTGGCCTTCTCGCCGACCGCGGTGACCGTCGCGGGGTACTTCTTGCCCGTGTCGAGCTCGATCGTGGCGGTCATCCCCTCGCGCAGCAGATCGGACTCCGCGGCGTCGACCGAGCCGGTGACCATGAACGTCGAGCCGGTCACCGTGGCGACATCGTTCTCGACCGTCTGCCCGGCCCTGGCCGCGACCTTCTGCACGCGGGCCGGCAACTTCGGCAGGAAAACAATCTCGCCCGGCGGGATGGACGGGCCGTAGGTCCGCGCGAACTCGGCGAGCATCGACCTGGCCGCGGCAAGGTCCTTCCCGGCATTGGCGATCTTGAGCTTGGCCGGGGAGAGCCGGCGGGCCTGGCGCAACGTCTGCTCCGCCGTGAGCACGGCCTCCCGCGCGGTCCGTACGCCCCTGCGCAGCTCCTGCAGCCTCTTGTCGCGGGCCCGCCCGGCCTCTTCCAGGACCCGGCCGCGCTCCAGGCGCGCATCCTCCAGATCCGCCCTGGCGTTCGCGACCTTCATCTCCAGCAGGCGGGTGTCGGTCGCCGGCCGCGGCGAGGGACCGGCCCCGGGATCGGCGGTCGCCTGGTTCCGGGCGGCGGCCAGCTCCTGCTCGGCCGCCAGCAGCCGCTCCTCGGCCGCCCGTACCGCGGCGTCCGCCGCCGCCAGCCGCGTCTCGTCCTCGGGGGCCGTCTCCTGCGCCTTCGCCTCCTCCAGCGCGCTTTCGGCCGACTTCAGATCGGCCCTGGCGTTGGCGAGTCTGACCTTCAGCGGCAGCACGTCCCGTCCCTGGTCGAGCGCCTGCTTCTCGGTCGCCAGGGTTTCCTCGGCGGCCTGCACGGCCCTGCGCAACGTGTCGTACGACTGCCGATCGGCCAGCGTGGGCTGCTGTGCCTCGTACCCGCGTTTCCGGTACATCCGGGTGACCGCGGCGATGGTCGCCTGGTCGAACGCTCCCGAGACGGGCCCGCCGAACCCGAGCCTGCGGAGCGCTCGCTGCAACTGCTTGACGTCGTCGCCCCGGCTGCCCGGGGCGATCGTGCGGTGCATCGGCACGGTGCCGCGCAACGCGAAGACGGGGCGGCCGTTGACCTCCATCAGCACCGTGCCTTCGACGACCTTGCCCCGGCGTGGGGCGCGGGTGACGCGTTGCAGGTCGGAGGTGCCGCCGACGACGCCGGCGAGGGAGACGGGAAGCGGCGAGCCGTACTGGAGGGTGCCGCTGACGACGACGGTGCTGACGAGTTTGCGGCGCTCGACGGCCGCCGTGATCAGTGAGGCTTCGGGCGCGGCCCGGCGGGCCGCCTCGTCGGCCGGGGAGCGCAGGCGGGTGCCGAGCACCCAGCCGACGGCGGCGATGATCACAACGGCCGCGACGGCGCCGATGAGCGGCTTTCGCGGCGACTTCATGGGGGGTCACATACCGAATTCGTCGTTGACCTGCTGGGCGACGGCCTTCTCCTTCGGCGAGTACACCGGGTAGAAGTCCTTGCCGCACTCGAGGTCGTCCAGGGCGGCCTTGATCTCCTTGTCCAGGTACGGCCTGGCCTCCGCGACGCTCAGCTGCGGCGGGTAGACCATCCTTGCCTCGCCGTCCTTGACCGGGGGCGCCACGTCCGGCACATCGTCCCGCTGCTTCCTACTCAGGCTGTCCGACTGGTCGAGGAACACCTTGAAGCCACGCCCGGACATGGCGGACGGTGTGGTCGTGCCGATCGGGTAGCCCTTGCCCCTCAGGCAGGCGGCCATGCCCGCGGCCAGCTCGACCAGCTTGGGGTCGCTGTCGAGCGTGGCGGTCCTGGCGCGCTCCAGCGCCTTGTTGATCGCGTCGTAGAAGTCCGTGTCCGACTTCACGTCCTTGCCGAGGACCTGCTTGGCCGCCACCTTCACGCAGGCGTCGGACGCCTTCCGGTAGGCACCGGCCTGCGCTTCGGAGAGCTTGCCCTGAATCGCGAAGTTGGGGTCCTTCTCCGCCTCCTTGCCTTCGCCCGCCTGACGTTTCCTCTCCTCGGGGTAGGCGAACTCCGCGAACACCCCGAACCCGTACTTGGCGCTATATTTCCGCATCGCCTGGTAGTCGCCGGAAGCGCGCTTGAGCTCCTCGTCACTCTCCGGCCTCTCGGGCGGCACGTAGGCGACGTACTTGAAGCCCTTCTGCTTCATGCAGTCGGCCTTCACCGCTTCGAGCCGGTGCCTCTTGTCCTTGGCCGCCGCGTTCGGCGTCGGCTGGGAGCTCTCGGCCGCGCCCCCGCAGCCGCCGAGAACGACCAGCACGCCGAGGCACAGCAGGGCCGAGGCCATGGTTGATCTTTCAGGCATGGCGGCGACCATACTCTGTTAAACGAAGTGTGGTCAATCCAGACAATGACGACGCGGCCGGTACGGCACGATGGCCGCCCCCAGCGTCAGCAGCACCAGAACGCCCCAGTAGGCCACATGCTGCCTGGTCAAAGTGTCGGCATGCGAGCCCAGCTCACCCGACGCGACCAGCAGGTAGATGCCCGAGGCGAGCGACCATCGCGGATCCCGGGCCAGATAGGCGCCGACCACGGCCAACGCGAACACGGCCACCTCGACGGCCACTCTGCTCAGGCTGAGCGCGTACGACGCCCCGTCGGGCATCCACGCCGGTCCCGCCCACGCGATCGCCGGCACCACCGGCCACCACCACCAGGACCTGGCCCGCGTCGGCCCACCCCGCCAGACGAGCACCAGCAGGCCGAACAGCACGACCGCGTACCCGAGGGCCACCGTGAACGGACCGCCACGCTCGAACAGGGAGTCCCTGGTCAGGAACGTCGGCGCGACCGGAACCAGGGTCAGGTCGAACAACACCCAACCGCCGGCGACGGCCACCGCCTTGGCCCCGGTGAGGGCGGTCAGTGCGAACGCCGTCCACAGCCGGCCACGCAGGACGGCCAGCATCGCGAGCGCCGACAGCAGCGTCCACCACGGCAGCACGCCCACGTACGGCAGCAGCGCGGCCAGGTTCGCCGCGGACACGGCCGTGACGCCGAGGTGCACCCCGTCCGCCCACGGGCTTCCCGTCGCCAGATGGGCGATGCGCGAACGGACGCCGCCGACGAGCAGTCCCAGCGCCTCCCTGCCCGCCGGGACCGCCCGCCCGGGCTCCGCGGACGCCAGCAGCACATCGATGATCTCGTCGCCGTGTGCGGCACGGTATGCCCTCGGATAGGCGATGAGCAGCATGCGATAGCGCCGCTCCAGCACCGTCATGCGGTGGTCGGCCTCAGCACGAGGGAGGCGGCCTCGTACATGCGCCTGGCCTCGGCCTCGACCAGCTCCTGCCCGTCGTCGGTGAGCCGGAAATAGCGCCGGTTGCGGCCGTTGACCGTCTCCTCGCGGTCCACGGCGATCATGCCTCGCTCGTTGAGCCGTTCCAGGATCCCGTAGAGGGTGCCGACCGAAGGCCGGACCCGGCCCCCGGACAGCTCCTGGATCGACTTGCTGATCGCGTGACCGTGCAGCGGACCGCCGCGCAGCGCGGCGAGCACGAAGTACATCGGCTCGCTGACTTCCGAGGTTCCCCTGGGCATACGGCCATTATTCCGTTCAACGTAGCCTTCGCAACGGCCCGCACACGATGACGGCCCCGCTCGCGATCATGGGCAGGTCGCGCACACCCCCGGCCGCGAGCCCGGGGGCCGGGTCGGGTCTGAAACGCCCTGCCAGGGAGTGTCCGACAAATGCCACCCGCAGCCGGGCGTGATTTGTCGGACAGACCTAGGCGTCGATGTGGTTGCGGTCGACCTCGGCCGCGCTGCCCACGATGAACTCACGGCGCGGCGCGACGTCGCTGCCCATGAGCAGGTCGAAGATCCGCTCCCCCGCCTCGACGTCCTCGATCCGCACCCGGCGCAGCACCCGGTGGCGGGGGTCCATGGTCGTCTCGGCGAGCTGGTCGGCGTCCATCTCACCGAGGCCCTTGTAGCGCTGCACCGGGTCCTTCCACCGCTTGCCCCGCCGCTCCAGGTCACGCAGGACCTTGTGCAGCTCGGCGTCGGAGTAGGTGTAGACGTACTTGTCCTGCCCCCGGCCCGGGTTGGTGACCTCGATCCGGTGCAGCGGCGGCACGGCGGCGAACACCCGCCCGGCCTCCACCATGGGCTTCATGTAGCGGTGGAACAGCGTCAGGAGCAGGCACCGGATGTGCGCGCCGTCGACGTCGGCGTCCGCCATCAGGATGACCTTGCCGTAGCGGGCGGCGTCGATGTCGAACGAACGGCCCGACCCCGCGCCGACCACCTGGATGATCGCCGCACACTCGGCGTTCTTCAACATGTCGGCGACGGACGCCTTCTGCACGTTGAGGATCTTTCCTCGGATGGGCAGCAGCGCCTGGAACTCCGAGTCGCGGGCCAGCTTGGCCGTGCCGAGCGCGGAGTCTCCCTCGACGATGAACAGCTCGCTGCGGTCGACGTCGTCGCTGCGGCAGTCGACCAGCTTCGCCGGGAGCGCCGAGTTCTCCAGCGCGGACTTGCGGCGCTGGTTGTCCCGGTGCTCGCGGGCGGCGATGCGCGCCTTGGCGGCTGCGACGATCTTCTCCAGCACCGCGCGGAGCTGCTGCTTCTGCGCCCGCTTGGGCGTGGCGAACAGCTCCTTGAGGTCGCGCGAGACGACATGGGACACGATCCGGGTGGCGGCGGAGGTGCCGAGGATCTCCTTCGTCTGCCCCTCGAACTGCGGCTCGGGCACCCGTACGGTGACCACGGCCGTCAGGCCCTCGAGGATGTCCTCCTTGGTGACCGGGTCGTCGCCGTTCTTGAGCAGCCGCGTCTCGCGGAGCTGCTCGTTGATCGTGCGGACCAGGGCCCGCTCGAACCCGGCGACGTGGGTGCCGCCCTTGGGAGTGGCGATCACGTTGACGAAGGAGCGCACCGTCGTCTCGTAGCCCTTGCCCCAACGGAGCGCGACGTCCACGGACAGCTCGCGCTCGACGTCGGTGGGGGTCATGTGGCCGAGCTCGTCGAGCACGGGGACGGTTTCGCGGAAGTGACCCACGCCCTGCAGCCGCAGCACGTCGCACACGGCCTCGTCGCGGGACAGGAAGTCGGCGAACTCGCCGATGCCGCCCTCGAAGAGGTATGTCTCCTCGACCGGCTCCTCACCCCGGCCGTCCCGGAGCACCAGGGTGAGCCCGGGGACCAGGAAGGCCGTCTGGCGGAGCCGTACGTGGATCTCGTCGATGGACAGCTCGGCGTCGGGCAGGAAGATCTGCTTGTCGGACCACCAGCGGACGCGGGTGCCGGTGACGCTCTCGCCCTCCTGCGAGCGCCGGCGGGTCTTGCGCAGCCCCGATCGGGGTTCGAACGCGGCGTCGGGACCGGCTCCGGAGAACACACCGGGGTTGCCGCGCTTGAAGCTGATCATGTGAGTGCGGCCGCCGCGGTCGACCTCGACGTCGAGCCGCGAGGAGAGCGCGTTGACGACCGACGCGCCCACGCCGTGCAGACCGCCGGACGCGCCGTAGCTGCCGCCGCCGAACTTGCCGCCCGCGTGGAGCTTGGTGTAGACGAGCTCGACCCCGGCGAGACCACTCTTGGGCTCGATGTCGACGGGGATGCCACGGCCGTTGTCGCGGACCTCGATCGAGCCGTCGGCGTGCAACTCCACCTCGATGCGGGTGCAGAAGCCGGCCAGCGCCTCGTCGACGCCGTTGTCCACGATCTCCCAGAGGCAGTGCATCAGGCCGCGGGTGTCGGTGGACCCGATGTACATCCCCGGACGCTTGCGGACGGCCTCGAGACCCTCCAGCACCGAGAGATGACGAGCCGTATAACCCGTCTCCGCGCTAACCGCCGTCACACCAACTCCCATTTATCAATCGAACAGGCGTACGCAGCCTACCGTCCATCAGGTTTTTACGGGTACTAAGCTTGCCAGGCCCTGGACGATCTCCCGCACTTCCGATGTGATCCGCGCCACTTTTCAGATCATTCCGCTCTGGGCGTAGTGGCGAGGCGATTGGGAACGTCCGCATCCGGTTAGATGTTGTCCCAAGTGACTGACGCCAACGTCCCCACACCTCGTGGGGTGACCCGAAAGGCGATACGTGACTGGAGCTCTCGCCCCCGCCAAGCCGCTGACCGCCCTGGACCGCTGCGACCGATGCGGCGCCCAGGCCTACATCCGCGCGACCCTGCCCGTGGGAGGGGAGTTGCTCTTCTGCGCTCACCACGGACGCCAGCACGCCAGCGTGCTGCGTGACAAGGGTGCCGAGATCCAGGACGAGTCGGCCCGACTGAGTGAATCCCCCGCGTCCGCCACGAGCGAGCGCTGACCCGATAGACGGCGATGCCGGGAGCGGTCCACGCGGACCGCTCCCCGCGCGTCGCCACCGTTTCTTCCCCTCTTCCCCGTCTCCGATCATCAGCCCGCCGAGCTGCTCGGGCCCGTCCGAACACCCGGCGCTCCGGCTTTCCGCCGTTCTGTGACGTCTTCCTGACGTTCTCGCCGTACGGCGGTCGGCCCGTGCCAGTCGTACTCGTGCCGGGAAGCAAAGCCGCGCGGCCCCGCCCTCACCGATCGGCCGTTCCCTTTCCCATCAGCGGACGCGGTAGTGGTACCGCGCGGCCACCGTGAAGCCCTCCCGCTCATACAGCGCGCGGGCCCCTCGGTTCGCCTCCGTGACGACGAGATAGGCACGGCTCGCGCCCACCTCGGCGCCCCAGCCGAGCAGGCCGCGCAGCACCGACGCGCCCAGCCCGCGCCGCCGGGCCTCGGGCACCACGGCCATGCAGTAGATCCCGAGCCATTCCCCCTGGAGCACGGCCCGGCCCACCGCCTCCGCGCCCAGCGACGCGTACACCGCGGGCACGCCGGTCAAGATCCGCGCCGCCCACTCCTTGGCGGGGATGTCCTGGCCCTCCGGATGCCTGCCCCCGTCCACCCGCCACCAGGTGTCCAGCCACTCTGGAGAGGGCTCGGACGCGATCGCCGGGTCCGCCGCCCCTTCCACCGATACCGACGGCCGGGACATCACCAGAGTGGGATCGACCAGCCGGTAGCCACGGGACTCCAACTCCGCGTCGAGCCCGGGCGTGGCCCCCGCGCCGATGGAGAACACGCACGACCGGCCGAGATCCGCGTAGAACGCCTCCGCCTCGTCGATCGCCTTCCCCAGGTCGGTACGGTCGCCCAGCGCCAGGACCGAGTTGGCCCGCTTGGTCACCCCGCCCGCGTGCCGATAGACCCAGTCGCCGGCGGCCACCCGGTGCGGGGCCGGCCACGCCTGGTCCACGAGAAGGTCGAATTCGGACATGGGCGAGACCTTATCGCAGGCCCCGCCGCCGCCCCGTCCTCACCGGGCTTCCATCCCCCCGCCGCTGCCCAGGGGTCCCATCGGCCCTCACCGCGAGGCCATCCGACCGCCGCCGACCGTCCATCCCGCCGCCTGGACCCGGCCGTCGCCGGTTGTCCACAGGCGCCCACGGGACCGGCCTCCGCCGTCGCTAGGCTGAGGACGTGCTGATCCTGCTGCCGCCCTCCGAAGGAAAGGCGTCCCGGGGCGACGGACCCGTGCTCGACCTCGACACCCTCGGCTTCCCCGAGCTGACCTCCCCCCGGGAGAAGGTGCTCGACGCGCTCGTCACGCTCTGTCACACCCCTGACGCCCGGGCCGTGCTCGGCCTGTCCGAAGGGCAGCTCGACGAGATCGGCAGGAACCGCGACCTGCACGACGCGCCCACCCTCACCGCCGCCGAGCTGTACACCGGTGTGCTCTACGACAACCTCGGCCTCGCCACGCTGGCCCCTGAGGCGAGAGAGCGGGCGGAGCGGCGCGTCGTCGTCTTCTCCGGACTGTGGGGCGCGCTCCGGCTGACCGACCTGGTCCCGCCGTACCGGCTCTCGATGGCCCGGGCGCTCCCGCCGATGGGCGGCCTCGCCGCGTTCTGGCGCCCGTTCCTCGCCGCGGCCCTCGGCCCGCTGCCCGGCCTGATCGTGGACATGCGCTCCGCGCCGTACGCGCAGGCCTGGCCGGCCGGCGAGCGCGCGGTGGCCGTACGGGTGCTGAAGGAGAGCGCCGGCAAACGCACGGTGGTGAGCCACATGGCCAAGGCCACCAGGGGCGCGGTGGCCCGATCGCTGGTCGAGGACCCCGGCGAGCCGGGCGATCCGAGGGAGCTGGCCGAGGTCCTCACCGGGCTCGGCCACCGCGCGGAACTGCATCCGGCTCCCCGTCCGGGCAAGCCGTGGACCGTGGACATCGTGATCGATTCGTGATCACATTCAGCCGTTCGCATGCCCGGAGAAGCCGCCGAGGCCTCATCCGGACAGCCGATTCGCGCCCGCCCTTCCCGTACGCACCGGAGGGCCGGTAGATCGACACCGAAGTGGCGGCCCGGCCACCGGCGGGATCAGGGCGTCGCGCGACAGCGGTCGGTGCCGAAAACGCCCAGGAGTCCGAGGCTCGTCGCGGAGCCGGACTGCGGGGCTCAAACGCAGGGGTCGAAACGCGGGGTTGGCGTGCGGAGCCGGAGACATCGTGCCATCGGGGAGAACGACGGACGCGGAACGGCCCCGCCCTCCGGTGAGGAGAGCGGGGCCGCTCACGTGGCCGCGCCGGAACGCGACCGGGGTCCAGTTCCGCCGGTGCCCGCGCTGCGGGCGGCGTCCTAGTCCAGGTAGTCGCGGAGCACCTGGGACCGCGACGGGTGACGCAGCTTGGACATGGTCTTCGACTCGATCTGGCGGATCCGCTCGCGGGTCACGCCGTAGACCTTGCCGATCTCGTCGAGGGTCTTCGGCTGGCCGTCCGTGAGGCCGAAGCGCATCGACACCACACCCGCCTCCCGCTCGGACAGCGTGTCCAGAACGGAGTGGAGCTGCTCCTGGAGCAGCGTGAAGCTGACGGCGTCGGCCGGCACGATGGCCTCGGAGTCCTCGATGAGGTCGCCGAACTCGCTGTCACCCTCCTCACCCAGGGGGGTGTGCAGGGAGATCGGCTCGCGCCCGTACTTCTGCACCTCGATGACCTTCTCAGGGGTCATGTCAAGCTCGCGGGCCAGCTCCTCGGGCGTGGGCTCGCGACCGAGGTCCTGCAGCATCTGCCGCTGGACCCGGGCCAGCTTGTTGATCACTTCGACCATGTGGACCGGGATGCGGATGGTCCGCGCCTGGTCCGCCATGGCGCGCGTGATCGCCTGCCGGATCCACCAGGTGGCGTACGTGGAGAACTTGTAGCCCTTGGTGTAGTCGAACTTCTCGACCGCGCGGATGAGGCCGAGGTTGCCCTCCTGGATCAGGTCCAGGAAGAGCATGCCGCGCCCGGTGTAGCGCTTGGCCAGCGAGACCACGAGACGGAGGTTGGCCTCCAGCAGGTGGTTCTTCGCACGGCGGCCGTCCTCGGCGATCCACTCCAGCTCGGCGCGGACGTCGACCGGAAGCTGCTCGCCGTCGGTGGCGAGCTGCTCCTCGGCGAACAGGCCCGCCTCGATGCGCTTGGCGAGTTCCACCTCCTGCTCGGCGTTGAGCAGGGGGACCTTGCCGATCTGCTTGAGATAGTCCTTGACCGGGTCGGCGGTGGCGCCGGCGGCCGCGACCTGGGCCACCGGAGCGTCGTCGTCATCGTCGGTGAGGATGAGGACCTCGTCCTCGGACTGGGCGGCGGTCGCCGCCTTCTCCGCGCCGTCACCCTCGGTGTCGGCGTCGGTGTCCGTTTCGGAGTCGGCCTCGATCTCGACGTCCTCCACCTCGAGGTCGAAGTCCTCGATCTCGACGTCGCCCTCGAGGTCGATGTCCTCCTCGTCGTCGATGTCGGACGACTTGGGCTTCGGCTCCGCTTTGACGGGCTTGGAGTCGGGCCCGGCGGCGGGAGCCGCGGGCTTCGGCTTGGTCGCGGGCGCCGCGGTCTTCTTGGCCGGAGCGGCCTTCTTCGCGGCGGGCCGCTTCGGCGCGGGCGCGGGGGCCGGGTCAGCCGAGTCGGTCACCACGGCGGTGACGGTCTCCGGCTGCGCCTCCTTGGCTGCGGCGGACTTGGTGGTCTTCTTGACCGGGGCGGAGGTGCGGCGCTTTGCTTGGCCACGAGACCGCTTGGGCGCCGCGGCGGCATCGGCCGCGGTGACCACGACGGTCACACCCTCCTTGCTGAGGCTGCGCAGGAATCCAGCGGCGTGCGACAGCGGGATGTCCGCTTCCTCGAAGGCCCTGCGGACATCCTCGGACTCGAGGAAACCCTGCGAGCGCCCACGCTCGAGGAGCTGCTGAATCACTGGCTCGTTCAGCTCCGACGGCTTCGAGCGAGTCGAACTTGCAGGCGACACGAACACCTCTCGAACGAACGCATGGCGAGAATGGACCCAGATGGTTGCTTCTTTTCCGATGGTGAGGCCGCGCGGACCGCGACATGCCATTGTGACACGCCACGGCGGTCCATACGGCCACCTCCGGCCGGTTGCCTTCCCACCCTAGGCCGACCGAGACAGTAGTGCGTACGGATGAGGGGGACCGATACCCGAAAGCAACCGTTATGACTGTTTCATTCAGTCACTCTTCGTGGCTGGAGGTACGTGGACCGCGAGCACGGTCACGTCGTCATCCTGCTCATACCCGGCCAGCATCCGATCTACCAGGAAATCCAGCAACATGTGGGGACTTGCTACGACTTCGGGCGGTGCCTCGGCCACGACGTTCGACAGATCCCGCAGTCCGGCGTCCAGTCCGCGCTTCCGGTTCTCGACCAGACCGTCGGAGTACAGCACCGCGGTGTGACCCGGCGGGACGCAGAACCTGAACTGCTTGCGGCTGGTCGCCCAGCCCAGCGGCGTGCCGGGCTCGGTCTCGTGCAGCACCGCCACGCCCTGCGGCGAGATCAGCAGCGGTGGCGGGTGGCCGGCCAGCGCCAGCGTGCCCTCGCCGGTGCTCGGCTCGACCACCATGTAGGCGAGCGTCGTGACCTGCTCCTCCTCTTCGGTAGCCTCGAAGACCCGGTCGAGGCCGGTGAGCACCGCGGCCGGCGGCGGGTTGGTCAGCGCCAGCGCCCGCATGGCGTTGCGGATCCGGCCCATGCCCGCGGCGGCCTTGACGCCCTTGCCCATGACGTCGCCGAGCACGGCCGCGACCCGGCCGTCCTGCAGGACGAACGCGTCGTACCAGTCGCCGCCGACCTGCACGTGTCGCGAACCGGACCGGAAGCGCTGGGCCAGGACCAGCCCCTGTACCACGGGCAGGCTGTCGGGAAGGAGGCTCCGCTGCAGCGTCTCGGCGGTCTTGTGCTCGCGCTCGAAGAGCGTCGCGCGCTCCACGGCGAGCGCGCACTGCCCGGCCAGGGCCTCCAGGAAGACGCCGTCCTCCTGCGAGATCTTCTGCGAGCGGTTGAACGAGAACCGCAGCGCGCCGAGCGCCCGTCCGGCCGCGAGCAGCGGCAGGCCGACCCAGCCCCGCTCGTCGGTGCTGTCGAGGAACTCGGTGATCCGCTCGTCGTCGGCGCCCGCCTCGACGAGCTGGTTGCGCAGGCTCTGCGGCGACTCGGCGAACACCGGGCGCCGGCTGTTCACCGCCATCGTCATCACGCTGGTGGTCGAGAGCGCGATCTCGTCGCCGGGGACGCCGGGCGCGTCGGGCACGCCGCCGCTGTTGATCACGTTCAGGCTGGCACGGTCCGGGTCGAGCAGCGCCACGCCGGAGTGGTCCGCGGCGAGAGCCGTACGGCCGACGTCGATGATGACCTGGACCACCTGCTCGACCGTGAGCGCCTCGGCCAGCATGGCCGTCGCACCCTGGAGCCGGGCGGTGCGCAACGCGGCCGCGCCGAGCTGGTCGGTCAGCCGCCCGCGCATCTCCTCGGCCTCACGCTGCGGCGTGACGTCGGAGTTGGCGCCCACCCACTCGATCACGCGGCCGTGCCGGATGATCGGGACGGCGCGCACCTCGAAGTGCCGGTAGCCGCTGGCCCTGGTGCGGACGCGGTAGCTCCACTCGAACATCGTCCGGCCGCGCAGCGCCTCCCGCCACGCCTCCTCGGCGCCGGGGCGGTCGTCGGGATGGACGGCGTCCAGCCAGCCGTGGGCCAGATACTCCTCCAGACCCTGGCCGGTGACCGCGCGCCACTGCGGGGCGTCCTCGATCGCGACGCCGCTGGGAGAAGTGATCCACACGAGCTGCTGCTGGGACTCGACCAGCGAGCGGTAACGCTCCTCGCTGCGCCGCAGGTCCTCCTCGTTCTGCTGGCGCTCGGTCAGGTCGACGCCGAAGAGCGCGGTGCCGAGGAGCAGGTCGTCCTCGCGCATGGGGAAGAACGACACCGCCCAGTGCCGGGTGTCGCCGTTCTCGGCGCGGGTCCTGATCCGCTGGTCGGTGACGGGGAGGCCCTCGCCGCCGATCCTGCGCAGCGCCGACTCGATCATGGTGGCGAGATCGGCAGACAGCAGCTCGGCGGGCGTCATCTCCAGATGCCGCTCGACAGGATGGCCGGTCAGCTCTGTAAAGGTCGAATTGACACGGACGAACCGCCCAGACGCGTCAAAGAACGCGAAAGCGAAGGGGGCCTCCGACATGAGGCCACGGAAGAGGCCGGAGTCTGAGATGTCCAAACCCGACTCCCGGGGACGGGGCACGGAGGTTTCGGCGCTCACGGTCGGCACCTCCGTCGCGTGCCAGGGTCTCCCACGAGGCACATCTCCATAACTGTGATTTACGGTCGTGTCCTGATCTCTGCCTACCGCGTGACGCCGGTTCCGCGCCAAACGGCCTGGTCATGCCGGCGGCCGTGCACACCCCCGTGATGCTCCCCTCCTCCGCTCCGGGACGCACCCGTCGGGCCGCAGATCGCTACCGCAAGATCCATAAGACACTCCCTGTAGCGCAGGATCTGCCCTACATCATCGGCGATGGGCATACGCGGACGGAAGCCCCGCCCGGCATGCGGTCAACGCATCCTGTCAAAAGGCGCCATCTCACGCAGCAGGATCGGGCTTACTTCTTGGCGGACCTCTTCGCTTCCTGCTTGGCGGCCCGCACCAGACCGAGACTCGCGGAGTCGACCACGTCGGCGACGGACAGGTGCACACCCTCGGCGCCGTACGGCCCGGCGGCCTCGCGCCAGCCGGGCGGGCGGACCCCGAGCTGCTTGCCGAGCAGCGCGAGGAAGATCTGTGCCTTCTGCTTGCCGAACCCGGGCAGCGCCAGCAGGCGGCGTAGCAACTCGGCACCGTCGTCGACATCCTCCCACACCCGGTCGGCCAAGCCATCGTAATGCTCGACCAGATAGGCGGCCAGTCGCTGGATCCGGCCCGCCATGGAGCCCGGATACCGATGGACGGCCGGCTTGGCTGCCAACAGTGCCACGAACTCCGAAGGATCATAGGAGGCGATCTCCCGCGCGTCCAGATCATGCCCCAGCCGGTCGGCGATGGTGCGCGGGCCGGCGAACGCCCACTCCATGGGGATCTGCTGATCAAGCAGCATGCCGACGAGCAGCGCCAGGGAGCTCCGACTGAGCAGGTCGTCGGCGTCCTGACGCTGGGCGAGCTGGATACGCATGGGGACAGCTTTGCATGGAGCTCCGTGAGGGGTTGACACGTCTGCGGAAAGTTATGGAATGAAAGCGGCCGGTCCCTGTCATTTCCGGCGCGGAGACCGCCGGGTGTTCACTCAGCGAGGAATGCGACGATGCCCGTACTCGCCACACGGGTCGACGGCCGCGCGCCGACGCCCCAGCTCGAGCCGGTCAGCGCCCGTCTGGCCGCGGAGTTCTTCAGCGTGCCCGCGGAAAGGGTGAGCCGCTGTGTCGCGGACGTCTGGGCCTGCACCGAGCATCTCGGGCTGCGCGCCACGCCGGCGACGGTCGAATGGATCGCGCGCGAGCACCTGCTCGCCCTGGTGAACTCGGCGCCGCCTTCCCGGGCGGAATAGCGCCGTCCGTATAACAGGGAAGTCACCGGGCCGTGTTCCGGATGCCGATCAGGCCGGGAATGCGAGAAGGTGGGTTCCGTGAGCGAGCTCCCCGACAATCACCGCAGGCCGGGCTCGCGCACGCCCGGACGCGGCGGGGCGGCCCGGTGAGGGGGCGCAGGCGGCGCGATCCCCGGGAGACGCAGACCCCGGACGACGTCTTCGCCGAGATGCTTCTCGCGGCGCGCGAACTGCTCGCCGTACGGAGCCCGCTGGACGCGGAGCTCATGGTGTCGGACATGCTGGGCGCCTGGTGGGGCCGGAGGCTGCGCGGCGGCGACGTCGAACAGATCCTCGGTGAGGGCCTGGTCGACTACGCCGCCAAGGCCGGCACGCCCGCCGCCCTCACCCTGCTGATCTCCGTCGCCTACCTCGGCACCGCCCGCCAGGCCGCCAAGGCCGAGGGCGCCGCCCTCGCTCTGATGGAGTCCGACGTCGCCCGCCCCCGGTGGGCCGACCGGGTGGGCGCGGTGAAGCCGGCCGGGTGCTACGTGTCCAGGGACGTCTACGGCGACCAGGACACGGTGGTGTGCACCTTCGCCTATAACGGTGAGGACACGCACGCCCTGGTCGTGGTCGTCGACTACAACATGCGCGGCATGGCCCGCGACGCCTGGGTCTCCTCCCAGGTGGACAAGCTGCTGGAACAGGCCCGGCTGGAGGCTGCGGTCAACCCCATGCTCCGGTTCGAGGAGATCGAGCCGCAGCAGGCGCGGGCGCTGCTGGAGTTCGCCATGAAGGCGACGCGGGACTCCCTCGGCCGCGACCGCCGGAACGCGCCGCGGCTCGTCGGCGACGGCTACAGCGCCTACCACGCGTTCGCGCGCTCGCGGATCAAGGCGCTTCCGCCCGGTCGCAAGCGTCCCGCGCCCCCGCACAGCGAGGCGCCGTACAGCAGGGACCGGCGGGCGATGCTCGCGGCCGAGTTCCTCGCCTCAGACGCGGCGGAGAACCTCTCCGACCCCTCTGCGGCGTCCCGGTGCGCCGACCACATCATCGACTACGGGTGCGACCAGGACCTCGGACGGCCGCTGCGGGTGAGCCCGGCCAAGTGCGAGACGTTCCTGCTGGACTGGCTGCCGCGGAAGGTGATGCTGCGGCCGGCCGAGCAGGAGGCCATGCCGCACGCGCTGGCGGCGTGGATCCGGTTCGCCGGGCCGCGTACCGGCCTGCCGGAGCAGGGCGTCCGGGCGACGCTGGACGCGGTGTGGGAGGCGACCGCCCGGTTCACCGAGGCGTACCGGGACCCGACCACCTTCGGGCTGGACCGGGCGCTGGTCGAGCGGCTGCTCCCGGACGGCGACCTGTCGGCGCTGGCCCGCCGCGCCTTCGCCTTCCCGCTGCTGCAGGGCGTCCACGGCTCGATCATCCTGGACACGCTGAATCCGGCGGACGAGGGCGACCGCCGGATCCTGCTGGAGATCGATCACGCCGACGAGCGCGACCGGCCCGACTTCGACGAGCACCTCGCCTGGCACGAGGAGATCGCGGCCCGGCTCTGGGAGGGCGACCCCCCACAGATGTGGGAGGCCGCCCAGCGGCTGCTGGATCTCGGCCACGACCGGCACGAGGTGCTGCACCTGCTCATCGAGATCGCCGAGCGGATGGGCGACCACCCCGACGAGCTGGCCGCCGCCCTCGACGACATCGCCGACATCCCCGACGAGCCCTCCCCCTGACCCACCTCAACCCACCGAGCCCGCGCGAGCACCCATCAATCATCACGGCGCCAAACCATCACGCTCGGGGCGCGGCGGTGTCTGGACTGAGGAACGAGCGGGCTGAGGAACGAAGCCTCGAGAGACGAGGGAAGACATCGCCTCAAGGCGCCCCGAGCCGCCGAGCGAAGCGAGGCCAGTAAGCACAGCGCGGCAATTCAGCCCGTGAAGCCGATGTCGGTGTACCTCAGGTCGTAGAAGCCGGGGGCGCCGATGTTGGCCAGGGTGGACCGTGCGATCACGGTCTGGGGGCGCTGGAACAGCGGCAGGACCGTGGCCTGCTGCCAGATGAGCCGGTCGGCGGCGTTGAGCTTGGCGGCGGCCTTCGCCTGGTCGAGTTGTGATCCCGCGGTGAACAGGGCGGAGTCGATCTTGGGGCTGCCGGCGCGGCCGAGGTTCGCGTCCCACTGCTTGGCAACCTGCTGCTTCTCCTCGCGCTTGCCGCCGGAGGACGGGCTGGTCGCGTTGAGGTACACGCCGTAGTTGGCCGACACGGGGAACGGCGAGGCCGCGTAGGCGAAGGCGGTCAGGTCGAACTGCCCGGGGACGATGTACTTGTCGAAGTAGTCGTCGCTCGACACGGCGACGACGGCGACCTTCACCCCGATTTTCTCCAGGGACGCGCGTACGGTGTCGGCCTCCGTGCGGGCCACCGGCGCGTCGGAGGGGATGAGGAAGCGCAGCGCGAGCTCCTGGCCGTTCTTCTTGCGGGTGCCGGCGGTCATCGTCCAGCCCGCCTCGTCCAGCAGTCGCCCGGCGCGGGCCGGGTCGTACGTGCCGAGCCAGCCCGCGTTGTCCTGGTAGGCCCCCTGCCCGTGGACGTAGAAGTGGCTGTTCAGCGGCACCGTCGGCCAGCCCATCCCCTTCAGGTCGGCCGAGATGACGGCCTTGCGGTCGATCCCGACGGCGATGGCCTGGCGGACCCGTACGTCGGACAGCGCCGGGCTTTCGGCGTTGAGCGTGATCTGCCGGAAGTCGGTGCTGCCCGCCTGCCGCACCGAGATGGTCCGCTCGCTCTTGCCCCAGTCGTACGCGGTGGGCGACAGACCGGCGTCGAAGAGGTCCAGCTCGCCGCCGCTGTAGGAGTTGACGAGGGCGTTGCCCTGCAGGGCGCGGAACACGATGCGGTCGAGCTTGGCGCGATCGCCCCACCAGGAGGGATCGCGCACCAGGGTGACGGTCTTGGCCGCGGGGTCGAGCCCCTCGACCTTGAACGGCCCGGCGGTCACGGGGATGCGGTTGACCCAGCCGGAGTTGAACGCGGTCACGGACTCGGTGGCCGAGCGCGGGTAGAGCGGGGAGAACAGCGCCCGCCACTCGCCGAACGGCTCGGCGAAGGTGACCACGACCTCGCGGTCGTTCGCGCCCTTCGTGACGCTCTTGACCGAGTCATATCCGGATCCGGTGTAGTCGCCGTACGCCTTGTCGTGGCCGTTCATGGCCTTCCACTGAGCGGCGAAGTCGTGCCACGTGATCGGCTTGCCGTCGGACCATTTGGCCTTGGGGTTGAGCCTGTACGTGACGACCTCGTGCGAGGCCTTCTCGGTGACCTTCGCCTGGAGGACGTAGTCGCGGTCGAGCGAGAGCCGTCCCTTCTCGTCGGAGCGGAACGCGATGGGCATGAGAGCGCCGATGACGGCCCACGCCTCGCCGCTGTCGCCGTCCGCCTGGTTGACGTTCCACTGGGTCGGGAAGGTGGACAGGCCCCACTTGAGGGTGCCGCCGTCCTTCACCTTGTCCCGGGGGACCGGGTTGATGTCGTACGCCTTGAGGGAGCCGGTGGCGTGGCTCCCCTGGTCGTCGCCGGAGGACCCGCCCGAGCAGGCTGTCGCGGTCCCCACAACGAGCAGCGCGATCAACGCGGCCAGCCTTCGTGCCTTCACGGCGCCCCTCCCGATACGGTCGCAGTTTGCATGCGTTATGTAGCAGACCGTAATCAGCGAGGCGAGTCCACGCGCCGTGGACGGGGACAACCGGGAAGCCGCCGTGACGTTCAGGCGGCCGCGGCGCGGGTCAGGAGAGCTCGTCGACGGCGCTGCGCACGTCGTCACTGGTGATCGTGGTCAGCTCGGCGGTGTTGGCCGAGCCCTGCGCGGCCAGCCGCACGTCGCGCCGCATGGCGGCCCGCTCGTAGAGGGAACGGGCGAACCGGCCGTTGCCGAGCCCGTCGATCAGCCCCTCGCGGCAGACCCAGTCGAAGACGTCGGCGAGGTCCCGGCGGGCGGAGGCGTCGAACCTGTCCCCCGCGCGGGCCGCCTGCAGCTCGGCGATCTCGGCCAGCTCGTCCGGCGCGTACGAGGGGAACGCGACGAACTGGTTGAACCGCGAGGCGAGGCCGGGGTTGGTGGCCAGGAAGGCGTCCATCTCCCTGCGGTATCCGGCGAGGACGACGACCAGGCGGTCGCGGTCGTCCTCGGCCCGCTTGAGCAGCGTCTGCACCGCCTCGGCGCCGAAGGCGTCCCCGCCCGCGTACCCGTTGTTGACCAGGCCGTACGCCTCGTCGATGAACAGCACGCCGCCGAGCGCCCGGTCGATCAGCTCGTTGGTCTTGATCGCGGTGGCGCCGAGGTGCTGGCCCACGAGGTCGGCGCGGGACGCCTCGACGACGTCCGGCCGGGCGAGCAGCCCGAGAGCGGAGAAGATCCGGCCCAGGATGCGGGCGACGGTGGTCTTGCCGGTGCCGGGCGGCCCGACGAAGACGAAGTGCCGCATCTGGGACTGGACCGGCAGGCCCTGCTCCTGGCGCATCCGCCCCACCTTGAGCTGGGCGGCGATCGCGTGGACCTGCCGCTTGACGGGTTCGAGCCCCGCCATGCCGTCCAGGTCGGCCAGCGCCTCCTCCAGGGTGGGCGTGGCCTGGTATCCGCGGAACCTGGCCGTGATCTCGTTGAACGCCCTGGTGACGTCGTCGGCGGTGGTCGTGACCAGGTCCTCGCCGCGCGGCGCTCCCCCGGCGCTCACCACGCGCACGTCCCTGGCCTGCGCGGCGGCCTCGGCGAGGGTGCGGGCGAAGCGGGCGTTGCCCAGCTCGTCGACCAGCCCGCGCCGGTGGACGTCCTCGAACAGGCCGCGCAGGACGGGACGCGCGTCGGGGGCCAGCCGGTCGCCTCTCCTGGCCTGCACCGCCTCGGTGATCTCCAGCAGCTCGTCCGGGGTGTAGCCGGGGAAGCGCACCCGGGTGGCGAACCGGCTGGAGAGGCCCGGATTCGAGGAGAGGAAGGCGCCCATCTCCTTCTCGTAGCCGGCCAGCACGATGATCAGCCGGTCGCGGTCGTCCTCGGCCCGCTTGAGCAGCGTCTGCACCGCCTCGGCGCCGAACCGGTCGGGCTGGCCGTCGCCGGAGTTGATCAGCCCGTACGCCTCGTCGATGAACAGCACGCCGCCGAGCGCCCGGTCGATCAGCTCGTTGGTCTTGATCGCGGTGGCGCCGAGGTACTCGCCGACCAGGTCGGCCCGCTGTGCCTCGACCACGAAGGGCGTCTCCAACAGGCCGAACGCGTAGAAGATCTTGGCGAGGGTGCGGGCGACACTTGTCTTGCCCGTGCCGGGCGGCCCGACGAAGACGAAGTGCCGCATCGGGGGCTCGTTGGTGAACCCCGCCTCCTTGCGCAGCCGGGCCGCCTCGATGGACGCGGCGATGGCCCGCACCTGCTCTTTGACCGGCTCGAGGCCGATCATCGACTCCAGCTCTCCCAGCGCCTGCTCGACCGTGATCGGCGGCGGCGCGCCCCTCTCACCCGTGGGGTGCTGGTGCCCGCCCACCCGCAGCCGCTGCCTGACCTGGCCGTCGCCGCCCTGAGGCGGGACGGCGAGGGCCGCGCGCACCCGCCGCGCCAGCGCGAAGCGGTAGGCGAGCACCACGCAGGCCGTGCCGTACGCGGCCCAGAGGGCGACGGTGGCGGAGACCGGGGAGATCGCGAAGGCCACGACGGCCGCCGGGGCCAGGGCGGCCAGCGTGGTCAGCCACGGAGGCACCCACCGGATGAGATGCGCCGCGCCCGCGACCGGGACCGCCAGGAACAGCAGCAGGTACGGCCCGGCGGCCTGGGCGCCGCCGAAGGCGCCGAGGAACAGCGGGAGCAGCATCCCCCAGCCGGCGAGGACGAGCGCGGTCGCCGCCGCGCGCGGATAGCTGAGCGCGAGCGCGATGAAGGCCAGCACCACGACCGTGGTGAAGAACGTGGTGAGCAGCGGCCACCCCAGGGCCGCGGCGGTGCCGATCGAGGCGATCAGGGTCCCGGCGAAGAGCACGCGCCGCGCGAAGGGAGGAAGGTGGAAATAGCGCAGTCGCACTTGTTCGAACAGATCCCGCGCCCCGGCGCTGCCCGCCGGCTGGGCCCTGTCGGAGTCCCGCATCAACGCCTCCCCGGTTCGCCCCCCGGTTATACCGCACGCGAACGCGCGATGGGTGGATCTAACGTGCGCGAGCCTGGTGGCGGCCGGGGTACTCCCGCACGAGGACCCGTTTGGGCGTGATGCGCAGGACGTCCCCGGAGGGGACGGCGATCCCGCGCACCTCGGCCCAGAACCTCGGGTCGCCCACGAAGAGGACGACCCGCGGATCGCGCTCCACCGCCTCCCACGCCTCGTCCCCCGCGATCAGCCTGAGCTCGCCCGACGCGCTCACCGAGGTCACCGCGCTGACCGCGAGCGCCCGGGGGCAGCCCTGCTGGGTGTAGGCGAGCACGACGCTCCTCGAATAGGTGGCGGCGTGCCGTACGGCGTCGCTGACGCCCGGCGAGGGCGAGGCGTCGCCGGGGAGCCGCCTCCCGCGCGACTCGCACAGGATCAGCGCGGAGCGCCAGGGGCCGGGAGCGCCGCCCCACCAGGCGCGGGCGGCCCGTACGGCGAAGGCGCCGGCCGCGCCCGCGAGCGCGACGCACGCGGCCGACCCCGCCGTCCCGAGCGCCGGTACGGCGGGCAGCCCGGCGACCACGCGTCCCGGCGCCGCGCCCGCGAGGGCGAGGAGGAGGGCGGCGACCGCGAGCAGGGCCGGCGACAGCGCGAGCGGCCGGTCGCGGCGCGACGTCGCGCGGAGGAGGGGGGTCACCCCGCCGCGGCGGACGGCGAGGGCGACGGCGACCGGCACCGCCGCGGCGGCGAGCGCGAGGCGCGGCTGGGCGGCGACCACGCACAGCGACAGCAGCAGCACGAGCGCCCACCACGCCCGCCCGGCGAGGATCCAGAGGGCCACGTCTGCGTTCCGCCGGGCCGCGGGCACCGGGCCGGCGGCGGCGAACTGCGCGAGCGCCCTGACCGGACGGCCCCGCCACGACTCGGCGAGCAGCCGAAGAGCCCGGGCGGCGACCCCGTTGAGCAGCACGATGCCGCACGCGCCGGCCCACACGCCGTCCCGTACGCCGTCCACGTCGGCGGGGAGGGTGGCCAGGCCGGCGACGTACGCGCCGACGACCGCGAGCGCCATCACGGCGTCCGTGGTGAACCAGAGGTCGCGGTGGAGCATCGCGGGGACGCGCGACCAGACGGGGACGCGCCCGGCCTGCCTGACCGTCACGGCCACGACGCCGCCGAGCACGAGCGCGCCGCCGATCTGCGCCTCCCGGTGCAGGCCGAGGCCGAGCGCGGCGGCCGTGACGACGACCGTCGCGACGGCGAGCAGGGCGCGGACCTGCCGGGACCAGACGTCGAGGGCGCGCCGCGCCCGCGTGGTCTCGCGATGGTCGGCATCCCATGCGGGGTCGTGGTGGGTGCGCGGGCGCTCCCAGCACAGCAGGGCGAGCCCCAGGTTGACCCGCGCGATCGGGTGGTCGCGCGAGAGCCGCAGCGCCGCCTGATAGGACGCGACGGCGCGCTCGTGGTCGCCCCGGAGCAGGGCCAGGTCACCGGCGAGGACGTGCGGGTCGGGCTCCTCGGGCGCGAAGGCCACCGCCTTGCGCGCCTCCGCCCACGCTTCGCGCCAGCCATCCGGCGTCCGGCGCAGCGCGCCGCCCAGCCTGAGCCGGGCCGTCCAGGAGCCGGGCGCGAGCCGTACGGCCTCCCTGGCCGCGGCGACGGCCTCGGCGTCGCGGCCGAGGCGTTCCAGGGCGAGGCTGGCCAGCCGGTGCCCCCACTCGCCGCCGGGGTCGCGTTCGATCGCCTGCCGCGCGGCCTCCAGCGCCGCCTCCGGGCGGTCGCGCTCCAGCCGCTCCGCCGCGAGGAGGCACCAAGATCGGGGGTCCGTCCCCGGGGAGCGATGCGGTACGTGATCTCGGGCGTGGTTCCCGGCGCGGTAACGGTCCTGGTCGCGGGCATGGTCCGGGTCCTCGATGTCGCTCCCCACTCCCGCATGATCGGTTGCCGGGCAGGGGTTGCCTAGATGCCGGATATATACCTATATCTCGCTAGAGAGCGCAATGCCGGAAGCTGCTGAGGGATCTACCGAGAATGGCCTAAGCTGCGACGCATGTTCCACCAGGCCTGCGGTTTCCGCCCATGATCGTCGTGGGGGTCGGGGCGCAGTCCCGCACCGTTCCCGCCGCCGCGCGTCACGCGAGCCGGTGGGCTGTTCTCGCGTTGCTCTGCTTCAGCCTGCTGCTCATCGCGGTGGACGCGACCGTGCTCCACATCGCGGTGCCCGCGCTGACCGCGGCGCTCGAACCGTCCGCCGTCGAGCTGCTGTGGATCATCGACATCTACTCGCTCGTGGTCGCGCCGCTGCTCGTCACCTTCGGCACGCTCGGCGACCGGTACGGCAGGCGCCGCCTGGTACTGGCCGGCTACGTCGTCTTCGGGCTGGCCTCGCTCTCCGCCGCGCTCGCCGAGACGCCGCTGGCGCTGATCCTGTCGCGCGCCTTCCTCGGCGTCGGAGGCGCGATGATCATGCCGGCGACGCTGTCGATCATCCGTGAGGTCTTCACCGACCGCAAGGAACGCGCGATCGCCCTCGGCGTCTGGAGCGCGGTCGCCGCCGCGGGCGCCGCGGTCGGCCCGCTGGTCGGCGGCGTCCTCGTCGAGCACTTCTGGTGGGGCGCGGTCTTCCTCATCAACGTGCCGCTGCTGATCGTGGCGCTCCCCCTCGCCGTACGGCTGCTGCCTCCGTCGCGAAACAGGTCCGGCCACCCGTGGGACGTGCTGAGCGCCGTCCTGTCCACGTTCGGCATCCTCGCCCTCGCGTTCGGGCTCAAGGAGGCCGGGTACGGTCACATGATCGGCCGCGGGCCCGCCCTGGCCGTCGCCCTGCTCGGGATCGCCCTGCTCGCCTGGTTCGTCCGGCGGCAGCGGCGGCTGGAGTACCCGCTGCTCGACATCTCGCTGTTCACCCGGCGCGGCTTCGCCACGGGCGTCGCCTGCGTGCTGCTGGCGATCTTCGCGCTGGTGGGGCTGGAACTGCTGCTCGCGCAGTACCTCCAGCTCGTCCTCGGGCTCTCCCCGCTGTCGGCGGGTGTCCGGATGCTGCCGCTGATGGTCGCCGCCATCGCGGGCGGGCTGGCGGCGGCGCACGTGCTCCAGCGGATCGGGCTGAGGGCCACGATGAGCGGCGGCCTCGCGCTCACCACGCTCTCGCTGGTGCCCGTACTCACCTGGGGGGTCGAGCAGAACCCGGGAATGCTCGCCGTCTGCTTCATCGGGATCGGGTTCGGCGTCGAGGTCGCGCTGCTCGCCGCCTCCGACACGATCATGGCGGCCGTCCCCGAGTCGCGGGCGGGCGGCGCGGCGTCGATCGAGGAGACGGCCTACGAGCTGGGGGCCGGTCTCGGCATCGCCGTCCTCGGCACGATCACCACGATGGTCTACGCCCCGGCGCTCGGCGTGGTCCCCGGCGTGCCCGGCGCCCAGATGAACGAGGCCAGGGAGTCCCTGGCGGCCGCGGCGCACGTCGCCGCCCGGGTGGGCGGCACCCCCGGCGCGGCCCTGCTCGACGCGGCCCGCCTCGCGTTCATCACCGCCCTGCACCGCACGGTCGTGGTCAGCGTGGTCCTGCTCGGGCTCACCGCCCTGGCCGCGGCCGTGTTCATCTCCAGGGAGGCCGCGGCCGGTCACTGCGCCGACGAGCCAGAGGAAGCGGCGAAGCCGGAGAAATCGGAGAGGTCACCCCGGCCGTCATCGTGACGGGCGGCGCCACGGGTGTCAGGTCGATCCTTATGGGCAGATGTCTGGGCAATTGTTGCCCGTCTCCCCAGAATGAGGAAGCGTGAAGCGAACCCTCCACGACGTGGCCTCGCTGGCGGCCCGGATGGGCGTCGGCGGCATCTTCTTCGCGAACGGCTGGGAGAAGCTGGAAGCGGGCCTCACCGCGACCGGCACCCAGTTCGCCGAGCTGGGCGCTCCCCTGCCGTCGGTATGGGCCGCGGCGACCATGCTCATCGAGCTGCTCGGCGGCACGCTGCTGGTGGCCGGCCTCGCCGTGCCGTTCGTCGGCCTGCTGCTGTTCGCCGAGGCGGTCGCCGTCTTCGTCATCACCACCGGGCACAGCGGCATGCCGCTGACCGGCGGAGACGTCAAGATCATCGTCGCGCTGGGCGCGGCGTCCGTCCTGCTCTCGGTCGGCGGGGCCGGGCGCGTCTCGGTCGATCACATGGTCGTCATCAAGCGCCGCGAGGCCGAGGCGGCGGACGAGTTCGCCGCGGACAAGGAGGCGGACGCCGTCCTCGCCGCGTTGCGCGACCCCACGGAGGGGCCCAGGGCGATCCCTCCGGCGACCGCGCCCGGCGAGACCGCCGCGGCCCCAGGGGACACCGCGTCGCGAAAAGCGAGCGCGGCGGCGGACACGGTGCCCAACGCGGCGCCGGAGGCCGCGCGGAACGCCGGCGGTCCGGCCAAGGCGCGGACGCGCCGCACGAAGCGAGCACAGGACGAGGCCGCCGAGAGCCGGAGCGAGCCGGGCTCCGGTCCCGAGGCCGGCGACACCCTGGTCGCGGGGCGGCGCCCCGAGGCACCCTGACCCCGGCCGGCCGACGACCCGCATGCCGGCGACCGCGCCCGCCGCGGGCGATCACATCGCCGCGCCGACCTTGTCCACGATCTGGGTGGCGCCTATCTCGCGCGCGCAGTGGGCGCAGCAGCAGAAGCGGCCGTTGACGTCGACGCCGTGGCCCACGATGCGGCAGCCGCAGTGCTCGCACACCGGGGCCATCTTGGTGATCGCGCATTCGAAGCTGTCGAAGGTGTGCACCGCACCCTGCGCGTGCACCTCGAAGCTCAGGTCGTAGTCGTTTCCGCAGACTTCGCAAGCCGCCATGATTCCCCCCGAATCTGTTGCTTGCTTTCGTCTACCCTCGCGACCGCGTCGATCACCACACATATTGGTCAATCTCCCCCAAGGTCCCCGAAAACCCGTGACAGCAGGACATAAGCCGCTGTTTTCGGATCTTCCGTATAGATCCTTTACAGGCGTCTGTTCGGGTCGGAATACTCGTCGGTGCCCAAAATCGGCCCGCCCCGCAGGGCGGGCTCCCCTCCGAGGATTGGAACCGGATGATCAAGTTCGTCAAGGCGGGGGCCCTGACACTCAGCGCGATCACGGCCGTCGCACTCCTGCCCACCGCCGCCGAGGCGGCATCGCCGCAGAGCCTGTGCGGCGCCGGGTACACGATCGTCAAGGACGGATCGCGCGCGATCAAAACGAAGTCGGGCGAGCAACTCGGCGTCACCTACGTCCTCTACAGCGGGCGGACCGGCAAGAACTGCGCCGTCACGATCAAGACGAAGTACGTCGGCAAGCCGAGCTACACCTACGTCCGGCTCGAAGTGAAGAAGGGGCCCTGGGACTCCGATTCGGGCGACTTCACGCGGTACGCCGGCCCGGTATACGTAAGCGCCCGCCACAAGTGCGTGAGCTACTGGGGCAACGTGAGCTCTCCGGACGGCAAGAAGTCGGCGTACGGCGGCCGGACCAAGTTCGACAACTGCGGATGACCAGAAAGCTCACCTTTATCCCTTTTGTCCGAATTTGAGGTAATATCGGGGGTTAATTGACGCGAAAGGGATGCCCCCATGGCCAACTTCGTTCATGTGATGCCACTCGACGACGTCATCAGCCATGAGGGCAGCCCCGATTGCGTCTGCGGGCCGGGCGGCCAGCAGGTGGAGACGCTCGCCACCCGCGAGCCCGTCGGCATGATCTACCACCACCACGCCGTCCGCCCCTGCTCCCTCTGGGAGGCCTCCGCCGAGGGCTGACCTCGACGAAGACCTAAGGTCGGACGCCTCCCGGGCAGACGTCCTCGTACGGCAGGCCGGGAAGGTATTCCCGCCACTCGGCTTCGGTCAGCGTCCGGCCCGCCCGCGCGCACACCGCGGCGGCGACGGCGTCCGGCGTCACCGGCCGGGACGCGACCGCGCCGCTCCCGTCCAGGCCGACCACCGCGAGTCCGCCGGAACCGTCCGCTCCGGGCGCCGAGGCGTCGCTGCGGAAGGCCACCGACACCACGCCGGACCCGAAGGTGCCGACCGGCTCCCCGACCGCCGTCCCGGCCTCGACGTCCCACAGCCGGACGCCCTGTCCCGCCGCGACGGCCAGGAGCGAGCCGTCCGGGCTGAACGCCACGGCGGACACCGGCCGCCGTTGCGGAAGCACCGCGCCGCGGCGCTCGCCCGTCCGCGAGTTCCACGCGATCACCCGACCCGCGAAGTCCCCCGTCACGACGATGGGCGCACGGGGGTGGAAGGCGACCGCCGTGAGCGTCTGAGCGGTGGCTCCGAAGGTCCGGACCTTCCCGTCGGCCACGTCGACCAGGTAGCCGGCGCCCGATCCGAGGACGGCGAGGTCCCGCCCGTCGGGGCTGAAGGCGGCGGTTCCGCCGGCCGCGTCAGCGATCTTGGCGACGGTGCGCCAGGCGCCCGTCCGCAGGTCGCCGACACCGACCTCCATTTCCGTGGACGACGTCCCCGTGATCGTGGCCGCTTTCGTCCCGTCCTGACTGACCGCGACCCCGAGGATCGTCTGCGTACGGTCGTCCCGGACCTCGGTCGTCGCGAGTTTCCGGCCGCTCACCCGGTCCACGGCCCAGGCCCGGCGGCCCTCGTCGTCGGCGACCGCCATGATCCGCGCGTCGCGGCTGAAGGCGACCGCCTGCAACGACGCCGTGATCGGGACGGACGCGCCCGCGGGCCGGCCGGTCCCCGCGTCCCGGAACGCGACGGCGCCGTCGCCCGCGCCGTGGACGGCGTACCTGCCGTCCGGAGTGAGCACGGCGGACTCGTCGGCCGGTCCCGCCCTGAGCGGGCCGGTCAGGTCCGCGATGCCGACCGTGTGGAGAGTGTCGTCCACGATGTACCGCAGCGCCCCTCCGTCCCGGTCGAAGCGCACCTGCGCGGCCTCCCCCAGCGTCGGCTGGACGAGGAGCGACGTCTGGTCCGCCACCCGCCACACCGTGATGGCCCCCTCGGCGCGGACCGCGAGGAACCTGCCGTCCGCGCTGAAGGTCACCGCCGGCCGCCCCGCCACCGGCGGACCGAACGGCTGTCCGGTGCGACCCGCCGTGAGGTCGGTCAGCGTGACGCCCTCGTTGGCGGCACAGGCGAGCCTGCGGCCGTCCGGGCTGAACGCGAGCGCCTGCGGTCCCACCCCTTCACCCGCCCAGGCCGGCAGCGAGCCGCCGCAGATGCCCGAGGGCGTACGGCGCGGGGTCGCGCCGGGCAGGTCGAACAGCCGGGGGCGCCCGCCGACGCCGTCGATCGCCGCGATCCGGCCGGCCGGGTCCGCGTCCGCGAGGTAGCCGGACCGTTTGGGGCTCGCCGTCCCGGTGTCGAGGTCCCAGAGGCGGACCATGCCACTGAAGCCGATGATCAGCAGGCGCGGGCTCGCCCCGAACGCGATCTCGATCGGATAGTGCGCTTCGTACGTGTCGGTGCCGAGGAACAGTTCGCGCCCGGTGGCCCGTCCGGTGCGCGCGTCCCAGACGCGCACCCACCGCCCGGCGGCGACGGCGAGGAGCCGGCCGTCCCCGCTCAACGCGATCGAGTGCACGTGCTTGCCCTGAACGCCGAGCCCGGACCACCCGCCGATCCGCCGTCCCGAGCGCGCGTCCCAGAGCGTCACGCCGTCGCCGTCCAGCGACGCGGCGGTCCGCCCGTCCCCGCTGAGCGCGTGGGCGGCGCCCTTGAGCGACAGCACGCCCGTCTCCCGCTGGCCGAGCGAGGTGATCAGACTGCCGCGCGCCTCGTCGGTGTGGCCGAGCCGCCAGGCGGCGACGCTCATCAGCATCCCTTTGACGGGGTCGGTGTCCCTCAGCCGGTCGGCCGCGGAGGCGAGACCGCGCGACTCGGCCAGGTACCGCTGCTCGTTCACCGCGGCGCTCTGCCAGACCGTCGCGGCCCCGAAGCCGACGGCGAGCACCAGCAGCACGGCGAGGGCGGCGGTGACGATCCGGCGGCGGCGGGCCCGGCGGCGGGCCAGCCCGGACCCCGCGTCGAGGAAGTCGCGTTCGAGACGGCTCAGCGCGAGGTGGCGACGGCCGGTCGCCGCCCAGCGCAGTACGGTGTCCAGCCGGTCCCCCTGAAGGAGGTCGCCGTCCGCGCCGCGGTTCCACCGCCGCGCCGCGACCGTGATCTCGCGGAGCACGGCGAGTCCCTCGCGTTCGGCCTGGACCCAGGCGCGCAGGCGCGGCCACGCCTGGATCAGCGCGGGGCGGGCGAACTCGATCTCGCCGTCACGCTCGACCAGCAGGTGCCCGAAGGTCTCGATGACCCGCGCGACCGCCGCGGTCTCCTCCTCCGTACGGCCGTCGAGCAGTTCGGCGCGCGCGGCCCGTCTGGTGGCGACCTCGCCGTCGTCGGTCACGGTCGCGAGCCGGAGGAGCACCTCGGGCACCAGCTCGCGCTCCGGCTGGCCGAGCGCGCCGTACCTCTCCTCCGCGAGCGGGCCGAGCCCCGGGTCGGCGACCTCCGGTCCGGGCAGCAGCCCGGCCTCGGCGCTGCCGAGGACCAGCAGGTCCTCCGCGGCGACGCCTCGGGGTGCGGAGATCAGGCCGTGCAGCAGCTCGCGCGCGTCCGGGCGGGCGTTCGGGTCCTTCGCCAGCGCGGCCGCGACGAGGGGGCGCAGCGAGTTCGGGAGCTCGCCGAGATCGGGGTCCTCGGAGAGCACGCGATGCATGACGCCGCCCAGGCTCTCCGCGCTGAACGGGTCCGCGCCGGTGGCGGCGTACAGGACGATGCCGCCCCAGGCGAACAGGTCGGCGGGCGGCCCGGCCCGCTCGCCGACGAACACCTCGGGGGCCATGTAGGTGGGGGTCCCGGCCACCAGTCCGGTCGCGGTGAGGGACATGTCGCGCGCGCGGGCGACGCCGAAGTCGATGACGCGCGGGCCGTCCGGGCCGAGCAGCACGTTGTCGGGCTTGAGGTCGCGGTGGACCACCCCGGCGTCGTGGATCGCCGCGATCGCCGTCGCCACGGCGGTGGCCAGGCGGTGCAGGTCGTCCCCGGTGAACAGGCGGCCTCCGGCGACCGCCTGGCGCAGGCTGGCTCCCTCGACGTACTCGCTCACGATGTACGGCCGGGGCCCGTCGAGGACCGCGTCGATCACCTGGGCGGTGCAGAACGACGCGACCCGGCGGGCCGCCTCCGCCTCGCGGGCGAACCGGCGGCGCAGCTCCGGGTCCTGCGCCGCCTCCCCGTGCAGCACCTTGATGGCGACGCGGCGCCCGGCGGGGTCGTACGCCTCGTAGACCACCCCCTGCCCGCCCGCGCCGAGCCGTCCGGCGAGCCAGTAGTCACCCAGCCGCCTGGGGTCCTCCGCGATCAACGTTCCCGACACCACGCATCATCTGACGTCCGCGACCGCGATCGCGTTTCGTCTCGTTTCGATAAAGCGCCAGGCCGTACGGGAGGCCGCCGCCCGTACGGGGACCCGGGCGGCGACGGCTCCGGGCCACCCCGGCGGAGGGCTCGCCAACAGGTCATGGCACATTAGTCACAAATATCCCGTTAGACATCACCGCTTTACACCAGTTTTACGGGTAGATCGGTAGACATCTCGGTAAATAACGGAATCATCACGGTCGGGGGGATCGGAAGATGCTGAGGGTGGTCACGTCGCTCGACGAGTCGCTCGACACGTTCGGCAAGGTGCGGGACATCAGGTCCGTACTGCGCCGCAAGCCGAAGCGCGATGACAAGATCGTGGACATGCGGGCATACGCCGGCCGCAACGTCATCCGTTTCCCGAAGCCCGGCCCGACCTCGGCCGCCTGACCTTCCCGGCGGCGCCCGTCTACTGATTTGATGTCACCTCATGCGTGACATGTCCGACTTGTCGTCAACAGAACGAACCCGGCACCGCAGGCTGCGCGAGCAAGGCCGTACGAACAGGGCAGAGCTGTTCGACGTGCTTGAAGCCGGGTTCGTCTGCCATCTCGGAGTGATCGTGGACGGCGCGCCCATGGTGGTGCCCACTGCCTACGGCTTCGACTCCGACAATCTGTACATCCACGGCTCGGTCGCCAGCCGCAGCCTCGCGGCCGGCGGACCGACGCCCGTGTGCGTGACCGTCACCCACGTCGACGGCCTGGTGCTGGCCCGGTCGGTGTTCGAGCACGGCGTCAACTACCGCAGCGCGATGATCTACGGAGTGCCCCGCCCGCTGGAGGGCGAGGAGAAGCTGGAGGCGCTCCGGATCCTCACCGAGCACACCGCCCCGGGCCAGTGGGACTACGCGCGCCGCCCGAACCGCAAGGAACTGGCGGCCACCACGATCCTGGCCGTCTCGCTGGAGGAGGCCTCGGTCAAGGTCCGCCAAGGGCCGCCGGACGACGCCGACGACCCGCACGACGTGTGGGCGGGCGTGCTGCCGCTCGCCGCCACCTGGCAGCCCCCCGTCACCGACCCGGCGGCCTCCCACGAGGTCCCCGAGCACGTACGGCTCCGGGCCGGCACCCGCCTCGGCTGACGACGCGGGCGCCGAGACGGTTGGGACGGCCGCCACCTCCGGGCGGCGGCCTCGGGCGTACCGCCCGGCCGGCTCCAGGTTCGCCGCCGTCGTGCGCAGGGTGCCTACCGCCCGCGCGCGGGCGGACCGCGGAACCCCGGGCATCCGGGGCGTGTCGCGCACTTCGTGGTCATATCAAGGAAGCGATTCCCTGCCAGGTGAACAGGGCAGTCCCCCTCGCTGGATCTGATGGTGCAGGATGGGGCCGTGACCCCTTCCCCAGCGGTCGTCCGGCCCGATCAGGAGTTGATCACCCAGATCCTGGACGAGTTGGCCCTCGACCACACCCTCGACGCCGAGGGCGACATCGCAATCGCCACGCCGGAGCTCACGGTCTACTTCCTGTTCGGCTCCGAGGGCGACCTGTTCACGATCCGCACCTTCTATGACCGGCACTACTCGGTCGACGACAAGCCGACACTGGTCACCGCGCTGAACGAGTGGAACGCCGACACCATGTGGCCGAAGGTCTACACCTTCACCCAGGACAGCGGCGTGCTCCGCATCGTGGGCGACTCCCAGCTCTACATCGGGGCCGGCGTCACCCGCGAACACCTCACCACCGTGGTCGCCCACTGGGTCAGGTACGCGATCAAGTTCCACCGCTGGCTCACCGACCGGCTCGCGTTCGAGACCGACTGACCCGCGCCCCCGGGGCGGCCCGGAACCCGGATATGGTGGGGCTCCCCTCTCCCCCGACTCCCCGGAGCGCTGCCCGCCGATGCCCGAAGGTCACATCATCCACCTGCTCGCGGCCGAGTACGGCCGGCGGTTCACGGGCGGCGTGGTCGCGGCGAGCAGCCCGCAGGGCAAGTTCTCCGACAGCGCGGCCCTGATCGACGGGCAGCGCATGGCCGTGACCGACGCCCACGGCAAGCATCTCTTCCTCGGCTTCGAGGGGTTCGACGGCCACGGCTGGGTGCGCGTCCACCTCGGTTTGTACGGGAAGGTCGCCTTCGGCCCGGCCCCCGCCCCCGCACCCGTCGGCGCCGTACGGCTCCGCCTGGAAAACGAGCGGGATTACGCCGACCTGCGCGGGCCCACGGCCTGCGAGCTCATCACCGCCGGAGAGAAGCGGGCGGTGCACGACCGCCTCGGACCCGACCCGCTGCGGCCGCACGACGACCCCGAACGCGCCTGGTCGCGGATCACCCGATCAGGCGTGGCGATCGCCGCGCTGCTCATGGACCAGAAGGTGATCGCCGGGGTCGGCAACGTCTACCGGGCCGAGGTGCTCTTCCGTCACGGGATCGACCCCTACCGCCCCGGCCGCGAGTTGAGCCGCGCCGAGTGGGAGGCCATCTGGGCGGACCTCGTCGCACTCATGCGCGACGGCGCCGCCTCGGGCCGGATCGACACCGTACGCCCCGAGCACATGCCCGAGGCCATGGGGCGGCCGCCGCGCGTGGACGACCACGGCGGCGAGGTGTACGTCTACCGCCGGGCCGGGCAGCACTGCCACATCTGCGGAGGCGAGATCCGCACCGCCGACCTGGAGGCGCGCAACCTGTTCTGGTGTCCCGCCTGCCAGCGGCGCTGACGCCGGAAGGCCGGGCGGAGGTCAGGGCAGCGGTTCCAGCATCCGGTGCGGCCCGCGCAGGGCCACGCTCACCGGGTCCTCGCGGGTGAGGTCGGCGCCGGGACCGGGCCATATCTCGACCTCCCCGGCGGGCACGTGCGCCCCGCACACCGAGCAGGTGGCGCCCGCGCCGATCGGCGCGTCGCAGGGGACGTGGCGGAAGACGCGGCGCGGCCCCGCGGCGCTCATGTGCCGTTCGCCCCACTGGGCGAGGGCGAGCACCGGCGGCCATAGCTCCTTCCCCTTGCCGGTCAGGACGTACTCCTCGCGCGGCGGGGACTCCTGATAGCGGCGCCGTTCCATGACCCCCGCGTCCACCAGCGCGGACAGCCGCTGGGAGAGGACCGCCCTCGGGATGTCGAGGTGGGAGAGGAAGTCGCCGTACCGGCGCACGCCGTACAGCGCGTCGCGCACGATGAGCAGCGTCCACCGCTCGCCGAGCAGTTCCAGTGACCGGGCGAGGGAGCAGTCCTGCCCCTCGTAGTTCTTGCCGAGCCCCATCAGCGGCGCCCTCCTTTCACCCCATCCTAGTTCATTCACTGAACTGACCCGTGTTATCGTCACGCCGTCAGTTCAATGGCTGAACCTTGGAGGTCCTGTGCTGGTCGAGACCCCGGCTCCCTTACGGGCCAGGCCGGCGACCCTCGCGGTCGCGTGCGCGGCGCCGCTGCTCGCGCTGGTCAACTACACCGCGCCGATGGTCACGCTGCCGGAGGCCGCCCGCGCGCTCGACGCCGGTCCCACCGGCCCGGTCTGGATGTTGAACGCCGTCACCCTGGGTCTCGCGGTGTCACTCCTCCTCGCCGGAGGGCTCGCCGACGATCACGGCCGCCGGCGCGTCTACGTCATCGGCATGGCGTCGCTCGCGGTGTCGAGCGCGATCGTGGCCCTCGCGGGAGATGTGCCGATGTTCGTGTTCGGCCGCATCGTTCAGGGGGTGGCCAGCGCGGCGCTGCTCGCCGCCAGCCTGGGCGTGGTCGGCGAGGTCGTTCCCCCGGGTCCCGAGCGGGCGCGGGCCACGGGATGGTACGGCGCGATGCTCGGCCTGGGCATCGCGGTCGGCCCCCTGGTGTCGGGCGGGCTCGCCGCGCTGTCGAGCTGGCGCGGCGTGTACTGGCTGACGGCCGCCTGCTCCGTCGTGCTGGCCGTGCTGGCGGCACGTACGCTGCCCGCGCGGACGGAGCCGCGGCCGGGGCGGCGGCTCGACGTGCCCGGCGCCGTCACGCTCACCCTCGGGCTCGCCGCCCTGGTGACCGGCGTGACCGAGGGACGGCTCGGCTGGTCCCGGCCGGTCGTGCTCGCGTCCCTGGCCGCGGCGGCCGTTCTCCTGGCCGCCTTCGCCCTGGTGGAGGTCCGCCGTCCGGAGCCGCTGATCGACATGGGCCTGTTCCAGAGCCCGTCGTTCCTCGTCGCCACCGGCGGCGCGCTCGTCACCGGCATCGCGATCATCGGGTTGATGAGCTATCTGCCGACCGTGCTCCAGTCGGCCCTCGGCATGACGCAGCTCGCCACCGCCGCCGTCTTCGCCGTCTGGTCCGGGACGTCCTTCGTCGCCGCGCTCCTGGCTCCCCGACTGCGGCTCGCCGCCCGTGGCCGGCTCGCGCTCGGCCTGCTGCTCTCCGCCGTCGGCAGCCTCGCCCTGCTCGGCACGACGGCCCATTGGTCGGCGCCGCGGGCGCTCGCCGGGCTCCTGGTCGCGGGGATCGGCAGCGGACTGCTCAACGGGTCCCTCACCCACCTCGCGATCGAAAGCGTGCCGCGGCACCGGGCCAGCATGGGGTCCGGGGCCAACAACACCGCGCGGTACGTGGGCTCCTCGGTGGGCGCGGCGCTGACCGCGGCGGTCATCGCCGGTCAGGGGCTCGCCACGGGCACCGATCTCGTGATCGTGGCGTGCGCGGCGGCCGCCGCTCTCACCGCCGGGCTCGTCCGGTTCGCCGCCTCCTGACCTTCCACGCGGAACGGCCCACGTGGAACGGCCCGGACGGGGTCAGGCGAGAGCCCGGCCGATCTCGCGTACCACGTCCGCCGCGGGACGCTCCTCGGCCAGCCGCCAGGCCGTGCCCGCCCAGAGGTTGACCCCGTCGGGGTCGCCCTGCGCCACCGCGGCGCGGCGGATGGGTGTGGTCAGGTGGTGGACGGCGGGGTAACCGACCGGGGCGTCCGGATGATCGACGATGAACCGGTTGGTCAGGCCGCGCGCGGGCCGTCCCGAGAACGCGGTGGTCACCGTCGTCGAGGTGAACCGGGAGTCGCGCAGCGCGGCCCGGTGGACGGCGTTGGCCCCGCTCTCCGGCGTCAGCAGGAAGGCCGTCCCGAGCTGCACGGCCACGGCGCCCGCCTCCCGCGCGGCCGCGGCCGCCGCCGCGTCGCCGATGCCGCCCGCCGCGATCAGGGGCGTCCGGACGGCCGCGCGGACCGCCGCCAGCAGGTCGAGCAGCCCCGGCTCGGAGCGCCCGTACGGCTTGCGCGCCACGAAGGAGCCCCGGTGCGCGCCCGCCTCCGGCCCCTGGACGCACAGCGCGTCCGCGCCCGCGGCCACGGCGGCCACCGCCTCGCCTGGGTCGGTGACGGTCACCACGACCGTCGTCCCCACCTCGTGGAAGCGGTCCACGAGAGCGAGGCCGGGACATCCGAACGTGAAGCTCACCACCGGCACCGGACTCCGGAGCAGCAGGTCGAGCTTGGCGTCCCAGTCGTCGTCATCGTCGAGCGGGACGTCGGGCAGCTCGACGCCGTACCGCTCCGCCTCCGGCGCGAGCTCGGCGGCGTAGGCCTCCACCACGTCGGGATCGGCCGGCTCGCCGGGGACGAAGAGGTTCACCCCGAACGGCCGATCCGTGGCGGCCCTGACCCGCTCGATCTCGGCGGCGACCGCCTCGCCCGTCTTGTATCCGGCGGCGAGGAATCCCAGCCCTCCGGCCTCGGACACGGCCGCGCACAGCTCGGGCGTGCCCGCCCCGCCCGCCATGGGCGACAGGACGACGGGGTGGGCCAGCGATTCCAGGATGCGATCGAGCATGACGGCAGCCTAACCGCGCCCCCATGGGCGCCCCTCGGCCCGGGTCCGCGGGCTGTCAGAAGGAGTCGGCGCCGTCGTCGTGCCCGGTGCCGGCGAGGACGACGACGGCGCGTTCGAGCAGCTCCCGCAGCAACGCGATCTCGTCAGGCGTGAAGGCGTCCACGAGGCGGCGCTCCACGGCGACGGCCTCGGCGTCGGCCTTGCGCAGCAGCGCCTGCCCGGCCCGGCTCAGCCGGGTGACGAGCACCTGCGCGTGGTCGCTGGAGGGACGGCGCTCGACCAGGCCGCGCGACTCCAGCGTCTTGAGCACGGTGGCCATGCTCTGCGGCGTCACCGAGCACAGCCGGGCCAGCTTCGCCCCGGAGATGCCGGGGGCGAGCGAGAGCGCGTACATCGCGGCGTACTGCGGCACGGTCAGCCCGAACGGGCGCAGCACGCGGCTCTTCTCCGCCATCAGCGCCTGCTCGGCGCGCTTGACGGCACCGCCGGGGCGCCACGCCACCGACTCCGCGATCTTCTTCTCGTCGATTGCCACCCGCGCTCCCCGAACTATCAAAGCCCTGATGTACGCCTGAACCGCACGCCGGGCTGGAGCGGTTCCACCTGGTCGGTCATTCGCTGGGAGCCGTCGTCGCGCTGGCCGCGGCGGGGACGCGACCGGAGCGCGTGCTCTCACTCGTCGCCCATGCCGGGTGGGCCAGGACGGACCCCTGGATGGCCTTCCAGATGGACCTCTGGATCCGCCTGGTGCGCGTCGACAGGGAACTGCTGGCCCGGTTGCTCCAGGTGACCGCCATGGGCGACGACACGCTCCGCGCCCGCGACCTCGCCGACTTCGAGCAGGCCGCGGCCGGGTTCGCCGCCCTCATGGACGGCGCGGAAGCCGGGTTCGTACGGCAGGCCCGCGCCGACATCGACATCGACATCACCGCACTGCTTCCGAAGATCACCGCGCCGACGCTGATCATCTCCAGTGCCCACGACCGGATCGTGCCGCCGCACCACCAGCGCGAACTCGCCGCGTCGATCCCGCGGGCGGATCTCGTGTCGCTCCCCGGCGGTCACGGCCTGCCGTTCGAGAACCCGGACCTCTTCGTGTCCACGATCGTGGACCACCTCGTCGCCGACGGCGTGACGGCGTCAGCGGGGCACGTCTCGGCATGAAGCGGGAGCGGGCCCCGATTGTCCGGGGCCCCGCTCCTCTCACGGTTCCAACGCCGGACGCCGGCACTCATTCGGTGGACACGGCGTTCGGCGTCACCGACGGGAAACCATCACGCCGTGCGCGGGCGGCGGGCGTGTCTGCGGGGAAGTACGCCTCGACCGCGACCTCTTCGAGCGTGATGTCGAAGGCGGCCCCGAACGTGGTGATCGTATTGAAGAAGCTCAGTTCTGCCCTTCGATGCCGGATTCCCGCCCCAGAGACCCATCGCCATTACAAGGCACGTAATGGACGGCGATATCCGAGAAGTGCGAGGGTCCCCGGTATGACAGCAACCAGTGAGACGGAACGCAACAGAAAGCTCGTTCAGGAGGGCTTCGCAGAGTTCGCCAAGGGCAACGTGGACATCCTGCGCACGCTCCTCCGGGAGGACTTCATCGAACACAGTCCGGGCAACCCCTCGGGCCGGGACGCGTTCATCGACCACATCGCGCACGCTCCGGTGGCGGCCGCCAGGTTGGAGCTCAAGCGTGTCCTCGCCGACGGCCCCTACGTGGTCATGCACTACCTCATGCTCCCGCCGGACGACGAACGCGGCACCGCGGTCGTCGATATCTGGCGACTGGAGAACGGACTGATCGCCGAGCACTGGGACGTCGTCCAACCCGTGCCGGACGCCGCCGAGATCCCCAACGGGATGTTCTGAAGGCCGAGCCGGCAGAGCCACAACCAGAAGTGAGGAGCCGGACTCTCCCCAGCTCCCTGACGCCCCCTGCCCGTCATAGCTGTAGATGGATCTGTCAGCGCATACGGATAGAGTCCGCCCGACACGTGCAGGTGAGCTGAAGGAGTTCGGATGGCGAGGACCACTCCACCTCGGCCGGTCGACGTCGCCGCCGTGTTCCCTGAGCTGGTGCCGCTGGCACGGCGGGCAGTTCGCCTGCACCCCCGCCCGGGCCGGCCCACGATCCACGAGAGCTCGATCGGCGGGCCTCTGCTCTGGCCCGCCGACGAGGTCTGGCCCGCTTGCCGCGACGAACATGACCACTGGCAGCCGCCCGCTTCACTTGACGACATCCGCCGGCGCCGCGACCTGCTGGAGGCTGCGTGGCTCCGGCCCCGGCGGCCCCACGAGAACCTGCTCACCCCGGAGCAGCGCGCGTACCTCGACAGGCTCGAAGCAGGGCGTCCTTCGCACAGTGCGCCGAATCCGCTCCTGCCCGTCGCGCAGCTGTACCTCCGCGATGTCCCGGGACTCGCCGGCCCCGAAGGAGCAGACGTCCTCCAAGTACTGTGGTGCCCGCTCGACCACGAAGAGAGCATGCCCACGGCCCGTCTGATCTGGCGAGACTCCTCCGACGTCCACAAGGCGCTCGCTGACCCGCCCGCCCCGCTCGACGTCGACCATTCCGGCGACTACGTGCCGGAGCCATGCGTGCTGCACCCCGAGGTCGTCACCGAGTACCCGGCACCCCACGAGCTTCCCAGCGAACTCGCGAAGCGCCTGCACGCGTGGGGGCGCGCCGAGTGGGCCGAACTGCACGCGGACGATGAGCTGAATCGCGGCAGCGCGTACTACCAGTACGAGCACAGCGTCGCTCCTGGCTGGAAGGTCGGCGGGTGGGGCCCCTGGAGCTTCTGCGACCCGTGGCCCATGAACTGTGACACCTGCGGCTCCGAGTACCGGCCGCTGCTGACCATCAGTTCGAACGAGTGGGACGGAGGCAGCGGCAGCTGGATTCCCCTCGAAGATCGCGACCACACGGGCCCTGTCGGGATCCGGGACCCGTCCAACCCTCCAATGGTGCAGATCGGCCGCGGCTACAACATGCAGATCTATACCTGCCCCGCGTCCTTCGACCACCCGCACCTCGAAATCATGCAGTGAGCCGTTGCCAACCTCGCTCGGCGGCCGGCCGGTTGGCATGGGAGCTCCACCTGCGTGCCTCACGCCGGTCAGGCGAGGGGTGACTCCAGATGTGCCGTGCGGTCCAGCCATGCCGCGGCGGTGGCATCTGGATGGGGGGCGACGTCCCAAACGGGCGGCATGGCCACGTGACGGATCTGACGCCCCCGACCGTCAGAAGTCGTCCGTCGTTCCGATCCCCGGGCCCGAGCGGGCGACAGAACGGTCGGGATTGCTCTCGTGCAGAAGCGAGCGCAGTTCGGCGGTATCGATGATGTGGGCCAGTCTCGGGAAAACGCTGGTCATCAGGGTCTGGTGGGCGTGCGCGTCCGGGTCGGTGACGCCGTCGGAGAGGACGTAGAGCCGGTAGTCGCGGTCGGCGGCGTCAGTGACGGTGGACAGTACGACACCGCTGGTGGTGATGCCGGCGATGACCAGGGTGGTGATTCCGCGATCCCGCAGTTGCCGGTCCAGGTCTGTCGTGGACAGCGCGCCGTAGCGGGTCTTGCGGACGGTGATGTCGCCGGGCTCGGGAGCGAGCTGCTGGTGGAAGTCCGTGGCGGGATCCGCGTGGTGCATGAGGCGCTGCCGGCCGAGCAAGGAGAACGTCTTGTTGGCCGGCGGGATCGCCGCCCAGTCGGCTGCGGTGAAGCCGACTCGCACGTAGGCGATGGCGGCGCCGTGCGCTCGCATGTCGGCGATGGCGCCGGCCACCCGTGACAGCAGCGCTTCCGGGTCTGCCAGGCCAGGGAGCGAGGCCAGGATTCCCTGCTGGTAATCCATGACGAGCAGTGCGGCCGTCCGGGGGTCCAGCGCCGGGGGCGTGACGGTCATTTTCTCTCCTTGGGTGATGAGGGCGCCCTGACACGCGAGGTCGCGTGCCGGGGCCGGCTACACATTGGGCACCTGAGCCACGGTTTGCGCGCCGCGACCCCACCGGCCGCGGCGAAGGCCGTCGCGCTCATCTCCGAGCTCTACGCGGAGGGGCGAACCGCTCCGATAGGGCGGCGCAGCGCGATCGCGGTGACGGCCGTGGCGATCCGTCAGGCGCGACTCGGTGCCGGCTCCGGCTCGGCGAGGGGCGCCGCGGCGCGTCGGGGGAGCATCAGCGGGGTCGCCAGCAGGAGCACGCCGGCCAGGCCGATGGCCGTGCGCGGGCCGAGCAGGCCGCCCAGCACGCCCCATGCGGCCGTCAGGAGCGCGGTCGAGGCCTTGGTCGTCACCGACCAGGCAGACAGCGTGCGGGTGACCCGCTCGGTCGCGGTGCGCTCGAGGCGGTAGGTGGCGTAAACAGGGTTGAAGATCGCGCAGCAGAAGATCAGCCCGAGTTCGACGCCCATCACCAGCAGCAGCCCTCCGGTCCCCGGCCCCACGAAGGCCAGCCCGACGGGCCAGATCACGCGCAGCACCCCGGCCACGACCAGGACCCGGTGCTGCCCGAACCGGGTGACGAGCGGGCGGGCCAGCCGCGAACCGAGCAGCCCGCCGATCGCGGGCACGGCGAAGGCGAGGCCGTACTGCCACGGTGCGAACCCGAGTCGGCCGAGCATCAGGACGGCCAGCAGCGCGTCGGTGGCCATCACCAGGCCGTTGAACAAGGCGGTGTTGAAGAACAGCGGACGCAGCGTCGCGTCGGCAAGGATGTATCGCCACCCCTCGAACAGGTCCCCGGCCCGCATGCGCGCGGCCTCCCGGCGCTCGGGCCGCGGCTCCTGACCGCCCGTCGCGCGGATGCCCAGGGCCGAGAGCAGGTAGCTGACCGCGTCGGCCACCACCGTCGCCACCGGACCGAGGATCCCGATCGCGGCCCCGCCCAGCGGCGGCCCGATGATCGTGGTCGTCCAGGTCGTGGACTCGAATCGGGCGTTGGCGACGAGCAGGTCCTCGGCCGGCAGCAGCGTCTTCAAGTAGGCGCCGGAGGCGGCGCGGAAGGTGATGTCGGCGGCCGCGACGACGACCGACACCAGAAGGAGCTGGACGAAGGAGAGCACGCCGAGCGCGAACGCGGCGGGGATCGTCAGCAGCGCCGCGAACCGCACCAGGTCCATCCCGATCAGCACCGGCCGCTTGCGGCGGAACTCCACCCACGGGCCCAGCGGCACCGCCACGGCGGCGCCCGCCAACGCCCCCACGGAGGACAACGCCGCGACCTCCGCCGGCCCGGCGTGCAGCACCTGGATCGCGATCAACGGGAACGCGCCGAAGGCGAGCCACGTGCCGAGCGCGCTGGTCCCGTACGCTCCCCAGAGCCACCCGAACTGCCGCCCCAACCGGTGCCCGTTCGTCATGTCCGACGCTCCCCGTCACTCGCACAACCGATCCGCGATCGGAAGCATCAAAGCGAGCACCATGCCTGGGGATCAAACAACCGCAAGGCCGCCCGATCACAACCAATGGTTGTATCCATAGGGTGTCCGCATGGACCTCGACACCGTCCGGACCTTCGTCGCCGCCGCCGACGCGGGGCAGTTCCAGGAGGCCGCCGCCGAGCTGGCGGTCACCCAGCAGGCCGTCTCCAAGCGCATCGCCGCGCTGGAGCGCCACGTCGGCGTGCGGCTGTTCACCCGCACGCCGCGAGGCGCCGAGCTCACCATCGACGGGCAGGCGTTCCTGCCCCACGCCCGGGAACTGCTGCGCGTCGCCGAGCGCGCGGTCGCGTCCGTGCGCACCGGCCACCGTCCGCTGCGTGTCGACATGCTCACCTCGCGCAGCGCGGCGTCGGGTCTGATGCGCGGCTTCCACCGCGCGCACCCCGAGATCGACCTCGACGTGGTGATGCTGTTCGATATCGAGAAGGCCGTCGCCGCCATTCGGTCCGGTGCGATCGACGCGTCCTTCCGCGCCGTCGCCATGCCCGGCCGGCCCCTTCCTGAGGACATCGCGTCAGTCCGGGTGCTCGACGAGCCGCTCCAGCTCCTCGTCGGCCCCGCCCACGCGCTGGCGTCCGCCCGGTCGGTGACCGTCGCTCAGCTCGCGGGGCACCGGATCTGGATGCCCGGCCTCGTCCCCGGAACCGAGTGGACCGCCTACTACGACGATCTCGTCGCCGAGTTCGGCCTCACCATCGAGGCGACCGGCCCCAACTTCGGCTCCGACGCGCTCCTCGACACCATCGCCGACACCCCGACCCTGGCCACCTTCATGGGCGGGCAGACCCGCCTCGTCTGGCCCGCCGGCCACGGCCTGCGCCGCATCCCGGTGACCGACCCCATGCCCGTCTACCCGCACTCGCTCCTGTGGCACCGCGACAACCCCCACCCCGCGCTGGCCACCCTCCGCGCCCACCTCGCCGCCACGGCGGCCGGACACGGCGCGGCCGGGACCTGGGTGCCGGACTGGGCGATCCCGCGCTGAACGCCGCCGCCTCGGCGGCCGGCCCCTTATGGTGTCGTCTTCGGCGGGCAGAACTCCGCCTGGAGCACGTCCGTGAAGATGCCGATTGGGTCGTCCCAGGGGCCGTTGGCCCAGTCGCCGTTGACGTCGATGACGACCATGTGCTCGCCGTCGCGGGTGCCGTAGGTGTAGGACCACGAGCCGAAGATGGCGCCGCCCATGCCCCACACCGTGGCGCCGCACGGAAGCGTGACCGAGGAGATGCCCAGCCCGTACGTCGTGTCGGGGATCCAGTTCTTGGTCGGGACCGTGGTGAACATCCGCTCGTGTTGAGCGGGTGGGAGGAGCCGGCCGCCCAGGAGTGCGCCGAAGAACCGGTGGAGGTCTCCGGTCGTGGAGATCATGCCGCCCGCCGCCCAGAACATCGATGACTCCAGCTCGGTCGCGTCATGGATCTCGGCGTCCGGAGCGGGGTTCATCAGCTTCGTGTAGTGCCGCGGGTGCGGTCCCTGGATCGTCGGGTCGGCGCCGCTCGGCAGGTACGTCCCGTCCAGGCCGAGCGGCCGGGTGATCCGCCGGGCGATCTCGTCGGCCAGCGCCTGGCCGGTCACCCGTTCGACGATCATGCCGGCGAGGATGTAGTTGGTGTTGCTGTAGCCCCAGTCTGCGCCCGCTTCGAAGGCGGGCGGATGAGCCATGGCGATGTCCACGAGCAGTTCCGGGGTGTGCTTCTCGTAGCGGTTCACCATTGGGGGGTCCTCTGTGTAGTTGAAGATCCCGCTGGTGTGGTTCAGCAACCGCCGGATGCTGATCTTCCCGCCCTGGTGACCGTGGCCGTGGACCCTTCCCGGCAGCCATTCGTCCACGGTGTCGTCAAGGCTCAGCCTGCGCTCGGCCACGAGCTGCAGGATCACCGTGGCCACGAACGTCTTGGTGGCGCTCCCGATACGGAACCGCTCTTGCGGGGTGCGTTCGCGCCCGGTGTCGGTGTCGGCCACTCCCGCCGTGCCGAACCACCGCCCGCGGTCGTTGCGGACCTCGATGACGATGCCGGGAACGCCGCCTTCACCGACCGCCCGGTCGAGCAGCCGCTGAAGGACGTCACGGTCGGCGCCCATGGCCGGCGAGGCCGTCGCGGCGGTTTGGGGGCGTGGCTGTGTCATGTCGACTCCTTACGGTGGCTTGAGAGGTGAGGAACGCTACGTTCCCTTTCCTAGATCGTCAATCTGAATGCTTGGGCCGTTAGGCCGCTGACCAGCGGTTTCTCGCAAAGAAAATTGCAATGGCCTGTGCCCGATTGCAACGATCTGGCGGCCGGCCGTTGCAATGCGGTGGCCGCGAATGCATACTGCGCGAATGCCGGGAAGCAGGCTGAGCGAACAGGACCGTCGTCGCATCGCGTCGTGGCTGGCGGAAGGGCTCGGCTACGCCGAGATCGCCAGGCGGCTGGGCAGGCCGACCTCTACCGTCAGCCGGGAGGTGGCTCGCAACAGCGGATCCGGAGGCTACCGGGCGGACCACGCCCAGCAGGCCACTGAGCGGCGTGCCCGCCGGCGCGGACCGGCAGTGCGACCGCGAGCCCCTGCTGCCGCGAACGCCTACAGGCGTAACCCTGAGGCGGTCCGCGCTTTTGCGGAGGATTTCGCGGCGCTGATGGTGCAGATCGGGCTTCCCCGAATCGCCGCGCGGGTGCTCGCGCACCTCGTCACGACCGATTCCGGTGCCCTGACCTCCGCCGACCTGGTCCGGCAGCTGCAGGTCAGCCCGGCGTCGGTGTCCAAGGCGATCGGCTACCTCGTAGGCCTGGACGTCGTCCGACGCGAGCGCGCCCCCCGGCGACGCCGCGAAATGTACGTCGTCGGGGGCGATCTCTGGCTCCGGGCGTGGACGGCGAGCGCCCGCAAGAACGTCCTGTGGGCCGACACCGCCCGACGGGGAGTCGCGATCTTCGGCGCCACCACGCCGGCGGGAGCCCGGCTGAATGAGATGGCCCGGTTCTTCGCGCGTCTCAGCGCCAATATGGTCGGCGGCCCCGGCCGAGCCGCCGTCAGCGACATGCTGACCGTGCTCGCCGCACTCGTGCACGCCGGCGAGCCGCTCACAGTCGCGCAGCTCTCCACCGCGCTGGGATGGCATCCGGACCGCGTCACCAGCGCCCTGCGCGGCGCCGAACGGCATCCGGAGGTCTGCGACCCGGTCACCGTACGGGCGGTCGAGTCCGGCACCTACTCCATCACCGCCGGAGGCCACCGGCTCACCACGGCACAGCGCGAAGCGCTCGGCGGACATCGGCAGCGGCGATCCGCGGCGCCCATCGACGAGGGCCGGCCCGATGAAGTTCACCGCTGTCAGCCGGTGGGCGATTCAGTGCCGGCGGCCGAGGCGCCGGCCGGGTCGTGAGCACCAGCCGGTCGTCCGCCCGTCAGCTCAGGGACGTGCGGCGGGAACAGGGCGCCGGCACCCCGGAAACAAGTCGAGGGGGACCCGGAACATCTCCGGATCCCCCTCGTCACCAGCAACGATGCCCGCCGCCGTTCAGGTCGAGTGTTGCTTCGGCTGCAACTTCGCCCAATATCAGCTGCAGCCGCTGGTGCTGCCGCAGCCCTCGCAGACGTAGCAGCTTCCGGCCGGGCGCATCTTCGTGCCGCAGGTCATGCAGAGCGGCGCGTCCGCCGTACGGCCCTGGTGGCTCTCCAGGGAGTCGGAGGAGGAGTGCTTCGGCTCGGAGCGCGCCACCTCCGCGCGCTTCTGCTCGATCGGCGCGGACTGGGCCAGCGCCGCCGTGTCCACGACCTCGTGCAGCGCGGCCGGGTCCTCGCCGCGCGCCTGCGCGGCCCGCTCGGCGGCGGAGAAGATGCCGAGCGCGGCCCGGTCCTCGTACGGCAGGTAGTCGAGCGCCAGCCGCCGGAAGATGTAGTCCATGACGGACTGGGCCATCCGGACGTCCGGGTCGTCGGTCATGCCGGCCGGCTCGAACCGCATGTTGACGAACTTCTGGACGTAGGTGTCCAGCGGAACGCCGTACTGCAGGCCGATCGAGATGGCGACGGAGAAGGCGTCCATGACGCCCGCGAGGGTCGAGCCCTGCTTGGACATCTTGAGGAAGACCTCGCCGAGACCGTCGTCGGGGTAGGACGACGCGGTCATGTAGCCCTTGGCTCCGCCCACGGTGAACCGCGTGGTGATGCTCGGCCGCTGGTTCGGCAGGCGCCGCCGGGTGGGCCGGGGCACCTCGATGACCTGGACCTCGGGGGCGGCCTCCTCCGAGGCGGTCTCGGAGGTCTTCTTCGCCGCCGAGAGCGGCTGGCCCACCTTGCAGTTGTCCCGGTAGACGGCCAGGGCCTTCAGGCCGAGCTTCCAGCCCTCCAGGTAGACCTGCTCGATGTCGTCCGCCGTGGCCGACTCGGGCAGGTTGACCGTCTTGGAGATCGCGCCGGACAGGAACGGCTGGACGGCGGCCATCATCCGGACGTGGCCCATCGGGGCGATGGCCCGCTCGCCCATCGCGCAGTCGAACACCTCGTAGTGCTCGGCGCGCAGGCCGGGGGCGTCCACGACGTGACCGTGCTCGGCGATGTACTCGACGATCGCCTCGACCTGCTCCTCCTGGTAGCCGAGCCGCCGCAGCGCCCGCGGGATGGTCTGGTTGACGATCTGCATGGAGCCGCCGCCGACCAGCTTCTTGAACTTGACCAGGGCGAGGTCGGGCTCGATGCCGGTGGTGTCGCAGTCCATCATCAGGCCGATGGTGCCGGTGGGCGCGAGCAGCGACGCCTGGGCGTTGCGGTAGCCGTTCTTCTCGCCCAGCCGGAGGCACTCCTGCCACTGGCGGGTCGCCTCGGTGTGGATCTTCTTGTCCATCGCGTCGACCGTGCGCAGGTCGTCGTTGGCGCTCGCGTGCTTGCGCATGACGCGCTTGTGCGGCTCCGCGTTGCGCTCGTAGCCGTCGTACGGGCCGACGATCGCGGCGAGCTCGGCCGAGCGCCGGTAGGAGACTCCGGTCATCAGCGAGGTGATCGCCGCGGCGATCGCCCGGCCGCCCTCGGAGTCGTACGCGTGGCCGGTGGCCATCAGCAGCGCGCCCAGGTTGGCGTAGCCGATGCCGAGCTGCCGGTACGCCCGGGTGGTCTCACCGATCTTCTCGGTCGGGAAGTCGGCGAAGGTGATCGAGACGTCCATCGCCGTGATGATCAGCTCGGTCAGCTTGACGAAGCTGTCCACGTCGAACGTGTCGTCGTCGCGCAGGAACTTCAGCAGGTTGATCGACGCGAGGTTGCAGGAGGAGTTGTCCAGGTGGAGGTACTCCGAGCAGGGGTTGCTGGCCGTGATGCGCCCGGTCTCGGGGCAGGTGTGCCAGTCGTTGATCGTGTCGTCGTACTGCAGGCCGGGGTCGGCGCACTCCCAGGCGGCCTGGGCCATCCTGCGGAACAGCGACCGGGCGTCGACCTTCTCGATGATCTCGCCGGTCAGCCGCGCGCGCAGACCGAAGTCGCCGCCGTTCTCGACCGCGCGCATGAACTCGTCCGAGACGCGGACGGAGTTGTTGGCGTTCTGGTACTGCACGGACACGATGTCCTTGCCGCCGAGGTCCATGTCGAACCCGGCGTCCCGCAGCGCGCGGATCTTGTCCTCCTCGCGCGCCTTGGTGTCGATGAACTCCTCGATGTCGGGGTGGTCGACGTCGAGGACGACCATCTTGGCCGCCCGGCGGGTGGCGCCGCCGGACTTGATGGTGCCCGCCGAGGCGTCGGCGCCGCGCATGAACGACACCGGCCCGCTGGCCGTGCCACCGCTGGAGAGCAGCTCCTTGCTGGACCGGATGCGGGAGAGGTTGATCCCGGAGCCGGAGCCGCCCTTGAAGATGACGCCCTCTTCCTTGTACCACTCCAGGATGGACTCCATCTGGTCGTCCACGGCCAGGATGAAGCACGCGCTCACCTGCTGCGGCGAGGCGGTTCCCACGTTGAACCACACGGGCGAGTTGAAGCTGAAGATCTGGTGGACCAGAGCGTGCTTCAGCTCGTGGTCGAAGATCTCGGCGTCCTCGTCCGTGGCGAAGTAGCCGTTCTCGACGCCGGTCTTGGTGTAGACGTCCACGACGCGGTCGACCAGCTGCCGCAGGCTCGACTCGCGCTGCGGCGTGCCGACGGCGCCGCGGAAGTACTTGCTGGTGACGATGTTGGCGGCGTTGACCGACCAGAACTCGGGGAACTCCACACCGCGCTGCTCGAAGTTGATCGAGCCGTCGCGCCAGTTCGTCATGACGACGTCGCGGCGCTCCCAGGCGACCGTGTCGTACGGATGGACCCCCGGGGTGGTGAAGACGCGCTTCATCTTGAGACCCTTACGCGGCCGCTTGCCACCGCGTCCCCCGGTGCCCGTCTCGGTGCCGTTCACGATCTCCGTCATGAATTCCCCCTTCCGGGGCCCGGTGGGAGCCCCTCGCATCCGATCACGTGTCTGTTTGATCACCCTGAGTGACGATGGCCGACGTGGGCGGCCCCGCCACCTTCCGCCGCTACTGCTGGACGGCGGCGCGCGCGGCTCTGAGCTGCTCGATCTCGGCCTCGAAGTCGGCGAGCGTCTCGAACCCCCGATAGACGGAGGCGAAACGCAGGTAGGCGACCTCGTCCAGCTCGCGCAGCGGCCCCAGGATGGCCAGACCCACCTCGTGCGAGGCGATCTCGGCGCATCCGGTGGCCCTGATGCTCTCCTCCACAAGCTGCCCGAGCTGGGCGAGAGAATCCTCGCCGACCGGACGCCCCTGACAGGCCCGTCGCACTCCGGCGACGACCTTGTCCCGCGAGAACGGCTCGGTCACCCCGCTGCGCTTGCTGACCATGAGGAGGACGGTCTCCTGCGTGGTGAACCTGCGCCCGCATTCGGAGCAGGTACGCCGGCGGCGGATGGCCGCCCCGTCCTCGGTCGAGCGGCTGTCGACGACCCGCGTGTCCGGGTGACGGCAGAACGGGCAGTGCACGTCATCGCCTCCCTGGAAACGCTTACGCCCACCTCACGAAAGCGTCGTGAAGCGGTCACGGAAACACAAGCTGTGGTGAAGTACATCTCTGTAACTACTAGATGTTGTGGTCCAACCGTAGAAGTGCCCGACCTTGAACGCAAGTCGGCGAACCCCTGCCGAGCGAAGTGGCTGTTCAACCAGCGGAACCCTCTGGAATCCCGGGCGTGTCGCCTACCCCAACGACATCGCGCGGGCACCCTACAAGAAGATCGGCGAAATCTCGGCAATATCGAACACGGTGTCGATCGAACTCCCGTACGATGGCGGTACAACTGTGCAGGTGACGGCGATTCACATCGAATCGAACAATTGTTTGAAGATGATCTTCGATCGGGGTACCGTCGCTCTGTGCGACATGAAGAACACGGATTGGGAGGTGGTTTGGTGAGCGGGCAGGATGAGAGCGTCAACGACCTGGCGGTGCGCAGGCGGGACTCCCTTGGTCTCACCCCCAGGCAGCGCAAGATCCTCGAGGTGATCCGCGACTCGGTGCAACAGCGCGGATATCCGCCGTCGATGCGCGAGATCGGCGAGGCGGTCCAGCTGACCAGCACCTCGAGCGTGTCGCATCAGCTCACCGCCTTGCAGCGCAAGGGCTACCTGCGCCGTGACCCGCACCGGCCCCGCGCCCTGGAGGTCCGGCTGCCGGGCGAGCCGGTGCTGTGGGTCGATCCGGACGCCGCCGAGGTTGAGCCGAGCTTCAGCCGCCCGACCGCCGCGTACGTGCCGCTTGTCGGCCGCATCGCGGCCGGAGGCCCGATCCTGGCCGAGCAGAGCATCGAGGACGTCTTCGCGCTGCCCAAGCAGCTCGTCGGCGAGGGCACGCTGTTCCTCCTCCAGGTCAGCGGCGACTCGATGATCGACCTGGCGATCGCCGACGGCGACTGGGTCGTGGTGCGCCAGCAGCCGGTCGCGGACAACGGCGACGTTGTGGCCGCCATGATCGACGGCGAGGCCACGGTCAAGACCTTCAAGCGCAAGGACGGCCACGTCTGGCTCGTTCCGCACAACGCCAACTACGAGCCGATCCCGGGCGACGAGGCGACCGTCCTGGGCAAGGTCACCGCCGTCCTGCGCAAGCTGTAGTCCGGTTCGTCCGCGCGTCGCTCCGCGGTGACCCGGGTCACCGCGGAGCACCAGCGTGAACGGCCGGCCAGCGGACAATGCCGGTGATTGCCGCAAATAGGCTTACTGGTGTGACGCGCAACCTTGACCAGCTCACCCTTGAGGCGGCGTCCCGCCGTGACGGCCTCAAGTGGTCGGAGACCGCACCCGGTGTGATCCCCTCCTGGGTCGCCGACATGGACTTCCCCGTTCCGGAGCCGGTGCGCGAGGCGCTGGTGCGCCGGGTCGAGACCGACCTCGGCTACCCCTCCTGGATCGACCAGCCCTCCGTCGCTCCCCTCGCCGAGGCGTTCGCCGAGCGCATGGAGACCCGGTACGGCTTCCGCCTCGACCCCGGCCACGTCCGCTCGTACAGCGACGTCAACCAGGCGCTCCAGGTCCTGCTGCACCTGACCACCCGGCCCGGTGACACCGTCGCCCTGCACACCCCGGCCTACCATCCGTTCCTGGACACGATCACGCAGATGGGCCGGCGGCTGCTTCCCATCCCGATGGTGCCGGACGGCGAAGGCTGGCGGTTCGAGGTCCCGGACGAGCGGGCCGACGTGCTGCTCGTGGTCAACCCGCACAACCCGACCGGCCGGGTGTTCACCGCGGAGGAGCTCGCCGCCCTCGCCGCGTACGCCGAGCGGCACGACGCCCTCGTCGTCTCCGACGAGATCCACGCCGACCTGACGTACGCGCCGCGGACCCACATCTCGTTCGGCACGATCCTCCCCGACCGCACGGTCACGCTCACGTCCGCGACGAAGGCGTTCAACATGGGCGGCATCCGCTGCTGCGTCGCCCACCTCGGCTCCGCGGCCGTACGGGAGGCGGTGGACACGCAGCCCGCCCACATCTACGGCGCGCCGAACCTGCTCGGCGTCGAGGCCACCGTGGCCGCCTGGCGGCACGGCGACGACTGGCTGGCCGAGGTGCTCGCGATCCTCGACCGCAACCGCCGCCTGATCGCCAAGCGGCTCCCGCCCCGGGTCGGCTACCGGATCCCCGAGGCCACCTATCTGGGGTGGCTCGACCTCGGCTTCCTCGACGAGGATCCGGCGGCGTTCCTGGAGCGGGAGGCGCGGGTGCGGTTGAACCCCGGGCCGCTGTTCGGCCCGGGGGGCGAGGGCTACGCGCGGCTCAATTTCGGCACCTCGGAGCCGATCCTGGAGGAGATGCTCAGCCGCATCTCCGCCGCGCTGTCCTGACCGGCCGCCCTGCGGGGGCGGCGCTCAGGACGCGGTGCAGGTGACCGACGCCGGGCCGCCGTTGGCGCCGGACCAGGACGCGCTGAAGCCGAACGTCGTCGAGGCGTTCACCGCCAGGGCGCCGTTCCAGTTCAGGTTGGTCACCGTGACCGAGGAGCCGTTCACGGCGAGCGTGCCGTTCCAGAGCTGGCTGATCGTCTGGCCGTTCGGGAAGGTCCACTTCACCGTCCATCCGGACATCGCCGCCGTCCCGGTGTTCTTGACCGCGACCTCACCCTGGAAGCCGTCGCTCCACGAGTTGGTCACCGAGTAGGTCGCTGTACATGCCTTCCCTCCAGACGGAGGGGCCGAGGGCGAGACGGAAGGGGACACGGACGGCGAGGCCGAGGGAGACGGCGTGCCGCCACCCGTGGGCGGGATCAGGTACGGCTGGAGGATGCTCTGCTTGGCCTGGTCGACGGTGGTCCAGTCGTCCTTGAGGATGCCGCCCGTGTCGCCCGAGTTGGGGTTCCACGACCAGTACGTGAACGACATGCCATTGACGCCGCTCCCGAGGTACTTCATCAGCTCCTGGAGCCAGACCTTGTCGACGTTGCTCGCCAGCGTGGTGCCGAACTCGCCCACCATGATCGGGGCGATGTTCTGCTTGTACAGGTAGCCCCAGTACCGGTCCCAGATGGCGGGCATGTTGGCGGGGTAGGACGGGTCGTCGAACCATGCTTGGTGATACACCGAGGTGGCGTACTCGTGAGGTGAGTAGACCAGGCGGTTCGGCACGTTGAGCCGCACCGGGTAGTCCTTGGCCTTGCTGAGGTTGCCGCCCCACCAGCCGCAGTCCTCGTCGTTGCTCGGGTCGTTGTCCCAGACGTTGGACAGGCCCCCGCTCGGGCAGCTCACGCCCTCGACGAAGATCAGCCAGTTGGGCTGGACGGCGAGGACGGCGTTGCCGGCCCGCTCGGCCGCCAGCCGCCAGTCGCGGTTCACGTCGCCGCATCCCCAGCACGCGCCGGTGGCCGCGGGGTTGGTGCCCTCGGCGTGCGGCTCGTTGTGCAGGTCCGCGCCGATGACGGTCGTGTTGCCCGCGTAGTGCTGGGCGAGCGCCTTCCAGTCGGCGATCCAGGTCGCCTCCGAGACCGTGGAGGTGTACCAGAGCGGTGACTGGCCCGCACTGGTCGGCCGGTGCCGGTCCAGGATGATCCGCATCCCCTTGGCGCCCGCGTAGTCCACGACCTTGTCGAGGATCTGCATCGGGGACAGCCCGACCAGGTCGGGGTTGGTGTAGGTGTTGACGCTCGTGGCGACGGCGCCCGGCTTGACGGCGTCGTCGGACCACGGGACCCGGATGGTGTTGTAGCCGAGGCTCGCCATCAGGTCGAGCTGGCTCTTCCACGGGTTGCCGGACCACAGGCCGTGGAAGGTCTTGTTGTCGGTCTCCATGCCGAACCAGTTGATGCCGGTCAGCCGGACGGTCGCCCCCGTGCTGTCCACGATCTTGTTGCCGCTGGTGTGCAGGTATCCGGTCCCGGTGCCCGCCGCCTGCGCCGGCGATCCGGTCGCGACGAGTACGGCCGCCGCCATCGCGGCGACAGTGGCCAGCCCGCCGAGAATACGTCTGGACAAGACGTGCCTCCCATCCCGGAGGCGCGGCTGACGTGAGCCGGATGGTCAGGCGCACGCTCCAGGACCACCGCTCACGCGGTGGGTGGTCGTGGCATGCCCTGACCGCACGCCTAACAATGTGTGATTTATGGCTCGGCCGCCATTGTGTCGATCTGATCGGTGAGCGTCAATGCCGGGTCACGGTGTCCAGCTCCCCGTCGAGCGCCGGTTTCCAGGCGAACGCCGCGGGCACGCCCTCGGCCGGCCTGAGCGTGGCCCGGGACACGGAGCGGCCCTCGCTTGAGCCGGCGGGGCCGTCACCGGACACCTGCGCCGTCGCGCCGGTGAGGCCGTCTCCGGCCCCGCCGCACGCCGTCACGGCGAGCCCGGCCCCCAGGAGCAGCGCCCCGAGCCATCTCATGATCGAGACTTTACTCAGGGTGCCGCCGGGGCATCAGGGGACGATGTTGACCAGCTTCGGCTCGCGGACGATCACCTTGCGCGGGGCGCCGTCCAGGTACGGCCGGACCTTCTCGCTGGCCAGCGCCAGCGCCTCCAGCTCGGCGGCGGAGATCTCCGGCGACACCTCGAGGCGGTCGCGGACCTTGCCCGCGACCTGGACCACGCAGGTGACCGACTCGCGCACCAGCAGCGCCGGGTCGGCGACCGGCCAGCCGGCCCGCGCCACCGACGGGGCGTGGCCGAGCCGCTCCCAGCCCTCCTCCGCCGTGTACGGCGCGACCAGCGACAGCATGACGGCCAGCGTCTCGGCGGCCTCGCGGACGGCGGGGTCGCCGGCGCCCGGGCCGGAGTCGATGGCCTTGCGCGCCGCCGACGTCAGCTCCATCATGCGGGCCACCGCCACGTTGAAGCGGTGGACGTCCACCAGCTTGGTGACCTCGTCGATGGTCCGGTGGGTGGCCTTGCGCAGCTCCAGGTCGCCCGCGGCGACGTCGGCGCCCGGCGCGGAGGCCGCGCCCGCCTCGGCCATCACGCGGAAGGCGCGGGCCAGGAACTTCTGCGAGGCGGCGGGCGAGACGTCGGCCCAGTCGATGTCGTCCTCCGGCGGGCCGGCGAAGACCATGGTCAGCCGGACCGCGTCCACGCCGAACGCGTCGATCTGCTGGCCGAGGTCGACGCCGTTGCCCAGCGACTTGGACATGGCCTTGCCCTGGTTGATGACCTGGCCCTGGTTCAGCAGCCGCAGGAACGGCTCGGTGAAGGTCAGCATGCCCATGTCGAACAGGACCTTGGTGAAGAACCGCGAGTACAGCAGGTGCAGCACGGCGTGCTCCACGCCGCCGACGTACTGGTCGATCGGGCCCCAGCGGCGGACCCGGCCCGGGTCGAACGGACCGTCCTCGTACCCCGGGGAGCAGTAGCGCAGGAAGTACCACGAGGAGTCGACGAAGGTGTCCATCGTGTCGGTGTCCCGCTTGGCGGCGCCGCCGCACTTGGGGCACTCCACGTTGACCCAGTCGGTGGCCGCGGCCAGCGGCGAGACGCCCTTGGGCTTCAGGTCGGCGCCGCGCAGGTCGGGCAGCGTGACGGGGAGCTGGTCGTCGGGGACCGGGACCTCGCCGCAGTCGGGACAGTGGATGATCGGGATCGGGGTGCCCCAGAAGCGCTGCCGGGACAGCAGCCAGTCGCGCAGCCGGAAGTTGACCGTCGCGCGCCCGGTGCCCCGCTCCGCCAGGATCTCGATGATCCGCGCGATCGCCTCGGCCTTGGTCAGGCCGTCCAGGGGCCCGGAGTTGACCAGCGTGCCCTCACCCGGGGTGGCGACGCCGGTCTCGCCCGGGTCGGCCATGCCGGTGTGGACGACGACCTTGACCGGCAGCCCGAACTTCAGCGCGAAGTCCAGGTCGCGCTGGTCATGGGCGGGGACCGCCATGATGGCGCCGTGGCCGTAGTCGGACAGGACGTAGTCGGCCGCCCAGACCGGGATCCGCTCGCCGTTCACCGGGTTGATCGCGTGAACGCCCAGGAAGACGCCGGTCTTCTCCTTCTCGGTGGACAGGCGCTCGATGTCGGACAGCTTGGCCACCTCGGCGCGGTAGGCCTCCAGCGCCTCGCGCCGGTCGGGGGCCACGATCTCCTCCGCCAGCGCGGCGTCGGCCGCGACCACGAAGAACGTCGCGCCGAACAGCGTGTCGGGGCGGGTGGTGTAGACGGTGACCGGCTCGTCCCTGCCCTCGATGCGGAACTGGACGTCGGCGCCGGTGGAGCGGCCGATCCAGTTGCGCTGCATGGTGAGCACCCGCTCGGGCCAGCCGCCCTCCAGCAGGGTCATGTCGTCCAGCAGCCGGTCGGCGTAGTCGGTGATCTTGAAGTACCACTGCGTCAGCTCGCGGCGGACCACGTCCGAACCGCAGCGCTCGCACTTGCCGGCCACGACCTGCTCGTTGGCCAGCACCGTCTGGTCCGTCGGGCACCAGTTGACCAGGCCGCCCTTGCGGTAGGCCAGGCCGCGCTCATAGAAGCGGTTGAACAGCCACTGGTTCCAGCGGTAGTAGTCCTCGTCGCTCGTGTGCAGCCGCCGCGACCAGTCGAAGGAGATGGCGTAGCGCTTGAAGGAGTTCGCCTGGGTCTCGATGTTGGCGTAGGTCCACTCGGCGGGGTGGGCGTCGCGCTTGATCGCCGCGTTCTCCGCGGGCAGGCCGAAGGAGTCCCACCCGATGGGGTGCAGGACGTTGTAGCCCTTCTGGAACCAGTAGCGCGCGACGACATCGCCGATGGCGAACACCTCGCCGTGGCCCATGTGCAGGTCGCCCGACGGGTACGGGAACATGTCGAGCATGTAGCGGCGCGGCCTGGTGTCCGCCTTGTCCTCCTCCGCCGCGAAGGGGTTCAGCTCCTCCCACCGCTGCAGCCATTTGGCCTGCAGCGCCTGCGGGTCGTACACCAGCTCGTCCACGTCAACTCCCGAAGGGATGCTTTCCTTAAAGGCACGGTGAGGGCGCCTGCTCACAACAAAGCCCCCCGCTTCGCACGAGGGGCAGCCGCATCGAGGGAGAATCAGCCCAGTCGATGCGGCCAAGCAAGCAGGGTCGCGGCGCGCATATACCAAGGGTAGCGCAGACGGCAAGAGCGTCGCTTCAGGATCTATCCGGACGGCATCGCATCTGGACGGAGATACGGCAAGGTGATAGATCCGCTGTGACCGTCTATGTCCTTTTAGTTTACTCTCTTCGCTGTGGTGAACTCAGTCCAGCCGGGTTCGGGCCCGGAATTCCCGCAGACGGATCTTCCGATGCAGGACCCGCCGACCGACCCGACGGGCGAGCAATTCCGCGGAGCATTCTCGGGTTTCCATACGGCGTCGCCAGGTTCGCATGAGATCATGCCAGGCGCACCCAATTCGGGCATGATCACGGGAGGTACCGTGCCCTCGGAGCACAGCGAGTCGCAGCGGACGCCGGCGTGGCCGGAGGTCCCGCCCGCGTGGCCCGAGGTCCCTCCGGGCTCGTCGTTCACGCCGTCCGCGCGGTCGTTCGAGGCGGCCGAACACGCCGCGGATCCGTCGCGGCACACCGGACAGTACCCACCAATGGGCCCCTCAGGGAACCCCTCTTATGGTGGAGAGGCGCGCGACGCGTACCTTCCCCCGGCGGCCTCCTACGGCGACACCCGCGCCGACGACCCGTACGGCATGCCGCAGTCGTCGCAGCACGCGACCGGTCCCAACCCCTTCCTCCCGCCGCCGCCGGCCTCGTACGGGAGCGACCCGCTGGGCGTGCGCCCCGAACCCGCGCGTCAGGACGCGTGGTCCGAGCAATCGCGCCAAGACGTGTGGGAGACGCCCCGGCGGGAGCACGCGCGACAGGACAGCATGTGGCCGGAGCCCGCCCGCCAGGACTCGGCCTGGAGCGAGCCGGCCCGCCAGGACAACGGCAGGCGGCCGGAGCCGATGTGGCCCGACCCCCTTCCCACGGACTCCTCCCGCCCCGACCCGCTGGCGCCCGACCCGATGCGCCCGGACCCGCTGGGCGTGCGGCAGGACCGTCCCGACCCGTTGCGCGACGACCCGCTCGGCATCCGCCAGGACCCTCTGCGCTCCGGCCCCTCTGCGGACCGGCCCGATCCGCTGGCGCCCGACCCGATGCGTCCGGATCCGCTGGCGCCCGACCCGATGCGCCCGGATCCGCTGGGCGTGCGGCAGGACCGTCCGGACCCGCTGCGCGACGACCGCTTGGCCTTCGGCGGGGCCGCGGCCGCCGACGCCACGATGTCCCTGCCCACCCCGTCGGCGCCCGCGCCGGACTCGACGATGTCGATGCCCGCGCCCACCGCGCCCCCGCAGGCGGCCCCCGGCGGTCCGCCGCCCGCCGGGCATCCCGCCCCGCAGCAGCACCCCGGCTTCCCCCCAGCCGCCGGCCCGCACGGCCAAGCGCCCCAGGGGGGCATGGAGCGCGCCGACGACCCGTACCGGCCGTTCGTCACGGCCGGCCAGATCAGCGGCCCGAAGACCCCTCCGGCGCACCGCCAGGAGGAGCTGTGGAACACCGTCTTCGGCCCCGAGGGTGAGCGCGACCCGAACGACGATTACTACGAGGACGAGAACAGGCGGCCGATCTGGCTGTTCGCGCTGCTCGGCACGGTGGTCATCGCGCTGGTCGCCGCGCTGGTGTGGGCGTTCGTCTCCGGCCCGCTGAGCGGCGACTCCCCGGACGACACGACGCCGTCCAGCAAGCCGTCCGCCAAGCAGTCGGCGCCGGTCGCCGCCAAGCCGCAGTCGCTCCCCGCCCTGCCGACGTACAAGGGCACGCCGTCTCCGGTGGCCGGGACGGTCACCGACTCCGAGGGCAAGATCACGCTGCCCAAGTTCGGCGGCCCCTGGACGCTCGACCAGCGCAGCCAGCACATCCACGACACGTACGGCTTCGCCACCCGCCAGTACGTGGCGGCCGGGATGACGCCCGGGGGCAAGCCGCAGTTCGCCCAGGTGATGACCGGGCCGCTGGAGAAGTCGCTCGCCGCGAAGTACACCGCCGGGGACGACCTCGGCCCGGTGATCAACTCGGTGATGCTCCAGGCCCGGCAGAGGCTCTTCGACAAGGACAACAAGGTCTCCAAGGCCGCCCAGCAGCGGGTGTCGCGGGGCGGCATGACCGGTCAGCTCGTGGCGTACACGGTGAAGTCGGGCGCCGAGCAGACCACCGCGGTCGTCGCGGCCCTGGACGCGGGCGGCGAGCTGCCCACGATCGTCTACATGCAGGTGCCCAAGCAGAAGAACGAGCTGCTGCCCGACATCAACACGGTCTTCAAGCGGATCCGCCCGGTCGGCTAGCCGACCGGGGCACCCACGTCAGAACGTGCAGGTCATGTGCTTGGTGCCGTTGATGAAGCTGGAGAAGAGCAGCTCCGGCTCGCCCACCTCGATCCCCGGCACCCGTGTGAGCAGCTCGCGGAACATCACGCTGATCTCCCGCCGGGCCAGGTGAGCGCCGAGGCAGAAGTGCGGGCCCGGCCCGCCGAAGCCCAGGTGCGGGTTGGGATCGCGGAGGATGTCGAAGCGGAGCGGGTCGGTGAACACCGACTCGTCCCGGTTCGCCGACCAGTAGTAGAGGACGACCTTCTCGCCCTTCCGGTACAGCGTGCCGTTCATCTCGTGGTCGCGGGTGACCTTGCGGCGCATGTAGTTGACCGGTGAGGCGAGCCGTACGATCTCCTCGACCGCGCCCGGCGTGCGCGCGGCGAGGTCGTCGGTCCACAGCCTGCGCTGCTCGGGGTGGAGCGTGAGCAGGCGCATGCCGTACGAGATGGCGTTGCGGGTGGTCTCGTTGCCGGCCACGACGAGCAGGATGAAGAACGAGCCGAGCTCCTGCGCGGTCAGCCGCTCACCGTCGATGTTGGCGTTGACGAGCGCCGAGGTGAGATCGTCGGTGGGGTTGTCGGCGCGGTGGGCGGCGAGCTCCTGCACGAGCTGCTGCAGGTCCATCCCGGCGGAGAGCAGCGCGGTGGCGATGGCCTCCTGGTCGGCGACGTACTCTGGGTCGCCGGCCCCGAGGATGATGTTGGACCGGTCGAAGACGAACCCGTAGTCCCGCTCGGCGATGCCCATCATGTCGCAGATGATCTTCAAGGGGAGGCGGGCGGCCACCTCGGTGACGAAGTCGCACCCCGGCCCGGTCTCCAGCAGGTCGTCGACGATGCCTGCGGCCGCCGCCTCGACGTCGGCCTCGAACTGCTTGATCATCCGCGGCGTGAACGCCCGCGAGACGATCCGGCGCAGCCGGGCGTGCCGCGGGTCGTCCATATTGATCATCGAGCCGAAGTACTCGGCGAACTCGGCGGGCATGTCGATGATGTTCGTCGAGCCGCCGTCACCGGAGCAGAAGATCTCGGGGTTCCGGCTCACCTCGACGATGTCGGCGTGCCGGGCGAGGGCGTAGTAGCCGGGGCCGACGGTCGCGAACGGCGACTCGGGCTCGGCGAAGAACGCGGGCGTCTCCAGGCCGCGGAGCAACGCGAAGGCGCGCTCGCGCTCCTCCATGGGCCGGGCCCAGAAGTCCCAGTCGGTCAGATTGACGTCGGCCGCCGACCTGATCGGCGTGCGTTCCACGGGCTGAGAAGTCATGGGCGGACTCCCGGGTCGGCGATGACTGGAATGCCGTTCGGTTTTGATGCTGCCACAGCGCCCGTACCCGCGCCAGATGTTCCCGCGATCATGACATTCCGGGCGATCTCCTAGTACGGTGTGTTACCAACCGGTCGGTATGTAACCCCCCATGAACCGAGGAGCGGCGATGCTCAATCTTTCTGTCGTGCTCGAAGACAGCGCCCGTGAATTCCCGGACCGGACCGCCGTGATCTTCGGGGATCTTCGCCTGCCCTACTCCCTCGTCAACACCGTCGCCAACCAGGTGGCGAACCTGCTCGTCTCACGCGGCGTCGGCAAGGGCGACAAGGTGGCGCTGGCCTGCCCGAACCTCCCCTACTTCCCCTTCGTCTACTTCGGCATCCTCAAGACGGGCGCGACCGTCGTCCCGCTGAACGTGCTCCTCCAGTCGCGGGAGATCTCCTACCACCTCGACGACTCCGAGGCGAAGGCGTTCTTCTGCTTCGAGGGCACCCCGGAGCTCCCGCTCGGCGAGCGTGGCCGCAAGGGCTTCGAGGAGTCCGGCGCTGAGCACTTCTTCGTGCTGCCCGCGCAGGCGTTCGCCACGGAGTCGCCGTACGGCGAGTCGCTGTGGGCGGCGCTCGACGGGATATCCGGCGAGTTCGAGACGGTGCAGACGGCGCCCGACGACACGGCCGTCATCCTCTACACCAGCGGGACCACCGGACAGCCCAAGGGCGCCGAGCTGAGCCACCAGAACATGCTGCTCAACGCCATGGTGAGCGACGACATGTTCCCCCACCAGGGTGACGACGTCTTCCTCGCCACGCTGCCGCTGTTCCACTCCTTCGGCCAGACCACGATGATGAACGTCGGGTTCCGGCGGCGCGCGGCGCTGGTACTGCTGCCCCGTTTCGAGCCGGCCGAGGCCCTCAAGCTGATGGCCGCGGAGAAGGTCACGATGTTCGCCGGTGTGCCCACGATGTACTGGGCGATGCTGACCGCGGTCCACACCGGCGCCGCCGAGGTGCCCTCCACCCTGGTCACCGCCGTCTCCGGAGGCGCGGCGATCCCGGTCGAGGTGCTCAAGGACTTCTCGGCGACCTTCGGCGTCGGCGTTCTCGAAGGGTACGGCCTGTCGGAGACGTCCCCGGTGGCGGCCTTCAACCAGCCGGGCCGGCCGACGAAGCCCGGCTCGATCGGCACCCCCGTCTGGGGCGTGGAGATGAAGCTCATCGACGCCGAGTGGAACACCCAGGACGAGCTGGGCGAGATCGCCGTCCGCGGCCACAACGTCATGAAGGGCTACTACAACCGGCCCGAGGCGACGGCCGAGGTCATGAAGGACGGCTGGTTCCGCACCGGCGACGTGGCCAGGCGCGACGAGGACGGCTACTACTTCATCGTGGACCGCGCCAAGGACATGATCATCCGCGGCGGCTTCAACGTCTACCCGCGCGAGATCGAGGAGGTGCTGATGACCCACCCCGCCGTCTCGCTCGCCGCGGTCGTCGGCGTCCCGCACGACTCGCACGGCGAGGAGATCAAGGCGTACGTCATCCGCAAGGCGGACGCGACGGTCACGGACGACGAGCTGATCGCGTGGAGCCGCGAGATGATGGCGGCCTACAAGTACCCGCGGATCGTCGAGTTCCGCGACGCCCTGCCCATGACCGCCACCGGCAAGATCCTCAAGCGGGAGCTGCGGTAGCGGTCAGGGCGGCGTAGCACTGCGGACGGCCTCCGCCCGGGCTCACGGCCAGTCGAGCGACGGGCGGAGCGCCACGTGGGACCGCGCCTCACGGCCGAGCTTGACGCCGAGGACCTGGTGGAGCTGGACCTTGTTGCGCTCGAACCCGACCACGCAGCCGGCCATGTAGAGCCGCCACACCCGGGCGATGCCCCGGCCGACCTCCTGGACCGCCTCGTCCCAGTGGGCGTCGAGGTTGGCGCACCACTCGCGCAGCGTGAGCGCGTAGTGCTCGCGGAGGTTCTCCTGGTGGCGGATCTCGAACCCGGTGTCCTCCATCTGGCGGACCAGGTGGCCCACCGACTCCAGCTCGCCGTCCGGGAAGACGTAGCGGTTGATGAAACCGCCCTTGTTGATCGTCTTCTCCTTGCCGGTCGGGCGGGTGATGCAGTGGTTGAGCAGCCGCCCGCCCGGCTTGAGCTTGCTGTACAGGAAGGAGAAGTACGACGGCAGGTTGTCCTTGCCGATGTGCTCGGTGAGGCCGATCGAGCTGACCCGGTCGAAGCCCGACTCCTTGACGTCGCGATAGTCCATGAAGCGGACCTCGGCCAGCTCGGACAGGCCGGCCTCGGCGATGGCCTTCTGCGCCCACTCGGCCTGCTGCCGCGACAGCGTGACACCGAGGGCCTTCACACCGTACTCGCGGGCGGCGTGCATGACCATGCCGCCCCAGCCGCAGCCGATGTCGAGCAGCCGCATGCCGGGCTGGAGGTCCAGCTTCTTGGCCACCAGGTCGAACTTGGTGTACTGCGCCTCCTCCAGCGTGGCGTCCGCCGTCGGGAAGACCGCGCACGTGTACGCCATGGAGGGGCCGAGCACCCACTCGTAGAACCGGTTGGAGACGTCGTAGTGGTGGTGGATCGCCTCGGCGTCGCGCTTCTTGGCGTGCCGGCTGCCGAGCCGGGCCAGCGTGCTGCGCCGCATCTCCTGGGGCGGCGGCGGCACCCGCATCAACAGCGGCTTGGTGCCGAGCGCCCGCACGGCCGCGATCTTCTCGCTGAGCGGGATGTCGTTGAGCGTCAGCGACCACATCCGGTTGAGCAGCTCGTACATGTCGCCGTGGACGTCGATGTGGCCGGAGACGTACGCCCGGGCCAGACCGAGTTCACCCGGAGCCTGCGCGAGATACGCGACCGCGATGGGCGACTTCACCTCAATGCGGACGTCGGCGGAGGGGGAACCCGCTTTGCTCCCGTCATATGCGACGAACTGCACGCCCGCGTCCGGACCAACGATCTTCTCGAAGATCTCGGCGAGTTTCATTGATCACCTTCCCCGTACACACTTCTCATACAGGTCGAGCAAGCGCCCGCCGGGGTCGTAGGCGTGTTTGACCGGCCAGTAGGCGTCCCCGTTGTACAGCCGCCAGAATTCCTCCCGCTCATAGAAGGAGGAGGAGTAGAGGGACTTGTGCCCCTCCAGCTCGTGCACGGCGTTCTCGATCAAACGGTTGTGATGACCGTCGTGCGTGCCTCTGGGCAGCGGCACCATTCCCCAGAAGCCGAAGTTCACGTAGAGCCGGCCGGGCTCCAGCGGATAGAGCGACCACTGCCGCGTCGCCTTCAGCGGGCACATCCAGACCGGCGTCATGCCGACCTGCTCCTGGAAGAACTCCAGGAACTCGGCGCCCCGCTCCAGCGGCACCTCGACGTCCTGGATGACCGACTCCTGCACCGGCCGGTCGCGCCAGCGGTCCAGCCGCGCGGTCATGCCGTACCTCTGGTCGAGGCCGACGAGGCGGCGGTAGACGTCGGAGCGGAGCCAGCGGCGCGGCAGGAGCGAGCGGACCAGCGGCTGCTGCACGCCGAACGCGCGCGAGCACCAGAACCAGTCGGTGTCCCAGCGCCAGAGGTAGTCGCGGACGGTCAGCCAGTCACGGGTGCGCGTGCGCAGCGACTGGTAGTAGATGCGCATCCCGGTGTAGTCGGACACGTACGGCGCCGTGTCGGCGAACGTGCCGATCGTGACGTAGAGCTCGTCGGGACCGAAGTAGGTGCCGTCGACGAAGTCGACCCGCTCGCCGTCATGCTCGCCGCTCTGGCAGATCTCCTGCATGGCGAGCATGCACTTGGCGGCGTCGGTGAAGCGCACGTGGGTCAACCGGACGAACGGCTTCACCGGGGCCAGCTTGATCCGGATCCGCAGCGCGTAGCCGAGCGTGCCGTAGGAGTTCGGGAAGGCCCGGAACAGGTCGGCGTACTCGCCCTCTTCCCGGGCGACGACGATCCGCCCGTCGCCGGTCAGGATCTCCAGCTCCTCGACCGACTCGTGCGGGAGTCCGTCCCTGAAGCTGCTGGACTCGATGCCGAGGCCGGTCACCGCGCCGCCCAGCGTGATCGTCTTCAACTGGGGCACCACGTACGGCATCAGGCCGTACGGCAGGGTGGCGTCGACGAGGTTCTCGTACGTCGTCATGCCCTGGACCTCGGCCGTCCTGCGCTCCGGGTCCACCTCGATGACCTGGTCGAGGTCACGTGCGGAGAGCTTGGCCGTCTTGACCGGCTCCCGGAAGCGGAAGAGGTTCGTGGTGGCCTTCGCCAGTCGCGGCGCGGAGCCTTCGGGGATCGCGGCGTACGACTCCCTGATCTGCTCGACCGCCTTGTCGTGGGCGGTCATATTGGCCGTGCGCTCTGGCATGAAACCACCCCCAGGAATGTAGAGATCGTCTCTAGGGAACGCTATCCCTGGAAACCATCCCAGACCAGACCGGACACGTTAAGCCCGAGAAAACTATCAGGGCGCCGGAATCAGTGATCCTCAGGGGGGGCGGCGATTTCTTCGCACCTGCCCCGACTTGCGCCGATGCACCGAACCTTGTTCTACTCGTGTGCCTGCCGTACGGACGCGACGCCGAGGAGGCTCCCATGAGCGACGGGAAGGGCCCGCTGGCCGGAATACGCGTGCTGGAGCTCGCCGGTCTCGCGCCGGGGCCGTTCGCCGGGATGATGCTGGCCGACCACGGCGCGGAGGTGCTGCGCGTCGACCGGGTGGCCGCGGTCACCGACGCGCCGCGCCGGGACGTGATGGACCGGGGCAAGCGCACGATCGGGCTCGACCTGAAGTCCCCCGCGGGCGTGGAGGCGTTCAAGACGCTCGCCGCCAACGCCGACGTGGTGATCGAGGTGTTCCGGCCCGGTGTGGCCGAGCGGCTCGGCATCGGCCCGGCCGACCTGCACGCCGTGAACGAGCGTCTGGTGTACGGCCGGATGACCGGATGGGGCCAGGACGGCCCGCTGGCGCCGAGGGCAGGGCACGACATCGACTACATCGCCGTCTCGGGCGTCCTGTCGATGCTCGGCCGGGAGGGCGAGCGGCCCACGCCGCCGATCAACATCGTCGGCGACTTCGCGGGCGGCGGGCTCATGCTCGCGTACGGCATCCTGCTCGCCCTCTTCGAGCGGGAGCGCACCGGGCGCGGCCGGGTGATCGACGCCGCGATGGTGGACGGCGCGGCGGCGATGGTCGCGATGTTCTACCAGGCCGTGCAGTCCGGCCTGTGGGGTCCGCGCGGCACGAACCTGCTGGACACCGGCGCCCCGATGTACGACACGTACGAGACGGCGGACGGCGGCTACATGGCCGTGGGCGCGCTGGAACCGCAGTTCTGGGCCGAGATGCTGGCGAAGATGGGCCTTTCCGACCTGCCCGACCGCGACGACCGGGCCAACTGGCCGGTGATCCGCGAGCGGCTCGCCGCGGCGTTCCGCGGCCGCACCCGGGCCGAGTGGGAGGCCGTCTTCGAGGGGTCGGACGCCTGCGTGTCCCCGGTGCTCTCCATGGCCGAGGCCGCGCGCCACCCGCACAACGAGGCGCGCGGCGCCTTCGTGGAGGTGGACGGGGTCACTCAGCCCGCGCCCGTGCCCCGGCTGCTGGGGGCCGGGCGGAGCGACCTCGCCCCCGCGACCCGCCTGCTCGACCTCGACCCGTGGGGGCTGGACGACACCACCGCGACCGCGCTGCGCGAGGCGGGCACGCTGGCGTGAGAGGAATCCCCGAAGGGGTCAGGAGTCCCCGAAGGACGGCAGCACGGCGACGAAGAGGTCCACGCCCGCCGGGTGGTGGATCTCCAGGTCCGTCGTGAACGCGCGGGGCGGCGTGCCGCCGGACTCGGTGTGCTTCCACACCTGCTCCCAGACGTCCAGGAGCGCGTCCGGCATCGGGCCGCGCGCCTCGAGCCGCATCGCCGGCACGCCCGGCACCCGTACGGCGACCATGCCCTCGGGCAGCCGCGCCGCGGTGTGGACGGCGACGCCGACGATCTGGGTGTAGGCCCCGTTGTGGTCGCTCTCGTAGTCCGTCAGCACGGCGTACAGGTTCTCGTCCACGCGCCCGGGCACGTGCGCGAAGGCTCCGGCCGCGCCCGCACGGGCCCACAGCGCCGGAAGCTGGGCACGGGCGGGGTCGGCCTCCGCCGCGTTGGTCGTCCGTACGGCATGGCCGACGACGAGCACCTCCGGCCGGTCCACGATGATCACATTTCCTCCCAATGGTTCCCTCGCCACCACGGATCCTACGAAAGCGGATCGCTGGTGCACGGCACCGGACCGGCGGGAATGCCAACTTCATCCGTTCACCGCATAGGCTGGACAAACGTGCGATTCCTCAATGATGTGACGCCGCCCTACGATCTCACGTACAGCGACGTCTTCATGGTCCCGTCCCGCTCCTCGGTCGGGTCCCGACTGGCCGTCGACCTCTCGGCCAAGGACGGCACGGGCACCACCATCCCGATCGTCGTGGCCAACATGACAGCCGTGGCGGGCCGCCGCATGGCGGAGACCGTGGCCAGGCGTGGCGGCATCGCCGTTATCCCTCAGGACATACCGTTCGACGTGGTGGCCAACGTGATCGCCTGGGTGAAGGAGCGCGACCTCGTCCACGACACGCCGATCACGCTGACGCCGCACGACACCGTCGGCGAGGCGCTGAACCTGCTGCCCAAGCGGGCGCACGGCGCGGTCATCGTCGTCGACTGGGACAACCGCCCGGTCGGCGTGGTCACCGAGGCCGACTGCCACGGCGTCGACATGTTCACCCAGCTCTCCCAGGTCATGACCCCGTCGCCGCAGACGCTGCCCCGGGGCACCGACCCCAAGGTCGCCTTCGACTCCCTGCACGAGCACCGGCACCGGCTCGCCCCCGTCGTGGACGGTGAGGGCCGCCTGGTCGGCATCCTGACCCGCACCGGCGCGCTGCGCGCCACGCTGTACGAGCCCGCGGTGGACGCCTCCGGGCGACTGCGCGTCGCGGCCGCGGTCGGCGTCAACGGCGACGTGGGCGCGCGCGCCAAGGAGCTGCTCGACGCGGGTGTGGACGTGCTCGTGGTGGACACCGCGCACGGCCACCAGGACAAGATGATCTCCGCGCTGCGCGCCGTGCGCGCGCTCGACCCCGGCGTCCCCGTCGTGGCGGGCAACGTCGTGACCGCCGAGGGCGTGCGCGACCTGGTCGAGGCGGGCGCCGACATCGTCAAGGTCGGCGTCGGCCCCGGCGCCATGTGCACCACCCGGATGATGACGGGCGTCGGCCGTCCCCAGTTCTCCGCAGTGCTGGAGTGCGCGGCCGAGGCGCGCCGGCTGGGCCGCCAAGTGTGGGCCGACGGCGGCGTGCGGCACCCGCGCGACGTGGCCCTCGCCCTCGCCGCCGGCGCGGCCAACGTCATGATCGGCTCCTGGTTCGCCGGGACGTACGAGTCGCCGGGTGACACGCGGACCGCCGCGGACGGCCGGAAGTACAAGGAGAACTTCGGCATGGCGTCGGCCCGTGCCGTACGGCTGCGCACGGCCGAGGACTCGCCGTTCGAGCGGGCGCGCAAGGCGCTGTTCGAGGAGGGCATCTCCACCTCGCGGATGTTCCTCGACCCGGTGCGGCCCAGTGTCGAGGACCAGATCGACGCGATCGTGGCGGGCCTGCGCTCCGCGTGCACCTACGCCGGCGCCACCAGCCTGGAGGAGTTCCACGAGCGGGCCGTCGTCGGCGTGCAGAGCGCGTCCGGCTACACCGAGGGGATGCCCCTGCACCAGAGCTGGTGACAACCGGGCGCCGTCCACCCCGGCCCGCGGCGATGTTTCCATGCGGCCCGGACCGCGGGGCGGCGCCCGGTAGAGTCATCCGGTTGGCCAGGGCATCGGGCCCCGGCCCCGAGTGACACGACCACGACAAGGAGAGCCAGGTGGCACTGGAAAAGCCCGAGATCGACTTCCCCGAGGGCGACGCGCCCAAGGACCTGGAGATCGTCGATCTCGTAAAGGGTGACGGCCCGGAGGCCAAGCCCGGACACACCGTGAGCGTGCACTACGTCGGCGTCGCGTTCTCGACCGGCGAGGAGTTCGACGCGTCGTGGAACCGCGGCACGCCGTTCCAGTTCCCGCTGGGCGCCGGCCGGGTCATCGCCGGCTGGGACCAGGGCGTCGCCGGGATGAAGGTCGGCGGGCGGCGCCGGCTCACCATCCCGCCGCACCTCGGGTACGGCGACCGCGGCGCGGGCAACGCCATCAGGCCGGGCGAGACGCTGATCTTCGTGGTCGACCTGCTCGGCGTGAGCTGATCGATCGGGCGGGGGCCTTCACGACGCGCGGCGTCGTGAAGGCCCGCGCCCGGCGCTCCGGACCGGAATCGGCGGCCGATCCGGATTCCACCGCGCGGCGTTCCCGTCGATGATGACCGTGTGACCAGGACCCCCCAGATCACCCGGACCGACCGGGAACCGTCCATTCCTCGCTTCGCGCTCCGGCCGGTCGGCGCCATCGCGCTCGCCGCCACCGCCGTCCTGCTCTCGGTCAGCCCCTGGTACGGCTACCACCGCGACGAGCTCTACTTCCGCCTGCTCGGGCAGCGTCCCCGGCTGGGCTACTTCGACACCCCGCCCCTCACCCCGCTGGTGGCCCGGATCTCCACCGCGCTCTTCGGCGACACCGTCACCGCGCTTCGGGTCGTCCCCGCTGTGGTGACGGGCGTCCTCGTCGTCCTCGTGGCCTGCGTGGCCCGCGAGCTGGGCGGGGGCCGCGCCGCGCAGATCATGGCCGCGGCCGGGATCGCGACCGGCCTGTTCCCGCTGGTCGCCGGGCACGCGCTGCTCACCCTCACACTCGATCTGCCGCTGTGGACGGCCACGATCCTGTTCATCCTGCGCGCGCTGCGGCGCGGCGACGGCCGCTGGTGGCTCGCCGTTGGAGCGGCGGCGGGCGTGGCCGCCTACAACCGGCAACTCATCGTGCTGCTGCTCGCCGGGGTCGGCGCCGGGATCCTGCTCGCCGGTCCCCGGACGGCGCTGCGCGACCCGCGACTGTGGCTCGGCGCGCTGCTCGCGCTGGCGATCGCCGCGCCGAACGTGGTCTACCAGGTCACCCACGACTGGCCGCAGGCGCAGATGGCGGCCGCCCTGAAGGTCGATGAGGGGGACAACAACCGAATCACGTTCGTCCCGTTGCAGCTCGTCCTGGTGAGCTGGCCGCTCGTCCCCGTCATGGCCGCCGGATGGATCCGGCTCTGGCGCGACCGCGCCGTCCGATCGCTCGCGATCGCGTACCCGCTGTGCTGCGCGGTCGTGCTCTACGCGGGTGGGCGCCCGGACTACGTGGCGGGGCTGTTGCTCCTGCTCTTCGCCGCCGGATGCGCGCCCACGCTGGAATGGGCCGCCGGACGGCCCCGGCGGCGGGTCCTCGTCACGGCCGCGGTCGCCCTGGGGGCGGTCTCCAACGTCGTCTTCGCCCTGCCGGTCATCCCGGCCGAGTCGCTGCGCGGCACCCCGGTCGCGCTGGCGAACGAGGTCGCCCGCGAGTCGGTCGGCTGGCCCGGGTTCGCCTCCCAGGTGGCCGCGGTCGTACGCGCGCTTCCGGCGGATGACCGCGCGCGTGCCGTCCTGCTCGCCGCCAACTACGGGGAGGCCGGAGCGCTCGACCGGTGGGCCGGGGAGTACGGCCTGCCCACGGTGCACAGCCCGCACAACGAGCTCTACTGGTGGGGGCCGCCGCCCGAAACGGCCCGTGTCGCGGTCGTGGTGGGAGCCCCGTCGTCCTACCTGACCGGGCGGTTCGCCCGCTGCGATCAGGTCGCGTCCGTCGACGGCATGGCCGGAGAGGAGCAGGGCGTGCCCGTCACCGTGTGCCGGGATCCGGTCACCACGTGGGGGGCCCTGTGGCCTGAGCTGCGTCACTACAGCTGACCGCCCGTCCCCGGATGGGCAAGAGCCGGGGCGGTGAGGCAGGATGACGGTGTGTTGCTGATCGACCTTGCCCGGACGTCGGCCGCCGTGGCGGCGGACTCGGCGCGGCTGGCCAAGATCGCGCATCTGGCCGAGATCCTCGGCAGGGTGGGCCCCGACGAGGCCGAGATCGCGATCTCCTATCTCTCCGGCGAGATCCCGCAGCGCCAGATCGGCGTGGGACCGCGCACACTCACCGAGGCACCGGCGCCGCGCCAGATCGCGACCGCCACCCTCACCCAGGTCGACTCGCTCTTCGAACGGATCAAGGCGCAGGCGGGGCCCGGATCGCAGGCGGCGCGCAAGGCGCTCATCGACGAGCTCTTCAGCGCGGCCACCTACCAGGAGCAGTCCTTCCTGCGGCGCCTGATCCGCGGCGAGCTCCGCCAGGGCGCCCTCGACGGCGTGATGATCGAGGCCGTCGCCAAGGCCGCGGGCGTGCCCGCCCCCGAGGTCAGGCGGGCGCTGACGCTGCGCGGCTGGCTGCCCGCCGTGGGGGCCGCCGCACTGCGCGGCGGCGTCGAGGCGCTGCGCGCGTTCCACCTGGAGGTCGGGCGGCCGGTCTCGCCCATGCTCGCGCAGAGCGCGCCGTCCGTGAGCGCGGCGCTGGAGAAGATCGGCGGCCCGGCGGCGCTCGAGTGGAAGCTCGACGGCGTGCGCGTGCAGGCCCACCGTTCCGGCGACCGGGTCGGCGTCTTCACCCGCACCCTGGAGGAGATCACTCCGCAGGTTCCCGAGCTGGTCGAGGCGCTGCTCCGGCTGCCGGAGCGCGATCTCGTGCTCGACGGCGAGGTCATCGCCCTGCGCCCGGACGGGCGGCCCGAGCCGTTCCAGGTCACCTCCGGCCGGGTGGCGAGCCGCACCGACGTCGAGACCGTCCGCGCGGCGGTGCCGCTCAGCGTGTTCTTCTTCGACGCCCTCCGGGTGGGAGGCGCCGATTTGCTCGACCTGCCCGCCGAGGAGCGGCACGCCGCGCTCACCGCCACCGTGCCGGCCGGGCTTGTCACCCCCCGCCTGGTAACGGCCGACGCCGAGGCGGGCGAGGCGTTCTTCGCCGACGCCATACGACACGGCCACGAGGGCGTGGTGGCCAAGTCGCTGCAGGCGCCGTACGCCGCGGGCCGGCGCGGAGCCGGGTGGGTCAAGGTGAAGCCCCGGCACACCCTGGACCTGGTCGTGCTGGCGGCCGAGTGGGGCAGCGGGCGGCGCGAGGGCTGGCTCTCCAACCTGCACCTGGGCGCGCTCGACCCGGAGACCGGCGGCTTCGTGATGCTGGGCAAGACCTTCAAGGGGCTCACCGACGAGCTGCTCACCTGGCAGACCGAGCAGTTCCTCCGCCTGGCCGAGGGGCCGACGGACGGATGGGTGGTCGCGGTGAAGCCCGAGCTCGTGGTGGAGATCGCCTTCGACGGGGTGCAGCGCTCGACCCGCTATCCGGGCGGGATGGCGCTGCGCTTCGCCCGGGTTCTGCGGTACCGCCCCGACAAGCGGCCGGAGGAGGCCGACACGGTGGCCACGCTCCGCGCCCTCATGCCCTGACGGGGATCCGTCCACGCCTTCGGCAGTGGTCGCAGCCCCCGCTGCTGGGCGAGGAGCCGCCGTGCCTGGCTGATGTGAGCGAGAGCGGCCCGGGCGTGCGGTTCCGGCCCTCCGGCTGAGGTGCGGTGTCACCCCCTGATGTGCCGATCATGGGCCCGGATCCAGCATGATCGCGTCCGGGTAGGGTGAGGGCGCTGGCACCTGCCCGATAAGTCCGTACATCCGTGGTCTTTTCCGGTTGTCACCGCCCGGTCCGGGCCCAGGAAGGAGAGGTCTCCGTGAGCGCGTCCGCGTACATCGACGTTCCTGACGCCTTCGCCGCGTCATATGGCGCGCTGGGCGAGGAGGCGCGTGCCTGGCTCGCCGACCTGCCCCGGGTGGGCGGCGAGTTCCTCGACCGGTGGGGGCTGCGGCCCGACGGTCCGGCCGCGTACGGCATGGCGTCGCTGGTCCTGCCCGTCCTCCAGGCCGACGGGACACCCGCCGTGCTCAAGCTGCAGCAGCTCCGGGAGGAGACCGTCGGCACCGCCCTCGGCCTGCGGGCGTGGGGAGGCGACGGCATCGTGCGCCTGCTCGACCATGACGAGGAAAGCGCCACGCAGTTGCTGGAACGGCTGGACGCGACCCGGCCCCTGTCCTCGGTGGCCGACGATTATGCGGCCGTGCGGATCCTGGCGGAACTGATGGCCCGCCTGACCTCGGTACCGGCCCCCGAGGGCCTGCGGCGGCTGTCCGACGTCGCCTCCGCCATGCTCGACCAGGTCCCCCGGGCCGTACCGGCGCTGCGCGCTCCCGGCGAACAACGGCTCGTGCGCACCTGCGCGTCCGCCGTGGCCGAACTGCTCGGCGAGCCCGGCGACCGCCTGCTGCACTGGGACCTGCACTACGACAACATCCTGGCCGGAGAACGGGAGCCCTGGCTGGCCATCGACCCCGAACCGCTCGCCGGCGACCCGGGGTTCGAGTTGCTCCCGGCGCTGGACAACCGGTGGGACGAGGTGGAGGCCACCGGTGATGCGCCTCGCGCCGTGCTCCGCCGCTTCGACCTGCTGACCGAGGTCCTCGGCCTGGACCGGAAGCGAGCCATCGGCTGGACCCTCGGCCGCATACTGCAGAACGCCCTATGGGACATAGAAGACGGCAAGAGCGCGCTCGGACCCGCCCAGATCGTGATCGCCACGGCCCTGCTGCGCCGGGAGGGAGTAACAGCCTCCGTGTGACCGGCAGCGGGCCGTCGGGCCTTGGAACTGTGGGGAAGCCGGGGTCGGCGGGCCGGGGCTACTTCACCAGGCGAACGGTAAGGGGGTAGCGGAAGTCGCCTCCGGCGATGGCCGAGACTCCGCCGACGACGGCGAGCACGAAGCCCAGGATCCACAGGAACGGGATGAGCACGATCCCGATCACGGTGAAGGGCAGCAGCACCGTCGCACCCAGCACCGTGAGGTGGAAGTTCAGCGACTCGACGGCGTGCCTCCTGATGAAGGACGACGTCCGGCCGGCGGTCAGCAGCATGATCAGCGGCCCGATCACGAACAGGCCGCACAGCGTCAGCAGGTGCGCCGCCGCTCCCCCCACTCGGTCACCGCCGTCGACGGGCCCGGCCGCGGGATATCCCGCCCGCCGCTGGTATCCGGGACCCCGCATGTGGTGGGCCGGCGGCGGGGCGGGAGGGACGTACTCGGCGGCGCGTGAGCCGTACAGGTCGTTCATGATCGGGATGAGGTCGGCGTGGGTGCGCGCGGTCATCGCCTGATGCAGCCGCTCGTCCATCTCGAACTTGTCCAGCCGGCCCTCGGCGTAGGCCGCCTTGACGTGCTCGACCACCTGGTCACGGTCGTGGTTCGTGACCCTCAGGTCGGGATGGATGGGCGTACGCCCGGACCAGGATGGTGTCGCTGCCGTCGGCATCGATGCCTACCTTCGTTGATGTCGCGCACATCTGACGCCTGGGGCGCCGGAACGGGCACGGCCTGCTTGCCTTTCCTTCGAGTCTGCCCCGCCGCGCGGGCGGCAGAGCATCTCCCCCTCTATCCTGGGCGCTGCCGCCGACCTGGTCATCAGGGATCTCCCCTACGTCTCCCCCAGGAACCCCTTATCCGTCGCGCTCGCCGAGCATCGCTCGACTCGTGGATCGGTCACCGCCCAATACAAGAGACGGAAGAATCGCCCATACGACCGCCGCATGCGGCACCGTCTCGTGAGGTTTCACTATCGACATGAAATCGAAGCACTGACGACATACCGGTAGCCCCGCGAAATGACAGTCGGGAACTGTATATAAGGGGTATGAGATGGCGAGATCGTTACGGTATCAGACGACTACGCGGCCCCCGGGTCGCCAAATTCGACCGGGAAGCCACCGATGAGGACATTGAGGCCCTGATCGCGTTCGCCCGGTCACGGCGCGGCGTCGAGTTCTATGTGGAGCCGGAGACGTTCGCGACCGACACCACGGCCGTCGCGGTGGCACACGACGGCGAGTGGACCCGCCGCCGGGTCGGGTCGCCGGCCGTCATCGGCAAAGTCGCCCGAGACCTGGCGCTTCCGGTGTACGACGTGCAGCTCACCGGCTACCCCGCTCGGATGCGCGCCTACAACGAGCGCCGCCGCGAGCAGGAGCGACGGCAGGCCGAGCAGTGACGTGTGGAGGGCGACCACTCATCGCAAGGCTCGCCCTCGTTACGCTCAATGGCTCCTGCGCACAGAAGACTTCGTGACACTCAAGGGCTCGCTTGGTTCATGCTCAGCGGCCCTTCGTGCGTCCGAGAACTCGTCTTTCCCCTGGGATCGGGCCTTCTCCACGCTCAAGAATTCGCCTTGTGACCCACGGGCGACGAACACGCGATTCGTGACGCACAGCGACAGGTCGTCCACCTGAGACGTCACCCCACAGGCATTTCTCTTCCCACACCGCCGGAAGGCCTGCTCGCGACGGACCAGTTCCCCAGCTCGCCACGGACTGGTTCCCCTGCTCGGCTCTCCGGGGCTCCCGCGCGTGGGTTCATCCGGCCGGCACCGAGGGCTCCTCTACGAGCTGCGCGAGCAGCGGCACCAGCCAGCTCATCCGCGGCGGGCCCATCTGCGCGTCCAGTTCCTCCGGCGTCGGCATGCGGTCGCGCATCGCGTCGGGGGGGATCAGGTGGCGCAGCGCCTGGCAGAGCAGGTTCGCCATCGAGTACGCGGGATCGGCGGCCAGCGCGCGCTCCAACGCGAGACCGGCGAGCGCACAGTCCCCGCCGCGCCATGCCGCGGCGGCCAGCAGGGAGGCCACCGGGGCCACGAATCGCGGCTCCAGGCGTCGGGTGAGGTCCCGCCACAGTGCGACATGGGCCTCCCGGTGGTCGATCAGCGCCCACGCCTCGTCGCGTACCCGGACAACCGCCAGGTCGAGTCCGAGCCGCGCCGCCTCCTCATCGCCCAGTCGCTCGCCCGAGCCGTAGCGGGCGATCGCCGACCGGACACGCGCGCGCCCTCCGGCCACGAAGGCCGCCGCGACCTCGTCGGGCCGCTCGGCCGCCGTCAGCAGCGTCCGCGTCTCGGCGACGACCCGGCCGGTGGCCTGCCTCATCGCCACCCGGGCGAGCCCGCCGTACGGCTCGACGGATCGGACCAGGCTGCGCCGGTCGGGCAGCGCGACCAGGCCATGCAGGACGGCCTCGGCGGCGACCCTGCCGGACACCGCGTCGTACCGCGTGCCCTCGGGCGGGCAACAGCCGGCCTGGGCGCAGACATAGGACCAGTAGCGGCCGGCGTCGGCGCGCAGCGCCTCCACGACCTCGACGCCGGCGTGGCCGAGCAGCCGGGACGCGGCGTCGATCGCCGGGGTCACCAGGGCGGCCGGGCCGTACCCGGCGAGGACGGCGGTGGTGATCGACTCACGCCGCAGCAGCCCGGCCAGCGGGTCGAGCGCGCCCGGATCGATCGGGAGGTCCCACCGGGTGGTCACCCGCAGGGCGCCGCCCGCGAACACCGCGACGACGAGGCTGTCGCGGGGATGGAAACCCAGCAGGTACGGCACGGCCGCGAGGATGTCGGCCGGGGTGGAGAGCACGAGGGTCGAGACGGAGGTCATGGACCGAGAGCTTCGCCGACGCGCTCCCCCGCCAACCGGCCGAGTGGCGTTCTGGGGATATCGAGCGCCCTGTGGAGAACCTCATCACCACTACGAGACCGGGCGAACGCGTGTCACCAAGCGTTCGCGCGCGGTATCAGGCCTCCTGCGGAGGAACCAACCGCTCGCGTACCAGGATCGCGGCGCCCGCCACCGCGGCGGGCATGAGCACGACCGCGACGAGGGGGACCATGAAGGCCAGGAAGAGGAGCACGCCGAAGCCGAGCGTGGCCCCCTTCTCCCCGCGCAGCAGTGCGAAGCGCTCCTTTCGTCCCATGCCGCGTCGTTCCAGCGGCAGAGCGGTCAACTCCACGCTCAGGAAGAAGCCGGAGACGATCGCGCCGAGCACGGGCACGACGGTCTGGCCGATGACCGGCACGAAACCGAGCACGAACAGCGGGATCGTGAACAGCAGCATGTAGTAGAGCGTGATCAGACTGTCGCGGATCGACCGCAGCAGCGTCCGCCAGAAGGGCGCTTCGACGGCCTCGGGAAGGCCGCCGTGGTCCTCCTCGACCTTCTCCGACAGCTTCTCGTAGAACGGCTCGCCGATGGCGAGGGTGACCGCCGCGTAGGTGAGCACCGCGAGCGCGAGACCGGCCACGAAGATCAGGATGCCGACGAGCGTGCGGAACGCGTCCCGCCAGCCCCAGCCGTCCGCGAACGGGGTCGCCCACTCGGCGATGCGGCCGGCGTGCGTGCCGAGCCACACCAGGGCGAAGGCGTACAGCACGAACGCGATCAGCGCGGGGATGAGGCCGAACAACCACCAGCGGGGGTGCCGCGCGACCCACCCGAGCCCCTTGAAGGCACAGCCGACGCCCCTCAGGAAGCCGCCGGCCTCGCGCTGGGCAGGTCGTACGATGTCGCTCATGTCCGGCAGGCTAGCGCCTCAGATCATGGCCCGCGATCTCGTCCGCGGCCCCCGCCCGATCAGCCCGCCGACGTCCAGAGGCTCGTGACGGGGACGCCGATCTCCCCGAGCAGGCGGCGAAGCAGCGGGAGGGAGATCCCGAGGACGTTGCCGTGGTCGCCGTCGATGCCGTCGACGAACCATCCGCCGAGGCCGTCGAGGGTGAACGCGCCCGCGACCTTCAACGGCTCTCCGCTCGCCACATAGGCGGAGATCTCCTCGTCCGTGGGAGCGCCGAACCTGACGATGGTTGTGCCGACGTCGGCGGCCCGACGGCCCGAGGCGACGTCGATGACGCAGTGGCCGGTGAGCAGGTGACCGGTCCTGCCCCGCATCGACCGCCAGCGCGACAGCGCGTCCTCAGGCGAGGAGGGCTTGCCGTACGCGACGCCGTCGAGTTCGAGGACGGAGTCGCAGCCGATGACGACCCCCTCTTCCAGAGACGCCGCGACGACGTCGGCCTTGGCCTTCGCGAGGGCCAGGCAGAGCGCGGCGGGGGTCTCGGCGGTGATCGCGTCCTCGTCCACACCGCTGACCATCACCTTGGGATCGAGCCCGGCGGCACGCAGGACTCCGAGCCGGGCCGGGGAAGCGGAAGCAAGAACGAGTTCGGTCACGGGACCCGAGTCTAGTGGCGGCATTCGTGTACGGCGGAGCCGCCGAGACCGGTACGTTTTTCGATCATAAATCCACCTGTTCATGGACTTCGGGGAGATTTCGGTGGCGAGGGCGACGATTCGGGAGCGGCTGCGCTACTGGTTCGACAACACGATGGCGAAGGGCACGGTGGCGCTGATCGGCTGGCTGGGTCTCGCGTCACTCGCGCTGATCCTCACCGTCTCGGCCCTGACCCTGTGGCTCACACCGGACGAGGTGTTCGAGCACGCGGGGCTGCCCGGCGTGCTGTGGATGACGTTGATGCGCGCTCTCAGCCCGGGCAAGATCGCCAGCGACTCGGGGACCGCGCCCTTCCTCGCCCTGATGCTCGCCGTCTCGCTCGGCGGCATCTTCATCGTGAGCACGCTGGTCGGCGTGCTGTCCACCGGCCTGAAGGGAAAGATCGAGGAGCTGCGCAAGGGACGCTCACGCATCATCGAGAGCGGCCACACCGTGATCCTCGGCTGGTCGGAGCAGGTCTTCACGATGGTGGGCGAACTGGTGAAGGCGCAGGCCAGCCAACGGGGGTCGGTCATCGCCATCCTGGCCGACCGCGACAAGCCGGGCATGGAGGAGGCCATCCGCACCAAGGTGGGCGATATCGGACGGACCCGGCTCGTCTGCCGTACCGGCCGTCCGACGGAACCGGCGGACCTCGACCTGATGAGCCTGGAGACGGCCAGGTCCGTCGTGGTGCTCTCGCCGCAGAGCGACGACCCGGACGCCCACGTCATCAAGACCCTGCTCGCGCTCGCGAAGCGCGACATCGACCACCTTCCGGTCGTGGCCGCTCTCACGTCATCGCGCAACATGGCGGCGGCACGCCTCGCGGGCGGTCCGGGCGTCCACCTGGTCGACTCCGACGACACGGCGTCCCGGCTCATCGTCCAGTCGTCCCGGCAGTCGGGCATGTCGGTCGTCTGCATGGACCTGCTCAACTTCGACGGCGGGGAGATCTACCTGCGGCCCGAGCCGTCCCTGGCCGGCCTGACGTACGGCGAGGCGCTCAGCGCGTACCGGACCTCGACCGTCATCGGGTTGCGCTCGGCCGGGAAGGTGGTGCTCAACCCGCCGTCGGACACGGTGATCGCAGCCGACGACGAGATCATCCTGATCGCCGACGACGACTCGCTCATCCGCCTCGGTGACCCCGCGGTCCCGGTGGAGGAGGACCGCATCGTCGCCACCGCGCACGAGCGGCCCGGCCCCGAGCGGACGCTGCTGCTCGGCTGGAACGGCCGGGCCGCCCAGATCGTGCGGTATCTCGACGGCTATGTCCCCGAAGGATCGACGATCGACGTCGCCGGGGACCATCCGGCCGCGGCAAGCGACCTCACCGGTCTGGCCCGGCTCACCGTGAACACCAAGGAGTGCGACATCACCGACAGGTACGCGCTGGAGTCGCTGGGCACCGGGCTCTACCAGCACGTGATCGTGCTCTCCGACAGCAGGTACGACGCGCATCACGCGGACACGCGCACCCTGATGACGTTGCTCCAGTTGCGCGACATCCAGTCCACATTCGGCGAGCGGTACTCGATCGTCAGCGAGATGTACGACGAGAACAACCGCGCGCTCGCCGAAGTCGCGCGGGCCGACGACATCGTGATCAGCGACACGGTCATCGGGCTCCTTCTCGCGCAACTCGCGGAGAACCCGCGCCTGTCCGACGTGTTCGGCTACCTCTTCGACTCCAAGGGCTCGGAGCTGTATCCGCGTCCCGTGGAGGACTACGTGGTCATCGGGGAGCCCGTCCGGTTCGCGACCGTGATCGAGTCGGCCCGGCGGCGCGGCGAGACCGCGATCGGCTACCGGCTCGCCGCCGGGATCAATGAGCCGCCAAGGTACGGCGTGGTGTTGAACCCCGACAAGGCTCGCCCGATCGCGTTCGCGCCCGATGACGCGGTGATCGTGCTCGCCGAGCGCTGAGCCGCGAAACCCCCTGCCACCCCCCGCTGAGCCGCGAACCCCTTCCAACCTCCGAAGCCTCGCCCCCGAATCCGCGCGGCCTGGTCGGAGGCATCCGGCTCTGACCTCCGGGCAGGCTCAGCGCGCGTGTTCGCCGGCACTGGCGTTTCCGGGTCTCCGGGGCCTCGGCTCCGGAGACCCGGGAGCGGTCGGACGCCCGGCCGCGCGGAACGCCTCCGCGGTCCGCGCGGCGTCGCGTCCGCCCCTGCTCCGCCGTACGGCCCGGCCCGTACGGGCTCAGTGCGGGGCGCCGGCGAGCGCCTGGCGCAGGTTCTCCTCGGCCTGCTTGGACAGTGACGTGTGAATGATCTTGCCGCCGTAGGACGAGATCTGCGGGATCACCTTGTCCGGGGTGCTCTGGGTGACCAGTACGAAGAGCGCGGCGGAGCCCGGCTTGAGCTCCTCACCGACCTGCTTCATGAACTTGTCGTCCACGCCCACGTCGGTCATCGCGCCCGCAGCGGCCCCCGTCGCGGCGCCGACGGCCATGCCGATGAGCGGCATGAAGAAGATGAGCCCGATGAGACCGCCCCACAGCGCCCCGCCCATGGCGCCGATGCCGGTCGTGCTGGTGCTCTGGTGCAGCTTGATCTTGCCGTCCTTGGTCCGCTCCGCGACCGCGGCGTCGGCGAGCTTGATCAGGTTCTGCTTCTGCAGCTCGAAGAGCTTGTCCCGGACGGTGTTCGCGGTGGTGACGTCGTCGTACGCGACGGCGATCAGATCCGACATATCGATCCCCCCGTTTCGGATGGCCGTAATCATCCCCAGGAGGACCGCCCCTTAAAGCACGCGAATTCGCGACATGACGGTATTGATGTCCCGCCAGTGCTTCCTCTGCGTGTCGGGGATGGTGACGAACACCAGCGCGGGCTTGTCCTTGGGCACGTCGACCAGCGCGAGGGCCGCCATGGCCTTGCGCTGCTTGCCCCTGATCTTGTAGTTCACGGTGTAGCCGAGCAGCCAGCCGTCCCGCTCCCCCACCTTCAAGGGCTGCGAGGCCGTCCACGAGATCGTCGCGCCGGACGGGTGGTGGTTCAGCGTCCACCGGGCGGCCAGGAAGGCGGTGTCCTTGACGTTCTCCTGCACCGGGATCGGCACCGGGCACGAGACGAGGAGGCCCCGGAAGGACGTTCCCTTGATCTTGGGCAGCATCTGGCGGCTGGTGAAGGGGCTGGCCGGGGCCAGCTTCCACACCTTCGCGAAACGGGGGAAGGCGACACCCGAGCGGGCGTCCTTCAGCAGGCCCTTGCTCGCCGCGGCCCGCCCGTAGAGGCGGCGCAGCTCGTGGTCCTGCTCGGGCAGCTCCCGGAGCCGCGGATCGGACAGCGCGGCCTGCATGACGGCCGTGACCGCGGCCGGTGTGGTCGCGGAGGACGCCTGCGGAGTGGCGGCGGGCGAGCCGGCCAGGGGGCTCGCGAACGGGGTGATCCCGGAGGTGGCCGCCGGGGCTCCGGTGGTGCCGTTCGCGACGGGCAGGCTCGGGATCGCGGTCGCCGCGGCCGATGGGACCGGGGCGGCCGAGGGCGCCGCGTCGTCGCCGCCGCGGGTCAGCACGGCCACCCCGCCGACGCCCACCGCCACGACGGCGACCGCCCCGGCGATCAGGCGATAGACCATCCGCATCGGCAGGTCGCCCAGCCCCTTACCCGAGCGGGGAGGCTGCGGGGGCGGGGGGACCACGATCTTCGGCAGCGGTGTCGTCTCCGCTTCGGCCGCCACGTAAGTCGGAACCGCTTTTGTCCCATTGTCCCCAGGTGACACGATCGGGAGCGTACGGCATATCGCGGTATTTCGGGCGGGATCACCATCACACTTCGGGAACGAGGATCATGTCGCGCGCAGCGGCCCCCAGCCCGCCGGCCGGAAGCCGCCCAGCCGTAGCCAGGGAGCGTCGGCGATCACGGTGACCGATCCGGGCGCGATCTCGGTGAAGCCGGCGTCCCGCACCACCGGGAGGCCGCTGTCCACCAGGGACTCCCACAGCTCGGGAGATGCGATGCGGACGGCCGCGCCCAGCCCCGCGCCGCGCCACGCGTCCCTGGCCCGCTCGTCACTGCCCCACCACGCGAGCTGCGCGCCGTGCCCCGCCTGCGCCATCGCCTTGCCCGCGCTCATCTCCAGGTGCGGGTTCACCCAGAGGACCGCGCCCTTCGGATCCGGATGGCCCGGAACACCGGAATCGGTCAGATCGGTGCCGGAGACCTGGAGACGCTGGAGGTCTCTCGGCCAGTCGTCGAGCGGCACCGGCGGATGCACCCGCACCTCGGCCGTCCCCACCTCGACGGTGATGCCGGGCAGGGCGAGCACCCGGCGCCACTCCGCCCCGCGGGCCCGGCGGACCACCTTTCTGATCCCGATGCGCTCCCACTGCGCGATCGGCTCGGCCCACTCGTCCTGGTCGAGCAGTCTCAGCACGGCGTGTGCGGCCGCTTCCAGCGCGTCGGTGCGCTCAGGGGGAGCCGCGCGTTCGATCCGGACGACGAGGGGGAGGACCCATTGGTTCATCCGACCAGGATCTCAGCCCGGCGCGGCTCTCTCACCCGGGCGACGATCCGCGCCGACATCAGGGCGGCGGCCAGGCAGAGCACGCCCGCGCCGTACCAGGCGAGGTCGTAGTTCCCGAGGTGGTCGCGGGTCACCCCGGCGAGCGTGGCGGCGAACGCCGCGCCGATCTGGTGGGAGGCGAACACCCAGCCGAACACGATCGCCCCGTCCGCGCCGAAGATCTTCCGGCAGAGGGCCACCGTCGGCGGCACGGTGGCCACCCAGTCCAGGCCGTAGAAGATGATGAACACCAGCATGCTCGGCTCGGTGGTCTCGGCGAACAGCGACGGCAGGATCAGCAGGGACAGCCCGCGCAGCGTGTAGTAGACCACCAGGAGCAGCCGGGCGTCGATCCGGTCGCTGAGCCAGCCGGAGAACACGGTCCCCGCGATGTCGAAGATCCCGACGACGGCGAGCAGCCCGGCCGCGGTGGTCTCGGGCATGCCGTGGTCGTGTGCCGCCGGGATGAAGTGCGTGCCGACCAGGCCGTTCGTGCTCGCCCCGCAGATCGCGAAGCCCAGCGCGAGGTACCAGAACGCCCGGGTGCGCGCCGCGTCGCGCAGCGTCCGGAGCGCGCGGGCCGCCGCCCCTCCCCCGGCCGGCCGTACGCGCGGCTCGGCGTCCGGCGCGGCGCCGTACGGCCGCAGGCCGAGCTCTTCGGGGGAGTCGCGGAGCAGGAACCACACCAGCGGCACGACCGCGAGCGCGCACGCGGCCACGACCAGCGCCGCCGTCCGCCATCCCGACATCTCGACGAGATGGGCCAGCACGGGCAGGAAGACGAGCTGGCCGGTGGCCCCGCCCGCCGTGAGCACGCCGGTGACCAGCCCGCGCTGCCGGACGAACCAGCGGTCGGTGACCGTGGCGACGAAGACGAGGGCCATGGAGCCGGTGCCGAGCCCGACGAGGACGCCCCAGCACAGCACGAGCTGCCAGCTCGCGGTCATGAACACGGTGACCCCGCTACCGGCCGCGACCAGGGCGAGCGCGGCGGACACGACCGAGCGCATGCCGAAACGGTCCATCAGGGCGGCGGCGAACGGCGCGGTGAGTCCGAAGAGCATCAGGTTCACCGACACGGCGAGGCCGATGGTGCCCCTCGTCCAGCCGAACTCCTCCTGGAGCGGCGTGATGAACACTCCGGGCGTGGCCCGGAAGCCGGCCGCGCCGATGATGGCGACGAAGGCGACGGCGGCCACGATCCACGCGCGGTGCGGACGACCGGCTCTCAATCCTCTGAATGTCACCCGGACATCATCAGGTGGGTAGATATCGGGCCACGAGTGGCCCGAAAGCCAATATGTGAAAGAATCCGGCCATGGCTCCTGAAGCGCCCCCGCACCGCGTCGTGATCCTCGCCCTCGACGACTTCGCGCCCCTCGACCTCGGCATCCCCGGGCAGGTCTTCCGGGTGGCCGCGAACCCGGCGGGACGGCGGCTCTACGAGATCACCACCTGCTCGCCGGGCGGCGCTCCCGTGCGCGGCTCCGCCGGGTACCACGTGCTGCCCGACCACGACCTCGGCGCCCTGGAGACCGCCGACACGGTCATCGTGCCCGGCGTTCACGGGGGATCCGCGCTCACCGCCGGAACGATCGACGACGAGCTCCGCTCGGCGCTCCAGGCGGCGGCGAGACGGTCCCGGATGATGTCGATCTGCACCGGGGCGTTCGTCCTCGCCGCGGCCGGCCTGCTTGACGACCGACCGGCCGTCACGCACTGGTACCACGTCCGGCGCTTCCAGCGGCTCTTCCCCCGCGTACGGCTCGACCCCGACGTGCTGTTCATCGACGACGGCGACGTCCTCACCTCGGCGGGCGTGGCCTCCGGGATCGACCTCTGCCTGCACGTGGTACGCCGCGACCACGGCAGCGAGGTGGCCAACCGGGCGGCGCGCAGGTGCGTGACGCCGCCGTTCCGGGAGGGTGGGCAGGCGCAGTACATCGAGCGCCCCCTGCCCGACCCCGGCGGCGCCGGCACCGCTCCCACCCGGGCCTGGATGCTGGAGCGGCTGCACGAGCCGGTCGATCTGGCCGAGTTGGCCGCGCACGCCCGGATGAGCGTGCGCACGTTCACCCGCAGGTTCCGCGAGGAGACGGGGCTCAGCCCGGCCCGCTGGCTCACCGGCCGCAGGGTCGAGCAGGCCAGGCACCTGCTGGAGACCACCGACCTGTCGGTGGACGAGATCGCCAGGAAGTCCGGGTTCGGCACCGCCGTGTCGCTGCGGCAGCACCTGCACGCGGCGGTCGGCGTCGCCCCCCTCGCCTATCGCCAGACGTTCCGCTCCCGCGTCCCCGGGCCCCGCTGACTTGTGTTTGGCTAGGCTCGGGTCGTGTCTGAGCCGATCATCGATGTGCGGGATCTTCACGTCGTGCTGGGGGCGAACCCCGTCCTGCGCGGCGTCGATCTCACGGTCCGTCAGGGAGAGATCGTCGCCGTCGCGGGCGAGAACGGGACGGGGAAGTCCACCCTGCTGCGCTGCCTGGCCGGCCTGCGGCCGCCGACCTCCGGGGAGGTCTCCGTCTTCGGCACGCCGCCGAGCGACGACGCCGCGTTCTGGCGCGCGGTCGCCCTGGTCGCCGCCGAACCGGCGTGGTATCCCGGGCTGACCGTACACGAGCACGTCGAGCTGATCCGGGTCACCCACGAGCCGGTGGACGACGCCTGGCCGGACGTCGCCCAGGTCCTGGAGCGCTGCGGGCTCACCGAACGGGCCGACGCCGTGCCCCTGACCCTCTCCACCGGCCAGCGGCAGCGGCTGTGCCTGGCCTCCGCGCTCGTACGGCCCAGCCGCCTGCTCCTGCTCGACGAGCCGGAACACGGCCTCGACACCGCCTTCCGCACCCGGCTGGCCGGGATCCTGACCGAGTACGCCCGCAGCGGTGGGACCGTCGTCATGGCCAGCCACGATCCCGGCCTCATCGAGGCGACCGGGGCGCGGCACACCGTCCTGTCCTCCGGACGGCTGGCCGCCGGAGCCACGCGGTGAACGCCCTCGCCTCCGCCCGCGCGATCATCCGCGCTCCCCGCGCGAAGCGTGAGCGCACCTGGCAGGACCGGTACACGCTGGCCTTCGCCATCGCGGTGCTCGGCGCGGTCGCCGCCGAACCGCTGTCCCGGGCGTGGAACCGTATCGTGGCGCCGGCCGCCACGACGGACCCGGCCACGATCGGCACGGGTCTCGCCCTCGTCGTCCTCGCCTACGCGGGATTGATCGCCCTGGCCCGCCTCGTCGGACCGATCACGGTCTCCCCCGCGGACGCCGCCTGGCTGGTGCCGTCGCCGCTCACCCGGCGGGCCGTGCTGCGCCCCGCCGCGCTGCGGCTGCTGGTCGCGTCGGTCGTCGCCGGAGTGGTGCTGGGCGTCACCGTCCTCACCGTGCTCGGGGTCCCGGACCTCGCCACACTCCGGGTGGCCGGCGCCGTCCTCGTCGCCGTCGCCGCCTGCGTCGGCGGCGCCGCCACGGCCGTACTGGCCCAGCGTGGGGATCCGGAGTCGGACCGGCTGGGAGTCGCGCTCGCCGCGCTCGCCGCCCTCGCGATCGTCGCCGGGCTCGCGGCGGCGAGCGGCGCGGCGCTCCCCTGGCGCTCGCTGCTCACCGCGCTCCCGCGCGTCCCGGCGAGCGTGATCGTCGGCGTCGCCGTGGCGGCCTGTCTCGCCGCGACCGGCCTCGCCGTACGGACGTGGCGGGCGTTGTCCCGCTTCCCCTCCCGGGCGGTGATCGCCTCGTCGGCCCGGGTCGGCCAGGCCACGGACGCGATCGTCACACTGGAGCCCGGGCTGCTCACGTGGATCGCCGAGGACAATCACTGGCGTGCCCGGCGGCTGCGCTCGCGGCCCTGGCCGCACCTGCCCGCGCCCCTCGCGCTGGCCTGGGTGGAGGCGCGCCGGCTCGGCCGCCGCCCCACCCGCCTGGCGGCGCTGCTCGCGGCCGCGGCGTTCCCCGCGCTGGCCGCCGTCGCCACCGGCGGGATCACGCCGCCCGTCGCGGTCGCGCTGCTCGCGGGCGCCCTCACCGCCGCCGCCTCGGCGACGGCGGGAGCCCGCCGCGACATCGAGAACCCCACCCTCATCCGGCTGGCCGGTGTCTCGCGGCAGGCGGCGAGGGCCGCCCGGGCGATCCCGCCCGCGCTGCTCGCCGGCGCGTGGCTGGCCGCGGCGCTCGCCGCCCTCGGCCTCGTCGGGCCGGGCGTCGCGGCGGGCGCGTCGTGGTGGGCCTTCGTTCCACTGTGCGCGCCGCCGATCGCCGTCGCCGCGCTGCGGATGGCGGGGCGGGGGCCGATCGACCACTCGCTACCGGTGCTCGACACCCCTGGCGGTCCGGTTCCGCTGGGCCCCCTCTTCTGGGGCGTCACCGGGATCGACGTGGCCGTGCTCGGCTGCGCCCCCGCCCTCACCGCCCTGCTGCTCCAGCCCGCGCAGACGGCCGGGTTCCTGACGGCCCAGGCGGTCGCGACCGTCCTGACCGTCGGCGCCTTCCTCCTCCGCGCTCGCAGGACCTGATCCGGCCCGTCCTCGTACGTGGTCCGCTCAGCGCGGCTCTTATTCGAGGCCCATGGAGCTGACGTATCGTTCCGCGACGCCCGGCTCGGGAGGCGTCTGCCCCTTCACCCGGTAGACGCCGTTGCCCCGGACGAGAATGCCCATGTCGATGAGATACCTGCGGACGGCCACGTGGTCCACCTCGCCGCCTTCACACCACTCGCGCAGCTTCTCGTTGACGGCCCGCTCGTCGTATTCGGCCGCGGGGTCGAAGCAGCGCGCCGCCACGTGGTCCAGGACCGCGCGGCGGCGGTTCTGCCGGGCCGGGAGCGTGATCAGGCGCCCGTCCCGGACGAATGGCCGCAGATCGGGTTTCCCGCCCCCGGCGTCCGGTTGGAGATCGCGGGACGGCGGCTCCTCGTGATCCTTGTGACGCGCGTGCATATGCTCTCCTTCACACTCCGGGGTCGTACGCCCGCGATGTCGGGCCGCCGGATCGCACGGCGAAGCCGAGAGCCGGCCTTTCCACAGGGCGCGACCGACGTGATCCGGTTCCTCTCGTCACGCTAGGAGGACGCGCGGCGGAGCGGCAATCGAATAACCGGGCGCCCACGAGAAGCGAACCGCGACCAGGGCGCGCACATACGCCGGAAAAGCGAACGCCCCGTTCCTCGACGGAACGGGGCGATTCCCGCGGTGGAGCTATGGGGACTCGAACCCCAGACCCCCTCCATGCCATGGAGGTGCGCTACCAGCTGCGCTATAGCCCCGCGGTGACGTCCGCGACGGTTTCCCCTCGCGGCGCCACGCCAGTGTATAGGAAATCCCGGCCGAGGCTGTAACCGATCAGCTGAGGGAGCGCACGCGGCGGACCAGATCCGCGAGTTCCGCCACGTCGCGGTCCTCGGTGGCCTCCGCGAGGCGGGACGCGTGCCCCGCCAGGTCCGCCAGCCCCAGCCCGAACCGCTCGCCGCGCTCGGTCCACGGAGCGCGCAGGTACTCGGCGAAGGCCGCGGCCGCCGCGTCGACCTGGAGCCGGATCGGCGCCTCCGTCCACAGGTCGCCGCCGACGTCACGGATGTCCACCGCGCGGCTGACCTCGCCGGGCCTGCGGCTGTCCGGGTCGAGCCAGCGCACCGTCGCCGTCGCGAGCTGCCCCGACGCCCCGGCGCGGAGCCGTACCCAGTAGAGAGCGGTCACGGAGTGCCCGGGCCCGACCTCCCCTCCGTCGCGCGAGTCGTCGCGGAAGTCCTCCGGCGCCAGCTCCCGGTTCTCGTATCCGAGCAGGCTGTACGACTCGACGGTCGCGGGGTTGAAGACGACCTGCGCTTTGGCGTCGCGGGCGCGCAGGTCGAGGTTGGCCGGGAGCCGCTCGACGAAGACCTCGCGCGCCTCCGCCTGGCTGCTCACATAGACGGCGGCGCCGTCACCGTTGTCCGCGAGCTGCTCCATCAACTCGTCGCCGTACTCGCGTCCGACGCCGACGCACAGCAACGTGACCTGCTTGGCCGCGTACTCGCTCACCCGGTCGAGGATGGCGCGCCATTCGGTCGCGCCGGTGTTCGCGAGCCCGTCGGAGAGCAGGATCACCCGGTTGGTGGCCACGGACCGGAACGCCCGGGACGCCTCCCGGTAGCCGGTGACGAGCCCGTCCTCCAGGTTGGTCGATCCCTCGGTGCGCAGTTCGTCGATGGCGCCGTGCAGCCGCGACCGCTCCGTCACCGGAACCATGGGGGTGATCAGCCGCGCAGAGTCGCTGAACGACACGATCGCCACCTGATCGCCGGGCATGAGCTGGTCGACGAGGGTGTGCAGGGCGTCACGCACGAGGTCGAGGCGCCCGGTCTCCTCCATGGATCCGGAGACGTCCACCACGAACGTCAGGTTGGCCGGCCGGCGCTGCTCCGGGCCGACCCCGCGGGTGCGCAGCCCCACCCGGAGCAGCACCGAGCCGTTCGTCCGCGCCCCGTCCACGTGTACGGAGAAGCCGTTGTCGTCCGGCTCGGTGTAGTCCTGGCGGAAGGAGTTGACGAACTCCTCGGTCCTGACCTGAGCCGGCTCGGGCAGCCTCCCCTCCTGTACGGCACGGCGGGCGTAGCCGTACGACGCGGTGTCGACGTCCAGGGCGAACGTCGAGATCTGCTCGGCGGTGGCGTCGTGCTCCAGCCTCCCGGCCTCCGCGGCCTGGCCTCCCGGAGCGGCCCGCCCGGCCGATGGGGCCTCTCCCCCACCTGCGCCGCAGGCGGCGAGGACGACTGACAGCAGGGCTATCCCTGCCAGGACCGATAAACGTGGCTTCATCCGGCACCTCCGTCGGTTCCCGTTCGCCCCTTTCGACGCCATCTCGTCGGGCGTGGTCGGGTCCGTCACGGAAGCGACGGTAAAACGTACTCATCGCGTGACATCACGTCATCGACCCGGCAAAGCGTGACCTAACGGTGGCCGAGCAGCGTGGAGAGCGTGACCGGGCGCAGCCCCCGCTCCCTGATCCCCTTCACGATGGCCGGAAGCGCGTCATCGGTCAGCCCGGACGGCTTTCCGCCGCCCAGGTGGAGCACCACGATGGAGCCGCCGCGCACGCCGCCGAGCGTCTGCCGCACGATCACGTCCTTGGACGTGGCGAAGGCGTCGCCGCCGACCACGTCCCACTGGATCGGCGTCAGGCCCTCGGCCGCCACCGCCCTGAGCGCCGCCTTGTCGAAGCAGCCTCCGGGGAAGCGGAAGAAACGCGGGTGTGCGGGAGCCAGCCGGTCGAGCAGAGCCTCCGTCCGGCGGAGGCTCCCCCGCATGTCATCGGTACGGCCCAGCCCGTAGCAGGGCGTGCTGAACGCCTTGTGATCGTAGGAGTGGTCGGCGAGCTCGAACAACGGGTCGGCCGCCAGGCCGGCCGCCACATCGGGGTAGCGCTTGATCCACAGGCCGGTCATGAAGATCGTCGCGGGCACCTTGAGCCGGCGCAGTTCGGCGATCAGCCGAGGGTTGGCGTAACTGTCCACCTCGCCCCGGTCGAGCTGCCCTTCCATGTACGACGTCATGTCGGCGTCGAAGGTCAGCGCCACCATGTCGGACTTCCGCGGCCCGTGGTGGATCGGATCACGCGGCCGCCGGATCCCCGACGCCTCCGGCGACGGTTCCGGCGCGTTCGGGGCAGCCGCCGCGGGACGCGGCTCCGTCCCCACGTCCGCCGCCGTACGCGGAGCGACACCGGTGGGCGCATGCCCGGCGCATCCGGAGACCAGGAGCACCGACAACAGGAGAGACCGCCGCCACAGCATGATCGGCATCGTACGGCCGGAACGGGGCGCATCGGTCACGAAACCCCCGATACGACGACGAAGGCCGACACCCGTCCCTTTCGGAACGCTGCCGGCCCTGATCGGATCGGTGGAGCTATGGGGACTCGAACCCCAGACCCCCTCCATGCCATGGAGGTGCGCTACCAGCTGCGCTATAGCCCCTTGCGACGCCTGTCAGTGTATAGGAATCGGCGCGTTGGACGGTAACCGAAAGCCCCGATGTCACGCCGGCGGGCCTGTGCTACGTCTGAGGTCTTATGAGCACCGAACTGTTCGTCCGTCACCGTGGCCTGCTCACCGAGGTGGCGTACCGCATCCTGGGCAGCGCGGCCGACGCCGAGGACGTGGTGCAGGATGCGTGGCTGCGCTGGTCCGAAGTGGACGCTGAAGAGATCGAGAGCCCCAGGGCGTACCTCGTGCGCATGACCACGAACCTGGCGATCGACCGGTTGCGGCGGGTCAGGGCACGGCGCGAGGAATACGTCGGCCCGTGGCTTCCCGAACCGGTCAGCACCGCGCCGGACGTGGCGGAAATCGCCGGCCTGGCCGACGGCGTGGAGTTCGCGCTGCTGGTCGTGCTGGAGACGCTGTCACCGCTGGAGCGCGCGGTGTTCGTGTTGCGTGAGGCGTTCGGCTACTCGTACGCGGAGATCGCCGGGATCCTGGGCCGAGGCGAACCCGCCGTCCGGCAGCTCGCCAGGCGGGCCCGCGACCACGTGCAGGAGCGCAGGCCGCGGTTCGACGTGGACCGGCGGGAGCGCAGGCGGGTGACCGAGCGCTTCGCCTGCGCCTGCGCCGAAGGCGACCTGCGCGGCCTCATGGAGCTCCTGACCGCGGACGTCACGCTGGTCGGCGACGGGGGTGGCAAGGCGAAGGCGCCGCTGAGGGTGATGACCGGGCGGGACCACGTCGCACGGTTCCTCATGGCCATCGCGTCCGAGAACGGGGTCGGCCGGTTCCTGGCCTCGATCGGGGCGGGCGACCTCACCTCGATCGGCGTGGAGATCGCCGACGTCAACGGCGGCCCGGCGATCGTGGCGACCGCCGGGGGCCGCACCGTCACCGTGATCTCCCTTGTCGTCGCGGACGGCAAGATCGAGACCGTCTATCTCATCGCCAATCCGGAGAAGATGTCCCGGATCACGGCCAGCGGCACGTCCCGGAGTGCATGAGCGAAAACATCGCCATCATCGGTGGTGAGCCGGCCTGGCGGCGGCGGCTGCGCCGGCAGGAAGGGGTCACTCGGCTAGGCTCCGGATCCGTGGTTGAGATCGCGTTGAGAACGCACGCCCAGGTCGCCGAAGGACCCACATGGCTCCCGGAGACGGGCGAGCTGCTCTGGGTTGACATCCCGGCAGCGGAGATCCACTACTTTTCGCCGTCGACCGGCTCCGACACCGTACGGCACGCGCCGCAGCACGTGGGCGCGGCGCGACCGCGCGCCAACGGCGGGCTGGTGCTCAACCTGGTCGACGGGGTGGGGCTGCTCGAACCGGACGGCACGTTCCGTTGGCTCGCCCGCCTGGCCCGCGAGGGCGTACGCGGGAACGACGCCGCGGTCGATCCGCAGGGGCGGCTGTGGGCGGGCACCATGCGGTACGACCAGGCGCCCGGCGGCGGGCGGCTCTACCGCGTGGACCCCGACGGCGCGGTGACCACGGCCCTGGACAGCGTGACCATCAGCAACGGCATCGGATGGAGCCCCGACGGCACGCTCATGTACTACGCCGACACACCCACCCGGCGGGTGGACGTCTTCGACTTCTCGCCCGGTGGCGAGCTGTCCGGGCGGCGCGTGTTCACCACCATCGACGGGGGCTCCCCGGACGGGCTCACCGTGGACGCCGACGGCTGCGTGTGGGTCGCCGTCTGGGGCGCCGGCCAGGTGCACAGGTACGCGCCCGACGGGCGGCTGGACCGCGTGGTGGACGTGCCGGTGGACCAGCCCACCTCGTGCGCCTTCGGCGGCCCCGGGCTGACCGACCTCTACATCACGTCGGAGGCCAAGGAGGGGCAGCCGCTCGCCGGGTCGCTGTTCGTGCTACTCGGCGCGGGTACGGGCCTGCCGGAACGCCGGTTCGCCGGATAACACCGCGCCTGGGCTCGCGTCGGGGCCGCCGCACAGAGCGGCCCCGACGTCCACGCCCGCGGCACGGTCCGGTGACTCCACCGCCACCTTGGCGGGATCAGGTGCGGTCGCGGTCCTCCCCCGCCGGGCCGGTGGCGAGTTCGGCCCGCCCGAGCGCGTAGACGGCGGCCATCAGCAGCGCGCCACCGGCGACTTGGAGCGCGGTGAGGTGCTCATCCAGCAGCAGGACGCCGATGAGCGCGGCGACCAGCGGCTCCAGCAGGACGACGACCGCAGCCGTCGTGCCGCTGACCACGCCCAACCCGGCGAAGAACAGCCCGTACGCGAGCGCGGTCGGGACGACGCCCAGATAGGCCAGCGACAGCGTGGCCGCGGCGGGATCGCCGCCCGAGGGCAGGACACTCCCGGTCGCCGCGAGCGGCAGCAGGCAGACGGCCCCGGCCGCGAAGGACCAGGCCATCGTCTGCCCGGGGGCCGACCGGCCGCGCTCGACGCCGCTCAACAGCGTCACCCCGGCGTACGTCGCCCCCGACAGGACGGCGTAGCCGACACCGGCGGCGGAGAACTCGCCCGGCCCTCCGGCGAGCATGGCCAGGCCGGCGACCGCCGCGGCGACGCCCGCCTTCACGGCCCGTCCCGGCCGCTCGCCGAACAGGAACCGGGCACCGGCCGCGACGAACAGGGGGTTCGCGCCCATCGCGATCATCGTGGCCAGGGCGACGCCGGTTTCGGCGATCGCCGCGAAGTACGCGACCTGCGAGACGGCCATGGCCACGCCGAGCGCCAGGGGCATCCCCCACGATCGCGGCGCGACGAGCCTCCGGGGGCCCGCCGTACGACCGAGGAACCCCACGGCGAGCAGGATGGCGGCCCCGATGACGAACCGCCAGAAGGTCACGGCCACCGGGCCGAGGTGGCCCGCTCTCCGTAGGAAGTCGCCGACCGCTCCCCCGGTCCCCCAGGCGATCCCGGCGGCGGACACGAAGATCAGGCCCCGACGTACGGGCAGGGCTGGAACATGCGTCATTGATGTCTCTCGTGGTGAGTGGCGGAAAGGGCCCGGAACGCGGGCAGCCACCACCGGCCGGACCGCGTGGGTCCGGCTGACGAGAGGGTCCGCCCGCTATCGGGCGGGCGGCGGAGAGATGATCAATCGCACGGAATGCATGGGAAGCACGCTATCGCGGCGTCCCCGCGGCACGACAGCGGGTTTCCGGACAGGGCCTTTCCACGTGCCGATCCGCCTGGAACTCCTCATTTCACCAACGAATTAATATTCTGGACAACGGACCGCCGAAGGGAATTTCCGAACGGGGGCATCAGGCCGTACTCTTGCCTGGTGGTCGCCCGAGGCGAGGTCAGGTCGCCTCGGGCGGCCACTCCACCCCCTTCAGAACGACCCCCATGGCCAAGCGCCCTGACGGCGATCCGCTGAACGCCGAGACGGCAGCGGAAAACAAATCCGGCGACGGGACAGTGCTCCCCTTCGCGCAAGCGCCTTCGGCACTGTCACCGCGCTCTGAGCCTCCATTGATAACGGCGGCTTCGCCGGGTTGCTGAAAGAGACGACCCGAGTGCTTGTTCCGGGCGATCTGCCGCTGTTCTGGCACAGCCGCCTCAATCACGCCGAATACGAATAATCGCCAGCCCGGAACAGGGAGCCGCCGGCCGTGCCGAAACCGGCCCCAATCCCTTTCCAGGGTGGGGCCGGCGTCATTTGAGGGAAGCGGCACGAACCACGCACCGTGCGTGTTTTCCAGGCGTGGACGTCGCAGTCTACGTGGGCCCAGAAGTCGGATCAGTCGACGCCAGGCCAGGGAAGATCGGGGTCGCAGGGCAGGGAGTAGTCGACGCCCGGAACCTCGAAGCCGTACAGCCGCCGGACCTCGCTCCGGAACCAGCCGGTGTCGGCGAGATCCCCGATGGTGTCAGGGGTCGCCGCCTTCCATCGCTCGGTCACCGCCGCCTGCACCTCCTCGTCAAGCTCCCAACGGTCGAGACGGATGCGGCCCCGTTCGTCGATGTCGAGCGGCGAGGTCCCGATGAGCTGGTCCCACAGGTCGACGGACTGAGCCAGCGGCGACGCCATGCCCTCACCGAGGACATCACGCAGCAGACTCACGTACAGGGCGATGCCGGGGATGGCCGTTGACGCCTGCGTGACCGCCGCGCCGTTGACAGAGGTCAGGGCACGGCCACCGTAGGCGCTCAACCGGTCCCCGAAGACGGATGCCGTCCCCTCAAGATGCAGTTTGGCCGCCCCGATCGTCCCTGCCCGGTAGATGGCCGAGGTGAGATGCGAGCCGATGTAGGACAGCGCCACCGTGGAGAAGCCCGGCCGGATCAGATCGCGCGCCTCCAGAGCATCGACCCAGCGCGCCCAGTCCTCACCGCCCATGACCTTGACCGTGTCGGCCGTCTCCTCGTCCGTGGCGGGCTGGACGCGGATCTCCTTGAGGTGGGGCGCCCCGTCACTGTCGAATTCGAGCGTCTTGGTGAGGTGCTCGGCCCCGATGGGCTGGATCACCGACTGATGGAGCGCGCCCGTGACAGGGTCGGTGCGACGGGGAGCGGCCACGCTGTAGATCAGGTAATCGATGCCCCCGAACCGCTTGGCCACCAGGTCGAGTACATCATCCTTGGTGGCGTCGGCGAAGGCGTCCCCGTTGATGAACGCGAAATCGCTCCCGGCCTCCCGGGCGAGCGTGGCCGTGGCGATCGTTCGATACCACCCCGCCGTCGCCGTCCGGCGAGCGGTCGGAGGACGCTCGAAGCACAGGCCCACCCCCTGCACGCCGTACCGGGCGATCCCGGCGACTGCGGCGGCCAGTCCGTAACCGGCGCTGGAGCCGATGACCAGGGCGACCGGCCGGTCCCCCTCACCCGGTCGCGTCTTCCGCTGAACCTGGGCCGCCATGTCGGCGACGATCCGCGCGCACCCCGCGGGGTGGGAGTCGAACAGCAGGAAGCCACGCCCGGATGGCTGAATGAGTCGTGCGGTCATCGTGTGCCCATCTGTGTCGGAGACTGGCCGGTACCGGCGAGGCGATGGATCACGAACGTGAGGCCGGCGGGGGTCCGTACCTGCCCCAGTGTCCTCGCGTCCGCGATCGTCACCTGGAGTTGATTCTCCAGGATCTCGACCGGTTCCAGCAGGACCGGGCCGTCCACGCCGAGGCCGTTCGGCGGATTCAGGTGCAGATCTCCCCCGGTGACCCGTGCAGCGGCTCACACCGGTGGGCACAATGGAGTCAGAAACGGTCACTCCTCAGGTGCTGAGGAGTGACCGTAAGTGCTTTCTGAGGGAGATCCGCTACTTTCGCACGGCTTGCGACGCCCCCGCGGAGACGCAAGCCGTACGGAATCCCCGCTCCTCCTCGTCCAGCACGGCCTCGACGGGCGCGACCGGCCGCCGCTCGTCCTCGATGTACCTCGACGCTCCCGCGTACCAGCCGGCGACCATCTGGGCGGCGACCACGACGAACAGCAGCACGAACGGGACCGTCCAGCCGCCGCTGATCTCGTACAGCACGCCCACGGCGAGCGGGCCGGCACCGGCGATCAGATAGCCGGCGCTCTGCCCGAAGGCGGACAGCGCCGCCGTCGCCTCGGCCGTCCGGGTGCGCAGCGCGAGCATCGCCAGCGCGAGCGGGAAGGAGCCCATGCCCACACCGACGATCACCGCCCAGACCCACAGCGCGCGCCCGGTCAGCAGCCCGGCGAACCCGATCGCGTACGCGCCGCAGAACGCGGCGACCAGCAGCCGCTGGTCGGCCATCCGCGCCGCAATCGCCGGCACGAGCATCGAGATCGGGATGCCCAGACCGGTGAACACCGCGAGGAGCGTCCCCGCCTGCCCCGAGGTGTAGCCGTTGTCCTGCAGCAGCTGGGGAAGCCAGCCGAACATGACGTACGCGATCAGGGACTGGGTGCCGAAGTACGTGGCGATCGCCCAGGCCAGCCTGCTGCGTACCAGCTCGCCCGGCCCCGTCCCGCGGACTCGGTGCCGCTCCGGCTCACTGCGCAGAAGCGCAAGCCACGGAATGGCGGACACAGCGGCCAGAGCCGCCCACACACCGAGTGCCACGTGCCAGTTGCCGCCCGCCGCCCGCTGGATGGGCACGGTGGCGGCGGCGGCGAGCATCGTCCCGGCGGCCATGGCCGTCGAGTAGACAGTGGTCATCAGACCGGACCGCGAGGGGAAGTGGCGCTTGATCAGCGTCGGGATCAGCACGTTGCCGATCGCGCCGCCGGACAGCGCCACCACGCTGGCGGCCAGGAAGACACCGGAACTGCCGACCACGGAGCGGATCCACAGCCCGGCACCGAGCAGGACGAGCGCGGCCAGCAGCAGCCGGTGCTCGCCCACCCGGTGGGACAGGGCGGGAGTCATCGCTCCGAAGAGGGCGAAACAGAGCACCGGCAGGGTGGTGAGCAACCCGCTCGCCACACCCGACATGCCGAGGGCCGTGCTGACCTGATCCAGCACGGGACCCACGCTGGTCACGGCGGTCCGGAGATTGAGCGCCGCGAGAACGATACCGAGCCCGACGAGCCAGGCGACCGATCCGGTTCGGCGGCCCCTGTGTGCGACGACGGCGGTCATGCCGGTGCAAATCCTCTTCTCATTGTCGAATCATCCGATGACTCGACAATCGTACCAGAGGTATCAATCACGACATGAACCGCAAACACTCCGGTAACAGCAGCATCAGCCCGAAAACCCCCCGCTGGGGTCAGGCGCGCGGCAGTGTCGTCCCCGGGCCGCCTTCCGGCGGAACCGGCCCCGGACCGGGCGCGGGAAGCGGCGACTTCGGCGGATACTCCGGGTTCACCGGCTGGGGCGGCATCGGCTCGCCGATGTCGTAACCGGTCCCGAAGCCGCCCTGCTGGTGGGGACCGGGAATGTCACCGCGCCAGCCGCCGCTCTCGGTGCCGCGCCCCTCGATGAAGGTCTTGAAGCGCTCCAGGTCGCCCTTGACCCGCCTCCGGACGATCTGCAGCAGGTCGGCCGCCATCTCGGCCACCCCCTCGGGGTCGTACTCCAGTTGGAGTGTGACCCGGCAGTGGTCGTCGTCGAGGCGGTGGAACGTCACCACCCCCGAGTGGTGCGGCCGGTCCAGCGAATGCCAGGCCACCCGCTCGTCCGGGTGCTGTTCGGTGATCTCCGCGTCGAACTCGCGTCGCACCCCGCCGATCTCGACCGCCCAGTACGTCCGGCTTTCGGTGACCTGCTTGATGGAGTCCACGCCCTCCATGAACTCGGGGAAGCTCTCGAACTGGGTCCACTGGTTGTAGGCGGTGCGCACCGGCACGTTCACGTTGACCGAGTGTTCGATCAAGCTCATGCCTCTCTCCTCCTGTCCTCGTGGCTTCGGAGGATTGCTCTGCCCTCGCAAACCCGGTCTAGTCGGATTCGCCGGTACAGATCACGAGGCGGATGCCACCTGGGAGGCGCTGCGGCGCAGCCAGAACAGCCCAAGAACCGGCAGGACGAGCGGCACGAACAGGTAGCCGGCGCCGTAGCCCGACCAGACCGTGGCGTGCGGGAACGCCTCCGCGTCGAGGAGGCTCAGCGTGCCGACGACCAGCACCCCGGTCAGCTCGACGAGGCAGGCCGCGAGCGCGAGCCGCCGATCGCCGCGGGCCAGCGCCACCGTGAGCACGATGTAGACCACGGCGGCCAGCGCCGAGAGCAGGTACGCCAGCGGCGCCTCGTGGAACCGGGTCGCGATCTGGACGCCGGCGCGGGAGGAGGCGGCGAGGGCGAAGACGCCGTAGACGGCGACGAGGACCCGACCCGGTCCCGATCTCACCGGAGCGCTCACGCCGTGCCGTTCCAGAGCTGGAGGAGGCGGCCCGTCATGACGGCGACGGTGAAGCCGGCGACCGCGATGACCCCGGGCCCCCACCGGGTGCGCTCCGCCTTGCCCCACCACACGGCGGCCGGGGGAATGACGACCGTCCCGGCGAGATAGCCGACGAAGGTCGCCGTCTCCTGCTTCACCTCGGACAGCCGCGCCACGGCGATGCCCGCCTGGACGAGCAGGGCCACCTCGATCAGGGCGAGCCCGGCGAGCAGGATGAGGCCCATGGGACGGTTGCGGATCGCCGTGATCAGACTGATCAAAGCGAGCAGCAGGGCGCCGCCGATCAGCCAGCCGGAGTACGCGCCGCTCATCGCGGATCGGGGGTCGGGAGCATGGCCAGTAGGCTACCGCCGACGACGGCCGCCTCCGATTTCGCCTCCGCGTGGGATGGCCGATCCGGGCGGCCGGTGAAGTGATCGAGGTGGAGCTATGGGGACTCGAACCCCAGACCCCCTCCATGCCATGGAGGTGCGCTACCAGCTGCGCTATAGCCCCTGGTCACCGCTTCGAGTTCTCTCGACGCGGCGCCCGAGGAGCATATAGCGACCATTCGCCGTTTACCTAATCGTCATCTGGGGCCGGCGGCGGGGTCAGCCGCCGTTGCCCGCCTCAGGCCTGTCATCGCTGATCACGGGCTCGGGGAGCGTCCCGGCGTTGTGTTCGAGCAGCCGCCACCCTCGCCGTCCTTCCTCCAGGACGGACCAGCAGCAGTTGGCCAGGCCGCCCAGGGCGGACCACAGTTCCTCGGGGAGACCGAGCAGGCGGGCGATGCCGAGGCGCAACGCCGCGCCGTGCGAGGCCACGACCAGCAGGCCGTCGTCGGGCAGCTGGGAGACCCACCGGCGGATGGCCTCCGACACGCGCTCGGCGACGTCGGCCACGGCCTCGCCACCCGGCGCGTCCCAGGCCGCGTACTCGGCCGGCCAGCCCGCGGAGATCTCCTCGCGGGTCAACCCCTCCCACGCGCCGCCGCCGCGCTCGCGCAGGTCCTTGTCCACCGACACGCCGAGGCCGGTGAGCCGGGCGAGCGCGGCCCCCGTGTCGTACGCGCGCTGCAGGTCGGAGGAGACGATCGCGGTCGGCCCCAGCGCGGCGAGCAGGGACGCCGCCCGTGCCGCCTGGGCGGCCCCGACGGCGTCCAGGGGGATGTCGCTGTGCCCCTGGAATCGCTGCTCGACGTTCCATCTCGTCTGTCCGTGGCGCAGGCACACCACCCGCCGGCTCACGCGGGTCTCCCCGCCGCCGGCATGAGCAGTTCGCTCACCGGGCGGCCCCGCCGGCCCGCTGCGCGGCCACCCGGGTGACGCTCTCCGGAAGCTCGATCGAGGGGCAGTCCTTCCAGAGCCGCTCAAGGGCGTAGAAGGTGCGCTCCTCCTCATGCTGGACGTGGACGACGATGTCGATGTAGTCGAGGAGCACCCAGCGCCCCTCTCGTTCGCCCTCACGGCGAACCGGCTTGGCGTCGGCCTCGACGCGGAGCTTCTCCTCGATCTCGTCCACGATGGCGCGGACCTGACGGTCGTTGGAGGCGGAGCAGAGCAGGAACGCGTCGGTGATGACGAGCTGCTCGCTCACGTCATAGGCGATGATGTCGTCGGCCAGCTTGTCCGCCGCAGCCTCGGCGGCCACCCGTACGAGCTGAAGCGATCTCTCAGATGCGGTCACGATGTGGTTCTGTCCTCCATTGCCGGGACACGGGACTCGATCGACTCTTCCAAGGGTGCCCGCCGAAAGGCGGGCGATTCAATCCCGTTTCCGCGCCCGACCCTATCCCGAACGCGGCCTCGTGCCGTTTCAACGTACGCCACCGCCCCGCCGATTCCGCCTCCGGCCTGCGGTTCCGGCATCAACGGGCCCTGTACAAGGGAAGGGTGGGCCCCCGTTGATGGCTCGCCGCGCTGCTCGCCGGTTGCCGGGGACGGCTCCCGCGCTGGCCGCCCTCGGGTCGACTCAGCTGATGCCGCCGGACCGGAGACCGGCAGCGGCCTGGTAGACCCGATACGTCGCGCTGTCGAAGTAGGGCGAAGCGGCGGTGTCGGTCCAGTGGTCGCCGTCGGTGTCGGAGACGCCGACGGTCAGGCCGTTGAGGTAGCCGGTGCGGATCCCGGAGTTGTAGTCGAGCAGCCACGCCGACCCCGAGGAGCCATCGGCGGGGAGGGGGGAACGGACACCGACCAACTTCTTGGCCTTGCGAACGCTCGGGATTCCCAGGCGGTCTTTTTCCCAGTCCAAGGCGACCACGCCGTAACTCGGACCGTAGGTCCACTTTAAGGTCTTGCCGGTGAGTTTATCTCCGCTGGGAAGCGGTCCGCTCGGATAGCCGAACACGTGGAGGTTGTCGCCGATCTTCTGGTTGTAGGCCAGGCCCTGGCCGCCGACCTTGTCGCCGAGGCGGCCGACGTCGCTGAGGTTGCTGTCGACACCGTTGTGGACGGTGACGAACGAGTAGTCGCGGCCGCTGTCCCGGCGGGCGTTGAAGTCGCTGTGGACGTACGCCTGCTTGCCGACGTAGATGCCCCACGGGGCGCTGCCCTTGTAGTAACCGGGGATGAACACCCAGTTGAAGTGGTACGTCTGGGCCGTGGGCTCGTACACGCAGTGCCCCGCCGTGGCGACGACGTTCTTGTACTGCGACAGCATCACCGTGGCACTGCACCAGCGCGGGTTGCCGTCGATGTCCGTGAAGAACACCTTTCCCACGCTTTTGGGAAGATTCATATTTCTCTGCGGCGATGTCGGCTTGATGTTTTCCCCTACGAGCCCGGGAGGACCGTCGGGGGTCGGCTCACTGCCGCGGGACCTGACGTTGACCGTGGGCGTGTACGGCGTTGCCTTGATGAGGTTGGCCGCGTTGTTGTTCACCCAGTAGTCGACGATGCCACGTGCGTAGGCACCTGCACCGGCGAGCGGTACGTAGGTGACGACATCGGCGGCCTGCGCCGGGGCGGCGGCGGGGATGCCGCCGACAAGACCGGCGGCGGCCAGGACGCACAGGGGGAGAACCAGGTGCCGAGTCCGGGGGTGCATGAGGGCTCCCTTGGTCAAAAACGGAAACTGGCGTGAAGATAGGCAGCCTCTCTTTCCGCGCACTTACAGGATGCTGGACACGCATGAGTACGCGGAGAACTACCGCTTCGCCGTCAGGCCCACCTCGTGTTCGCGCCCTCATGGGCCACCGCTCCGCCGTCACGACCTTGAACATCTGCGCACTTCTGTGGCCGGATGCCGACGAGCGAGCCAGGGCGGGCCGCCGATGCGATCTTCGCCGATGTGCCCTCGATGTGCCCTGCGGACATCGACAGGTGACGGCGGCCCAGATCAGTCCGAAAGATCGCGGTAGAGGCCGCGCTTGTTGATGTACTGCACGATGCCGTCCGGGACGAGGTACCAGATCGGCTCGCCGGCGGCCACACGCTCGCGGCACTCCGTCGAGGAGATCGACAGCGCCGGGATCTCGATCAGGCTGACCCGTCCCTCGGGCAGTCCGGGGTCCAGAAGCGCGTGCCCCGGCCGGTCACAGCCGACGAAGTGGGCGATCTGGAACAGCTCATCCACGTCGCGCCAGCTCAGAATCTGCGCCAGCGCGTCGGCGCCGGTGATGAAGTACAGCTCGACGTCGGGCCCGTAGGTGGCGGAGATGTCGCGCAGCGTGTCGATCGTGTACGTCGGCCCCGGGCGGTCGATGTCCACGCGGCTGACGGAGAAACGCGGATTCGACGCCGTCGCGATGACCGTCATCAGATAGCGGTCTTCCGCGGCCGTCACCGTCTTGTGGGCCTTCTGCCACGGCTGCCCGGTCGGCACGAACACCACTTCGTCCAGGCTGAAGTGGTGCGCGACCTCGCTCGCGGCCACCAGGTGACCATGATGGATCGGGTCGAACGTCCCTCCCATGATGCCCAGCCGTCTGGTCGCCGCCCCATTTCTCATGAAACGGACCCTAGCCTGCAGGTCACGCGAGAACCGGAGGTACCCCTCTAAAACACAGTCCCGCGCGCGGTCAGGCCCACCGACATAGCATGCGGGACATGACCACTCCCGATCGCAGTCGCGTGCAGCTGCCCGGCATCAGCTCCCGCGCGTACGAACACCCCGCAGACCGGTCCGCGCTCGTCGCGATGCGCTCGCTCAGCGGGTTCGACTCGGTGCTCAAGCGCATGTCCGGTCTGTTCAGCGAGCGCCGCCTGCGCCTGATGTTCCTGGCGTCCGCGGTGCGCACCACTGATACGCAGTTCCGCGGCCTCCACGACATGGGCCGCGACAGCGCGTACATCCTGGACCTGCACCGGATCCCTGAGATCTACGTACAGCAGGACCCCCAGGTGTACGCCATGGCCATCGGCTTCGACGAGCCGTTCATCGTGGTCTCCACCGGCCTGCTCGACCTGATGGACGAGGAGGAGCTCCGCTTCGTCATCGGGCACGAGACCTCCCACATCCTGTCCGGCCACGCGGTCTACGGCACGATGCTGGCCATCCTCACCCGCCTCGCCACCCGGGTCGCGTGGATCCCGCTCGGCTACATCGGACTGCGGGTGATCGTGGCCGCTCTGGAGGAGTGGCAGCGCAAGGCGGAGATGTCGGCCGACCGCGGCGGGCTGCTCGCCGGGCAGGACCCGGACGCCGCGCTGCGCGCCCTGATGAAGCTCGCCGGCGGCTCGCGCCTGCACGAGATGAACATCGAGGCGTTCCTCGACCAGGCCCGCGAGTACGACACCGGCGGCGACGTCCGCGACGGCCTGCTCAAGATTCTCAACCTGATCGGCACGACTCACCCGTTCGCGGTCACCCGGGTCGCCGAGCTCGACCGCTGGCGCCGGGGCGGCGAGTACGACTCCATCCTGGCGGGGGACTACCCGCGCCGCGCCGACGACGCCAACGCCAAGATCACTGAAGAGGTCAAGGCGGCCGCGAACTCCTACCGCGAGTCCTGGGCCCAGTCGCAGGACCCCTTCATCGGCGTCCTGCGGGACGTGGCCGAGGGCGCGGTCAACGCCGGCGAGCGCATCTTCAACAAGTTCGCCCGCAGGGAGAGCTAGTCACAACGGCGAAAGGAGCCGGAGCACGCCGGACGACGCCAGAGAAAGCTAGACGAAGAACGCCACCGCTCGCACGGCCGTCGCGCACACCGCCACGAAACCGCCGAGCACGGCGAGCGCCCGCAGGCCCTCTCTCCGCAGTCCGGGCACCCGAGCGCCGACGCGTTCGACCTCACGGCCGATGATCACGCCGGTGACGACGCCGAAGGCGACCCCCGCGACCGTCACGGGCACCGCCTGGGTCCACCACTCCGGTTCCAGGCGTGCTCCGGCCGTGAGCCAGAGCGTGGCGAAGGCCGCGGCCGCGGCGGGCAGTCCCGGCCAGGCCACCGCGGAGACGAGGGAACCCGCCAGCGTCAGGGGAAAGGTCACCACGCGCAGGACAGCGCGCATCTTGGCCGACTCACGCCGGCGTACCAGCCAGTGGCCGCTCCACAGCGCCCTGGCGAGCACCATGAGCGTCCCCGTGATCACGAACGTGGCGAGCGGGTAGACGAGCGACACCACCACACACGGGACCGCGAGCAGCGCCAGCACCAGGAGGGTCGCGCTTCCGCGTGGGAGGCCGATGCGCGGCCGCGCGTCCACCTCGGCGTCCGCCACCGCCTCGGCGGCCGACGCCGAGGTCGCGGGCCGCGCTGTACGGCCCGCCCGGCCGACACGGGGAGCGTGGTCGGCACGGCCGGGACGAGGAGTCCGCTCGGCACGGCCCGGACGGGCGGTGTGATGAGCGCGGGCGCTCCGTCCCGGCCGCACGGTCCTCCGCACGAGTGCGGCGCCGCGACCACCCTCCGCGGGCGCGGAGTCGGCTGCGGCACGGGCGAGCCTGGCCAGCCGGTCGGCCAGGACCGCGGCCGTGGGACGCTTGGCCGGGTCGCGGTGCAGGGCCGCCCTGACCAACGGCAACAGCGCGGGTGGCACCCCGGCGAGGTCCGCCTGGCCGTGCAGAATCGCGTACATCTGGGATTCGACGGTCCCCTTGCCGAAGGTGGGCCGGCCGGTGGCGGCGAACGCCACCGTCGCCGCCCACGCGTGCACGTCGGCCGGCTCCCCCACCGTCTCGTCGGCGAACAGCTCGGGCGCGGCGTACCCGGGTGTGCCGAGGAACGTCCCGGTCACGGTCAGCCGGGTCGCGTCGAGGACCTGGGCGATGCCGAAGTCGATCAGCACCGGCCCCTCCGCGCCCATCAGGACGTTCGCCGGCTTCAGGTCGCGATGGACGACACCGGCGGCGTGCGTGATCGCCAACGCCGTCGCGAGGTCGTGGGCCAGCGAGATCGACTCGGCCTCGGGCAGCGGCCCCCGGCGACGCACCGCGTCGAGCAGCGTCTCGCCCTCGATGTGCTCCATCACCAGGTAGGGCCGGTCGCACGACAGATCGGCGTCCAGGACCTGAGCGACGTACGGGCTCTCCACCCTGCGCAGGGCCCGCACCTCGCGCTCAAGGCGTAATCGTGCGTCCGGATCGTCTCCGAGCGGGTCGCGGAGCATCTTGACCGCGACCTGCTCGCCCCGGCGGTTGGCCGCGAGGTAGACCTCGCCCATGCCGCCCTGGCCCAGCCGCTCCAGCAGCGCGTACGGGCCGACCCGCCCCAGACGTCCACCCATAGGAGGGACAACCATAGCGGCCGTGACGGACAAATCCGGGAAGGCGCGCCGGGGGGATATCAGACCGACGCCTGGACCATCCCCGCGCGGCGACGCGCCCTCATCCGCCCGACGAGCAGGTGGTCGAGGCTCAGTGGCCCCGGACCCGCGACCGCGACGAGCAGCGCGAGCGCCCCTAGCGCGAGCACGAGTTCCAGGCCGCCGTCCTCGCCCAGGCCGTGCGAGGCGTGGACGTAGAGGAAGGCCCCCGCCGCCACCATGCCGACCGCGATCCCCGCGACGGGCGTGAGCAGGCCGAGGAGGAGCAGGCAGCCCCCGCCCAGCTCCGCCATGATGGCGAAGACCGCCGAGACGTACGGCAGCGGGACGTCCGCCGAGGCGAACTGCGCGGCGACGGCGTCGACGCCGTGGCCGTACTTCTCCCAGCCGTGCGTCATGAAGACGGCCCCGAGCACCGCCCTGCCGATCAGCGCGGCGACGGCATAGAGCACCCGCCTCATCATGAGTCCTTCAGCAGGAGTTCCAGCTCTGTCTCGGGTTCGGCGCTCAGCCTTTTGGGCCCGGTGCGCCGCCAGTTGACGTGCCCCCGGCTTTCCAGCCACAGCATGAGCCGGTCCGCGGCGATGACCACGCCGACCGCCATGCCAAGGGCAACCACGATTTCCATGGGCACAGCAAAGCCGCACGGCGTCGTCACCCCTAGTGACACGCGCGTTGCTTTGCGCAAAGTTGATCGCCTGACCAGGCAACCACAAGTCGTTCCCAAGCGGGCTGACCGATCCTTGAGGGAGGCCGCCGCTGGGGGCGTGCGGCTCTCACCGCAAGAAGGCAACCGAGAAAGCGGGGGTTCACCCCAAATGGACACCGACCGCACGACCGGGCGGGGCACCCGGCACGTCACCGTCCTGGTGGCCGACGAGCATCCCTTGTATGCCGAAGGGGTTCGGTCCGCATTGCACGAAACCGGCGACGTCACCGTCGTGGGCGCCGCGTCGGAGGCGCTCGACGCGATCCGGCTCGCCGTACGGCTCCGCCCGAACGTCGTCCTGATCGACGTCGCCATGGCGGACGCGGTGGACTACCTGTCCCGCAGGTGCCCCGCCGTACGGATCCTCACTCTGGGCACGGGCGAGACCGAGGGGGACCTGGTCGCCGCGCTCCGCGCCGGAACGTACGGGTATCTGCTCAAATGCGCCAGCCCCGGGGAGATCGCGGCGGCGGTCCGCTCCGTCGCGCTGGGACAGATGGTGTTCGGCCGGGGCGTGGGGGCACGCCTGCTGGCCCGCCTCGACACCCCGGCGGCGCAGACACCGTTTCCCGGGCTGACCCAGCGGGAGCACGAGATCCTCGAGCACCTCGCGGACGGCCGGTCCAACGCCGAGATCGCCCGGGAGCTGCGCCTGGCGCCCAAGACGGTGCGCAACCACGTGAGCAACGTGCTCACCAAACTGGAGGCGCCGAGCCGTACCGACGCCGCGTTGCGGGCCAGGGACGCGGGCCTCGGCTCGCGCCGCGTACTGGCCCGCGTCTGACCCCTGGCTCTGATCGTCGTCCGCCGGGCGCCCGATCCGCGCCTGGCGGCGTCAGCCGCGAATGTGACCGTCCCCGGTGTAGATCCACTTGGTGGAGGTCAGCTCGGGCAGGCCCATCGGGCCGCGGGCGTGCAGCTTCTGGGTCGAGATGCCGATCTCGGCGCCGAAGCCGAACTCGCCGCCGTCGGTGAAGCGGGTGGAGGCGTTGACCGCGACCGCGGCCGAGTCCACGCTCGCGACGAACCGGCGCGCCGCCCCCTGCGACCGGGTGACGATCGCGTCGGTGTGGCCCGAGCCGTACGTCCTGATGTGCCGGACCGCGCCGTCGAGGGAGTCGACCACGGCGGCGGCGATGTCCAGCGAGAGGTACTCGACGAAGAAGTCCTCCTCCGTCGCCGCGACCACGTCCGCGCCGTACGCGCGGACCCGCTCGTCACCGTGCACGGTCACGCCCGCGTCCTTGAGCGCGGTGAGCGCCCTCGGCAGGAACGCGTCGGCGATCTCGGCGTGGACGAGGAGGGTCTCGGCCGCGTTGCACACCGAGGGCCGCTGCGCCTTGGCGTTGACGAGGATCGTGAGCGCGGTCTCGATGTCGGCGTCGGCGTCCACGTACACGTGGCAGTTGCCGACGCCGGTCTCGATGACGGGAACGGTGGACTCCTCGACGACGCTGTTGATCAGCGACGCGCCGCCGCGCGGGATCAGCACGTCCACCAGGCCGCGCGCCCGCATCAGGTGCTTGACCGACTCCCGCGTCTGGCCCGGCACGAGCTGCACGGCCGCCGCCGGCACCTGCGTGCCCTCCAGCGCCTCCTGCATGATCTTCACCAGCACGGTGTTCGAGGAGTACGCGCTGGACGAGCCGCGAAGCAGCACGGCGTTGCCGCTCTTCAGGCACAACGCGGCGGCGTCCACGGTCACGTTCGGGCGGCCCTCGTAGATGATCCCGATGACGCCGAGCGGCACCCGCAGCTGCCGCAGCTCCAGCCCGTTCGGCAGCGTGCTGCCCCGGACGACCTCGCCCACGGGGTCGGGCAGCTCCGCCACCTCCCGCACCGCCGCCGCAATCTTCTCGACGCGTCCGACGTCGAGGCGGAGCCGGTCGATCATCGCCTCGGGCACGCCGGCCGCGCGGGCCCGGTCCACGTCGGCGGCGTTCGCCTCGACGATCTCGGCCGAGCGCGCCACCAGGGCGTCGGCGACCACGCGGAGCGCGAGATCCTTCGGCGCGCGCGGCAGCGGCGCCAGCACGGCGGCGGCGTCCTTCGCCGCCCGGGCGACCTTCAGGAAGTCTTCTACCTCAGACATGCTCCGCACTCCAGAACTCGCTAGTGGTGGTGCCCCAGTATGACGATGTGGTCCCGGTGGATCAGCTCGCGTTCGTATTCCGGACCGAGCGCCTTGGCCAGCTCGCGGGTGGAGCGGCCGAGCAGCTCGGGGATCTCGCTCGCGTCGTAGTTGACCAGCCCGCGCGCGACGACCGTGCCGGCCGGGCCGCACAGGTCAACGGGGTCGCCCGCGGAGAAGTCGCCCTCGACCTTGACGACCCCGGCGGGCAGCAGGGACTTGCGCCGCCCGACGACCGCCTCGACCGCGCCTCCGTCGAGGTGGAGCCGCCCCTGGCCGGTGGCGGCGTGGGCCAGCCACAGCAGCCGCGTGCCGGGGTGGCGGCCCACCGGGTGGAAGTACGTGCCGACGTCGTCGCCGGCGAGCGCGTGCGCGGCGTGCGCGGCCGCGGTGAGGACCACCGGCACCCCGGCCCCGGTGGCGATGCGGGCGGCCTGCACCTTGGTCACCATGCCGCCGGTGCCGACCCGGCCGGACGTGCCCAGCTCGACGCCCTCCAGGTCCTCGGGGCCGCGTACCTCGGTGATCCGCTGGGCGCCGTCCCTGCGCGGGTCGCCGTCGTAAAGGGCGTCCACGTCCGAGAGCAGGATCATGGCGTCGGCGTACGTGACGTGGGCGACCAGCGCAGCGAGCCGGTCGTTGTCGCCGAACCGGATCTCGTCGGTCGCGACGGTGTCGTTCTCGTTGACCACGGGCACGATGCCGAGTTCGAGCAGCCGGGCCAGCGTCCGCCGGGCGTTGCGATAGTGCGACCGGCGCATCATGTCGTCCGCGGTCAGCAGCACCTGCCCGACGCGCAGGCCGTACCGCGCGAACGACGAGGTGTAGCGCGCCACGAGCACGCCCTGGCCCACCGAGGCCGCCGCCTGCTGGGTGGCCAGGTCCTTGGGACGGCTCTTGAGCCCGAGCGGGCCAAGCCCGGCCGCGATCGCGCCGGAGGAGACCAGCACGATCTGGGTGCCGGACAGGCGGCGCGCGGCCAGCACGTCGACCAGCGCGTCCACCCGGTCCACGTCGATCATGCCCTGCGGGGTCGTCAGCGACGACGACCCGACCTTGACCACCAGCCGCGCCGCGGCGCCGACCTGGTCCCTGCTCATCGGCGATCCCCCTCTCAGGCGAGCCTGCTGTCCGTACCGCGGGGGCCGGACACCCTGCTCTGCGCGCTCTGCGACGGCTGCCAGTCGAAGACGTATCCGCCCTCCATCGGGCCGATGATCACCTCGGCCCCGACCTGGGCGCCCGCCGCGATGAGCGCCTCCTCGACGCCGAGCCGCTCCAGGCGGTCGGCGAGGTAGCCGACGGCCTCGTCGTTGGTGAAGTCGGTCTGACGAATCCAGCGCTCGGGCTTCTCGCCGGTGACCTGGAAGGTGTTCTCGTCCACGCGCCGCACGCTGAACCCGGCCTCGCCGAGCCGGCGCGGCCGGATGACCAGGCGCGTGGGCTCCTCGACCGGGGCCTCCGCCCGGGCCCGCGCCACCATCTCCCCCATCGCGTACGACAGGGGGGTCAGGCCCTCGTGGGAGGCGGCGGAGATCTCGAAGACGCGCAGACCGCGCTCCTCCAGCATGGGCCGGACGATGTCGGCCAGGTCGCGCCCGTCGGGGACGTCCACCTTGTTGAGCACGACCATCCGCGGCCGGTCCTGCAGCGACCCGTACGCCTCCAGCTCGGCCTCGATCACGTCGAAGTCGCTGAGCGGGTCGCGGCCGGGGTCGAGGGTCGCGCAGTCGAGAACGTGCACGATGGTCGAGCAGCGCTCGACGTGACGCAGGAACTCGTGGCCGAGCCCCTTGCCCTCGGAGGCGCCGGGGATCAGGCCGGGCACGTCGGCGACGGTGAAGATGGTCTCCCCCGCCGTCACCACGCCCAGGTTGGGGATCAGCGTGGTGAACGGATAGTCGGCGATCTTGGGCCGGGCCGCGGAAAGCGCCGCGACGAGCGAGGACTTGCCGGCGTTCGGGAAGCCGACCAGCGCCACGTCGGCAACGGTCTTGAGCTCCAGCATGATTTCGGCCTCGTCGCCGGGCTCGCCGAGCAGCGCGAACCCGGGGGCCTTGCGCCGGGCGTTGGCCAGCGCGGCGTTGCCCAGCCCGCCGAAACCGCCCTGCGCGGCGACGTAGCGGGTGCCGGCGCCGACGAGATCGACCAGCACCTCGCCGGTCGCGGCGTCCTTCACCACGGTGCCGTTCGGGACCCGCAGCACGAGCGACTCGCCGGTGGCGCCGTCGCGGTTGGACCCCATGCCCTGCTTGCCGTTGCCCGCCCGGCGGTGCGGCCGGTGGTGGTACTCCAGCAGGGTCGCCGTGTTGGGATCCACCTCCAGGATCACGTCCCCGCCGCGGCCGCCGTTGCCGCCGTCCGGGCCGCCGAGCGGTTTGAACTTCTCTCGGTGGATGGAAGCGCAGCCGTGACCGCCATCACCCGCCTTGATATAGAGGATGACGTTGTCGACGAAATCAGCCATTGCTTCCCCTTATGGGAGGGGCCGACGCGTACACGGGCGACGCCCCTCAGAAATGAGATGAGGCGGACCGAGAACTCGATCCGCCTCATCTACAACCGTTTGCCGAGCGGATTCACTCCGCGATCGGGACGATGCTCACCGCGCGCCGGCCGCGCTTGGTGCCGAACTGCACGTGGCCCGCCGCGAGGGCGAACAGCGTGTCGTCGCCGCCACGGCCGACGTTGTCACCGGGGTGGAAGTGCGTGCCGCGCTGGCGGACGATGATCTCGCCGGCGTTGACAAGCTGACCACCGAAGCGCTTCACACCCAGACGCTGAGCGTTGGAGTCGCGGCCGTTCCGGGTGGACGAGGCGCCCTTCTTGTGTGCCATGATTCACTCCCTTTCGGGGGACATCCCCCGGGAAATCCTTACTGTCCGGGGTTGATGCCGGTGACCTTGACCTGGGTGTACCGCTGACGGTGACCCTGGCGCTTCTTGTAGCCGGACTTGTTCTTGTACTTGAGGATCCGAATCTTCGGACCCTTGGTCTCGCCGAGGATCTCGGCGGTCACCTGGAACCGGCCAAGCGTGGCAGCGTCGGTGGTGACATCGCCGTCGTTGACGACGAGCACCGCCGGCAGCGACACCGACGAGCCGACCTCACCGGCGACCTTGTCCACCTCGAGGACGTCCCCGACGGAGACCTTCTGCTGCCTGCCGCCGCAACGAACGATCGCGTACACCGCGGAACCCTTCTTCTGGCTAAATGCTTAGATGCTGCGCCCCGCATCCAGGCTGCTGTCGATAACACGACCGGCGAACCGGGGTAGGCGCGCGAAGCCAGGCGCGCCTCCGAGCGCACCGGTTGACTAGGGTACCGGATTACCGGTACCCAGGTCGAACCGGGCGGAACGCCGGGAAAGACGGAGTCCTATTCTGCCGTCTTCCTGCGGGAACGGCGACGTGGTCCCCGAGACTGGCCGGCCATGGCGTCGTCGTCGGTGTGGAGCGCGTCGGTGACGCTGTCCCTCCCGTTGACGGACGCGGCGACCGCCGTCGTCCCCTCATTGGCCGAGAGCTTCTCGGCGACGGCCTTCTCGATGGCCATCTTGCCCTGCGTACCCCGCGGCTCCGGCTTCGCCTCGACCGGCTCGGACGAGATGATGAGGCCGCGGCCGTGGCAGCAGTCGCAGGGGGTCGAGAACGCCTCCAGCAGGCCCTGCCCGACCCGCTTACGGGTCATCTGGACCAGTCCGAGCGACGTGACCTCGGCCACCTGGTGCTTGGTCCGGTCCCGGGCCAGGCACTCTAGCAGACGCCGCAACACCAGGTCGCGGTTGCTCTCCAGCACCATGTCGATGAAGTCGATGACGATGATGCCACCGACGTCCCGCAACCTGAGCTGGCGGACGATCTCCTCGGCCGCCTCCAGGTTGTTGCGGGTGACGGTCTCCTCCAGGTTGCCGCCCTGGCCGGTGAACTTCCCGGTGTTGACGTCGACGACGGTCATCGCCTCGGTCCGGTCGATCACCAGCGAGCCGCCGGATGGGAGCCACACCTTGCGCTCCATCGCCTTGGCGATCTGCTCGTCCACGCGGTAGCTGGCGAAGACGTCTCCCGACTCATCCCACTTCTTCAGGCGGTCGGCCAGGTGCGGGGCGACGTACTGAACGTACTCGTCCACGGTCTCCCACACGTCGTCGCCCTCGACGACCAGCGAGGCGAAGTCCTCGTTGAACACGTCCCGGACCACGCGGATGGTCAGGTCGGGCTCGGCGGAGAGCAGCTCCGGCGGGCTGGCCGACTTGGCCTTGCGCTGGATGTTCTCCCACTGCGCCGACAGCCGGGCCACGTCGCGGCTGAGCTCCTCCTCCGAGGCCCCCTCGGCCGCGGTACGCACGATCACGCCCGCGTTCTCGGGCATGACCTTGCGCAGGATCTGCTTGAGCCGCGTCCGCTCCTTGTCGGGAAGCTTGCGCGAGATGCCCGTCATCGAGCCGTCCGGCACGTACACGAGGTAGCGGCCGGGCAGGCTGATCTGCGAGGTCAGCCGGGCGCCCTTGTGCCCGATCGGGTCCTTGGTGACCTGCACCAGCACCGACTGCCCGGACTTCAGCGCCGCCTCGATGCGCTTGGGCTGGCCTTCCAGTCCGGCGGTGTCGAAGTTGACCTCACCGGCGTACAGCACGGCGTTGCGGCCCTTGCCGATGTCGATGAACGCCGCCTCCATCGAGGGCAGGACGTTCTGCACCTTGCCGAGGTAGACGTTGCCGACGTAGGACTGGCTCGCCTCCCGGTCGACGTAGTGCTCGACGAGGATGCCGTCCTCCAGGACCGCGATCTGGGTCCGTCCGGACTGGCGGCGCACGACCATGACACGCTCGACCGACTCGCGCCGGGCCAGGAACTCCGACTCGGTGATGATCGGCGGACGGCGGCGGCCCAGCTCGCGCCCCTCGCGGCGGCGCTGCTTCTTGGCCTCCAGCCGGGTCGAGCCGCGTACGCCCTGGACCTCGTCCATGGACGTGGCCCGGGTCGCGCGGGGCGCCCTGATGCGGACGACGGTGTTCGGCGGGTCGTCGACCGTGACCTCGGCCTCTTCGGAGCCGCGCCGGCGACGGCGGCGACGGCGACGCGACCCCGCGGCCTCGCCCTCATCCTCGGCGGCCTCGTGCTGCTCCTCGGCCTCAGGCTCCTCCGCCGTCTCGGCGGGCGCGCCCTCGCTCTCCTCGGCCTCTTCGCCGTCGCGGGGCTTGGCGCCGCGGCCGCGGCCCCCACGGCGCCGCCTCCTGCGGCGGCCGCCGGCCTCGCCGTCGTCCTCGCCGTGGTCGGCGTCCTCTTCGGTCTCCGCGCCCTCGGCCCGCTCCTCTTCCTCCTCGGCGGGTACGGCCGGCTGGGTGCGGATCACCGGAACGGCGAAGGGATCCGGCGCCTGGAACAGCGGCTGGAACACGGCGGCCGGGGCCGGGAACGTCAGCGACGGGGGCTCGATGACACGCTGGGCGTGCACCCCGAACGGGTCGGCCACCACGTTGCGGCTCTGCCCCTGGACCTCGGTGTCCTCCGCGGCCTGGTCCTCTTCCTCGATTTCCTCGGCCTCGGCGGCCTCCGCCGCCTCGGGAGTCTCCGCCGTCTCGACGCCGGCGACGTCCTCGGATCCCTCGGCCTCCTCGGCGGGGACCTCGTCCAGCGGCTCCTCGTCCGGCAGCGCCAGCGACATCGCGGTGGCCACCTCGGCCTCGGCCGCGGTCATCGCGCTGGATCGTTCTGTCGTCGCCTTGCGCGTACGGCGTCGCCGCGTGGGGGCCAGGGCCTCCTCGGCACCGGCCGTACCGGCGTCGCCCTCGGCGGGCGTCTCGACCGCGGGCTGCGCGGCCGTGTCGGCCACGGGCTCGGCGGCGACCTTACGGGTGCGGGTGCGCCGCGCGGGCTTGGCCGCGGCCTCCTCCTCCGCCCCCTCCGCCGCGGCGGTGGCCTTGGCGGCGGTCTTGCGGCGGGTCGTCCGCTTGGGCTTCGTCTCCTCGGAGGCCGGCGCGGCCTCCGGCTCCGCCGGCGTGGCAGGCCGGGCCGCCTCCGAAGCGGCGGCTTCCGGCCGCTCGGCCTCCGTCGGCGTCGCCTCCGGCTGTGCCGGACCGGCCGCCGCGGCGGGTACGGTGATCACCGAAGGAGGCGTGTCCTCCGGCTCGGGCGGCGGGCCGGCGGGCCGGCTCGCCGAACGACGGCGTGCGGGAGCGGTGCCACCGGCTCCGCTCCGCGTCCCCCCTGTCGTCTTGTCAGTCGTCGTCGTATCGCTGCCAAGGCTCACAGCCCCGGCATTGGGCTCGTTGTCGAGCATGCGGGCGCTCTCCCGTCAGCTCCCGGGCACGTCTCCGCGCCGCGCGGGAGCTCTCGTCTCTCGCGGTCCGCCGGGCTCCCTCTCGGTGCCTCGGCGGCAAGTCTTATCGGTCTCCGCCCACCCGATCGAAATCGAACGGGTCGGCGGGCTCACCGGTCGTCGCGTCGAGCGGCCCCTGCGCCAGCCTGGTCACCTCGGGGGGTGACAGCGGCGCGAGGCCCGCCACAAGGCGCAGTCCCGTGAGTACGTCGTCGGGTCGAACCGCAGGTGTCGCGTGCCGAACGACCATGCGAAGTATGACACACAGCCGATCAGGCTCCTGGCCTGCCGCTCTCTCCGGCCCGTCCTGAACGGTCAGAGACAGCACCGCCTCGCGGGCGTCGAACCGCCGCAGACCCTTCTTGGTCAGGCGTTCGACCTCCACGCGGTCGGCGGCGACGAACTCCTCGACCGCCTTGGCCGCCACCTCGGGATCCACCCCGGGCAGCAGCAGCTCCCACATCGAGCCCTCCAGCCGGTCGGCCAGGCCGCTGTCGCGTGCCTCGACCACGTCGAGCACGTCCAGGCCGGGCGGCAGCGAGGCGTCTAGGTCGGCACGCAGGCGGTGCGGGTCGCACGGCCTGGTCACGCCGATCTCGAGGTACTCGGCCTCGCTCGCCACCCCGGTCGGGGCCGCGCCGGCATAAGAGATCTTCGGGTGGGGGCTGAACCCCGCGCTGTAGGCCACTGGGATGTCGGCTCGCCGTACCGCCCTTTCGACGGCACGCGAGATGTCGCGGTGGCTGGTGAAGCGCAGCCGGCCACGCTTGGCGTAGCGCACGCGAAGGCGCTGCGCCACGGGCGCGGGCGGGGGGCCATCAGGAACGGGTTTCAGTGTTAAGTCGTCCTTCCGATGTCGGTCCGTCGTCTTTCAGGATAACCTCGCTCGGAAGTCCCCTGTCAGACCACGGTGAGGGGCAGCAGCTTCTTGCCGGTCGGGCCGATCTGGATCTCGGTCCCCATCGTGGGGCAGACGCCGCAGTCGTAGCAGGGCGTCCAGCGGCAGTCCTCGACCTCGACGTCGCTGTTGGCGTCCTGCCAGTCCTGCCAGAGCCACTCTCGGTCCAGGCCCGCGTCCAGGTGGTCCCACGGGAGCACCTCGTGCTCCTCGCGCTCGCGGGTGGTGTACCACTCGACGTCCACGGGCTCGCCGGCCAGCGCCTTCTCGGCCGCGCGCATCCAGCGCTCGTAGGAGAAGTGCTCGCTCCAGCCGTCGAACCGGCCGCCGTCCTCCCAGACCGCCCGAAGGACCCGGCCCACGCGGCGGTCGCCGCGCGAGAGCAGCCCCTCGACGATGGACGGCTTGCCGTCGTGGTAGCGGTAACCGATGGCCCGGCCGTATTCCTTGTCGCCGCGCAGCGCGTCGCGCAGCTCACGCAGCCGGCGGTCGACCGTCTCGTGGTCGCACTGGGCGGCCCACTGGAACGGCGTGTGCGGCTTCGGCACGAACCCGCCGATCGACACGGTGCACCGCACGTCCTTGGAGCCGGTGGCATCCCGGCCCGCCTGGATGACCTTCTTGGCCAGGTCGGCGATGCCGAGGACGTCCACGTCCTCCTCGGTGGGAAGGCCGCACATGAAGTACAGCTTCACCTGCCGCCACCCCTGGCTGTAGGCCGTGGTGACGGTGCGGATCAGGTCCTCCTCGGTGACCATCTTGTTGATCACCTTGCGCATCCGCTCGGAGCCGCCCTCCGGAGCGAAGGTCAGCCCGGAGCGCCGGCCGTTGCGGGAGAACTCGTTCGCCAGGTCGATGTTGAACGCGTCCACCCGAGTGGACGGCAGCGACAGCGAGGTGTTGGTGCCCTCGTACCGGTCGGCCAGGCCCTTGGCCACGTCGCCGATCTCGGAGTGGTCGGCGCTGGACAGCGACAGCAGCCCCACCTCGTTGAAGCCCGACTCGCGGATGCCGTTCTCCACCATGTCGCCGATCGTGGTGATCGAACGCTCCCGCACCGGACGGGTGATCATCCCGGCCTGACAGAAGCGGCAGCCACGGGTGCACCCGCGGAAGATCTCCACACTGAACCGCTCGTGGACGGTCTCGGCCAGCGGGACGAGCGGTTTCTTCGGGTAGGGCCACTCGTCGAGGTCCATCACCGTGTGCTTGAAGATCCGCGACGGCACGCCGGGCCGGTTCGGCACGACGCGCATGATGCGCCCGTCGGGGTGGTACTCGACGTCATAGAACTTCGGGACGTAGACGCCTCCCGTGGAGGCGAGGCGCATGAGCACCTCGTCGCGGCCGCCCGGCGACCCCTCCTCCTTCCACTCGCGGATGACCTCGGAGATCGCGATCGCGATCTGCTCTCCGTCACCGAGAACGGCGGCGTCGAGGAAGTCGGCGATGGGCTCGGGGTTGAACGCGGCATGGCCTCCGGCCAGCACGATCGGGTCCTCGTCCGTCCGGTCGACCGCGTCGAGCGGGATGCCCGCCAGGTCGAGCGCGGTCAGCAGGTTGGTGTATCCGAGCTCGGTGGAGAAGGACACCCCGAGGACGTCGAAAGCGCGAACCGGGCGGTGAGCGTCGACGGTGAACTGGGGCACGCCTTCGGACCGCATGAGCGCCTCGAGGTCGGGCCAGACCGCGTACGTCCGCTCGGCCATCGTGTCGGGCAGCTCGTTGAGGATCTCGTAGAGGATCTGCACGCCCTGGTTGGGCAGGCCGATCTCGTAGGCGTCCGGGTACATGAGAGCCCATCGGACGCTCGCCTCGTCCCAGTCCTTGACCGTCGAGTTGAGCTCACCCCCGACGTACTGGATCGGCTTCTGCACCTTGGGCAGCAGCGGCTCCAGGCGAGGAAACAGTGACTCGACAGACATAGGCCCAAGCGTATCCGCTTCAAAAGGCGCTCCAAATCCGTCGTCCACAGCCTGGCCACGGCTACGCCGCGCGCCTGCCGTAACCGCGGATGCGGATGGCCTGCAACATGCCCACGGCCATCATGTTCGCGAACATGGCCGTGCCTCCGTAGGAGACGAAGGGAAGGGGGATGCCCGTGATCGGCATGATCCCGATGGTCATCCCGACGTTGACGAAGCTCTGGAAGGCGAACCAGCAGACGATGCCCCCCGCCACCAGCGCTCCGAACCTGTCGTCGCACTGACGCGCGATGCGTACGGCGCGCAGCAGCACGACGCCGAGCAGGAGGACCACGGTGACCGAGCCGAGGAAGCCGAGCTCCTCTCCCGCGACCGTGAAGATGAAGTCGGTGTGCTGCTCCGGCACGAACCGGCCGGTGGTCTGCCCGCCGTGGAACAGGCCCTTCCCGAAGATCTCGCCCGAACCGATGGCGACGAGCGCCTGCGTGCTGTTGTAGCCGACCCCTCGCGGGTCGCTCGCCGGGTTGATCAAGGCGGTGAATCGCGCCACCTGGTACGGCTTCAGCAACCCCAGGGACCACACCGCTGCCGCCACCGCGCCCCCGAGGAGGAAGAACACCATGATCCAGCGCTTGCGCACCCCCGCCAGCACCAGGGTCCCCCCGGTGGTGACCAGGAGGACCATGGTGGTGCCGAGGTCCGGCTCCAGCATCACCAGCGCGGCGGTGAGCCCCGTGGCGCCGAGGCAGAGGGCCACACTGGCCAGCCTCGGCCGCCCCGTCTTCTCCGCGGGCTTGACGAGGAACCGCGCCAGGATCAGCACGAGCGCCGGCTTGGCCAGCTCGGCCGGCTGTACGGCGAAGCCACCACCGAGCGCGATCCACGAGTGGTGCCCGTTGATCGTCGCTCCCATCGGCGTGATGACCAGCAACAACCCGATGAGCGCCGCGATGAATATCCCGGGGGCGGCGGTCTTCAGCCGGCGGTAGTCAACCATTGCGACCGCGAGGAACAGCGCCAGGCCGATGAGGATGTTGAGCACGTGCTTCTTGGCCATCGCCGTCGGCTGGACGGACATCCAGGTCCGGGTGGACGACCAGACCAGGAGCGTCCCGATGACGGCCAGCGCCGCGATCGCGAGCATCATGAGGCCGTCCATCCGCCGGACCGGCGATCCCTGGCCCACCGCGCGGCTCGCGAACGATCGCCTCCGGAGGGTCGCCTGCTGGATCATCGCGCGACCGTCCCATCCCGCCTGATGACCGGAAGGCGCTCCACGGGGTGACCGGAGGGCAACGCGGCCTTCCGTGCCTTGCCGTTGTCGTCCTTGCCCAGGCCGTAGATGCCCTCCCAGATCTTCCTCGCCGCCGGGGCGGCGGTCTCCGCGCCGAAACCGCCCTGCGACACCATGACCACGGTCACGAATCGCGGGTTCTCGGCCGGAGCGAAGGAGGCGAACCAGGAGGTGTCCCGCTTACCCCACACCTCGGCGGTACCGGTCTTGCCGCCGATCCGCACCTCGTTCATCGGGAAGCCTCTGAACGCGCCGGCCGCGGTGCCGTCCGACGTCACCTCGCTCAGCGCCTTGCGGATGTAGTCGCGGGTCTCCTTGTTGATCGGCAGCTTCCCGACGACCGGCACCTTGATCTCCTTGTCCAGCGTGCCGTCGGGGCGGTACAGCGCCCAGCCGACCCGCGGGCTGCGGACCTTGCCGTCTCCGACGAGCGCGGCGTACGCCCTGGCGAGCTGGAGCGGGGTGACGAGCACGTCGCCCTGACCGATGGAGAAGTTGGCCGCTTCGTACGCGTGGAAGATGTCGCCCTCGAGGCAGTTCTCGTTGGCGAGCCGCTTGGCGAACGCCGCTCGTCCCTCATCCTTGATCTCGGGGAAGCCGGTCTTCGCCCGCCGGCAGTTCTCGTCCTTGGTGGCCTTCCACAGGTTCAACTTCCAGGAGCGGTCGGGGATGAGGCCCGGGGACTCGCCCGGCAGATCGATGCCCGTCCGCTTGCCGAACCCGTAGGCGCGGGCCATGTTCGGCATCGGCTCCTTGACCTTGCCCTTCGGCTTGTTGCCGCCGTCGCGCAGCCACTCCTCGTACCCGGCCCGGTAGAAGACCGTGTCGCACGACTTCACCAGCGCGGTGTGCAGCGAGATGGCGCCCAGGCTCATGCCTCCGGCGTTGCCGAACGCGCGGCCGGCGACGTTGTACGAACTCGGGCACTCATACGTCCCGTGCAGCGGCGATCCGTCCGCGACCATCGCCGAAACCGAGGAGATCTTGAAGGTCGATCCCGGAGCGAAGGTGCCGTTGGTCACCCGCGACACCAGCGGCTTGCCGGACTTCTTCGACAGCAGGTGCTGATAGTCGCGCTCGGCGATGCCCCCGACCCACACGGCCGGGTCGTACGTCGGCATGCTGGCCATCGCGACGACCCGGCCGGTCTTGACGTCGAGCACCACGGCCGCGCCTCCGTCGGACCCCACGCTCTTCACCGCGTCGGACAGCGCCTTCTCGACGATGCCCTGGACCCGCGTGTCGATGCTGGTGACCAGCGTGTCTCCGGTCACCGGCGAGCGCTGCTGGTCGACCGCGAGCTGCTTGCCCATCCGGTCCACCTGGACGCGCCGCAGACCCGCCTGGCCCCGCAGGTCGGCGTCGTACACGGCCTCCAGGCCGTCGCGGCCGACCAGGTCGACGCCGGAGAAACTGGCCTTGAGGCCCTCGCGCTTCTCCAGTTCGCTCTGGGTGACCGGCTGGAGGTACCCGAGAACCTGGGCCGCGTCCTTCCCTCCGGGGTAGTCGCGGATCGCCTGGATCTCCGCCGTGACGCCGGGGAAGTCCTCCTGCCGTTCCACGATCTGCAGCGCCTGCCGCTGCGGAACCCGGGTCGCCACCGGGATCGGCTGGTACGGCGAGCCCGGCCAGCACGGCCGCGACACCCCCGGGCCGCAGGCGCGGATCTGCTGCTTGAGCTTCTCCGGCGACACGCCGAGCACCTTGCTCAGCCGGGCCAGCACGGCGGTGCCTCCGTCGGGCAGCCGCTCCAACGTGGTCCGATCAACGGAGACCACCAGGCTGGTGCTGTTGCGCACCAGCGGCCGGCCCGTGGCGTCGAGGATCTGCCCGCGCAACGCCGGCACCACCACGTCACGGGTACGGGTCTCGGTCGCGACCGCCACGAACTCCCTCCCGCGTACCACCTGGACCTGCCAGAGCCGTACGACAAGGATCACGATCAAGGAAACGACCACGATCTGAAGGACGATCAACCGCGTGTGCATCCTGGTCATGCGGCCCCCTCGCTCATATCCGCCTCCAGCTCGGCACCAGTACGGGCTGCCGCCCCCGCTCGCGGTGCAGCCGCCGCACCGCCCACAACACGACCGGGGCGGCGACCAGGTTGCACAGCGCCACCCACGGCCACACGGTTCGGATGTAGGTCCAGCCGACGCCGTCGTCCGTGACCAGGCCCCCCACCGCGACCGTGAAGGCCGGGGCGAGCACCGCGCACAGAACGCCGGCGACCAGCGGCACGTGCTCGCCCAGCTTCCCCGCCACGAAGCCGACGACGCACATGACCAGGGTGTACTGGCCGAGCACGTCCCCCGCGGGCGGCAGAATGTCGATGGCGAGACCGGCGAAGAACCCGATGACGGCGCCGTCGAGCGGGCCCCTGATCACGGCCAGAGCGATCACGACCAGCAGGACCAGGTCGGGAACCACCATGACGGGCAACCGGTTCAGGATCGTCACCTGCACGACCAGGGCGACGAAGACGAGAAACGCGGCGAGCAGGTTACGCGCCATGCCGATCAGTCCCTCTCCTCGGCCTGCCCCGGTGTGTCCGCCCGACGCGGAGCCGCGCCGCCGTCCGGCCCGCCGGCCCGGTCCGGCCCGCCGGCCCGGTCCGGCCGGGCCGCCCGGTCATGCTGGGCGGCCTGGCCCAGCTCCTGGACGGCCCCGGACGCGTCCCTGGCGTCCCCCTGCCGCTTCTCACGATCCTTGGACTTGCCCTTGTGATCCTTGGCCTGGTCCTTCTTGCCGGGGTTGGCCTTGGCCGGCTGATCGGGCAGGACCGCGTCACGCGGGTCGCGATCGGGCGCCCGCACCACCACGCCCACGACGTCGAGCGAGGCGAAGTTCGCGTACGGCCGCGCGTAGGCGGTCCGGGTGAGCTCGCCCGGCGTCACCACGACCCGCTCGATCTCGCCGATCGGCACACCCGGCACGTACGGCGTGCCGTTCTGGGAGCCGAAGGAGACGATCCGCCGGCCCTTCTTCAACGGCACGGTGGAGTCGAGCAAGCGCAGCCGGATCAGGTCGCCGTACTTGCCATTGCCGCCGAGGCCGTTGACGACGCCGAGCTCGTTGCCGCCCTCCAGGCGGGCGCCCGCCGCGGAGCCGGGATCGGTGAGGAGGATGACGGTCGAGGTGCTCGGCCCCGTTCGGACCACCCTCCCCACCAGGCCGTCACCGTTCAGGACGGTCATGTCCCGGCGCACGCCGTCCCGAGAGCCGACGTCGATCTCCACGTTGTCCTCCAGGCCGGCGGTGTGCCGGCGCGCGATCACCTGCGCCGGGACGACCCGGTAGCGGCCGAGGCCGGAGAGCCCGAGCATCCGGTCGAGCTCCTTGGACCTGCCCTTGTCCAATTCGGCGGCGGCAAGCCTGCTCCTGAGCTGAGCGTTCTCCTTTCTCAGCCCGTCGATGCGCTGCTGGGCGCCGGGGGCGCCGGTCAGCATCGAGAAGAACCTCGAGACCGGCGCCGTCACCTTCGTGCTCGCCTGCTCGGCCGTGCCGAACACCGAGGACGCGATCTGCCTCAGCGGCCCCGCGACCGACGAGTCGCCACCGCGATGCCCGACGGTGATCAGCACCAGAGCCGCAGCAAGGAGGATTCCGAGGATCAGACGGGTGCGGCGGGAGTTTCTCATCACGCCCCCTTAGTGACGGGGTTCCGGCACCAAGACCTGCTGGAGCGCTTCGAAGTCCTCCACGCATCTGCCTGACCCGAGTGCCACCGAGTCGAGGGCGTTGTCCACGAGGTGCACCGGCATGCCGGTCTCGTCCCGTAGCCGCTCCTCCATGCCCTTGAGCAGGGCGCCGCCACCGGTGAGCGCGATCCCCCGGTCCATGAGATCGCCCGACAGCTCCGGCGGGCACTGGTCGAGGGTGGTCTTCACCGCGTCGACGATCGCGTTGACCTGCTCGGCGGTCGCCCGGCGAATCTCCTGCGCCGAGATCACGACGGTCTTGGGGAGCCCCGTGACGAGATCCCGGCCGCGGATCTCCGCGTGGATCTCCTCGTGGTCGTCGTACGCCGAGCCGATGGCGATCTTCACTTCCTCGGCGGTCCGGTCGCCGAGCATCAGGGAGTATTCCTTCTTGGCGAAGCTCACGACCGCCCGGTCGAGCTCGTCGCCGCCGACCCTGATCGACTGGCAGGTGACGATGCCGCCCATCGAGATGATCGCGACCTCGGTGGTGCCGCCGCCGATGTCCACCACCATGTTGCCGGTCGGCTCGTGGACCGGAAGCCCGGCCCCGATCGCCGCCGCCATGGGCTCCTCGACGATGTAGACCCGGCGGGCTCCCGCCTGGTAACCGGCTTCCTTGACGGCCCGCTGCTCGACACCGGTGATGCCGCTGGGCACCGCGACGATGATCCGCGGCTTCGCGAACCGCTGGCGCTTGTGGACCCGCTGGATGAAGTACCTCAGCATGCGTTCGGTGATGTCGAAGTCGGCGATCACCCCGTCACGCAGGGGACGTACGGCGATGATGTTGCCGGGTGTTCGCCCGATCATCCGTTTCGCCTCGATCCCCACCGCGACGATCTTGCCGGTGGAGTTGTTGAGTGCTACGACGGACGGCTCGTTCAGAACGATGCCGCGCCCTCGGACGTAGATGAGAGTGTTCGCCGTGCCGAGGTCAACCGCCATGTCACGGCCCAGGAATGCCAGCTTGCTCCCCATGCTGAAGAAGGCCTTTCAGGTGGTTTGCGGGATAACGCATCGCACTCGAATCGTAACTTGTTGTACCCAACGCCCGGCACATGGAGACCTTCAGCTACCTGGAAAATCTTCTGGCTCACGACCATCTAAAGCGTCACTACCAGGGAAAACACGAGAGGCCCCGGTTTGAGCCGGGGCCTCTCCTGTGGTCTGAGCGCTCAGAAGCGGTCAGGGAAGAAGATCTTGATCTCGCGGGCGGCGGACTCGGGCGAGTCGGACCCGTGGACGACGTTCTCGCCGATCTCCAGGGCGTGGTCGCCGCGGATCGTTCCGGGGGCCGACTTCACCGGGTCGGTCAGACCGGCCAGCGCGCGGAACGCCTCGACGGCCCGCGGACCTTCCGCCACAAGCGCGACAAGCGGCGCGGACGTGATGAACTCCACCAGCTCACCGAAGAACGGGCGCTCGGCGTGCTCGGCGTAGTGCGTCTTGGCGGTCTCGGCGTCAAGCGTGCGCAGGTCCATCGCCACGATCTTGAGGCCCTTGCGCTCGATGCGGCCGATGACGTCACCGATGAGGCCACGACGGACACCGTCCGGCTTGATCAGGACCAGCGTGCGCTCCGACACGAGAATCTCCTCTGTTGTGATCTTCAGCCGTTCTCGATGACGGCCGGGAAAGGCGGCTCTCCGCAGCAGAGCGTGCTCATGGCCGCGCTCGCTCGGGTGCTCCGTGCATCCCGCAGCTTACCGGTCTGAGAAGGTTTCCCCGTTATCCCCGGTCTCCTCCTCCGGAGAAGGGGTGGGCGACGGGACCAGCACGGCCCGGCCCCGGCGTGAGGGGACGGGCTCCCGCCGCCCCAGCCAGGACGCGATCACGATGATGCCCACGACCGCGAACCCGCCCACCAGGGCCCACGTCCACAGCGCGTCGACGAACGCCTGCGCGATCAGCTCCGGCTTCGTCGGGTCGCCGGACCGCGCCACATCCTGCAGGTGGGTGAGCTGGACACCCGTCCCGAGCAGGAAACCCGCGAGTACGGCGGGGAAGCACAGGGACAGGCCGAGCAGCGCCGTACCGATCCGCACCGGGCGCAGCGCGGCGACCAGCGCGACGGCGGAGCCCCCGGCGAGCAGCGCGAACGGCACCACGAGTAGCAGGCCGTCCGAGGTCGGCGCGATCAGCCTGATCGCGGACAGACCGGCCACCACCGCGACCAGACCGGCCCCGACGAACTTCCCGGCCCGCTCCTCCGCCACGGCACCGACAAGGTATGCGGCGGCCAGTGCGACGACGGCGGCGAGTGTGAAGGGCAGCCACAGCCCGGAGAGCCCCGGCCCTCCACGGACCCCGCCCATCTCCACGTACGTCGTCTGGGCCGCGGTCGGCAGGACCACCAGGCCGACGGCGACGCCGGTGAAGGCGAGCGTCCTTCCGCCGGGCCCCTCGAACGCGGCGACCGCGCCCAGACCCAGCATCGCCACCACCGCGACCGCCGCCGCGGCGATGACGAGGACCGGCGGCCAGTCGAACGTCGTCCCGACGGCCAGTACGGCGATGCCCGCCGCGGGGACGGCGGCCAGCCCCAGCCGGCTCCGCTCCGACGCCGACGTCCCCTCGGCGTCACTCTCCGCCCGGTCCGCGTCGGCGCCGTCCCTGGACACGATCCAGAGCACCAGGTACACCGCGGCGAGCGCCAGCGCGACACCGGTGAGCAGCGGATAGGGCTGGAGGGTGACCTGCCAGGCGGTCGCCTTGGCCAGCGGCCACAACGCGAGCGCCTGCGCCCCGGCCAGGCTCGCGGCGAGCGTTCCCGCCCACAGAGGCAGCAGGAACCTGCGTCGCGGACGCTCCCACACGGCCACGAGGGTCGCGGGCAGCAGCAGGCCCGCGCCGACGCCGTGCAGGACGCGCAACACGCCGACCATGACGGCCGACCCCGCGTACCCGCCCGCAGCGTCCGCCGCGGCGAGCAAGGTGAGCCCCACGACCAGGATCGGCGCGGAACGGAACCGCCGTACCGCGACCGACGCGAGCGGCACGGTCAACAGCATGACCGGCAGCGCCAAGCCGTGCGCCCGCGTCATGGCGATCTGCGAGGCGTCCGGCGGCAGCAGCGCGGCCACGACGGAGATGGTGTTCGGGATGGCGACGATCGCCAGCGGCAACGCGACCGCGACGAGGAGCCCGACCACAAGGTCGAGCATCAGGGGAACGCGTACGGCTCGAACCGGCACGGCGGCCCGGGCCTGGGGAATCGGGGGGACGGCCATGGTGGCCGACTTTAGCGCTTCGTCGCTCCTTCGACACGGCGAGCGACGAATATCGCTGTTATCCACAAGGCCGCGAAGATCACGCCCAGGACGAACATCGTCGTGACCAGGAACCCGGTGGCGATCGCCAGAAGTTGCACGACGCTGCCCATGATGTAGCCGGCGGGCCGCTTCAGCATGCCCGCGGCCAGCACGCACAACACCGCCAGGCCGATGCCCACGGTCACGGCCACCGTGGTGTCGACGTGCGCCACCGCGATCGCGACCGGGGTGAACAGCGCGACGACGATCGCCTCCATCCCGAGCACGCTGGCGCCCAGCCGGCGCATCCCCGGGGTCACCTCGAACCTGCCCTCGCCGCGTCCGCCGCTCATCGCTCCGCCTCGGGTCATCGCCTCGCTCTGGCTCATCGGTCCGCCTTGAGAAGGACACGGGCGTCGCCGACCGTCACGACGGACCCGGTGATCAGCACACCTGAGCCGAACTCGTCACCCTGGTCCGCCAGACCGATCGCCACGTCGATGGCGTCGTCCAGCCGCGCCACCTCCTGGACCCGGTCCGCCCCGAAGACGCTCTCCGCCCTCGCCGCGAGATCCTCCGGCGACATGGATCGCGGTGAGGTATTCCTCGTCACCACGACCTCCTCGACGATGGGTTCGAGGAGCTCCAGGATCGTGTCGACGTCCTTGTCCGCCATCACCGCCACCACGGCGATGAGCCTGGTGAAGCCGAACGACTCCGAGATCGCCTCGACCGTCGCCTCCATGCCCCCGGGGTTGTGCGCCGCGTCGAGGACCACCGTCGGCCCGCGCCGCACCACCTCCAGCCGGCCCGGGCTGGTCACCTGGGCGAACGCCTGCCGCACGAGCTCGTCGCCGAGCGGATCCTCACCCGCGGTCAGCGTCTCCACCGCGGCCAGCGCGCTCGCCGCGTTGCTCGCCTGGTGCGCGCCGTACAGAGGGAGGAAGACCTCCTCGTACACGCCCTTCAGACCCTTCAACTGCAGAAGCTGGCCGCCCATGGCGAGCTCACGATGCAGGACGCCGAACTCCAGCCCCTCGCGTGCGACCGTCGCGCCCACCTCCACGGCGCGGCGCATCAGCACCTCCGCCGCCGGGAGCGGCTGCTGCGAGAGTATGGTCGTCGCCTTGGCCTTGATGATCCCGGCCTTCTCGCCCGCGATCGTCGGGATGTCCGGACCGAGATAGTCGGTGTGGTCGAGCGAGATCGGCGTGATCACCGAGACCGTACCGTCGGCCACGTTGGTCGCGTCCCAGGTGCCGCCCATGCCGGTCTCGATCACCGCGACGTCGACCGGCGTGTCCGCGAAAGCGGCGAACCCCATGGCGGTGAGGACTTCGAAGAAGCTGAGCTTCCCGACCTTCGCGTCGATCATCTCAAGGTACGGCGCGATGTCCTCGTAGACCTCCGTGAACCGCTCCTCCGAGAGGGGCACGCCGTCGACGCTGATGCGCTCACGCATGGAGGTCAGGTGAGGGCTGGTGAACCGGCCGACCCGAAGGTTGCGCTCCCGGAGCAGCGCCTCGATCATGCGCGCGGTGCTCGTCTTGCCGTTGGTCCCGGCAACATGCACAACCGGGTACGCCTTGTGAGGGTCACCGAGCAGCTCCACCAAGGCTGTGATCCGGTCGAGCGTCGGCTCGAATTCCCACTCGACTCCCCTGCGCATGATGGCCTGTTCGACCTCTCGATACTCCACGCATCAACCTTACTGTCAGCCCTCTCAGCCCCGGATCGCCACCGTCCCGGACGCCGCAGGCCGCGAGGGCCTGTATGGGGTTTCCTCATGTGCGCTGGGCTGGCTCACGTTCTTCAACGCGATGCTGGGATCCGAAGGGGGCGCAGTGCTGAGGCCCACAGATTCTGGCCATGTCTGGGGTCACAGGAGCTGCGGTGGATGAGCCTCCTAGGCGCTCCGCGAGGCTATGCCCGTCCACGGTGGGCATGGCTGAGGCCCGTAGGCGGTACGCATGGCTAAGGTCCGAAGGCGGTACGCGAGGCTATGCCCGTCCACGGTGGGCATGGCTGAGGCCC
>NZ_BBYK01000051.1 GCF_001570365.1 Microtetraspora fusca | reverse complement strand
GCCGCAGCGTTCTCGGCGAACCAGAAGGCGGCGATGCTCTGACCGGCGATGCCGTTGGCGGCCAGCGGGGCGCTGGCGACGTCACCGGCGGCCTGGGCCGGGGCGGCGAGGCCCGCGGCCAGCAGCCCGGCGGTGGCGACGAGGCCACCGAAGGCGAGAGTGCGCTTCATGGGGAACTCCTTGGGCTGTCGTGGGACGCTTCCTGCGTCCCAGACGTCAGTAAAGGGATGGCCAAAACATACAGCGCGATCTTGCCCTGAGAACCCCTCAAGTCGCCCCTTTGGGGCGATGCGGAGTGGCGAGATCATCCCGTTACTTGGCTGACTCAACGAAAGCCGATTTGTCAGAAGTCGGGCGCTCTTGTTTTCGCTGCTCTTCGCCCTGTCGTGAGATTCTGCGGCCGAGGTCTCCGGGAAGCGGCGCCGGAGCGTCCCGGAAATGATGTGGTGTAGATCACAGCGAATCTGGGGCACCGTATCGACACGAGTCGCGTCTAAGCGCGAACCTCGGTCGATCGCCGTTGTCGTTCCGAATTTGAGTGATCACCCAGTGCGATGGCTTGTGGCCGGGACGGCTCGCGTCATCGGTCCAGACGACGCGGCTGCTGGGTCGTCATTCTGAGCGGAGGCTCATGCGGCTGGGGCGGGGCACGTCATCGTTCGTTTCCTGAAACGCCAAAAAGGCCCGGCCGATGGCCGGGCCTTTCTGAACGAACTAAACGACAGGCTACTTAGTTGCGCGGCGCGGGCGACTCGCTGGCGCGCGGGATCGCCGGCGACTCGAACGGAACGGCGATCGAGCCGGACCAGAGGTTCTTGGCCGCGGAGTAGACGCCGTACAGCTCACCGTCGAAGTACGGCGAGAAGCTGGTGTCGTAACGGTTGTTGCCGTCGGTGTCGGAGACGCCGATGGTCACACCGTTCAGGTAGCCGAGACGGCGGCCGTTGTTGTAGTTCACCAGCCACGCGGAGCCGAGGGCGCCCTCACCGGTGAAGGAGGACTTGGTGCCGACGAGCTCCTCGCCCTTGATGGCCGGGGCCTGGACGGCGAAGGTCTTGCCGTAGGTCCACTTGAGGGTCTTGCCGGTGAAGGCGTAGTTGCCGTCCGGGTGCGAGCCGCTCGGGTAACCGAACACGAAGACCGGCTTGCCGACCTTCTGGTTGTAGGCCAGACCCTGCCCGCCGACGTTGCCGCCCAGAGCACCCGCGTCCTCGAAGGCCCAGACGTAGTACTTGTCGTCCTGCTGGCACCACCACCACTTGCCCCAGTCGAGCTCGCGGAAGGCGCGCGGGAACTTGAGGAAGGTCTCCTTGGAAACCTGCTTCCATCCGCCGGGGTTCTGGTCGAAGGGCTTGCCCCACCGGTCGCGGATCACGCCGTCGTGGAAGAAGTTGAGACCGTTGTAGACGGTGACGAAGGCGTAGTCGCGGTCGGCGTCCTCGTAGACGTCGTAGTCGTAGTGGGTGAAGGCCTGCTTGCCGACGTAGATGCCCCAGGGGGTCTTGCCCTCGTAGTAGCCCGGGATGAACACCCAGTTGTCCATGGTGGTGGCATTGGACTCGGTGTCGTAGACACAGTGTCCGGCCGTGGCGACCAGGTTCTTGTACGCGGACTGCACCGAGGTCGCGGTGCACCAGTGCGGCTTGCCGTCGGCACCGGTGAAGAACACCTTGCCAGTGGTCTTGGGCAGGTTCACGTTCTTCGACTTGGCGACGGCCTTCTTCTCGTCGCCGATCGCCGGCACGACACCCGGCTTGCTGTCGGGAGCCGGGCCGCCCTTGGAGACGTGCTTGGCGACGACCTTGGTCTCGACGTTGTACGGGGTGGCGCCGATCAGGTTGGCCGCGTTGTTGGCCTTCCAGTAGGCGGCGACCGCGTACGCGGAGATGCCGTTGTTGGCCAGGGCGTCGGTCGCGACGTCGCCGGCGGCCTGAGCCGGGGCGGCGAGGCCCGCGGCCAGCAGGCCGGCGGTGACGACGAGGCCACCGAAAGCCATAGTGCGCTTCATGGGGGAACTCCTTGGTCTGTCGTGGGGCACCTCTTGTGCCCCATGCGTCAGGAAAGGGATGCCGAAAAGATAGCGCAGTCGATCAACGTAAGAAAGACATAAAGAGGGCTTTCGGGAAGGTCTAACTGCCTTTCTTGGAGGGTGACACGATGAAAGAGCCTGTGTCGTCTGATCGCCGCGAGGAGGGCGGCATATTTGCGCAGACAGCGGCCTTTCGAAGTCGTTCTTCCTGGTCTTGTCGTCCTGCCGCAAAGGCTTTTGTCAGCGAGCGTGTGTGATGCGAATCACACATTCACTCGGCTCATTGTCGGAGCCTGGAAAGCGTCATAGTCGGACGCTGTAGCTTTGTTATCAGGACTGGTTTACCTCGTGGTCCGGAAACTTTTATAGAAAATGACCGGTGGTCGTAGCCGATGTCCCGGACCTGCTGAGTGGTGTTGACTGGGGATCGGTCGCCGAGTTCGGTAGCGGATGGTGTTCTAAGGAGCCGTCGGAAATCGGGCTCAATAAAACGAAAGGGCCCGGCTGAATAGCCGGGCCCTTCGATGAAGCGAGGGTGAGAGCAGGGTTTGGACCCCTGCTCTCGTTAGACCGCTGTGTTTCCGCGGAGCGGAGACTAGGCGATCGAGCCGGACCAGAGGTTCTTGGCCGCGGAGTAGACGCCGTACAGCTCACCGTCGAAGTACGGCGAGAAGCTGGTGTCGTAACGGTTGTTGCCGTCGGTGTCGGAGACGCCGATGGTCACACCGTTGAGGTAGCCCAGGCGGCGGCCGTTGTTGTAGTTCACCAGCCAGGAGGAGCCGAGGGCGCCCTCACCGGTGAAGGAGGACTTGGTGCCGATGAGCTCCTCGCCCTTGATGGCCGGGGCCTGGACCGCGAAGGTCTTGCCGTAGGTCCACTTGAGCGTGTGGCCGGAGTAGGCCTGGTTGCCGTCGGGGTGCTGGCCGCTCGGGTAGCCGAAGACGAAGACCGGCTTGCCGACCTTCTGGTTGTAGGCCAGACCCTGCCCGCCGACGTTGGCGCCCAGGGCACCCGCGTCCGCGAACTTCCACACGAAGTAGTGCTTGTTGCCCTTCTCGTCGCGAGCGACGCGGCGGCCCCAGCCATACTTGTAGAAGTCGGCCTTCTTGTACGCCTCGTAGGTGGCCTCGTCGACCTCCTGGAGGCCGCCGTACGTCTTGAGCTCCTCGTACTTGCCGTCCTCGGCCAGGTCGCGGAGACCGGCGAAGCCGTCGTGGGGGAACTTGATGCCGTTGTAGACGGTGACGAACGCGTAGTCGCGGTCGCCGTCCTCGTAGACGTCGTAGTCGTAGTGGGTGAAGGCCTGCTTGCCGACGTAGATGCCCCACGGGGTCTTGCCCTGGTAGTAACCCGGGATGAAGACCCAGTAGTTCAGCGTCTGCGCGTTGGACTCGGTGTCGTACACGCAGTGACCCGCGGTCGCGACCAGGTTCTTGTAGGCCGCCTGGACCGAGGTGGCCGAGCACCAGTGGGCCTGCTTGTCGGCGCCGATGAAGAACACCTTGCCGGTGGTCTTGGGCAGGTTGACGTTCTTCGACTTGGCGGCGACCTTCTTCTCGTCGCCGATCGCCGGCACGACACCCGGCTTGCTGTCGGGAGCCGGGCCGCCCTTGGAGACGTGCTTGGCGACGACCTTGGTCTCGACGTTGTACGGCGTGGCGCCCTTCAGGGCAGCCATGTTCTCGGCGAACCAGAAGGCGGCGATGTTCTTGGCGCCGATGCCGGTGGCGGCCAGCGGGGCGGTGGCGACGTCACCGGAGGCCTGGGCCGGGGCGGCGAGGCCGGCGGCCAGCAGGCCGGCGGTGGCGACGAGGCCACCGAAGGCGAGGGTGCGCTTCATTTGGGGAACTCCTTGGGCTGTCGTGGAACGCTTCTTGCGTCCCATGCGTCAGTAAAGGGATGGAGGAACCATACAGCCGGCCGAGTCCCCTTAAAACCGACATAAGCCGGCATTTCTCGGTGGGTTAGGTCACCTCGTTGAGCCCGGTCTGGTCGGCCGCCCTGTGACCGAGGCGAGGCCGTAGATATCGCCGCAGCTAGATGATCCTGTAGCCCTCTTCGCTGCGGCATGTCCGCCTATTTCGCTACTCCGGCCCCGCGGTCGCCATGTGACGTAAATCACACAGCGTGGACTCAGGTTGGGCCTTTCGTCTCGCCGCTTCTGACCCATCCAGACAGGTCTGTCAATGCGCTGAGCTGCACTTCGGTGAACTGGCATTGACATTCAGCTGTCATTCAGGCTCGGTCCGCCGCCTGACGGTTCCGCCCCATTCCAAATGTCGCAGAATGCCACTAAACGGACAGCGACGCCTTGCGGCTGGGGGAGGTTTACCGGCCAAATCTAGAAATTTCATGAAAAAAGGGCCCGGCTTGGGAGCCGGGCCCTTCTCTCGCGTCAGGTGTCAGGCGATGCTGCCGGACCAGACGTTCGCGGCGGCCTTGTAGATGCCGTAGAGCTCACCGTCGAAGTACGGCGAGACGCTGGTGTCGATCCGGTTGTTGCCGTCGGTGTCCGCGACACCGCTCGTGACGCCGTTCAGGTAGCCGATGCGGCGCGCGCTGCTGTAGTTGAGCAGCCAGGCCGAGCCTGAGGAGCCCTCACCGGTGAAGGAGGACTTCACGCCCACCAGTTCCTCGGCCTTCACCTCGGGCGCCTTGGCGGCGAAGGTCTTGCCGTAGCTCCACTTGAGGGTCTTGCCGGAGTACGCGTAGTTGCCGTCCGGGTGGGACCCGCTCGGGTAGCCGAAGACGTAGACGTTCTTGCCGAGCTTCTGGTTGTAGGCCAGGCCCTGGCCGCCGACGTTCTCGCCGAGGCTCCCGACGTCGGTGAACTTGACGACGTAGTACTTGCCGCCCTTCGACTTGCGGATGTACGGGCTGTACTTGTCGTAGGTGGCCTTGTTGACCTCCTGCCAGTTCCACTCCGCGGTGTCGAACCAGCTCGTGCCCGAGCCGGCCTTGATGCCGTTGTAGACCGTCACGAACGCGTAGTCGCGGTCGCCGTCCTCGTACACGTCGAAGTCGTAGTGCGTGAACGCCTGCTTGCCGACGTAGATGCCCCACGGCGCCTTGCCCTGGTAGTAGCCGGGGATGAAGACCCAGCGGTTCAGGGTGGCCTTGTTCGACTCGGTGTCGTAGACGCAGTGGCCGGCCGTGGCCACCAGGTTGCGGTACTTCGCCTGCAGGGACGTGGCCGAGCACCAGTGCGGCCGGCCGTCGGAGCCGGTGAAGAACACCTTGCCGGTGGTCTTGGGCAGGTTCACGTTCTTGGACGTGCCGGATCCGCCCTTGCCGATCGGCGAGACGAGGCCGGGCTTGCTGTCCGCGGAGGGGCCGCCCTTGGAGATGTGCTTCGCCACCACCTGGGTCTCGTACGGCGAGGCGTTGACCAGATTGGCGGCCTTCTGATTCAGCCAGAAGGCGACGACGTTCTTGGCGGCGATCCCGCTGGCGGCCAGCGGATCGGTAGCCGTGTCACCAGCGGCCTGAGCGGGGGCCACGAGCGTGCTGCCGATGAGGCCGGCCGCGGCGAGACCCCCGAGAGGGAGGACCAGGCGCTTGACTCGGGTGTTCATGGAGCTCCTTGCGCTGTCGATAGACGGGGGAACGTCACATCTGTCAGTAAAGGGATGGTCAAAACACTACATGCGAGATCTTGCGGTTCCCGGCCACGTTGAGGACGGTTTCTCCGGTGGAATCGCCGTGACGTTTCCGTGATTTTCCACAACAGGTGTCATTTGCGAGATCATTTCGTGATGTATGTGCAGGTGATCGGCCGGTGACGATCCGGGGTTTCGGTCATGGTCTCGAGATCATTTCGCTCGGCTATGTGACGTAAATCACACAAGCCGCGCGGCACCGATCGCCTGAAGATCACGTCTAATTTGCCCGGAAAAGGAAGGAATTCCTAACCCAAGAGGTGGCTCTTCCATCCGCCCGGGAACAGCCCCTGCGGCTCTGTCGCGCCGCGGGGCTCATGGCAGGTCCTGGTGGGCGTGCTCGCGCCGCGGGGCTCATGGCTGATCCTGGAGGCACACCACAGCAGGCGGTGTGTACCGGAGCGGCTCCGCGTGCCGGCTGACGCCGGTGCTGCGGGGGCGAAGTGGCGTGGCGGCGGAGAAGCTCCGGCTGTGCCGCGGAATTCGCCGGCCGCCCGATCGGGGCGGCGCGGCGGGAGACGTCAGGAGGTGGCCTGGCGCGCGGCCTGGAGATAGACGCGCTGGGTGACCGTGTTGAAGTACGGCGTGGAGACGGCGTCGACCTTCCCGTCCCCGTTCAGGTTCCAGGTCAGGCTGGTCACGCCGTTGATCCAGCCGGTGTGCTTGACGCTGTCGTAGCCGATCACCCAGGGGCCGCCGCTGGCCCCGGAGGTGAAGCCGCAGCCGGCTAGCCGCACGCCGTGTTCGAGCTGCCAGGTGGGTGCGCTGACCGTCTTCTTCTCGGTCGCGTTCGAGCAGGTCTTGAGCTCCTGCCCGTTGTACGGCCGGCTCCCGTCCGGGTGGGCGCCCGCGGGATAGCCGAACACCTGGACATTCATGCCGGTGCCCTTGTTCCAGGCGAAGCGGAACGCGCCCACCCGGTCCTCAAGGGACCCGACGGGGACCGAGCGGTACTTCGCCTGGCCCGCCTCGGTGTACGGCTGCCAGGTGAAGCCCGGATAGACGGTGACGAACGCGTAATCCCGGTCGAAGTCGCCCTGCCCCTGGAAGTCCTGGTGCATGTAGAGCGTGTGTCCGACGAAGATGCCGGCGCTCGTCGCTCCGTTGGCGTACGACGGGATGAAGATCCAGTTCTCGACCGGCTTGTCCCTCGCGAGGGAGTAGGCGCAGTGTCCCGCCGTCGCGACCAGGTTCTTGTACGCCGAATGCACCGCCGACGCGGAGCACCAGTACTCCTTGTCGTCGACCTTGAAGAAGACCTTCCCCACCATGGGCGGGGAGCCGGGAGCGGGGGCGGTCGCCGGGGCGTTGAGGGGGGCCGACGCCTCGCCCATCTCCGCCGCCGACGTCGTGGCCGAGGTCGTGGGGGACGGCTTGGACTTCGGCTCGTAGCTGCTCGCCCGCTTCAGTCGATCCGGGCTCCAGTACTGCGCGACCTTGAGCATGTCCGCCTGGGTGGCGGCCAGGGCGTAGGAGCTGACATCACCCTTCAGGGACTTCGGCGGCACGGACGCGGCCACCGCGGCGGCGGGCGTGGCGGGCACCGGGACGGAGAGCACGGCGACAGCGCTCGCCGCGGCAAGGCCGCCGACGAGGCCGGATGTGAGTCGCCGTAGCACTGTCTGCCTTCCTTCTTGGGTGGTAAGGGGTGATTTTTCCAGATCAACATGAAATACGCGAAGCTTCGTGACCTGGTCGTTATGAAACTGATGGAACCGATGGGATTCCCGAGACGTCAGATTTGCCCGGCGGTGCGGAGTGGACGCTTGATCCGAGGGGGTCGGCCGGACAGGCTGTCGTCAGCCGAATCCGGGGGATTGATATGAGGCCACTTCTTACACTTCTCGCCTTCACAGCTGTCGCGATCAGCCCTGCGGGCGCCGCCGCCGCCACCGTCCCACCGCCGTGGGAGCCGAACATCAACGCCGACATGCCGGTCAGGATCCACCCCATGAAGGCGCGGACCAAGGCGCTGGTGGTGACCGTGGCCAACGGACAGTCCGGGACGCAGCCCCAGCGCTACGCGTTGCTGAGCTGCTCATCCGAGCGACGAGGCACGCACCCGGCGCCGGACAAGGCGTGCCCGATGCTGGAGAAGGTCGGCGGGGACCCGGCCCAGCTCCAGCCCGACCCGGCCGTCGCGTGTCCGATGCTCTTCCAGCCGATCACGGTAACGGCTTCCGGGATCTGGAACGACGCCTACATCAAGTTCGAGCGCACGTACGGCAACTCCTGCCAGCTCCGCGCGGCGACAGGGGCCGTCTTCGCCTTCTGAGCGAGCCGCCGTGCGTGAAAGGGGTCCGGCACCGCCCGCCGGGCCCCTTCGCCGTGCTCGGGGGGCCACCCCCTTTCCCGGTGTCGCGGCCCGCCCGAGCGGGAGGCATACGCGATCTTGGTAGATGAGCGGAGTAATGTTCGGGCATGTTCGCCGTAACCGCCACTCAGACCGATCCTGACAACCCTCTCAAGGGGCTGACGCTCGGTGAGCGCCCCGATCCCACGGTCCCCGACGGCTGGACCACGGTCACCGTCAAGGCCGCGGCCCTCAACCACCACGACCTGTGGACGCTCAAGGGCGTCGGCATCCGCCAGGACCGCCTGCCCATCATCCTCGGCTGCGACGCCTCGGGGCTGGACGAGAACGGCAACGAGGTCATCGTCCATTCGGTGATCGGGACTCCTGTGAACGGGGACGAGACGCTCGACCCCCGGCGCTCGCTGCTCTCAGAGGTTCACGACGGCACCTTCGCCGAGAAGGTGACCGTCCCGAAGCGGAACCTCGTGCCCAAGCCGGCGGCGATCTCCTTCGAGGAGGCCGCCTGTCTGCCCACCGCATGGCTGACGGCCTACCGGATGCTGTTCGACAAGGCCGCGCTGCAGCCGGGATCGACGGTGCTGGTCCAGGGCGCGGGCGGGGGCGTGGCGACCGCGCTCATCGCGTTGGGACGCGCCGGCGGCTTCCGGGTCTGGGTCACGAGCCGCTCCGAGGAGAAGCGGGCGCGGGCCCTCGAACTCGGCGCGGACCAGGTCTTCGAGAGCGGGGCCAGGTTGCCCGAGCGGGTCGACGCGGTGATGGAGAGCGTCGGTGCGGCGACGTGGGACCACTCGCTCAACTCGCTGCGGCCCGGCGGCCGGATCGTGATCTGCGGTGCGACCAGCGGCCTGGTCGCGCCCACACAGCTCGCCCAGGTCTTCTTCCTGCAGCGCTCCATCGTCGGCTCCACCATGGGGACGAGGGAGCAACTGGCCAGGCTGGCGATCTTCCTGGAGCAGACCGGCGTCCGCCCGATCATCGACCGCGTGCTCCCGCTCACGCAGGCGGAGGAGGGGTTCGCCGCCATGCACGAGGGCGACGTCTTCGGAAAGATCGTCTTCACCGTGTGATCCCTCGGTCCGCGCTCGGCCCGGGAGATCTCCACCCGCGCGCGGTCCCTTCGTCGGCGATCCATCTGTCTGCGGTCCGTTCACGGGAGATCGGCCCGTACGCGGGCCGCCGGGAAGTGATCCGTTGGATGGGGAGGGGCGTTCCCGAGGAGGCGGTACGGCGTGATCAGGCCGCGGATGGCCGCTTTCGGGGACGCCCCGTTCCCGCTCCCCGGTGTGCGGAGAGCCGGGTGGGGGAGCGGCGTAGCCGCTCACCTGGACGCTGAGCAGGCCCGCTGGGGGGCGCGCGGGCAGGAACGGGTTGCGCCAGCCGTACATGGCGGCGCTCAGGGACGGAGCGTGTCGCGGATGCGGGCGGCGGCCTCGTCCAGGATCGACCGGCACTCGTCGAGGGCGCGCTCGCTGATCTCGCCCTGATGCGCCTCGCGCTGGACCTGCGCGACGAACTCGGCCAGCATCTGCCCGAACTCCGCGTCCGCCCTGCCGCGGGACGGAGGCGGACCTCCGAGGGACCAGGTCTCCGCCCAGATGCGATCCCATTCACGCTGCCAGCGTTCGGCCTCGGCGCGCCACTGCTGCTTGTGGCGCTTCCACTCCTCCTTCTGCTGCTGGCGCTGGCGCTTCCATTCGTCCTTCTGCTCGCGCCAGACGTCGTGGCTCTCCCGCCTGCCGGTCTGGTTGATGTCCTTGGCCATCTGGGTCAGCTCGTGCCGCAGCGAGCGGACCGTCTGGCGGACGTCCTCCTTGACCTCGCGAGCGATGTCCTGGACCGAGGCGGTGATCTCCTGCTCCAGCTCGGCCAGCTCGTCGAGGCGGCTGTTCAGCTCCGCCCGGCCCTTGTCGGTGAGCGTGAAGACCTTCTTGCCGTCCACCACCTGGTGGGTGACCAGGCCCTCCTCCTCCAGCCGGGCGAGCCGGGGGTAGATCGTGCCCGGAGACGGCGAGTACACCCCGAGGAACCGGTCCTGGAGCAGCCGGATCACCTCGTAGCCGTGCTTGGGGCTCTCTTCGAGCAGCTTGAGCAGGTACAGCCGAAGCCGGCCGTGCCCGAAGACGGGACTCATGCCCACTCTCCGTTCCGGTGGTTCGCGGATTCCTTGCTGAGCAGTGTGACGTCACCGGAGACCGTGGTCGCCGTGAGCGAGGCCATGCCGCCGCCGAGCCGTCCGGTGAGCGTCCTCGCTCCCGGCCGGTTGTGGCTCTCCAGGTGTGGGAACGCCGCGTAGAGGTCGCCGGAGGCGGAACGGAACGCCACGTCGGTGTCCACCGTCTGCGGGAGCCGTACGACGATGTCGCCGGACACGCTGTTGAGCGTGACGTGGCCGGTGGGGGCGAGTTCGAGGTCGGCGGTGATCCGGCCGGAGACCGTGTTGGCGCGCAGCCGGTGCGGCGCCCCATTGGCGACGGTCAGCTCGCCCGAGACGCTGGTGAACGAGAGGTCGCCGGCGAGGCCGCGGCTCTCCACCGAGCCCGACACCGTCTCGGCGCTCACGTCGCCGGTCACGCCGTCCAGGACGATCTCGCCGGAGACGCTCTTGACGTTGGTACGCCCCTCGAAGCCGGCCACGACCGCGGACGCCGAGATCACGCCGACCTGCACCGGGCAGTCCTTCGGCACGGTCAGCGTGGCGACCGTGACCCGCTTCCCGGGGCGCAGCCAGCCGAGGATGCCGTCCCAGGTGAGGTCCTTGTACGCCACGGTGAGCCGGCCGTCCTCGTCGTGCGTGACCACGAGCGGCGGGGTGCCGGCGTCGCTGACCTCCAGCGTCGGTGGGCCGTCGCTGGCGAGCACGGCCAGCCGCCCGGCCACGATGCGCACGCTCAACTGTGACACCGGCCCGAACGTGAGCTGCTCGGGTTTCTCGATCATCCACTGGGACATGGCTCCGCCTTTCGACGTGACGTTTTCGCCGCCCTTGTGGGACCGGCGACCAACCCTCACAAGACACGATATGTCGTGTCTGCCGAAAGTCAAGATGTATCGCGTTTCGTCGCCTCCGTCGGAGCCGGACGCTTACCCGAAATCCGTACCGCGTCCGCGGCCCGGCCGGATCGGTCGGGCCGCGGATCCGTCCGCCGAATGTCCTATTCGTCCTCGTCGTCGAGGCGGGCGAGCCAGGTGGCCAGCCGCTCGATCGGGGTCTCGAATTCCGGATTGAGATCGACGAACTCGCGCAGCCGCTCCGCCAGCCAGCCGACGCTGACCTCCTCGCCGCCGCGCCGGTCGGAGAGCTCTTCGATGCCCCTGTCGGTGAAGTACATGTACCTCGCTCCTGATCGTCTCCATAAAGGGGAAGTCCCCCGCGGACCGGCCGTGGGGGACTTCTCTCGGGATGCCGTGGGCCCGGAGGCCCGGACGGTCAGCCGAAGATCTCCTTGTTGATCGCCTCCAGCTCGGCGTCGTGCGTCGAGTGCGAGCCGGTCGCCGGCGACGAGTTCGCCGGACGGGAGACCCGGCGCAGCTTCCGGCCGTCGAACAGCTCGGGCCGCTCGGCCATCTTCAGCGTGAGGTACGGCCACGGGCCCATGTTGACCGGCTCGTCCTGCGCCCAGATCAGCTCGGCGCTGCCGGAGTAGCGCGACAGCTCCGCCTTCAGCGGGTTCTCCGGGAACGGGAAGAGCCGCTCGATGCGGACGATCGCGACGTCGGTCCGGCCGGACTTCTCCCGCGCGTTGACCAGGTCGTAGTAGACCTTGCCGGAGCACAGGACCACCCGGGTGACCGCCGCCGGATCCACCGTCGTGTCGCCGATGACCGGCCGGAACGAGCCGGAGGTGAACTCCGACGTCGCCGAGGCCGCGCCCTTGTGCCGCAGCAGCGACTTGGGCGTGAACACGATCAGCGGCCTGCGCCGGTTGGACAGGACCTGCCAGCGCAGCAGGTGGAAGTAGTTCGCCGAGGTGGTCGGCTGGGCGACGGTCATGTTGTCCATCGCGCAGAGCTGGAGGTAGCGCTCGATCCGGGCCGAGGAGTGGTCCGGACCCTGGCCCTCGTAGCCGTGCGGCAGCAGCAGCACGACCGACGACCGCTGGCCCCACTTCTGCTCACCGGACGAGATGAACTCGTCGATGATCGACTGGGCGCCGTTGGCGAAGTCGCCGAACTGCGCCTCCCAGGCGACCAGGGCGTCGGGGCGCACCACGCTGTAGCCGTACTCGAAGCCCATCGCCGCGAACTCGCTGAGCAGCGAGTCGTAGACGTAGAACTTCGTGGTGCCGTGGTTGAACGCCTTCAGCGGGGTGTGGTCCTCGCCGGTGACCCGGTCGACCAGGACGGCGTGCCGCTGGCCGAACGTGCCGCGGCGGGAGTCCTGCCCGACGAGACGGACGGGGTGGCCGTCGATCAGCAGGCCGCCGAAGGCGAGCGCCTCACCGGTCGCCCAGTCGATGGCGTCGTCGGTGACCATCGTGCCGCGGCGCTGCAGGATCGGCGACAGACGCGGGTGGACCGTGAAGCCCTCGGGCAGGTTGAGCTGGGTCTCGATGACCCGCTTGACCGTCTCCTCGGAGATCGCGGTCTCGGTGTCCTCGTGCGACCACGGGATCACCTCGTCCGCCGGCGGCTTGACGACCGCGCCCGGCTCCAGCGGCTTCTTGGCCGCCTCGCGGGTCTCGGTGAACGCCCGCTCGAGCTGGTCCTGGTAGTCGCGCAGCGCCTGCTCGGCCTCTTCGACCGTGATGTCGCCGCGGCCGATCAGGGCCTCGGTGTAGAGCTTGCGGGTGGACCGCTTGGCGTCGATCAGGTCGTACATCAGCGGCTGGGTGAACGAGGGGTTGTCCGTCTCGTTGTGACCGCGGCGCCGGTAGCAGACCATGTCGATGACGACGTCCTTGCGGAACGCCTGGCGGTACTCGTACGCGAGCTGGCCGACCCGGACCACGGCCTCGGGGTCGTCGCCGTTGACGTGGAAGATCGGCGCCTGGATCATCCGGGCGACGTCGGTGGCGTACACGGAGGACCGCGAGCTGGCCGGGCTGGTGGTGAAGCCGACCTGGTTGTTGACCACGATGTGGACGGTGCCGCCGGTGCGGTAGCCGCGGAGCTGCGACAGGTGCAGCGTCTCGGCGACCACACCCTGGCCGGCGAACGCCGCGTCGCCGTGCACGAGCACCGGCAGGACGGTGAAGCCCTCCTCGCCGCGCTCCAGCAGGTCCTGCTTGGCGCGGACGACGCCTTCGAGGACCGGGTCGACCGCCTCCAGGTGCGACGGGTTGGCCACCACCGAGGCGGTGATCTTGCTGCCGTCGGGGGCGACGAAGTCGCCGGTCGCGCCGAGGTGGTACTTCACGTCGCCCGAGCCGTGCGCGCTGCGCGGGTCGATGTTGCCCTCGAACTCGCCGAACACCTGGGCGTAGGACTTGCCCACGATGTTGGCCAGCACGTTGAGGCGGCCGCGGTGGGCCATGCCGATGACGACCTCGTCCAGGCCCTCGGCCGAGGCGGCGCTGATCACCGAGTCGAGCAGCGGGATCAGGGACTCGCCGCCCTCAAGGGAGAACCGCTTCTGGCCGACGTACTTGGTCTGCAGGAAGGTCTCGAACGCCTCGGCCGTGTTGAGCCGGCGCAGGATGTGCAGCTGCTCGTCGCGGTTCGCCTTGGCGTGCGGCTTCTCGATCCGCGCCTGGATCCAGGCCCGCTCCTCGGGGTCCTGGATGTGCATGTACTCGATGCCGACGGTGCGACAGTAGGTGTCGCGCAGCACGCCGAGGATGTCGCGCAGCTGCATCAGCGGCTTGCCGCCGAAGCCGCCGGTGGCGAACTCGCGCTCCAGGTCCCACAGCGTCAGGCCGTGCGACTTGATGTCGAGGTCGGGGTGCTTGCGCTGGCGGTACTCCAGCGGGTCGGTGGCCGCCATGAGGTGGCCGCGCACCCGGTACGCGTGGATGAGCTCCAGGACACGGGCGGACTTCGCCACGTCGTCGTCGTGGGTGGCGGAGATGTCCTGGACCCAGCGGACCGGCTCGTACGGGATCTGCAGCGACTCGAAGATGTCGTCGTAGAAGCCGTTCTCGCCGAGCAGCAGCTGGTGGATCCGGCGCAGGAAGTCACCCGACTGGGCGCCCTGGATGATCCGGTGGTCGTACGTCGAGGTCAGCGTCATGACCTTGCTGATCGCCAGGCGGTTCAGCGTGTCGACCGAGGCGCCCTGGTACTCGGCCGGGTACTCCATCGCGCCGACGCCGATGATCGTGCCCTGGCCGGGCATCAGGCGCGGCACGGAGTGGACCGTGCCGATCGTGCCGGGGTTCGTCAGGGAGATCGTGGTGCCCTGGAAGTCGTCCACGCCGAGCTTGCCGGCGCGTGCCTTGCGCACGACCTCCTCGTACGCGACCCAGAACTGGCGGAAGTCGAGCGTCTCGGCCGCCTTGATCGACGGGACGAGGAGCTGGCGGGTGCCGTCGGCCTTCTGCACGTCGATGGCGAGGCCGAGACCCACGTGCTCGGGCTTGACGAGAACCGGCTTGCCGTCCACCTCGGCGTAGGAGTAGTTCATCTCCGGCATCGACTGCAGCGCCCGCACGATGGCGTAGCCGATCACGTGGGTGAAGGAGATCTTGCCGCCACGCCCGCGCTGGAGGTGGTTGTTGATGACGATGCGGTTGTCGATCAGGAGCTTCGCCGGGACGGCGCGCACGCTCGTCGCCGTCGGGATCGCGAGCGACGCCTCCATGTTGAGCGCCGTGCGGGCCGCGGCGCCGCGCAGCTTCTCCTCGGCGGCCCCGGCCGGGACGGGCGCGGGAGCGGCCGCCTTCTTCTCCGGCTTCTCGGCCTTGGCCGGCGGCGCGACGGGCGCCTTCGCGGGGGAGGGGGCAGGGGTGGGAGGAGCGGTAACGGCGGTGGCGCCGGTGGCCGCGGGGGCCTTCCCGGTTCCGTTGTAGTCAGCGAAGAAGTGCCACCACGCCTTGTCCACTGACTCGGGATCCTGCAAGTACTTCTGGTACAACTCGTCGACAAGCCACTCGTTTTGCCCAAAGCTTGCCAGCGGGTTAGTCCGCGACGACTCAGACGACACGGCGGAAATCGCCCTCTTCCGCAGATCGGCGTTGATGATAGAGAACTCGTCCAAGGCTACTCGCCTGGGACAGGGGGTGCGCCCGTCCGGCCGCAGGTCCCGGCCTATCCTCCCAGGACTGACCAAAGAGGTCACGTCCGGGTAGCCCATCTGGGTGGTGAACCGATCCTTACCGCATGGTCATAACGGTGTTACCGGACCAGACGGGACTCGATCCGAACACCGGGAGTGATCTCCTCCAGCCGCGCCGTCAGCTCGTCTCCGGCGGTCGTCAGCTCGTCCAGCGAGAGCGGCTCCAGGCGTTCGAGGAGGAACAGGGCGTCCACGGTGTCCTCCGTGATGCGGGTCCGGACGCACTGCCGCCAGTTCCACCTGCGGCAGGTGACACCCTCGTCGTCCCGCCAGACGACCTCGCCGATGCCCGGGTCGCCGAGGACCTCGTCGGACGGCTCGTCGCCCGCGGCCCGCACCAGGCGCGCCGCGCCCCGGTAGTGGGCCAGGTCCTCGCCGCCGATCGGCAGGCCGTGCCGTACGGACACGGCGTTGTAGGCGTCGACCACCAGGTTGATCTCGGGGAGCGGCATCCGCCTGATCAGCGCGTCCACCGAGGGGCGGGTGCGCTGCGGCTTGGCGCCGAACGTGCGGTAGGCCGCCCGCCACGCCTCGATCTTCGGGTCGTCGAGCTCGGGCGCCGTCTCCGCCGCCGCGGCCAGCCAGCCGCACGACCGCTCGTCACTTGGGCCGTTGCCCAGGCCGTACGCGCAGACGGCCAGGACGGCGAAGTCCGGTCGCAGCTCGCGGACCGCCTCGTCCACCCGGATTGCCTCGATCATGCGGTACAGCCTATGCGCCACAACACGTCCCGCCCGCCGTACGGCCGCCGCCCCGCGGACGAGGCGGCGGCCGGGCCGGAGGATCAGGCGCAGGCGGCGCCGTTCAGGGTGAACAGGTCGGGGACGGGGTTGGCGCCGGGGGCGGCGACGCCGTTGAAGCCGAACGTCACCGACTGGCCGGGGCGGATCTTCCTGTTGTGGGACTCGTTGGCGGCGGTGACGGTCGCGCCGCTCTGGGAGACGACGGCGTTCCACTCGTGGGCGATCGTCTGGCCGCCGAGGAAGGACCACTTCAGCGACCAGCCGTCGATCGCCCCTGCGCCGGTGTTCTTGATCGTGACCTGGGTGGTGAAGCCCTGCGGCCACGATCCGTGGATCGTGTAGTCCACCTTGCACGTGGGCGGGGCCGGCGGGGCGCCGTCGCCCTGGTCGGCGACGAACGCCGAGATCCACGCGAGGGGCGCGTTCCAGTTGATCGTCAGCTCGTTGGTGGACCACGACTCGATGTCGTCGATGTAGCAGAACTGCGGCTTGCAGCCCTTCAGCTTCGCCTGCGCGACGGGGTCCTGGACTCCGGAGTTGGGGCCTCCGGCGAGCGTCCCAGACGGCGGGTTCGGCAGATCGGCGTTCAGCGAGTGGGCGTACCACCGGCTGTGCTGGTTCTTCGAGGCCACCTCGCCGTAGCCGGTGACGTACGACTGGTTGAGGGCGTTGCGGCCGAGGAGGTAGTCGACGCCCCGCAGCACGCTGTCGCGGTATTTGAGGTCGCCGGTGATGTCGTACGCCGCCGCGATGACGATCATGTTGTTGAGGACCAGGGCGTTGGATCCCCAGTCGTAGGTCGGCGGGTCGTACGGCACGCCGTACGGGTGCGCGTTCTGGGTGGCGAGGTACTTCTCCGCGCCGGCGACGACGGACCGGCGGACGTCGGCGCGGCCGGGCAGGTCGTTGGGCACGGTCGCGAGGTCGAGGCGGCCGAGCTGGGCGGTGTGGCCCCAGTCGAAGCCGCGTTCGCCCCAGATGTCGGCGGTGTGGTGGGGTGAGGCGAGGACGAAGTCCCGGAACTCCTTCTCGCCGGTGGTGATGTAGAGCTCGGCCGCGGCCCAGTAGAACTCGTCGCTGACGTCGGGGTCGTCGTAGGTGCCGCCGCCGACGCCGTCGGAGGGCGAGGCGAGGATGCCGGGGTGGGCCTGGGCGGCGGCCCACGCCTTCTTCGCCGCGCTCAGGTTGCGCGCCGCGAACGCGGCGTCGTACGGGGCGAAGACCCGGGCGGCCTGGGCGGCGGTGGCGGCGAGGTTGAGCGTGGCCGCGGTGGACACGGGGTGGAGCTCCCGCTTCTGCGGGTCGAGGTGCGGCAGCAGCGGCAGGCCGGTCCAGTTCTCGTCGTGGATCTTGTGATGGACCATGCCGTCGGGGCGCTGCATCTTCAGCAGGAACTCCTGCTCCCAGCGGGCCTCGTCGAGGATGTCGGGCACCGCGTCGCCGCTCTCGGGGATGTCGAGGCCGCCGACGGACGCGGCGATGGGCGCGTTCTTCGTGCGCTCGAACTCGCCCATGAGCTGGGCGACCGAGATTCCGCCGTTGACGACGTACTTGCCGTGGTCGCCCGCGTCGTACCAGCCGCCGGAGACGTCCAGGGTGTAGTCGCAGACGCCCGGCCGGCACGGCACGGCGGTGTCGCCCTGGTTGGGGGAGACGCCCGCGTGCCCGGCGGGCCTGCCGTACCCGGGGCGCAGCTTGTCGTCGATCGCGATCCCGCTGCGCTGCGTGTAGTAGAACTTCAGCGCGTCGAGCTTCAGCTTCCGGTACGCGCCGCCGCCGATGTCGAACGGGCGGCTGGTTTCGCCGTCCGCGCTCAGCGTGTAGCCCTCGCCGGCCGTGCGGTACGCGCTGAAGTCGATGGTGTGGACGTTCTGGCCTGAGCTGCCGTCGACGCCGCGCGGGGTGGTGCGGCCCTCGGCCACGATGGCGCCGTGCGCGTCCTTGAGCCGCCACGGGAGCGCCTCGGTCGCCTCGGTGACGAGGGTGGCGTTCTTCGGCCCCTTGGGCAGGTAGGCGACCTGGTTCACCCGGACACGCGGCCCGGTGTCCGGGGTGTAGACCTCGGGCTCCGCGCCGCCCTTGAGCGACACGTCGTCCAGACAGAACTGCCAGGGTTCGGCGCTGCCGCCGAGCTGGAAGGCGACCTGCCCGTTCGGGAGGTCCACCGGCGAGGTGAACGTGTAGGCGTACGTGTTGCCCGAGACGCTCAGCTCGGGGTTGGCGGCGAGGTACTGCGTGTACGGATCGACGGGGAGCTGGACCAGCGCCTTGACGACCTTGCCGGGCGTGGCGGAGGCGAAGAAGCCGAAGGCGTAGGTCTCGTCCTTGACCAGCGGGATGTCGTTGATCCCGATGATCGCGTCCCACGGGTTGACGGTGCCGCCGGGGACGTCGGCGCACAGACGCCCGCCGTCGAGCTCGAACATGAGGTTGCCGGTGTGCCACCAGGGCTCGGCGGTGGTGTCGAAGGTGCCGTTGGGGATCTGCTCGGGGCCGTCGGCGAGCGCGGGGACGCCGGCGAGGCAGGTCGCGGCCAGCGCCGCCGCGGCGAGGATGCTGAGTCGTCTGATCACTGGGGATCCTTGGGGGAGTGTGGGAGCGCTCCCAGTGGGAGCGCCTCGATGGTCGCCCGGTCTCTCCTTCGTCGTCAACGATCAGCGGCCGGCCCCGTGCGATGAGCCGCTTCACGCCCGGATGTCCGTGAAAGTTTCAAGAATCACAAAGAGATATTTGCAAAGTTCTCTTTGTAATGTTAGAACCGGAAGCGTGAACGACTCCTTCCACGTCACCGATCCACGCGCGCTCAAGGCCGTGGCCCACCCGCTGCGCGTCCGCCTCCTCGGCGCGTTGCGGAGCCAAGGGCCCGCCACAGCCACCGAGCTGGCCGCCATGTTCGGCGAGAGCTCCGGCTCGACCAGCTACCACCTGCGCCAGCTCGCCAAGTACGGCTTCGTCGAGGAGGACAGCGAGCAGCGCGACCGGCGCGAGCGCCGCTGGCGGGCGGTCCACGCGTACACGTCGTGGAGCAACACCGAGCTGGCCGGCACGCCGGAGGGGCGCGAGGCGGTCGCCTTCATGCGCCGCAGGCAGCTCGAGGTGCTCAGGTCCACGGTCGAGGTGTTCGACCGGGACAGCGCGTCCTGGAGCCCGGAGTGGATCGAGGCGGCCGGCATATCCGACGACATCGCGCGGCTCACGCCCGCCTCGGTCGCGACGCTCTACGCGCGGGTCTCCGCCATGGTCAAGGAGCTTGAGGAGCACGACAAGGACGCGCCCGACACCGAGCGCGTGTCCGTGTTCGTCAGCGCCCACCCGGTGCGCGGCTATGTGGGGTGACGTGGTGAGTGCCGCGAGCGCGCGGCGGCGGTACGCACTGGTTCAGTTCCTGATGTGGCTGCCCCCGGGGCTCATGATGGCGCCGATGGTGCTGCTGATGTCCGCCCGGGGGCTCGACCTGGGCGAGATCGGCCTGGTGGGGGCGGTGTACTCCGTCACCATCGTGGTGCTGGAGCTGCCGACCGGCGGGCTCGCCGACGTCGTGGGGCGCCGCACGGTGCTCGCGGTCGGCACCGGCTTCAGCGCGGTCGGCCTCGTCGTGATGGCCCTGGCCGACTCCGTGTGGTTGTTCTTCGTGGCCTCGCTGTTCAAGGGTGTCGCACGGGCGCTGTCCAGCGGCCCCGCCCAGGCCTGGTACGTCGACGCGCTGCACGCGGCCGAGGGGCCGGACGCCGATCTCAAGCCCGGCCTCGCCGTGGGGTCCGCCGCGAGTTCGACGGCCCTGCTCGGCGGGGTGCTCGCGGGCGGTCTCGTGCCGCTGGTTCTGCCCGGCGACGAGGTGCTGCGGCTCTCGGTCCCGGTGTGGTGTGGCGCGGTCGCCGCGGCCGCCGCGCTCGTCGCGGTCGTCGTCGCGATGCCGGAGCCGCGTCGCTCGACATCGCGCGGCGGCCCCGCGCGATCGCGCGCGGCGGCGCGGTTGGGGGAGATCCTCACGGACGTCCCGCTGACGATCCGCGACGGCTTCCACATGGCGGTGCGCGACCGGGGCTTGGCCCGGCTGCTGCTGGTCTCGGCGGCGGGCGGGATGATGCTGGCCGCCATCGAGACGCTGACGCCGGTGCGGCTGGCCGAGCTCACCGGCCGGCTGGAGTCGGGGAGCACGGTCTACGCGTTCGTGGCCGCCGTCGGCTTCGCCGCGAACGCCGTCGGGAGCTCGGTCGCCCCGCTCGTGGCCCGGCTCCTCCGCACGTCCACCCGCGCCGCGGTCGCCGCGATCGCGGTGGCCGCCGCGTCGCTCGGCGGGCTGGCGGCGTCGGTCGCGCTGTCCGGCACGGCGGGCATCGTCGCGGCGGGCGTGGCGTACTTCCTCGTCTTCGCGGCGCTCTCCGTTGAGGAGCTGGTCCGCGGCGAGCTGATCCATCTGCGGGTGGAGTCGGCCCGGCGGGCCACGGTGATGTCCGTGGACTCCCTCCAGCTCCAGTTCGGCGGCCTGCTGATCACGCTCGGGCTCGGCCCGCTGACCACCGGCCTCGGCATCGGCGGCACCTGGGCGGCCGTGGCCGTCCTGATCCTCGTCTCGTCCCTCCTGTTCGTACGGCTCCCGGCCCACCGGGTGGCCGCCGTACCGGCCCCGACTAGAACTTGATTCGGTAACCAGGGCAGAATCTTTCCGGCGAAAGGGGCAGAGCCGATGAGTAAGCCGATGGTGACGGCGGCGAACGAGCAGCAGCGTGCGGCCTGGAACGGAGGGGCGCTGCCCGAAGTGGAGCGGGTGCGTCCCGGGCTCTGGTCGATCCCGGTGCCGATCCCGATCAACCCGCTGCGGTACGTCCTGGTGTACGCGATGGAACTGCCGGACGGCGTCGCGGTCATCGACGCGGGGTGGAACACCGACGAGGCGTACGAGGCGCTCTCCGCGGGGCTCGGCGTGGCGGGATACGCGGTCACCGACATCAAGGCCGTGCTGGTGACGCACATCCATCCGGACCACTACGGCCTCGCGGGACGGCTCAGGGAGGCGTCCGGCGCGTGGATCGGGCTGCACCCCGAGGACGCCCGGCTGGTGCGCGACCGCTACGACGAGCCGGGCATCCAGGAGCTCGCGGACCGGGGGCGGGAGCTGCTGCTCCGCTGTGGCGTGCCGGACCTGACGGCCCAGGAGCTCGCCGGGGCGTCGATGATGATGCGCAACTACGTCTCGACGGCCGTGCCGGACCGGCTGATCGAGGACGGCGAGCGCCTCGACCTGCCCGGCTGGAACCTGAAGGCGCTCTGGACGCCGGGACACTCGCCGGGTCACCTGTGCTTCGTCGAGGCCGACCGCAAGCTGCTCTTCTCCGGTGACCACGTGCTTCCCCGCATCACACCGAACGTGGCCGTCCACCCGCAGTCGGCGGCCAACCCGCTGGCGGACTACCTCGACTCGCTGCGGAGCGTCGGCAAGCTGGACGTGGACGAGGTGCTGCCCGCCCACGAGTACCGCTTCCTGGAGCTGTCGGAGCGGGTGGACTACGTGATCGGTCACCACGAGGAGCGGCTCGCCGAGGTCGAGGCCGTGCTCCAGGCGGCGGACGGCGTGACCTGCTGGGAGCTGGCCACCCGCCTCACCTGGTCGCGACCGTGGGAGACGATCCCGCTGTTCATGCAGCGCTCCGCGACCAACGAGACCCTTGCCCACCTGGTCTGGCTGGAGGCCAGGGGGCTGGCGACCCGGGTCGCGGGAGAGCCCGACGTGTGGCATTCTATGTAAAGCTAGTAGGAAATGTCTCCGGCCTTGACGAGGTCCTGGCCGCCTGGGGGACCAGGTGGTGCCGCAGCTCGTCCTTCCCTCAGGAGGTGACCGCGTGACCGTCGCGCCGGAAATCCCCGACGGCGGCGGCCGCTCCCGGCTCCGGCTTGTCGGCCGCGGCGACGGTCCGGCGGAGGCGGCAGAGCCGGCCGCCGGGGGCGTCGGCGGCGAGGAGTTCCGCCGGGCGCTCGCCGTCCACGCGGCGGGGGTCGTGGTGGTCACCGCGTTCGCCGAGGGCGAGCCGGTCGGTCTGACCGCCACGTCGTTCTCCTCGGTGAGCCTCAGTCCGCCGCTGGTGTCGTTCTATGTGGCCCGGTCCTCGACGACGTGGCCCCGGTTGAGGCTCGCCGCCGACTTCGCCGTGAACGTGCTCGCGAGCGACCAGGCCGACGTGGCCGCCCGCTTCGCAACGAGGGGTGTGGACCGGTTCGCCCACCCGACCCGATGGACGGAGGGGCGGTACGGCGTGCCGCTGCTCGACGACGTCGTCGCGCACCTGATCTGCCGCGCCGACCGCACGGTCGAGGTCGGCGACCACATCCTCGTGGTCGGCCTGGTCAGGGCCACGGCGGTCGAGGGGACCGGCCGGCCGCTGCTCTACCACCAGGGCAGGTTCGGCCGCTTCCTGGCACACTGACGTCGGCCGTCCGCGTGCCCCGTCAGGCGAGCCGTACGGTGCCGCGTCCGACGGCGAGCGGCAGGTCGAGGACCGTGCGAATGCCCGGCGGCGCGGCGCACACGGAGGCGATCGAGTTGACGGCGTGCGCCGCCGCCCCGGCCAGGCCGTGCTCCACCTCGTCGATCGTCACGGCCATCGCGGGACGGCCCTGGATGTGGACGGCGAAGCCCGGCGGGGCCCAGCGCGACACCCGCGTGGCGTCCGCCTTGTAGACGCATTCGGTGGTCATGAAGGGCCGCCCCCTGACCAGGCCGCTGAAGACCCACCGGGACGCGCAGACCGTGCCCGGCCGCACCACGCCCGCGGCGATCTCGAACTCGTCGGCGGCCAGGGCGTACTCGTCGTTCTCCTCGACGTCGTCGAGATCGACGCCGAGCGCGTGCGCGACGAGTTGGACGCTCTCGGAGAACAGCGCCCGCTGGAACGCCCGGAACGGCCGGACGGTCGCGGCGTAGTCCTTCGGCTCGCGGGCGAACCCGATCAGGTCCGTCACGATCTGGCGGGACGGATGACCCCGGTAGTCGGACGACTCGCGCACGTAGATGTGGTCGATGCGGCCGGACAGCCCGGTCAGCGCGAGCGGCAGCAGGTCGCTCATGAACCCGGGGTTGATGCCGGTGCCGTGCAGCGACGTCCCGCCGCGCGCGCACGCCGCCTCCAGCCGCTCGACCAGGTGCGGGCCGTGCGCGCGGGGGTAGACGAATCCGGCGGTGGTGATGACGTTCTTGCCGGAGGACAGCAGGGCGCAGACGGCCTCCACGTCGCTCGTCGGATCGCCGCCGAAGTAGGCGGCGGGGAGCGGCATGTGCAGCACGCAGTCGGCGTCGAGCGCGAGGATTTCGTCGACGTCGTCGGTGCACCGGACCCCGGTGGCGCCGAGGCCCACCAGTTCCCCCGCGTCGACCCCGACCTTGTCGGGGTCGTAGACGAGGACCCCGGCCAGCTCGAAGTATGGCCTGCTGATCACATCGCGGAGCGCGTACCCCCCGACTGCGCCGGTGGCCCACTGGACCACGCGCAGCGGCGGAGATGAGGGCATCGGGGGCCTCCCGTCAGGTGTGCCGTCGCTTTCACCCATGCCCGTACGGGATCAAGGACTATAGCAGAAATTTACTCGGTCGATCACTATCTGCAACGGCGGATTGTCGTCTGATGTCCCTTACGGGAGGGGGAGTTATTGTTTGCACGGGCACCAGAATGTTGTTCTCTTTCGAAGGGCGGGACGGGATGTCCGATCTCAGGTTCGACGGGAAGGTCGCCATCGTCACCGGCGCGGGCCACGGGCTCGGCCGCTCGCACGCGCTCCTGCTCGCCGAGAGGGGCGCGAAGGTCATCGTCAACGACCTCGGCGGCGCCCTCGACGGCAGCGGCGCCTCGACCGGCCCGGCCGCGGAGGTCGTCGAGCTGATCACCAAGAACGGCGGCGAGGCGGTCGTGAACGCGGACAGCGTCGCCACCCCGGAGGGCGCCCAGGCCGTCGTGCGGGCCGCGCTGGACGCCTTCGGCCGGATCGACGTCCTCGTCAACAACGCCGGCATCCTGCGCGACAAGTCCTTCGGGAAGATGACCGTCGAGGACTTCGACGCGGTCATCGCCGTCCACGTGCGCGGGGCGTTCCTGGTGAGCCGGGCCGCGTTCCCGCACATGAAGGAGCAGGGGTACGGCCGCATCGTCAACACCTCGTCACCGGCGGGCCTGTTCGGCAACTTCGGCCAGGCCAACTACTCCACCGCGAAGATGGGACTGGTCGGCCTGACCAAGACGCTCGGCATCGAGGGCGCCCGTGCCAACATCAAGGCCAACGCGATCGCGCCACTCGCCTGGACGCGGATGACCGAGACGCTGCTCCCGGCCGAGTTCGAGGCCAAGTTCACCCCGGAGCGGATCAGCGCGCTGGTGGCCTACCTCGCGCACGAGAGCTGCGAGACCAGCGGAGAGGTGTTCTCGGTCGGCGGCGGCCGGGTCGCCCGCGTCTTCGTCGCCGAAGGCCCCGGGTGGCGGGACGACGCGATCACCCCCGAGTCGGTGCGCGACAACTGGGAGGCCGTCATGGCCGAGCAGCCGTACCTCCAGCCCACCACCCTCGGACAGCAGGCCGGCGCCTCGATGCAGGCGATGCTTTGACGCGCTCCCCGGCCTGAACTGAAGGCCGGGGATTCAGCCCGTGCCGCGCGTTCATGCGGCACCTCTGCGGCTTCCTGCTTCATCGGGCCGTGCCACCCGGTGGGGTGGTCTTACCTGCCCTCCGCAGGTGTTTAACCTGTCCGCCCGTCCGGCGGCCAGGATGTTCTTCGCCGCGTTCACGTCCCGGTCGTGGACCGCCCCACACGGCAGGTCCACGACCGGACGTTCAGCGGCATCGACTCTTGTACGGTCCCGCACTGTGAGCACAGCTGTACGGGCCCGCACTGTGAGCACAGCTTCGAGGAGGGGAACCACCGGTTGATCCGGTGGATGATCCGCCTGGAATTCGGTGACCGTCGCTGCGTTCGGCACACTGCTGGGCCTGGCAGGCGGGCTGTTCGCCGCCTGGGCGGTCGGCGTGATGGCCAACGGCGCGATGGAGCGGTACTCCTTGGCACTGCGCTGGGGGACGCTGCTCCTCGTGTGCCCGGTGTCCCTCGCGATCGGCGCGGCCGCCCGCCACCGTCTCGGCCCGCCGGGCGGCCTCCCTGAGCCCGCTGGAAGCCGTCGCGGAGGCGTGACGCACGGCCTCCAGCCCGCCGCGCCACTGCGTGGCCTCGCCGCCGACCTTGCCGACGAACGATGGTGAGGCCCGACAAGACGGCAGGAAGGCGCGCGCTCACTGTCGCACCGCTGCCACTCAACCCGTGAGGTGGTCGGGGAGTTCCGGCCGGGCGTACTTTTGCAGATTTCAACGAAAGTTATGCGGTCAACGTAGAAAAGGTCTTCACAGTTCCGCAGAAGAGGGGTAAGTTCGCGCCATCTCACTCCGATGCGGAGGCTTCGTGAAGCGGATGCGGCCAGAGAACGCGCACCAAGCGGTGTTGTTGCGGCTCCTGCGGGAGGGCGGACGGTCCCGGGCGGAGCTGGGCGACATGGTGGACCTGTCCAGGTCCAAGCTGAACGTCGAGCTCGACCGGCTGATCGAGCTGGGCCTCGTCGAGCCGGACGGGCTCGCCGAGTCACGCGGCGGCCGGCGGTCCGGCAAGGTACGGCTGTCGCGGCAGACGCGGTTCGCCGGGATCGACATCGGCGCGACCTCGGTCGACGTCGCGGTCACCGACGGCGAGCTGAACGTTCTCGGGCACCTGAGTGAGCCATGCGACATCCGGGAGGGCCCGGCCGTCGTGCTCGACCGGGCGGTCACCCTGCTGGGCAAGCTTCGCGAGCAGGGGCTGTACACCCAGCTCCACGGCGTGGGCATCGGCCTGCCGGGCCCGGTCAGCTTCCCCGAGGGCGTCCCCGTCGTCCCGCCGATCATGCCGGGCTGGGACCGCTACCCGGTCAGGGAGGCGGTCAGCGAGGAGCTCGGCTGCCCGGCCCTGGTGGACAACGACGTCAACATCATGGCGCTCGGCGAGCTGCACGCCGGGCTGGCCCGGCAGGTCGGCGACTTCCTGCTCGTCAAGATCGGCACCGGCGTGGGCTGCGGCATCGTGGTCGACGGCAAGATCTACCGCGGCGTCTCCGGCAGCGCGGGCGACATCGGCCACATCAGGGTGGACGACGACGGCCCGATCTGCGCCTGCGGGAACTCCGGCTGCCTGGAGGCGTACTTCGGCGGCGCGGCGCTCGCCCGGGAGGCGACGGCCGTCGCTCGGTCGGGCCGCTCGCCGTACCTGGCGGAGCGGCTCGCGGCGGCGGGGGAGCTGACCGCGCAGGACGTGGCGGTCGCGGCGGCGCAGGGGGACGCCGCGTCGATCCAGATCATCCGCGACGGCGGGCGGCGGGTCGGCCAGGTGCTCGCCAGCCTGGTCAGCTTCTTCAACCCGGGGCTCGTCATCATCGCCGGAGGCGTGGCCCGGCTCGGGCACGTGCTGCTCGCGGAGATCAGGAGCGTCGTCTACCGCAGGTCGCTGCCGCTGGCGACCGGCAACCTGCCCATCGTGCTCTCCGAGCTCGGCGACATCGCCGGGATCGTCGGCGCGACCCGGCTCATCAGCGATCACGTCTACTCGGCCGGCTAGCCGGCCGTCCCATCCCACCGCCGACTCCCGACGAACGCGCACGCGTACGCGTAACGCCAAGGAGGCACCATGCCGGCGTCACCCCCCGACACGGCACCCCTGCTCACCATGCGGGGAATCGTCAAGCGGTTCCCCGGCGTACGGGCGCTGGACGGCGTCGACCTCGAGGTCAGGGCGGGCGAGGTGCACTGCCTGCTCGGCCAGAACGGGGCGGGCAAGTCCACGCTCATCAAGATCCTCGCCGGCGCGCACCAGCCCGACGAGGGCGAGGTCCTGCTGGACGGCGAGCCCGTACGGCTGGCCACCCCGACGGCGGCCATGCGGCAGGGCATCGCGACCATCTACCAGGAACTCGACCTGGTGGACGGACTCTCGGTCGCCGAGAACATCCTGCTCGGCCACGAGCGGGCCTCGTTCGGGTTCACCCGGCGCGGCGAGAGCAACCGGATCGCCGCGGACCTGCTGCGACGGCTCGGGCACGGCGAGATCCCGCCCGGAACCGAGGTGGGACGGCTGCCCCCGGCCGCCAAGCAGATCGTCAGCATGGCCCGCGCGCTCTCGCACGACGCGCGCCTGATCGTCATGGACGAGCCGTCCGCCGCGCTCGCGCACGACGAGGTGGCCAACCTCTTCCGGATCATTCGCGAGATCACCGCCCAGGGCGTGGCCGTGGTCTACATCTCGCACCGGCTGGAGGAGATCCGCGAGATCGGTGACCGGATCACCGTGCTCAAGGACGGCCGCACGGTCGCCGTGGGGCTACCCGCCACGACCCCCACCGGCCGGGTCGTCTCGCTGATGACCGGCCGTGACGTCGAGTACGTCTTCCCGCCGCGCCCGGCACCCTCGGGCGAGCGTCCCGAGGTGTTGCGGGTGGAGGGGCTGACCGTGCCCGGCGTCTTCTCCGACGTCTCCTTCTCGGTGCGCGCCGGTGAGATCGTCGGGCTGGCCGGGCTGGTCGGGTCCGGCCGCTCCGAGATCCTGGAGGCCGTGTACGGCGCCCGCCGCGCGTCCGGCCGGGTCCTGCTCGACGGCCGCGCCGTGCCGCCCGGCCGGACGGCCGTGTCCGTACGGCTCGGCATGGGCCTCGCGCCGGAGGAGCGCAAGGCGCAGGCCCTGCTGCTCGACCAGAGCGTCACCCGCAACATCACGCTCGCCGGGCTCGGCCGGTACGCGCGGGCCGGCTGGATGGACCGGCGCCGTGAGGCGGCCGAGGCGGCCCGGCTGGTCGAGGCCCTCGACATCCGGCCGCCCGATCCGCGCCGGCCGGTGAAGACACTCTCCGGCGGCAACCAGCAGAAGGCCGTGCTGGCCCGCTGGCTCGTCGAGCCGCGCAGGCTGCTGCTGCTCGACGAGCCGACCCGCGGCGTGGACGTGGGCGCCCGCGCCGAGCTGTACGCCGTCGTCCGGCGGCTGGCCGACGAGGGCGTGGCGGTCCTGCTGGTGTCCAGCGAGGTGCCCGAGGTGCTCGGGCTCGCGGACCGGGTGCTGGTCGTCCGCGAGGGCCGGATCGTCCACGAGGCCCCCGCCGTGGAGCTCGACGAGCACCGCGTCCTCGACCTGGTCATGGTTTCGACGAACGAGGAGTCCCACGTTGACTGAGGCGACCCCGACAAGCGTGGCGAGAAGGCCCTTCCTGGGGAGGATCGGGGAGGTGCCGCACGTCGGCCTCGTCGCCGCGCTCGTCCTCCTGGCGATCGTCGGGCTGGCGACCCGGCCGGAGAACTTCGCCACATCCTCCAACCTGGTGAGCATCCTCGCGCTCGCCTCGACCATCGGCGTGATCACGGTCGGCATGACGTTCGTGATCATCGGGGGCGGCATCGACCTGTCCGTGGGAGCGGTCATGGCGCTCTCCTCCGTCTGGGCCACCACCCTGGCCACCCAGTCGTACGGACCGGTGGTCATGATCCTGTGCGCGGTCCTGGTGGGGACGGGGGCCGGGCTGGTGAACGGCTTCCTCATCTCCTACGGCCGGATGGTGCCGTTCATCGCGACCCTCGCGATGCTGGTGGCGGCCCGGGGCCTGGCCCAGCGCATGTCCGGCCAGCGGACCCAGCTCGTGCAGCAGGCCAACACCGCGATCGTCGAACTGTCCACCACCCGGGTGCTCGGGCTGCCGCTGCTGGTCTACGTCTTCGCCCTGGTGGTGGCGCTCGGCTGGATCCTGCTCAACCGCACCACCTTCGGCCGCCGGACGTACGCCGTGGGCGGCAACCCCGAGGCGGCCCGGCTGGCCGGCATCGACGTCCGGCGGCACACGATGCTGCTGTACGGGCTGTCCGGCCTCTGCTGCGGGATCGCGGCGGTCCTCATCATGGCCAGGACGACCACCGGGTCCTCCACGCACGGCGACCTCTACGAGCTGGACGCCATCGCCGCCGTGATCATCGGCGGCACCCTGCTCAGCGGAGGCCGGGGGACCATCATCGGCTCGATCCTGGGCCTCCTGATCTTCACCGTGATCACCAACCTGTTCATCCTGAACGGGCTCAACACCAGCGACCAGCTCATCGCGAAAGGCCTGATCATCGTCGTCGCCGTGCTGATGCAGCGGCGCGGCGCGCTCACCGGCACCTGACCACCTCCCTTCCAACAGCGCTGAGGGCCGGGAGCGACGACTCGCGGCCCCGGCCCGGCACGCCCTCGATCACCTCTTCTCAGCCAGCCATCCGCCCCACCCCCCAGGGCCGGCCGCCCTGGACTCCACGAACAAGGAGATTCGATGACCCAGACCCCTGGTCGCCGGGGATTCCTCCTCGGCGGTGCCGTACTCGGCGCGGGAGCGCTCGTCTCCGCCTGCACCAGCAACGAGCCGGCCGCGCAGCCAGGCGCCGCGGCGCCCGCGGCGGCGACGACCGCCGCCGCCACGGGCGGCAACGACCAGCCCGGCACCCAGGTGACGATCGGCTTCTCGGCGCCCGCAGCCGACCACGGCTGGATCGCGGCCATCGCCAAGAACGCCGAGGCCGCCGCCAAGCAGTACTCCGACGTGGTCTTCAAGCCGGTCGAGCCGACCAATGACATCAACCAGCAGATCTCCGCCGTGGAGTCCCTGATCCAGGCGAAGGTCGACGTGCTGGTGCTGCTGCCGAACGACGGCCAGCAGCTCAACCAGGTCGCCCGGCAGGCGATGGACGCCGGCATCCCGGTCGTCAACCTCGACCGGGTCTTCCCCGACAAGCTGTCGTACCGGACCTGGATCGGCGGCGACAACTACGGCATGGGCGTTGCGGCCGGGCATTACATCGGCAAGACGCTCAAGGAGAAGGGGGTGTCCAACCCGGTGATCGTCGAGATCCAGGGCATCGCCACGCTGCCGCTTACGCAGGACCGCAGCAAGGGCTTCGCTGACGCGCTGAAGGGCTACGGCTTCAGCGTCACGGCCAAGCAGGACGCCCAGTTCACCGTCGAGTCCGGCACCGAGGTCGCGGCGAACCTGCTGCAGGCGCACAAGAAGATCGACGCCATCTGGAACCACGACGACGACCAGGGCATCGGCGTCCTGGCGGCGATCAAGGAGGCGAACCGCAGCGAGTTCATCATGGTGGGCGGCGCGGGCTCGGCGAACGCCATGCGGGAGATCCAGTCCGGCTCCAGCGTGCTGGCGGCCACGGTGACCTACAGCCCGACGATGGCCTCCTCCGCGATCAAGCTGGCCCGGCTGATCGCGCAGGGCAAGGGCATGTCCGACCTGACGGAGAACCAGGTCCCGCAGTCGATCACCCTCGCCTCCGAGACCGTCACCAAGGACAACGTCGCGACCTACCTCCCGCTGGGGTTCGAATCGTGAAGCCGCTGATCGGGGTGGGCATGGTGGGCTACGCGTTCATGGGACGCACGCACTCCCAGGCCTGGCGGAACGTGACCGCCTTCTTCGACCTGCCGGTGACGCCGTCGATGGCGGTGCTCGCCGGCCGGTCCCGGGAACGCGCCGCGGCGGCCGCGGCCGAGCTGGGCTGGGCCGCCGTCGAGACGGACTGGCGGGAGCTGATCCGGCGCGACGACGTGCAGCTCGTGGACATCTGCACGCCCGGCGACTCGCACGCGGAGATCGCGATCGCCGCGCTGGAGGCGGGCAAGCACGTGATCTGCGAGAAGCCGCTCGCCAACACGGTGGCCGAGGCCGAGGCCATGGCTGAGGCGGCGTCCGAGGCGGCGGCGCGCGGCGTACGCAGCATGGTCGCCTTCAACTACCGCCGGGTGCCCGCCATCGCGCTGGCCAGGAGGTTCGTCGCCGAGGGGCGGCTGGGAGAGATCCGGCACGTCCGCGCCCAGTACCTCCAGGACTGGATCGTCGATCCCGAGTTCCCGCTGGTGTGGCGGCTGCGCAAGGAGCAGGCCGGCTCGGGGGCCCTCGGGGACATCGGCGCGCACATCGTGGACGCCGCCCAGTTCGTGACCGGCCAGCTGCTGACCGGCGTCTCGGCCATCACCGAGACGTTCGTCAAGGAGCGCCCGCTGGCCGAGGACGCCGACGGGCTCTCGGGCGGGAGCCGTACGGGCGGGCGGGGGGAGGTCACCGTCGACGACGCGGCCCTGTTCATCGGCAGGTTCGACGGCGGGGCCCTGGGGTCGTTCGAGGCCACCCGCTTCGCCACCGGGCGCAAGAACGCCCTCCGGCTGGAGGTCAACGGCTCCCGGGGCAGCCTGGCGTTCGACTTCGAGGCCATGAACGAGCTGTGGTTCCACGACGAGACCGAGCCCGACGCGGGGTTCCGGCGGATCCTCGTCACCGAGCCCGGCCATCCGTACATGGAGGCATGGTGGCCGCCCGGGCACGGCCTGGGCTACGAGCACACCTTCACGCACGAGGTGCGCGACTTCCTCGCGGCGGTGGCCGCCGGGACCGACCCGTCACCCTCCTTCCAGGACGGCCTGCGCGTGCAGCGGGTGCTGGCCGCCGTCGAGGAGAGCGCGGCCAACGACTCGCGCTGGACACCGCTGTAACCCGTCCCAGACCCCTCGAAATCCCCTGAAATCCCGTACCGGGAGGAACGAAGATGACGCGACCGATCACGTTGTTCACCGGGCAATGGGCCGACCTCCCCTTCGAGGAGGTGTGCCGGCTCGCCGCCGAATGGGGGTACGACGGCCTGGAGATCGCCTGCTGGGGCGACCACTTCGAGGTGGACAAGGCCCTCTCCGACGACACGTACGTGGACCGGAAGCGGGAGGTCCTCGCCAAGCACAACCTCGGCGTGTGGGCCGTCTCCAACCACCTCGTCGGGCAGGCCGTCTGCGACCATCCGATCGACGAGCGGCACAGGGGCATCCTGCCCCCGCGCGTGTGGGGCGACGGAGAGCCGGAGGGGGTGCGGCGGCGCGCGGCCGAGGAGATGAAGGACACGGCGCGGGCCGCGGCCAAGCTCGGCGTCTCCACGGTGGTCGGCTTCACCGGTTCGTCCATCTGGCATACCGTGGCGATGTTCCCGCCCGTCCCGCCGTCGATGATCGAGGCTGGCTACCAGGACTTCGCCGACCGGTGGAACCCCATCCTGGACGTCTTCGACGAGGTGGGCGTGCGGTTCGCGCTGGAGGTGCACCCCAGCGAGATCGCGTACGACTACCACACGACCGTGCGGACGCTGGACGCCGTCGGTCGCCGTCCGGCGTTCGGACTGAACTGGGACCCGTCCCACATGGTGTGGCAGCAGGTCGACCCGGCGGGGTTCATCCTCGACTTCGCCGACCGGATCTACCACGTCGACTGCAAGGACACCAAGGTCCGGGTGGGCGACGGCCGTCGCGGCCGGCTGTCGTCCCACCTGCCGTGGGCCGACCTCCGGCGCGGCTGGGACTTCGTCTCGACGGGTCGGGGCGACGTGCCGTGGGAGGAGTGCTTCCGCGCGCTGAACGCCATCGGCTACGACGGCCCGGTCTCGATCGAGTGGGAGGACGCCGGCATGGACCGCCTCGCCGGGGCGCCCGAGTCCCTGGAGTACATCCGGCAACTGAACGCCATCACCCCGCCGGAGGCGTCCTTCGACGCGGCGTTCTCCTCCGAGTGATCCTTCTTGGTTGAGCGGCCGCCGGGCTCGCCCGGCGAGCCGAGGCCCGTCCGACTACCACTGGGGCGTCGGACGGGCCTCGGTCGTCGGCGTTCTAGGGAGTGTCAGGCACGACCTAGTCAATGACCACGATCTGGCGCAGGACCTCGCCGTTCTTGAGCGCCGCGACGGCGTCGTTGAGGTCGGCCAGCTTGATCCTGGCGCTGATCATGCTCTCCAGGTCGAGCTTGCCCGCCTTGTAGAGGCCGGCGAAGAACGGGAAGTCGTGGCGCACGTCCGAGCCGCCGTAGAGCGAGCTGAGGATGTTCTTGCCCTCGAAGAGCAGGTTGAAGGCGGTCAGCGGCACCGTGTCGTCCATGGCGCCCGCGCCGACGATCACCACGTCGCCGCCGCGCCGGGTGGCCTGCCAGGCGGTCATGATCGCCGCCGACTTGCCGACCACCTCGAAGCCGTAGTCGAAGCCCTGGCCGCCGGTCAGTGTGCCGATCGCGTCCATGAGCTGGTCCGGTGTGATCGCGTGCGTGGCGCCGACCTTCTTCGCCAGCTCGTGCTTGGACTCGAGCGGGTCGATCGCGAGGATCGTGCTCGCCCCCGACAGCCGGGCGCCCTGGATCACCGAGAGGCCCACGCCGCCACAGCCGACGACCGCGACGGTGGAGCCCGGCCGCACCTTGGCCGTGTTGATCGCCGCGCCGACGCCGGTGGTGATGCCGCAGCCGATCAGCGCGGCCGCCTCGTACGGCACGTCGGGATCGACCTTGATCGCACCCTGCCAGGGGACGACGATCTCCTCGGCCCACGTGCCGCAGCCGGCCATGCCGAACGCCGGGGTGTCGCCGCCGTAGCGGAAGCGCGCGTCCGTGAAGCTCTTCATCACGAACGTCATGCAGAGATGAGGCTGGCCGCCGATGCAGTGGGCGCAGTCGCCGCAGGCGGGCGTCCAGTTGATGATCACGTGGTCGCCCGGCTGGACCGAGGTCACGTGGTCGCCCACCTCGACGACCTCGCCCGCGCCCTCGTGCCCGGGGATCACGGGCAGCGGCATGGGCAGCACGCCGGAGAGCACCGACAGGTCGGAGTGGCAGACACCGGTCGCCTTGATCTTCACGCGGACGTCCGTGGGGCCGACCGGGGCGAGCGTGAAGTCGTCACGGATGTCCAGCTTGTCGTCGCCGACCGCGTGCAGCAGAGCTCCGCGCATTTGACCTCCTGGGGGTTACTCGTCTTCGAGCGATAGGGCGGCTTTGGGACAGGAACGGACCGCGTGCCGTACGCGGTCGAGCATCTCCGCGGGCGGCTCGGGCAGTACGACGAGCAGCCGGTCGTCGTCGTCGAGTTCGAAGACCTCGGGGGCCAGCCCGGTGCACACCGCGTTGGCCTCGCACACCAGCTCGTCGACTCTGACCTTCAATGGATCTCCTTGGACGGGGGCCGCTGTTCCGGAGGACGGGGAGGGATCACCCTGCGAGTTTCCGGTGGTCCCAGGAGACCACGCGGGCCGGTTCGACGATGTAGCCGACGCGCTTGCGCCCGGTGTGCTCGACGTACGCCCGGAGCGGCTCGACGTCGTCCATCCGGGTCATCCGCCGGGTGACCTCCATCCCGATGTCGAGGACGCCCGCCGGGTCGTCGACCCGCCGGGCCACGCCGTACAGCATGACGCCGCGCAGTTCGGCGTAGTCGTCGCCGTCCTCGATCAGGCAGGTCACCCGCGGGTCGCGTTCGATGTTGCGGGCCTTCTGGGCCTTGCCGTACGTCCAGAACGCGATCTTCCCGTCGGCCAGGCCGTAGAACATGGTCACCATGTGTGGGGTGCCGTCGGGGTTGATGGTGCCGAGCTGGAGCTTGCGGGCTTCGCCGAGGAGTCCCGCGATCTCCTCGTCGGACATCGCGATCCGGGAGCGCTGGTTCACGCTGCAAAGTAGAACACGTTCCATCATCCCGGACAAGGGGACTCCCGAACCTTGTTCCGGTCGTTGTGGGCTAGGCTCCCTGCCTTGCAGGCGACAGCCGTACAAGAAGGACGAACCATGCGGAAGGTGGCCGACCGGTGAACACCGTCACGATGCCCGCGGATCTGCGATACGCGGCAGAGCGCGCCAAGGGGTTCATGCCGCCGGAGGAGGGCCTCGTCCTCTTCGAGCTCGCCCACGCGTACGGCTCGCGCGGCCCCATCTGCGAGATCGGGACGTACTGCGGCAAGTCAGCGGTCTATCTCGGCGCCGGCGCTCGCGCGGCCGGGTCGGTCGTCTTCACGGTGGACCACCACCGCGGCTCGGAGGAGATTCAGCCGGGCTGGGCCCACCACGACCCCACGCTGATGGATCCGTGCTTCGGGAAGATGGACTCGCTGCCGTTCTTCCGCCGCACCATCGCCACGGCCGGCCTGGAGGACGAGGTCATCGCCGTCGTGGGCGCCTCCGAGACCGTGGCCCGGCACTGGAACACCCCGCTGGCCATGCTCTTCATCGACGGCGGCCACTCCGAGGAACCCGTGACCAGGGACTACGAGGGATGGGCGCCGCACGTGATCGAGGGCGGCGCGCTGGTCTTCCACGACATCTACCCCGACCCCGCGGACGGAGGGCAGGCGCCGTACCGGGTCTATCTGCGCGCCCTCGCCTCGGGGGCCTTCACCGAGGTCCGTGCCGACGGCTCACTGCGCGTCCTCGAACGCGTCGCCCCGGGCGTCTGACCCCCTAGGCGCGCGCGTGTTCGCAGCCGCAGTCGCCGGTGATGCGGACCTCGTCCGCGTCGGCGTCGCGGAAGATCGAGGCACCCGCCGTGGCTCCGGACAGCGCGTCGGCCGCGAGGATCACCGCGGCCGCCGTGTAGGCCGAGCGCTCGTGCGGGAAGTGCTTCTCGTTCGCGAACTGCCAGCCCGTCCAGTACGAGCCGTCCTCGTGGCGCAGGTGCTGCATGTCCGCGAAGACGCGCAGGGCCCGCTCCCGGTCGCCCATCGCGTCCAGGGCCAGCACCAGCTCGCAGGACTCGGCGCCGGTCACCCAGGGCTGGTCGGAGACGCAGCGCACGCCCAGCCCCGGTACGACGAAGGTGTCCCACTCCTCGGCGAGGCGCTTCTCGCCCGCCGGTCCGCGTACGGCGCCGCCGAGGACCGGGTAGTACCAGTCCATCGAGAAGCGGCTCTTGTCGGCGAACGCCTCGGGATGCGCGGCGAGCACGTGCCCCAGTTGGTCGGCGGCCAGCTCCCAGTCGGGCTGTGGGTCGCCGAGCCGCTCGCCCAGCAGGACGCCGCAGCGCAGCCCCTGGTAGACCGACGACGAGCCGGTGAGCAGCGCGTACGCCGCAGGCACGCCGTGCGCGTCGCGTTCCCAGACGATCTCGCCGCGGGCCGTCTGCAGCTCGACGACGAAGTCGAGCGCCCGGGTGACCATCGGCCACGCGGAGACCGCGAACGCCTCGTCGCCGGTCACGAGCAGGTCGTGCCAGACCCCGACGGCGACGTAGGCCGCGTGGTTGGACTCGCCGCCCCTCTCGACCGCCTCTCCGTCCACGACCTTCATCGGCCAGGAGCCGTCCCGCCGCTGGTGGCGGGCGAGCCAGCCGTACCCCCGGCGGGCCTCCTCGCGCAGTCCGGCCACCGTCATGGCCATCAGACATTCGACGTGGTTCCACGCGTCGATGTGGCCCTCGGGCCACGGCACGCCGCCCTCGTCGTCCTGGACCGCCGCGATGCTGCGCGCGGTGGCCACCACCTGGTCCGCCGTTATCACTCCCGGGACGGCGGGGACGCTCATTCGGGCTTCCGGACGTAGACGACCACGCTCTTGCCGATCAGCGGATTGAGCAGGGACTCCGCGATCCGGGTGGCGGCGGGACGCTTCATGATGTCCCACACCAGGAGCTCGTGGTACGCCTTCGCCAGCGGGTGGTCGTCGTTGTTCACCCCCACCGCGCATTTGATCCACCAGTACGGCGAGTGCAGGCCGTGCGCGTGGTGGTGGGAGCCGACCTCCAGCCCGGACGCCTTCAGCTTGGCCTGCAGCTCCGCCAGCGTGTAGATCCTGATGTGCCCGCCGGGAGCGGTGTGGTAGTCCTCCGACAGCGCCCAGCAGATGCGCTCGGGCAGGAAGCTCGGCACGGTGATGGCGGCCCGTCCGCCGGGCTTGAGCACGCGCACGATCTCACGCATGGCCGCCATGTCGTCCGGGATGTGCTCCAGCACCTCGGCCGCGATGACCCGGTCGAAGGACGCGTCGGGGAACGGCATGGCGAGCGCGTCGCCGACCACGGTCTCGCCGGAGGCGCCCGGGGGGATCTGCCCTTCCTTGTCCATCGCGGCGAACATCGCGGCGACGCTTTCGAGCTCGGTCGCGTCCATGTCGAACGCCACCACGTCGGCGCCCCGGCGGAGCACCTCGAAGGCGTGCCGGCCGCCGCCGGCGCCGAGGTCGAGAACGCGGTCGCCAGGCCCGACGGGCAGCCGGTCGAAGTCGACGGTCAGCACTCCTGCCTACCTTTCCTGATCATGGGGGCATCCGATCCGGCTTCGTGAACGGGCGCGGGCGCGGGGACGGCCGCGCGCGGCGTGGTCCTAGGAGGCGACGGCCGTACGGGCGGCCATGGCCTCGCGGTAGGCGTCGACGGTGCGCTGGGCGACGACCGGCCACGCGTAGCGCTCCATCACGCGGTCGTAGCCCTTGCGGCCGACCTCGGCGCGTTCCTCCGGCGAGTCGAGCAGGCGGCGCAGTACGGCGGCGAGCTCCTCGGGATCGCCCGGCGTCACCTGGACCGCGGCGTCTCCGACGACTTCGGGCAGCGCGCCGGTCCTGGAGGCGACCAGGGGCGTGCCGCAGGCCATGTGCTCCACCGCCGGGAGGGAGAAGCCCTCGTACAGCGAGGGCACGACCGCGACCTCGGAGGTGGCGATCAGCTCGGCCAGCTCCTCGTCCGAGATGCCGTGCAGGAACCGGACCCGGTCGTGCAGGGAGAGCTCGGCGACCAGCTGCTCGGTCGGCCCGCCGGGGGTGGGCTTGCTGACCACGGTCAGGTTCACCTCGCGCTCGGTGGCGAGCTTGGCGACCGCGCGCAGCAGGGTCGAGACGCCCTTCATGGGGGAGTCGGCGCTGGCGACGGCCACGATCGAGCCGGGCCGCTTGGGCAGGTGGGGGCGGGGGTGGAAGAAGCGGGTGTCCACGCCGAGCGGGATCAGCCGCATGTTGGACTGCGGCACGTTGAAGTCGCGGTGGATGTCCGCGAGGGACGACTCGCTGACGGTGAGGATCGGGCTGAGCCGGGGGGCGACGATGCTCTGCATGCGGACGAATCCGTACCAGCGGCGCATGGAGAGCTTCTTCCAGCCCTTCGCGGCCTGCAGCTCGATGCGCCGGTCCACGCTGATCGGGTGGTGGATGGTGCCGACGACGGGGAAGAGCTTCTGGATCCCGAGCAGGCCGTAGCCGAGGGTCTGGTTGTCCTGGACGACGTCGAAGTCGCCCTGGCGCTTCTTGAGCTCGCGGTAGACCCGCAGGCTGAAGGTGAGCGGCTCGGGGAAGCCGGCGGTCCACATCGTGGCCACTTCGAGCGCGTCGATCCAGTCGCGGTACTCGTGGAGCTTCGGCGTGCGGAACGGGTCGGCGTCGTCGTAGAGGTCGAGGCTGGGGACCTTGTTGAGGATGACCCCCTCGTCGAGCTCGGGGTACGGCTGGCCGGAGAAGACCTCGACGTGGTGCCCGAGGGCGACCAACTCACGGCTGATGTGGCGCAGGTACACCCCCTGACCGCCGCAGGTGGGCTTGCTGCGGTAGGACAGCAGCGCGACTCGCAGGCTCTCCGCCAAGGGGCACCCCTCTCCAGCTGTGCCCCCCTTGGGGCTGCCATAAAGATGACCTTAACCTCCGGACCCTACCAAGGGGATGTGGAGGTGAAATTGGTCTCTTATCGCGCCTTCGCATGGTGCGAAGTGCGCAGTTAGCTTACCCGAATGCGGTTCGGTGGAACAGGTTCTAGTCTGCTGTCCGTGTCGCGACTGCGCTCAGATGGGGTCAGAGCGGTACATTCGCCTCTCATAGCTGCTTTCTCCGCTATCTCTGCGGACTTCGGAGAATTCGGGTGCCCCCCGATGCGAGGAGGATCCTTGGCCAGGCGTGCGCTGATCACTGGCATCACCGGCCAGGACGGCTCGTATCTCGCTGAACACCTGCTGCATGAGGGATACGAGGTCTGGGGGCTGGTGCGCGGCCAGGCGAACCCGAGGGTCTCGCGTGTGCGCCAACTGCTGCAGGACGTCCGGCTCGTACGCGGTGACCTGCTGGACCAGGGGTCGTTGATCTCGGCCGTGGAGAAGGTCCAGCCCGACGAGGTGTACAACCTGGGCGCGATCTCGTTCGTCCCGATGTCATGGGAGCAGGCGGAGCTGACCGCCGAGGTCACCGGGATGGGCGTGCTCCGCATGCTGGAGGCCATCCGGGTCTGCTCGGGGATCACCGCGGCCCGTGGCGCCGGATCCGGCCAGATCCGCTTTTATCAGGCTTCGTCCTCGGAGATGTTCGGGCAGGTGCGGGAGACTCCGCAGAACGAGCGCACCCCGTTCCATCCCCGCTCGCCGTACGGCGTGGCCAAGGCGTACGGGCACTTCCTCACCCAGAACTACCGCGAGTCGTACGGCATGTACGCCGTGTCGGGCATCCTCTTCAACCACGAGTCGCCGAGGCGCGGAGCCGAGTTCGTGACCCGCAAGGTCAGCCTCGGCGTCGCGCGGATCAAGCTCGGCATGGCCGACGAGCTGCGGCTCGGCAACCTGGAGGCGCGCCGCGACTGGGGCTTCGCCGGCGACTACGCCCGGGCCATGCACATGATGCTCCAGGCGGCCGAGCCCGAGGACTACGTGATCGGCACCGGCCGTACGCAGTCGGTCCGGGAGCTGGTCGAGGCGGCCTTCGGTGCGGCGGGCCTGGACTGGGAGCGGTACGTAGTGTGCGACCAGGCCCTGCACCGCCCGGCCGAGGTGGACCTGCTCTGCGCCGACCCGAAGAAGGCCAGGGCGCAGCTCGGCTGGGAGCCGACGGTCTCGTTCGAGGAGCTCGTGGCCATGATGGTGGAGGCCGACCTCAACCTCCTCGCCGGAGGCGGCGACCCCCACCAGGACTCCTCCTGGCCCTGATTTCAAAGAGTGTGACCCGGCGCTCCCGCCCTGAGGAGCGCCGGGCCCGCTGTCAGCCCAGGTGGACCGGCAGCGACTTGATGCCGTTGATGAAGTTGGACCTGAGCCGGGACGCCTCGCCCGCCTGGCTGATCTTCGGGAACCGCTCGGACAGGACCTCGAAGAGCACCCGGAGTTCCAGCTTGGCCAGGTGGTTGCCGAGGCAGAAGTGCGCTCCGCCGCCGCCGAACCCGATCTGCGGGTTGGGGTCCCGCCCGATGTCGAAGACGTCCGGGTCGGCGAAGATGTCGGCGTCGCGGTTGGCCGAGGCGTAGAAGATCACCACCTTGTCCCCCTCGGCGATCTTCTGTCCGCGGATCTCGGTGTCCGCGGTGGCCGTACGGCGGAACAGGTTCACGGGGGACACCCAGCGGACGATCTCGTCGGCCGCGGTCCGGGCCATCGCCCGGTCGGCCACCAGCCGGGCCCACTGCTCCGGATGCTGGAAGAACGTGAGCATCCCGCCGGTCGCCGCGTTACGGGTCGTCTCGTTGCCCGCGACGATGAGCAGCAGGACGAACAGGTTGAACTCGTCCTCGGTCAGCACCTCGCCGCGCTCGTTCGGCTGGATGAGCCGGGTGACGATGTCGTCGCGCGGATCCTCCCTGCGGGCCGCCGCCAGGCTCCCGGCGTACGCGTAGACCTCGGCCGCGGCGGCCTGCCCCTCCTCCGGCGTGGTCGCGTAGTCGGGGTCCTCGGCCCCGATGAGCCGGTTGGACCACTCGAAGATCTTGTCCCGGTCCTCGACCGGCGCGCCGAGGAGCTCGCAGATCACGTACAGCGGCAGGGGCGCGGAGATGTCCGTGACGAAGTCCACGTCGGACTTGCCCTCGACCTCGTCGACCAGACGGTGGCAGATGTCGCGGATGTGCTCTTCGAGCAGGGAGATCACGCGGGGCGTGAAGCCGCGGTTGACGAGGGAGCGCCTGCGAGTGTGCTCCGGCGGGTCCTGGTTGAGCATCATCATCCGCTGGAGTGCCTGCTCCTCCTCCGGCAGCTCGTTGAAGAGCGACAGGCGGCGTGCCGAGGAGAAGAGGTCGGAGTGCCGGGAGACGTGCACGACGTCCTCGTGCTTGGTCACCGCCCAGAAGCCCGGCCAGCCGAGTTCGGCGTCACCCTCGTGCCAGAACACCGGGACGTTGTCCCGCAGCCATCTGAGCTGTTCGTGCGGCACGCCGTGCCGCGCGTAGTAGTCCTGGTCGACGACGTTGATTTGCACAGGAGTCACCTACTGGGGAGATGTGGCCTGGAGATCGGGGATCGTGTTGGCGGGGGTGCGCTCGGCCTCGCGCTTCGTCGGGAGTCCCGATCAAACGCTTGGCAGACCGCCTTTCTGAAACGTGTTCTATTACGAGGTGGCCTGCCCGTCAAGGAAGGCCGCCAACCACGACGCCCGTACCGGCAGGTCGTACGGCTACGGAGATCTGATGGTTCGGCAAGGCCCATAGGGGGCGGGCCGGGCGTGGTCGAGCCCGGTCTGGGCGGTTTCCGCAGGTTCGGGATACGCGGTCGCGACCGGGCGGGACCTGTTGTGGCGTTTGGTCATTCACGCTGCGTAGCCGAGCACCGCCCGCCACGCATCGGGTACGGCCTCGTCGTACTCCTCCGGGTCCGTGGGCCTGCGGAACGCGGCGGCGGCCGATCCGCGCCGCGTGATTGAGAAGCCCGACCGGGCGGGTTTTCCACATCCCTCGGGTTATCCCCAGAACCGTTTTCGCTCTCCTGAGGTCGGGTCGCCGGCTCCGATGCTGAGCCTCGATGTCGATCGGACTCAGGAGGAGCACATGATCCCCGTCATCCTCGCCGTCAAGCTCGGCACCGCGGCCATCGCCGGAGTGACCGTCACCGGCCCCGCGACTGAGAGTGCGAAGGCGTCTGCACGTGACACGGCGGTCCCGAGCCTTTGCGGTCCACCGGGGCTGCCAACTGGACCCGAGAGTGGCGCTTGGTCGCCGGAGGGCTCGACCGGCCGGTCGCCGTACGGCGCGCGTGGGCAACGGCCGGAGGAAACCGACGGTCGTCGCGGAGGCGACATCCGGACGGAGAACACTTGGGCGGCCGGCGCCGGGATCGCGGGCGCGGTCGACATGCGAACCGCGATGCCGATCCGGCGCTCAACCGGCGATGGCTCTCTCGTCGGCGGTTGGCCTCCGATCGAAGCGAACGGTGAAGCCCTCATTCGTTGGATCGAGCGCTGGATGGCCCACATGGAGCTGTGGATACGGCAGGCGCAGCACGCCACAGCTCCGCCCGCGGGCGCGACGACGACCATCGGGGAACAGCGGGCGGTCGGGGAGGGGGTGACCTCGGCGGTTGTCCCGCCGAAGGGGCGGGCAGCCGTGGGAATGCGGTCGGCGGCGCTCGCCCTGGCGAGGAAGTGGCCGGTGGCCCGGGACGAGCGCCTGGAAGCGTTACCAGTCCGCTCCTGGCTACTGTGGCCCTCCTTTGGTACGGCATCATCCGACGGGGGTTTCACGCTTGGAGAGGCGGGTGCGCTCTTCGGCGTCGCTGGTTTGGCCCGTTTCGACCAGTTCGAGAACTGTCTCCAGGACGGGGGCGGCATCGGGTTGGACGACGGTGTGGCCGGGCCGGAGCAGGGCGGGAAGAGCGAGCTGAACGCTTCCGCGTGGTGGCCGGACGCGCGATCATCCAGCGTTCGGGTTCCGGATGCCCGAGACGCCGATGACGAGAGCCATACCACGCATGCCGTGGGCCTCCTGAACCTTGACCTGCAGATCTCGGTACCCCCTGGTTCGCGAGGGCAGGACGTACCGGACCTGAGTGACCGGGGACTCGGCGGAGGCAGCATGCGGCCGGGAAGCACCGGCGTGGGGGAGGTGCGAGGAGAGCCGGCGGGGGAGGCGTCCGGTGAGCCGGGGGCCGTCGCGGCGGAGACCCCAGGTGAGGCAACGGCGGACGGCACGGCGCCATCGGGCGGACCGACCCTGAAGGCCGGAGAACTCGGTTCGAAGGCGACCGGCACCCAGGGCGAGCCGGCGGTGGAGACACGCGGTGACGTCGCGGTCAAGGCGGCGGAGAGCTGGCTCGGCACGCCATACACGTGGGGTGGCGGAGCGGCCGGTGGCCCGAGCAAGGGAGTCGGCAGAGGTGCGGTGCGGGTCGGATTCGACTGCTCCGGCCTTGTGATGGCGGCATGGGCCAAAGCAGGGGTCGAGCTCGGCCACTACACGGGCACGCAGTTCCGGCAGGGCCGCAGGGTCGCTCTCGATGAGTTGCGCCCGGGGGATCTCATGTTCTTCGGAGGGGGCCAGAGCGACCCGACTCACGTGGGCATGTACGCCGGGGATGGCTTGATGATCCACGCCCCGAAGACGGGTGACGTCGTCAAGAAAGTGGACGTTCTCGGCTCCCGTCACTACATGACGACCTTTCGCGGCGCGGTACGCCCGGCCTGACGTCCGGCTGACAGGCTCTGTGGCCGTCGCCCAACGTGGATACTCCTCGCGGAAGCCGGAAGCCGGAAGCCGGAAGCCGGAAGCCGGAAGCCGGAAGCCGGAAGCCGGAAGCCGGAAGCCGGAAGCCGGAGGCCGGAAGCGGGGAACTGGGCGCGGGTGCGCGGCACGGCGACCGAACTGCCGCAGCGCCGCGCACAGCCGCGGATCCGTCGCCGCGCCCCGCATGGCCGCCGACCGCCCCCGGCGCAGCCGCCGACCGGCTCACGCACGGTCGCTGACCGCCCTACGCGCAGCCGACGATCGGCCCGCGGATGGCCGCCGACTGCCCTACGCGCAGCCGACGACCGGCCGCGCATGGCTGCCGACCCCCGCGCAGCCGCTTACCGGCTCACGCACGGTCGCTGGCCGTCCTGCGCATGGCCGCCGATCGTCCGGGCGGGAAGCAGGTGCCCTGAGCGGAGCGGAGGGCCGGGGCACCGGAACCCGAACCAGGACTCAGGAACCGGAGGCGGGAGGTAAGGGGCGGAAGTGTGGAGGCGGAGGTCAGATGTGGAGGTCAGATGTGGAGAGGTGGGGGCCGGAAGTGTGGAGGCGGAGGGCAGATGTGGAGAGGTGAGGGCCGGAAGTGGGGACGTTGGGGATGTCACAGACGTTCGATGATCGTGGCGGTGGCGAGCGCGCCTCCGGCACACATGGAGATCAGCGCGGTGGACGAGTCGGACCGCTCAAGCTCGTGCAGCGCGGTGGTGATCAGTCGGGAGCCGGTGGCGCCGACCGGATGCCCCAGCGCGATCGCACCGCCGTTGACGTTGACGCGGTCCATGTCGGGTTCGTGCACGGACGCCCACGACAGGACGACGGAGGCGAACGCCTCGTTCACCTCGAAGAGGTCGATGTCGCTCGCCGTCATCCCCGTCTGCGCGAACACCTTGGCCGTCGCGTCCACCGGCCCGTCCAGGTGGTAGTAGGGCTCGCTGCCGACGAGTGCCTGAGCCAGGATCCGCGCTCGCGGACGCAGGCCGTGCCGTGCGGCGGCCTCCTCGCTCATGAGCAGCACGGCCGCCGCGCCGTCGGAGATCTGCGAGGACGTGCCGGCGGTGTGCAGGCCCTCCTCGCCCAACACCGGGCGGAGCCGGGCGAGCCCCTCGACCGTGGTCTCGCGCAGCCCCTGGTCCCTGGTGACGGTCTGGCTTTCGCCGGTCGGCTGGCCGTCCCCGTCGAGGACGGGCGCGACCACCGGGAGGATTTCGCGCTCGAACCGGTTGTCGGCCCATGCCTTGGCGGCCAGCTGCTGCGACCGTGCGCCGAAGGCGTCCAGACGTTCACGGGTGATGCCGCGCCGCTGCGCGATCCGCTCCGCGGCCTGGAACTGGTTGGGAAGGTCGATCGACCAGTCGTCGGGCCGGGGCCGGGCGGGCTGCACGTTGCTCATCAACGGCTGACGGCTCATCACCTCGACGCCGCAGGCGATGCCCACCTCGATGACGCCCGCCTGGATCATCGCGGCCACGAGGTGAACCGCCTGCTGGGACGATCCGCACTGGGCGTCGATCGTCGTCACGCCGGTCTGGTACGGCAGGCCGGCGTAGAGCCAGGCGTGCCGGCCGATGTGCCCGCCCTGTTCGCCCGCCTGGGTCACACAGCCCGCGAAGACCTGGCCGACGACCGCGGGGTCGATACCGGACTTCTCGACCAGCCCTTTGAGAGCGGTCGCCAGGACGGCCTGCGGTTTCAGGCCCGCGAGCCAACCGTTCCGCTTCCCGATCGGAGTGCGTACCGCCTCGACAATCACCGGCGTGCCCACGGTGACCTCCTCCGTGTCAGAACCTTGTTCCAGTTCCGGACTGTAACGGGTTCCACATTTCGGCGGAAGATCGGGGTCGGTTCAGCGGACGGCCCGCGCCGGACGGTGGCCGTACGACACCGCCCGGCGAGCGATCCCCACAGGTCAACGGCTGTTTTCGGGCAGGAGGGGGAGCGGGCTAGAAGTCCATCAGCAGGCGAGCGGAGACGATTTCGAGCCGCTGCTGGATCTGCTCGTACGTCCGCAGCCCGCGGAGCATTTCGAGCAGCTCGTGTACCCACACGCTGGCGAGCGAGTTCGCGAGAGTGAGCTGGTCCTCCGTGGCCAGCTCGACGGTCAGTCCCTCCCCGGCGACGCGGAGCAGGAGCCTGGCCATCCGGTCGCCGAACGGCGTCTCCACCTCGGTCATGATCAGTGACCGAAGCAGTGCGTCGGCGAGCTCCGGCTCGCGCATCAGCCCCCGGGTGGCGCGCATCAGGACGTCGACGGCGCGCCCCGAGGCGGTCGGCGCGCTCGGCGGGCGGCGCTGGATGCTCGACTCCAGCAGATCGATCTCCTCGCCCACCACGGCCACGACGAGATCCATCTTGGACGGGAAGTAGCGATAGAGCGTGCCAAGCGCGACGCCCGCCCGTTCGGCGACGGTCCGCATCTGCATGGCCTCGACGCCGCCGCGTGATGCGAGGGCGGCGGCGGCCTGCACGATGCGCTTGCGCCGCTGAAGCTGGCTACGGGTGCGGGCGCCGGGGGTGGTCGCGGCGGTCGGGTGGTTCTCCACGCTGGCTGCCCCTTCCGGGACCGGCGTCGCGGCCTCGATGACGGCATGCGGACTACGCATAAGAACACGTTATCTGACTTCTTCCCCCTCCTGGACGGTTACTCACCAGTCACAACGAAGCTCGGTCTTGCATGCCTTTCTTGGTTCCGTCGGATGCCCTGACAGATCGGAAAGAGCGCGCTCTGGACAGAGATTAGAGCGTGTTCTACTTTGCGGGGGGAGTGACTGTGGAGGAGGCGACGGCCGGAGAGGTCCAGACAACCGCGCTCGGACAGCACCACTCACCATGATCCGGTTCGCTGACGCGTTCGCCATCCGACGACCCTGGAGATCCGATGGACTTCAATCTGGACGAGACGCAGACGGAGTTGCGCACCCTGGCGGCGGACGTCCTCGACCGCACCTCGACCCACGCCAAAATCGAGGCGCACGAGGCGTCCGGCCTGCCGTACGACTCGGAGATCTGGGCGGCGATGGCGCAGGCCGGCCTGCTGGGCGTGTGCCTGCCGGAGGAGGCGGGCGGCGCAGGGCTCGGCCCCATCGAGATGGCGGTGATCCTCCGGGAGGTCGGCGCGCACGTCGCTCCGGTGCCGGCGCTGTCCAGCCTGGTCGCCGCGCTCACCATCGGCCGGTACGGCACCGCCGCCCAGAAGGAGGCCCTCGCTCCCCTGGCGGAGGGAGCGGCGGTGCTGGCGGTCGGGCTGCGCGAACCTGGCGCGGGCTTCGCGGATCCGCCCACGACGTCGGCCAGGGACGGTCGCATCACGGGGCGGATGAGCATGGTGTCCCACGCCGCCGCCGCGTCACGGATCCTGGTGCCCGCTCAAGTGGAGGGAGCGGGCGTCGGGTTGTTCCTGGTCGATCCGGCCGCGGTCGCGGTACAGGACATGCCGTTGTCCACGGGAGAGCCGGGTGCGGTGATCGCGATGGACGACGTGCCCGGCGAGCCCGTGGGAGAGGCGGACGGTCGCGCTTACGAGGCGCTCCGGCTGCACGCCCTCGCGGGGATCACGGCGACCGCCTCCGGGGTCCTCGCGGGCGCGCTCAAGATCACCACCGACTACATCAAGACCCGCAGGCAGTTCGACCGGGCCCTGGCCGAGTTCCAGGCCGTGACCGTGCAGATCGCCGACGTCTATATCGCAGCGCGGGCCGTCGACGTGGCTGTCTGGTCAGGCGTGTGGCGGCTGGCCGAGGGATTGCCCGCCGAGGAGGACCTGGCGATCGCCGCGTACACCGCTTCGGACAGCGTCGTGCGGGCCCTGTACACCTGCCAGCACCTGCACGGGGGCATGGGCCTGGACGTGACCTATCCACTGCACCGTTACTTCGCCTGGAGCAAACACGCCGCCAACCTGCTCGGCGGCGCGGAGGCCCAGCTCGACCTGATCGGAGCCCTGGTCTGATGTTCATCGAACTCACGCGGGAACAACGCCGGATCCGCGACGAGCTGCGCGAATACTTCGCGGGCTGCATCACCCCAGAGGACCGCGAGAAGATCTCGAAAGATCCGTTCGGGCCCGCGTACATGGAGCACTGCAGGAAGCTCGGCCGGGACGGCAAGCTGGGTCTCGGATGGCCCAAGGAGTACGGCGGAGGCGGCTACGGCCCGCTGGAGCAGCAGATCTTCGCGAACGAGATCGCCCTCGCCGAGGTGCCGTACCCGATCATCACGGTCGGCACCGTGGGCCCGACCCTCATGCAGTACGGCACGGCCGAGCAGAGGGAGTTCTTCCTTCCCCGCATCCTGGCGGGCGAGTGCCACTTCGCGGTCGGATACAGCGAGCCGGAGGCGGGCACCGACCTCGCCTCGCTGCGGACCACGGCCGTCAGGGACGGCGACCACTACGTGGTCAACGGGCAGAAGATCTTCACGTCGGGGGCGCACCACTCGCAGTACGTCTGGCTCGCCGCCCGTACCGACCCCGCCGCGAAGAAGCACCGCGGGATCACCATGATGATCGTCGACTGCGCCGACCCCGGTTTCTCGTGGACGCCGATCATCACGATGGACGGCCGGCACCACACGAACGCGACGTACTTCAGCGACGTCCGCGTCCCGGTGGACATGGTGGTCGGCGAGGTCAACAAGGGCTGGGATCTGATCGTCAACCAGCTCAACCACGAGCGGGTCACGCTCGGCCCGGCGGGGAACATCGGTCACACGTACGTGCGGTTCCTCCGGTGGGCCAAGGAGAAGCCCGGCCGCGACGGCAGGCCCCTGATCGAGAACCCGGCGGTACGGCGGGCGGTCGCCCAGGTGTACGCGTACTTCCGGACCAACGAGCTGCTGAACTGGCAGGTGGCCGCCAACATGGGCCTCGGGTGGCTGGGCGCTCCCGACGCCTCCGCCACCAAGATCTACTCCTCTGAGCGGATGCAGGAGGTCGGCCGCATCGTCGGAGACACCCTCGCCCGGTACGGCGACCCCGGCGACGAGGAGACACGCGACCTGATCGGACGGGTCGATCGCGGTGTGAAGGGCGGCCTCGTCCTCACCTTCGGCGGCGGGGTCAACGAGGTGCAGCGGGAGCTCATCGCGATGCTCGGCCTGCAGCTCCCCAAGCCGCCCCGGTGAGCGCCCCATCGTCCGCCTCTCCGCATGGCTCGCGGGCGAGCACGTTCTCTCCGGACCTCGCTGCTCACCACGTGCCTGTCGAGCGGGCTGCTGCCCGGCGGCGCCGTCACTTCGATGAGGAGTCCGATATCGTCGTGGCGCCGAGGTGCGGTGACCCTGGCGGGTGACCTGATCGGCGACGTCCGGACCTCGGCCCCAGGCAACGGCGCTTCGCTGGGCGGCGTGAAAGTCTTCACCCGCACGCCGGGTTCGCCGCCCGCCCTTGAGCACGGAGGACGTCTACACGATCTCCGCCGAGTCCTTCAAAGGGGCTCTACCACCTGGCCCTGGTCCAGGAGGAAGCCAGGGCCGTGGTCAACGTCGCGCTTTTCCGCCGTCACATCCTGTGCAGGTAGGCGGTCCACTGCTGCCAGAACAGGGAGCTGCTCGTGGTGACGAACGGCTCCCTCTGCAGCTTCAGGCGGTACAGCGTGTCGAAGAGCGCGTCGCTGCCCTGCATGTTGCCGAAGCTTGGCCTCGTCACCAGGCCCAGGTAGACCTTGAGCGCGGTCGCGTGGCCCTTGACCTCGGCGATGAACTGGAACAGCGACCAGCCCAGCGAGTAGTTGAACGAGCGGTACTTGTCATCGTAGAAGTGCTCGTTGTTGGGCAGGTCCGCGCGCAGCAGGCCCTTGGCCAGGCCGTCACGGATCACCCACCGGTCGGCGGCCGCCTGGGTTCCACGGTTCTCGATGTAGCGGGCGAAGCCCTCGCTGGCCCACCGGGGCGCGGACAGGCTCAGCCCCTTGCCGGCGGTGCCGCGCACCGGGCCGAGCTCGATGTCGACCGGCTGCACCGCCGTGGTGATCGCATGAGTGATCTCGTGCTTCATCACCAGCAGCGGGTCGTCCGACTTGAGGGTGGACTCCATGTTGACCACGATGCGGGAGCCCGCGTAGTGGCCCGTGACATTGACCTTGTCGGTGTTGGCACCGAGGAGGGAGATCTCCACGCCCTCCGACCAACTGGGCGTGCCCGCGCCGAACCACTTCTTGTAGCTGGCGGGCCTGCTGGTCAGGAACAGGGCGAAGCCGCCGGGCGCCGGGTTGCCCAGCCAGTCGCGGCGCACCGTGGCGCTGGCCCTGGCGGCGACCTTGGCGTAGGCGCCGAAGTCGGGCACCGACCCGTCCGTGGCCAGCACCACGTCCCCGCGCTTGGCGACGGTCAGCGGGGTCAGCTCCCACGGCGAGTCGTAGGTCAGCCCGTAGTCGTCGGTGACGGGCCCGACGTCGACCATCGTGTACTGCCCGTTCACCATCGCGAACAGGTAGATGAAATCGCTGGCGCTGCTGTCCCTGTCGACGCCGGCCAGCTTGGAGACCAGGCGGACCTTGAAGCCGTCGACGTCCTGCGGCAGCGTCTTGGTGTATCGCTGGGGTTCGGCGACCAGCGGGCCGCTGGAAGGCCCGCTGGACAGCTGCAGGGTCTCCCAGTGGAATTTGCGCAGGTTCGCGAACTGCAGCTTCTGGCTCGCCATCAGTGCGGCGTTGGACGTGTCGACGCCCGCGAGCCAGGCCTGCTCGTCACCGGAGCGCAGCGCGGCGTTGCGGCGATCGATGAAGCGCTTGACGTCGGCCTGCATGTCCGTGGCATCGCGCGTCTTCTCCACCCCGGTCAGCCGGCCGGGCAGGCGGCACCCGCTCACCAGGAACACCGATCCAGTGAGCGTGAACAGGGCACGACGGCGGGTCAGCACGTAGACCTTCCTCCATGGACGCTGATGGTCGGGCAGCAAGTCAGGCGGTGAAGATCTACGGCTGCACTCGAACGAGGTTGAAGGCTAACCGAGTGATCCACGACCGCGCCACCGAGTTGGGTGTCGCGAATGCCACCATTCGTGTCCTGACGTCGTAGGCGTCGGTGGCCATGCCGTATCGCCGGATTGCCGGCTTTCGTGGAAGAGGCCGAACCAGGCCGTCCAGGCGCTGATACAGGATCAGCCCGCCTCCTGCCGGCACTGGACCAGAGCGATCCAACGCCGTAAGCCAATCGTGACCTCAACTCATGGGTGCGGCGTTGTCGCAGGTCGCAGGTGTATCGGTTGGAAATTTCTTGATTGCTACCGGGACCCCTGTCCCCGCCGCCGTGACGCGCTCTACGACTCGCCCGCCTGCCGGACCTCTGCCTACCGGGCGCGGCAGCGGGAGGCTGTGACGGCCCAGAGTGACAGCTACGCGTACGGGTGCATCGCGGCGGCCGACCCCGGGGTTGACGACCGGGGGAGCCGCTGTCGATGAGAACGATCCTGCCAGGGTGCCGAAGGGCAGAGGCGGGATGCGGGTGGGATGGCTGCTGGTCAGCCGTCCCACGAGTGCCGCCCCGCCTGGTCAGCGTCCCACGTGTGCCGCCCCGCCGCGGCGCTTACGGACCTCAGCCACACGCGCCCGGCAGGTCATGCCTCTCTTCGGGCGCCTCTCGGCGTCAGGGAGTGACGAAGGTCTGCATGGAGAAGAAGACGAGCATGGCGATCGCCACGCAGATCAGGAAGCCGATGGCCTCCCAGGCCCAGTCATAGTGACGCTCGCGGCGCTTGTACGCCTTCGCCCTGGCCTTGTTCGCCTTGGCCTCAGCCTTGGCTGCCGCCTTGGCCGCCTTGGGCGTCGCCGCGGTGGCGTCCTCGGGCTCCGACTCGTCCTTCGCCGTGGACGGGGCCGCCGGTGCCGTCGTCTCGGCCGCGCTCGCCTTGGCCGCCTTCTCGGCGGCGGCGCGCCTCTTGGCCCGCCTTCCGCGCGGAGCCGCCGTGTCGCCGTCGGTCGGCGTGGTGGTCTCAACGGGCTCGGTGAGCTGGGCCGGAGCGGGCTTCCTCTCCGCGATACCGCTCGTGACGGTGACCGCCACCTCGGCCTCGGGCGCCAGGGAGCCGGGCAGAGCCGGGAGGGACGACGTGGTGGACGTCTCCTCCGCGGAGCGGAACGCGGCGAATTGCAGTGTTTCGGCCGACATGACGAACCCCGCCGTGCTGGACGCCGGAGAAGTCGCCTCGGGCCGCATCGGAAGCGGTGCCTCCGCGGGAGACGGGAACGTCGGCTCAAGCCGAGCGGAGAGCTGGGACTCGGTCCGTGCAGGGAACAGCGGCTCGTCCCGAACCGGGAACCGCGCCTCACGCTGAGCCGGGAGCTCGGACTCCGGCCGCCCCTGGAAGAGTGGATCGGCAGGGTCTACGCGTGCCGGCTCGGTCCGTACGGGAAACACCGGCTCGTCGGCAACGTCGGCAACGTCGGCAACAGGGGGCGCGGTCTCGGTCGGTACCGGAAGCGCCGACCCGAACGCGGGAGTCGAGCCGGACGCGGCTGATCCGAACACAACCGAGCCCGGAACGGCGGGCAGGGCCGACGTGGGCGTGGTCGTCGGCGTGCTCGGCGACTCTTGCCCGTCCGACGTCGAACGCCACGCCGAGTCCGAGCCCGGCGTGGGCGAGGAACCCCAGCCCCAGGACGGGGCGCGGGGTGAGTCCCAGATCGAGCCGGAAGCCGCATCCGGGGCGGCTGTCGGATCCGGATCGGTTGAGGTGGGGCGTGAATCCCAGATCGAGCCGGAGGAATCCGGGGCGGACGTCGAGTCCAGGGCGTCCGGGGCGTGAGCCGGGCTCCAGACCGAACCCCAGACCGCGCCCGAAGTGGGGCCGGAAGTGGAGTCGGGAGCCGGAGTGGCCGGATCCGGGGTCGAAACCGTCTCCGTCCCCTGATTTGTAAGAGCGTCCGCGGGCTTGGGCGAGGCGGTGCGGCGCTTGCGCTCGGTGAACGCCGCCAGAAGCGAGGGACGCAGCCGGGGCATCGGCTCGGTCGTCGCCTCGTGCTTCGACCGGCGCCCCGGCTTCGGCGGTACGAGGGCCTCGGCGGGGAGCACACAGGTGTTGGTCACCTGGTTGGGGTCGGTGAGCGGCAGCGGCCACGCGGGCGTGGTGGGCCACAGCTTCCGCGTCGGTAGCGTCGCCGGGGTGGTGGCGGTCTCGCCGACCTCCTCCACGGGCAGGGAGGAGAGGACCCGGGCGCGGACCGCGGCGGCCGGGCGGCGCCAGGGCAGCCGGGCCAGTACGTCCTCGATCGGCGAGACGATGATCGCGTCGTAGACCTCGGCGACGCCCATCGGCACGTACGGGGCCGAGCGGGCCGCGGTCGTCGCGGTGATGAGCGTCTGGGAAAAGCGGCGGCGCGCGCTGAGCGTGAGCTCGGCCGCGGTGTCGGTGGCGACCTCGAACACCCAGGAGAGCTCACTGGTGGTCAGGCCGCAGACCGCGGACAGGAGGAGGACTTCCCGCTGGTGGGGACGGATGTCCCGGAAGACCCGCTCGATCAGCGCGGTGGCCGGGTCGGCGACCGAGTCGACGGCCGGGAGCGCGTAGCTGACATCCCGGCGGTAGATCTCGCGCCGGGCCAGCGCGTACAGCGCGGCGCGGGCGGGGGAGGGGTCGGTGGGCACGCCCGTGAAGATGGACACGACGGCGTCGGCGGCGGAGCTTGTCTCGCCGAGCTGGTCGTGGCAGTAGGCGAACAGCCCGGCGGCGTGACGCTCGTAAAGCTCGGCGATCAGCTCACTGCGCGACCGCTGACCGGTGAGCGGTGTTGTCACTGCCGGTTCCCCTGAGGTTGGTGCGAGTGCGGAGAGTGTAGTCAATCATGCCAAGACGTCACGGGCCACCGCAGTATTCCAAGGTCCTTTGATAGATATTTAGTAAGTAATTTAAGCGATCATTCATCCGTTCCATTTCCTCCAGGGATGGGACACGACGGGCGAGATGTCCCGCGTACGCTGGCTGAGGGGGATCATGTGGCTGAGCAGAGCTCAGGGGAACGGTAGGGGCCTCGGGGTTGTTGACGTGATCGCAAACTCTCGAAGGACGAGGTTCCTGTGATCACATTTGAAGGCGTCACCAAACGCTACGACGACGGGACGGTCGCCGTGGACGACCTCACTCTTGAGGCGCCCACAGGAGCGATCACCGTGTTCGTCGGGCCGTCGGGATGCGGCAAGACGACCTCGTTGCGGATGATCAATCGGATGATCGACGCCACGGACGGCCGGATCCTCCTCGACGGCCAGGACGTGCGGGAGATCGACCCGCCCACGCTGCGCCGGGGCATCGGATACGTGATTCAGCAGGCGGGCCTGTTCCCGCACCGCAAGATCGTGGACAACGTCGCGACCGTGCCGCACCTGCTCGGCTGGGACAGGAAGCGGGCTCGCGCCCGCGCGATGGAGCTGCTCGAACGGGTGGGCCTGGACGCCGAACTCGCCCGGCGCTATCCCTTCCAGCTCTCTGGGGGCCAGCAGCAGCGGGTGGGTGTGGCCCGGGCCCTCGCCGCGGATCCACCTGTGCTGCTGATGGACGAGCCGTTCAGCGCCGTCGATCCGGTCGTCAGGACGAGCCTGCAGGACGAGTTGCTCCGCCTGCAGTCCGACCTGCAGAAGACGATCGTGTTCGTCACCCACGACATCGACGAGGCGATCAAGCTGGGCGACACGGTGGCCGTCATGCGCGTCGGCGGCCGTCTGGCCCAGATGGCCGGGCCCGCGACGCTGCTGACCGAGCCCGCGGACGACTTCGTCCGCGAGTTCCTCGGCCGCGACCGGGGCATCCGCCGGCTGTCGTTCATCCCCGCCAAGGACGTACGGCTGGCCGCGGTCCCCGCCGACCTCGCGCTGGACGCCTCCGGCCGCCCGCTCGGCTGGCGGACCGAGGGCGGGCTCCTGCCGTACGGGACGTTCAATCCGGAGCGGGACTCGCTGCGCGCGGCGCTGGACGCGGCCCTGCTCGCGGTCAACGGCACGGCGGTCGCGGTCGACGAGGACGACCGCGTGATCGGCGTCGCCACGCGGGAGGCGCTGGACGAGGTGCTCGGCCAGTACGCCGCGCGCCACACGGCTCCGGCCCCGGAAAGCCCGTGGCCGGAGGAGGCGCACCGGACGTCGACTCCCAGAGCCGCACCAGGATCGGCCGGGGAGGCGCCGGGGCCCGACGAGCCCGCGCCGACGGATCCAGGGCCGGGCGATCGCAGCGACGGGGAGGGCCCGCATGGGTGACGAACCGTTGGTGCGCTGGGACTGGATCTGGCGCAACTGGGACACCGGCCGGCCGGACAGCATCCTCGCGCTGCTGGAGTCGCACATCGTCATGGCGTTCCTGCCCGTGCTGTTCGGGCTGTTGCTGGCGGTGCCCCTCGGCCTGGCGAGCGCCCGCTGGCGATGGCTCTATCAGCCCACGGTGAGCGTGATGAACGTGGTCTACTCGCTGCCGTCGATCGCGATCTTCATCGTGATGCTCGCGATCACCGGCCTCGGGCAGGCGACGGTCATCGTGCCGCTGACGTTCTATTCGCTGGCGATCCTCATCCCGGCCGTGGTGGACGGGCTCACCTCGATCCCCGACCACGTGCGGAGTTCGGCGGTCGCCATGGGGTTCACCCCGTTGCGCCGGCTGGTGCGGGTCGAGCTGCCCCTGGCCGTGCCGGTCGTGCTCGCGGGACTGCGGGTCGCCACCGTCTCCAGCATCAGCCTGGTCAGCGTGGGCGCGCTCATCGGCCAGGGCGGGCTCGGTTACCTGTTCATCGACGGGTGGCAGCGCCAGTTCACCACGCCGATCGTGGTCGGCATCGTGGCGACGGTCCTGCTCGCGGTCACCGCCGACGGCCTGCTCGTGCTGGCGCAGCGGCTGCTGACCCCGTGGAGGCGCGCGTGAACTGGCTGATCGACTTCTTCTCGAATCCGGCGAACTGGTCGGGCCCGGGAGGCATCCCCGTGCGCCTGCTCGAGCACCTGGAGTTCTCCGTGGTCGCGCTGCTGATGGCGGCGGCCGTGGCGATCCCGCTCGGGCTCTGGGTCGGGCACACCGGCCGCGGCTCGTTCGTCATCGTGGTCAGCGCGAACGCCGCCAGGGCGCTGCCCACCCTCGGCATCCTCGTGCTGGTCGTGCTGCTCGTGGGGGTGGGCAGCACGTGGCCGGTGCTCGTCCCGTTGGTCCTGCTCGCCGTCCCGCCCATCCTGGTCAACACGTACGAGGGCGTGCGGGGGGTGGACCCCGACCTGCGGGACGCCGCGTACGGCATGGGCCTGCGCGGGCCGCAGGTCCTCTTCAAGGTGCTCGTGCCGGTCGCGCTGCCGCTGATCCTGCTGGGCCTGCGTCTCGCGGCGATCCAGGTCGTGGCGACGGCCACCGTGGCGGCCTATGTGGGGCTGGGCGGGCTCGGCCGCTTCATCATGGACGGCCTCGCGACCAAGAACTACACGATCACGATCGGCGGCGCCTTCCTCGTCGTCGTGCTGGCCCTGACGGCTCAGGCCGGTTTCACGCTGCTCTCGCGGGTAGCGGTCTCGCCCGGCGTCCGGCGGGTCCGGTAATCTATACTTTACCCCCCAATTATGAAGGGAATATTGATGAAACGCCTTTTCAGCGCCGTCGCGGTCGCCGTGACCGCGGCGCTCGCGCTTACCGCTTGCGGCGGCGGGTCCGACCCCCTGTCCTCCACCACCGCGTCCGCGACTCCGGGAGAGGCGAAGAAGGTGGTCGTGGGCTCCTTCAACTTCCCCGAGAGCGTGCTTCTCGCGTCGATCTACGCCCAGGCACTCCAGGCCAAGGGCGTCCCCGTCGAGGAGAAGCCCAACATCGGCAGCCGTGAGATCGTGTACGGCCAGATCAAGAGCGGCGGCCTGACCGTGCTGCCCGAGTACATCGGATCGTTGCTCGCGTTCGTGGACAAGAACAGCACGGCCAAGACCAAGGACGACATCCTTGCCGGGCTGAAGACGGCGCTTCCCGCCGAGCTGGAGGTCCTGCAGCCCGCCGCCGCCGAGGACAACAACTCGCTGACGGTCACCAAGGAGACCGCGACCAAGCACAACCTGACCACGATCGAGGACCTGGCCAAGGTGTCCAAGGACTTCGTCGTCGGCGGCCCGCCGGAGTTCAAGGAACGCCAGGAGAAGAACTTCAAGGACGTCTACGGCCTGGAGTTCAAGGAGTGGAAGCCGACGGGCGACGCGACCGCCGACGCGATCAAGAGCGGCGCCGTCCAGGCGGGCAACGTCTTCACCACCGACCCCAAGATCCTGCTGAACGACCTCGTCTCGCTGCAGGACACCAAGAACGCCTTCGGCGCGGACAACATCGCGCCCCTCGTCTACAAGCCGGGCGTGAACGACACCGTCACCTCCACGCTCGACGCCGTCTCAGCCAAGCTCGACACCGCCACCCTCGTGACGCTGATGAAGCGGATCTCCGTCGACAAGGACGACCCGCCGGTGGTCGCCAAGGACTGGCTCTCCCAGAACGGCCTGGTCTGACCCAGGGCGCTCTCCCGTGGCGGCCGCCCGCGCTCCCGGTTCACCGGCGACGCGGGCGCGCCCGCCGGGGAGATCGGCCGGAGGCATAGGCTCTGACCGCAACGAGCGGACGAGGTCGCGGGAGAGCGTGGTGGGCGAGTTCGTCGAGGCGATGGGGCAACTGCCCGCCGGCGTCTCGGTGGTCACCGTACGAGAGGGCAGGGACGACGTGGGGGCCACGGTCTCCACGCTGATGTCGGTGTCGCTCGATCCGCCCCTCGTCATGGTGAGCCTCGCCTCCGCGAGCTACCTCACCGAGATGCTGCTGCGCCGGGACCGCTGGGCGGCCACCGTCCTCGCCGACGGGCAGCAGGCGATCGCCTCCCGCTTCGCCACGCCGGGCCGTCCGAGCGCCCGGCTGCTGCTGGCCGGCGCGGCCCACCACCGCGGGCCGAACAGCGAGGCGCTGATCGTGGAGGGCGGCGTGGCCGCGCTGGAGGCGGAGACGTCGCAGGTGGTTCCGGCCGGAGATCACATGCTGTTCATCGCCTCCGTGCTGGCGGTCGACTACATCCATCCCGCGAACGCCCCGCTCGTACGGCTCCGCGCGCGCTATCGGCCCGTGTCCTGATCTCAAGGGCCCACCCTGGGCGTGACCTGCCCGTTTGGCGTTGAATGCCACTTTGGTCCTGATCGCTGTGGCATGATCGAGCGTCGATCGACGACACGCTTTTCAATGGATGGTGCCACGGTGACGACAGCCAATCCTCCGGTCATCGTTGGCCGTTATCGGTTGATCCGTCCCCTTGGCCAGGGCGGGATGGGAACGGTCTGGGAGGGGCACGACACCGTCCTCGACCGGCCGATCGCGGTCAAGGAGGTCATCCTCCCGATCGGAGTCGGCGACGAGCAGCGCGCCGAGTTGATCGAGCGCGCCACGCGCGAGGCGCGGACCGCCGCGCGGCTCAACCACCGGGGCATCATCGCCATCTACGACGCCGTCCAGCACGACGGCCGCCCGTGGATCGTCATGGAGCTCGTCCCGTCGCGGTCGCTGGACGACATCGTCACCGAGGACGGTCCCCTGCCCGCCGTCCGGGTCGCCGAGATCGGGCGCGAGGTGCTCTCCGCGCTCACCTGCGCCCATGCGGCCGGCGTCATCCACCGCGACGTCAAGCCCGCCAACATCCTGGTCGGGCGGGACGGCCGGATCGTCCTCACCGACTTCGGCATCGCCACGTTCGAGGAAGACACGTCGCTCACCAGGACCGGGATGGTCACCGGGTCGCCCAGCTTCATCGCCCCCGAGAGGGTCACCGGGGCGCAGGCCGGGCCCGCCTCCGACCTCTGGTCGCTCGGCGCGACGCTGTACGCGCTGTTGACCGGCAGGTCGCCCTTCCACCGGGACAGCGGGATGGCGGTGCTCGCGGCGCTCATCAGCAACGAGCAGGCCGACCTCGGCCAGGTGCCGCCCGAGATCCGTCCCGCCCTCGCCGGGCTGCTGGTCAAGGACCCGGCGTACCGCGTCGGCGCGGGGGAGGCGGACCGGATGCTGGCCGCGGTCGCCGGCCCGATGCCGGGCGGTCCGACGCCCGGCCCCGGGCCCGGTGGCGCGATGCCCGGCGGCTTCGGGCCGTACGGCGGTGTGCCCGGCGACCGTGTCTCCGGTCCCTCGGTGCCCGGGCTTCCGATGCCGGGAGGTCCGGTCCGGGGCGGCATGCCGGGCGATCGTGTTTCCGGTCCCTCGGCGCCGGGGCTCCCCGTTCCCGGCGGCGCGATGCCTGGAGGTCACGCCGCACGCGGCGTCCTGCCCGGCGACCGCCTCTCGGGACGCTCCATGCCCGGTCTCGCCGTGCCGGGCGGTCCTGGGCCCGGAGGCTTCGCGCCCAACGGCGGTGTGCCGGGCGATCGTGTTTCCGGTCCCTCGGTGCCCGGGCTTCCGATGCCCGGCGGCCCGCCGGGCCGTACCCCGCCGGGAGGGTCGATGCCCGGCGCCGGACGTGACGGAGCCTGGCCGGCGGGCGCGCACCCGCAGCACACGTCTCACCCCATGGCGCGGCCGACGCAGCCGGTGTCGCAGGCGCGGACGTCCGGGTGGGGCCTGGGCCATTGGGCGCTGCTGGCCGCGGCTGTCGCCGTGGTGCTGGCCGTGGTGACGACGGTCGCCTGGAACCTCCTTGACAGCGCGACGGCGGACGGCACGGTGGGCAACGGCAATTCGTCGGCCTCGACGTCCGCGCGGCCGTTGCCCCTCCAGCCGTTCTCCTCCGACAAGGGGTGGAGCGTCCGCGTGCCGAAGTCCTGGAAGAACGACCACAGCGACTACGGCGTGCAGTGGTGGTCGGACCCGAAGGGCCGCGCGGTGCTCACCATCCAGGTTGACGACAGCGACGCCGATCCCATGGCGTACCTCAGGAAGGAGGAGCAGAACGTCAAGGCCGACAGCGGCAGCAAGTACCGGCGGATCGAGATGCGCAAGATCTCCTTGCCGGCCGGTCAGGCGGCCGAACTGGACTTCACCGCATTCACCCCCAGTTCCTCTCTTGATGGCCTCGAACTCAAGGGCGGCTATCGCGAGATCGTACGGGTGATCTCCACCGGGTCGTCGTTCTGCTACCTCAGCTGGCAGGTACGCGTGAAGGACTGGGACGCCTTGGAGCCGACGATGCGGGCCGTCTTCAAGTCGTTCACCGCCCCCGCCTGAGCGGGCGCATCGGCCGAGCGACTCGGAGCGAGGAGGGCACGAGCCGCCTCAAGGGTGCCCCGAGCCCGCCGAGCGCAGCGAGGCAGAAAGCACACCACCCCGAGCCTCCGAGCGAAGCGAGCGCCATGAGCTTCGGCGCGCCCCATGCGAGCAGCCGGTCTTATGATCGCCCTGGCCCGGGCGCCGTCGTCACCTTCGGAGCGTCGTTCCTCATCCCCTAAGGGCTGGCGGCGCCCATCTCCTTCCCGGCTCCGGGTTCCGCCCTTGTGACGAAACGCCGTCGCCGGGCTCGTTGATCCCAATCCTTTTGATCGCTCTAAGTGATTGACTGTTTCCATACAGTAAAGGGAGGGGTTCATGACCGCATCACGAGGCGCGGTGGACGGCGCCGTGGCGCTGGTCGGCGTCGGTTGCCGACTCCCCGGGGGGATCTGCGACCTCGACGGCCTCTGGCGAGCGCTCGAGCAAGGGGACGATCTGGTCGGCGAGGTGCCGCCGGAGCGCTTCGACGTCCTGCGCTGGGTCGACGACGAGAAACCACGCGACGACAGGAGTTACACCCAGGCCGGAGGCTTCCTGCACGACGTCACCCGATTCGACGCCGCCTACTTCCGGATCTCCCCGAAAGAGGCGGCGTCCATGGATCCGCAGCAGCGGTTGCTGCTGGAGATGACGGCCGAGGCCCTGGACGACGCGGGGATCGATCCGGCGACGCTGGCCGGGACGGACACGGCGGTGTTCGTCGGGATCTCTGACACCACCTATGGCACCCAGCAGATGTTCGAGCCGGGCGGCATCGGCCCCTACACCATGGTCGGCGCGGCGTTGTCGATCGCCGCGAACCGGCTGTCGCACGTCTTCGACCTGCGCGGTCCCAGCATGGCGGTGGACACCGCGTGCTCGTCGTCGCTGCTGGCGGTGGATCGGGCCTGCCGTACGCTGCTGGACGGCACCAGCCGGGTGGCGCTGGCGGGCGGGGTGAACGTGCTGCTCTCCCCGTACGGCTTCGTCGGGTTCAGTCGGGCGTCGATGCTCTCGCCGAGCGGCCGGTGCGCCGCCTTCTCCGCGAACGCCGACGGGTTCGTACGCGCCGAGGGCGGCGGCGTGGTGGTCCTCAAGCGGCTGGCCGACGCGCTGGCCGACGGCGACCGGGTCCACGGGGTCATCCTCGCCGCGGGCACCAACAACGACGGTCACACCAACGGGCTGGCGCTGCCGAGCTCCGCCGCCCAGGAGGCTTTGCTGCGGCAGGTGTACGAGGGGGCCGGCATCGACCCGGACGAGCTGGTGTACGTGGAGGCGCACGGCACCGGCACCCAGGCGGGTGACCGGGCCGAGTGTCTCGCGCTCGGCCGCGCGTTGGGGGGCAGGCGCACCGGTGAAGCGCTTCCGATCGGGTCGGTGAAGTCGAACCTCGGGCATCTGGAGCCGGCTTCCGGCATGGCAGGACTGCTCAAGGCGCTGCTGGTGCTCAAGCACGGCACGCTGCCGCCCTCCCTGCATACGGAGGAGCTCAACCCCGCGATCGACTTCGACGGACTCGGGCTGTCGGTGGTCACCGCGTCCCGGCCGCTGCCCCGCCCGAGCGGGCGGCCTGTGGTCGGGATCAACTCCTTCGGTTTCGGCGGCAGTAACGTCCATGTCGCGCTCACCACCGCCCCGGCCCTCGAGGGGGCGGAGACGCCCGGCGCGCCCGGGCCGTTGCCGGTGATCGTGTCGGCCGGGACGCCGCAGGCGCTCCGTCAGGCGATCGACGCCTTCGCCGATCACCTCGACACGATTCGGGATGAGGACTTCTACGACGTCGCGTACACCACGAGCCGTCGCCGCGGCGCCCACGCGCACCGGGCCGCGGTCCTGGCGGCGTCGCCGCGGCAGGCGGCACGTGAACTGCGGCGGCTGAACGCGGATGACGAGGCCGCGGAAAGCACGCCGAAGACCGCGCGACCGACCCTGGCCGCGGGCGTCGAGAACGGCGGAGTGGCGTTCGTCTTCTCCGGCAACGGCTCACAGTGGGCGGGCATGGGCGCGGACCTGCTGGCCGAGGACGAGGTGTTCCGCTCCGCCGTGGAGGAGGTGGACGCCGCGCTGACGCCGTGGCTGGGCTGGTCGGTGCTGGCGGAGATGACGCTGCCGCCGGAGCGGTGGCGGCTGACGGCGACCGAGGTGGCCCAGCCCATGCTGTTCGCCGTGCAGGCCGGACTGGTCGCGATGCTGGCCAACGCCGGGGTACGGCCGGCCGCCGTGCTGGGGCACAGCGTCGGCGAGGTCGCCGCCGCGTACGCCGCGGGTGCGCTGACGCTGGAGCAGGCCGCGCGGGTGATCGCCGAACGCGGCGCCGCGCAGGCGGCCACGAGGGGCCGGGGCCGGATGGCCGCCGTCGGTCTGTCCGAGGCGCTGGCCCGCGAAGCGCTGGCGGCCTACCCCGATCTGGAGATCGCGGCGGTGAACACCGACCGGGACGTCACCGTGGCCGGCCCGGAAGACCAGCTCAAACAGCTCGGGGCGGACCTCGACGCGGACGGCGTGTTCGTCCGCCACCTGGACATCGACTACCCCTTCCACACGAGCGCGATGGACACGGTCCGCGAGCCGCTGACGCGAGCCCTGGAGGGGCTGGCCCCCTCGGCGGCCCGGATCCCGATGATCTCGACCGTGACCGGCCGTCCGCTGTCCGGTCCCGAGCTGACCGTCGAGTACTGGTGGCGCAACGTCCGCGAGCCCGTACGGTTCGCCACGGCGGTGGAGCATGTCCTTGGCGAGGGCCTCGATGTGCTGGTGGAGATCGGGCCGCACCCGGTGCTGCGCTCCTACCTCAGAGGCGTCGGCGGTCAGGCACGGCGTAGGGCCGTCGTCGCCACCGTACGGCGCGGGGAGCCGGCTGCGACCTCCGTGCGCGCCGCCGTCGCGACCGTCATCGCCTGCGGCGCGCGTCTCGACTGGCGGCGCTACTTCCCGCGCCCCGGCCGGGTGTGCACGCTGCCGCGCTACCCCTGGCAGCGGGAGCGGCACTGGATCGGCCACCGCGGCACCTGGCATCGCACCAGCGGAAGCGGAGAGGTCGACCACCCCCTCCTCGGTGAGCGGATGCCGTCGCCCCAGCCATCCTGGCACGGCCGCGTCGAACGCCCGCTGGTGCCGTGGCTGGCCGATCACCTCATCGGCGGAATCGCCGTCATGCCCGTCACCGGGTACGTCGAGATGGCGCTCGCCGCCGGACGGCTGGCCCTGTCGGAGGGCGGCGGCCCGCTGGAAGTGGACAGGGCGATGGTGACGCGGGCGCTCGCGATCTCGGGTGACCCCGACGACCCTCCCATCCAGGTGGAGACGACGCTGGCACCGGAAACCGGGGTGCTGACCGTGTCCAGCACGGAGAACGTCAGGCAGCCGCCGCAGGAGCACTTCCGCGCCCGGGTCAGGCCCCTCCTGCGCCGGAGTCCCCCGCCGCTGGACGTCGCCGGACTGCGCTCGCGCATACCCACTGCGGTGGACGTGGACGACTTCTACCGACAGACCGTCCACGGCGGCCTGAACTACGGCCCGGAGTTCCGGGTGCTGACCGGGCTGTGGAGCGGCGTCGGCGAGGCGCTGGGCCGTTACTCCTGTCCAGAACAGGCGGACGGGCGCTATCACGTGCATCCCGTGGTCCTGGACAGCGCGTTGCAGGTCGGCGTCGCGTGGCTGCTGGAGACCCTACGCGTCGGCAACGGCTTCCTGCCCTCGGCCATCGGCTCCGTACGGGTGTGGCGCGCGCCGTCCCCGGAAGGTCTGCTGTACATCCGCGAACGCGCGCGCGGCGAGGACGAGGTGCGCTGGGACGTCACCGTGGCGGACCTCGACGGCCGGGTGGCCGTCGAGGCGGAGGGCTGCCGGCTGAGCCGCGCCGTCACCAACGCCGTCACGCCCCTGACCCGCCAGCGGACGGAGTTGCGCGCCCAGCCGTACGACGACGTCCCGGGAGCGCCGTGGCCGCTGGGCGGAGACGAGCAGGCCGAGCCGGCGACGAGGAAGCGGATCGCCGAGCTCCGCGCGGCCTGGTGGCGGCTGGGCCACGACCGGTCCGCGGACCGCTTCGAAGAGGTCTTCGCACACGGCCTGGCCCGCGCCCTGGCCGAGCTGGCACCGGCCGCGGCTGACGGAATCGCCCTCGACGAGCTCGTACGGCACGGCGTGGACCCGCGGCGCATCCCGATGGCGCGGCGGGCCCTGCCCCTGCTGGAACGCCACGGGCTGGCGGAACGCCTCGACGGCGACCGCCTCCGGCTGGACACGTCCCGGGTCGCGGCCGAGCGGCTGAGCCGGGAGCTGTGCGCGGAGGGCGTGCCCTTCGCCGCCGAGCAGGCGCTGGCGGTGCTCGCCGCCGGGCAGCTCGGGCCGGTTCTTACCGGGCGGCGTGATCCCGCCGAGGTGCTGTCCTCCGGCGGGGGCGCCGAGCTGTACGAGCAGGTCTTCGACATCGCGCCGCTCAGCGTGTTCGCCAACCGGATCGTCCGCGCCCATGCCGAGGGGATCGTGCGGAACTGGCCGGCCGACCGGTCGTTGCGGATCCTGGAGGTGGGAGCCGGGATCGGTGGCACCACCGCCATGCTGCTGCCCGTCCTGCCCGCCGACCGCACCCGCTATGTCTTCACCGACGTCACGGACTCGGTCCTGGCACGCGCCCGGCGCCGCTTCGCGGCGTTCGACTTCGTCGACTACCGGCCATTCGACCTCGACGTCGAACCCGTGGAGCAGGGATACGCACAGGGCGTCTTCGATCTCGTGATCGCCACCCACGCCCTGCACCTGGCGCACGACCCGGCCGCGGCCCTGCGTCACCTGTCCGGCTTGCTGGTTCCCGGCGGGCGGCTGCTGGCCGTGGAGTCGCACCGGCCGCCGGTCGTCGCCCTGGCCGACATGCTGGAGAACTTCCGGGACGTCCTGGAACCGTCTCGCTGGCCCGCCCTCCTGGCCGGGTCCGGTTTCCATGTCATCGCCCAGGACGGCGACGCCGACACACCCGAGCACAGCGACGTGTCCGTGCTGCTGGCGAGCGCCACCAGGGCACCGGTACGGCAGGAGCCGGCGGCGCTCGATCCAGGCCGGGTATGGGTCGTCGTCGGAGAGGACGACCTCGGGGCCGTGGTGCCCGCACTGGTGAACGAGCGCGGCGGCCGCGCGGTGACAGCCGACCCGGACGGCTTGACGGCCCAGGTCCCGCCGGACGCCGCATCAGTGGCCTTCATATTCGTGCTCGGCGGCGACGCCGAGCCGGCGTCGGAGGCCGCCGTGGAGGTCGTCGGGCGCCGGATCGCGACCATGCGCGCGATGGCCGGCCTGTGCCGGCGGCTCCCGGCCGGCGCGTTCGCGGGCCTGTGGCTGGTCACCCGGCCCTGTGGCGCGCTGCCGGAGCCTGAGGCGGCCGACGGCCGGACGTATCCGCAGGACGCGGCGGTCTGGGGAGCGGCCCGCACGCTCGGCAACGAGCTTCCCGAGCTGACCGTCCGGCGGATCTGCCTGCACCGCACCGGTGACCTCGGCGAGGACGCCGGACGCCTGCTCGCCGAGTTGGCCCGTGCAAGTGATGAGGACGAGGTCGTGCTCACGCCCGGGGGCCGCTTCGTCGCCAGGACCCGGGAGGTCGAAAACCGGGTCTCGCTCGTACGGCCGGTTCGGGAGGGCGCCTGCCGGCTGGTCGTACGCGACCCCGGCATGGCGTACAAGCTGGTCTGGCAGGAGATGGAGCCGGTCCCACCGGGGCCGGGCGAGGTGCTCATCGAGACGCGCGCGGTGGGGCTGAACTACCGGGACATCGTGCGCGCCGTGAACATGCTGCCCGGAGAAGCCTTCGACAGCGCCTACGACGGGCACCCTCTGGGGCTGGAGGTTGCGGGCGTCGTCGCCGCCGTCGGCCCCGGCGTCCGCGATCTGGCGGTGGGGGACAGGGTGCTGGCGATGGGGCCGGCCGGCATTGCCACCCACGCGACGGTTCCCGCGTCGTGCGTGGGGCGCATTCCCGACCACGTGAGCTTCACGGAGGCGGCCACGGTGTCCCTGGCGTACATCACCGTGGTGCACGGGCTGGGGCACTGCGCGCGCCTCCGGGGCGGCGAGACCCTGCTCGTGCACGGCGGCGCCGGAGGCGTCGGCCTCGCCGCGATCGCCTACGCGCGCCGACTGGGCGTCCGGGTCATCGCCACGGCGGGCTCCCCGGCCAAACGCGATTTCCTGCGCGCGCTGGGCGTCGACCACGTCCTGGACTCCCGCGGCCTCGACTTCGCCGAGGAGGTGAGGGAGTTGACCGGTGGGCGCGGCGTCGACGTCGTGCTCAACTCACTCGCGGGGGAGGCGCTCCAGCGAAGCATGGAGACCGTGGCTCCGGGCGGCCGGTTCGTCGAGATCGGCAAGCGGGACATCTACCACAACAGGCCGTTGCTGATGCGGCCCTTCGGCGACAACATCGCCTTCTTCGGCGTCGATGTGGGGTCTCTCATGAGCCAGGCGCCGGAACGGGCGGCAGAGGCGGCCGCAGAGATGCTCCGGCTCACGTCCTCCGGGGCGCTGCCACCCCTGCCGCACACGATCTATCCCGCCGCCCGGGTGGAGGACGCCTTCGCACTCATGCGGGCCTCGCGGCACATCGGAAAGATCGTTTTCACCTTCGACCGGCTCGACGAGCCCGTCACGGTGGAACCGGCGCCGCGCGTGCCCGAATTCGACCAGCGGGGCAGCTATCTGATCAGCGGAGGGCTGGGCGGCTTCGGCGCGGCCACCGCCCGCTGGCTGGCCGCGCGGGGAGCGCGCCATCTGGCCCTGGTCGGCCGCCGCGGAGCCGACGCCCCGGAGGCCGCGAGCCTCCTGCGTGAACTGGACGAGCGCGGGGTGTCGGCCCGCGTCTACGCGGCGGACGTCACCGACGAGGGGGCGGTACGGCGCATCGTGGCCGACCTGGACGCCGGCGGCCATCCACTTCGGGGTGTCGTCCACTCGGCGATGCACCTGGACGACGACATGCTCGTCGATCTCACCGACGACCGGATCCGCGCCGTCCTGCGGCCCAAGATCGCCGGCGCCCTGGTCCTGGACGCCGTCACCGCCGACCGCGACCTGGACCTGTTCCTCATGTACTCGTCGCTCACCACGAGTCTCGGCCATCTTGGGCAGGCGCCGTACGTGGCCGGGAACCTGTTCCTGGAGGCGTTGGCGCGCCGTCGCCGCGCCGCCGGACGGCGCGCCCTGGCGGTCTGTCTGGGGGCGATCGGCGAGACCGGGGTCCTCACCCGGAGTAGCCAGGGCGAGGTGCTGGCCAGGATCGGGGTCGAACCCGTCCGTCCTGCGGAGGCGTTCGCCGCCATCGAGGAGATGCTCGCCGACGACGCCACGGTCGCGGGAGTGGCGCGCTGCGACTGGAGCCGTTTGGGACAGCTCTCACAGGTGCTGAACCGGCCGCGGATGTCCCCGATCATGGCCGCCTGGCCGCAATCGAACGACGCCGGAGGCCGGAACCTGGCGCAGGACCTGGTCGCCATGGACGACGAGCAGGCCGTCGAGCACGTCAACAGCCAGATCTCACACCTCCTCGCGGCGATCCTGCACATGTCCCCGGACCAGATCAGCCACGACCGGAGGCTGGAGGACTACGGCATGGACTCGCTGATGAACGCCCAGATGCACGCGTCCATACGGCGTCAGTACGGTGTCGAGATCTCCGCGCTGGAACTGATGCGTCAGGGCGGCACCGTCACCGACATCACCCGCAGCCTGCTGAACCGGGTGCGCCGCGCCGGCTCCACCGGGGGCGGCGACGGGGCCGCGGGCCGATCTCACGCATGACCGGGCCGGCGGCGTGCCCTGCCCGCCGTCGGCCTCCCGGCTCCCAGCAGAGCTCCCACGGAGTTCCTCGCGGAACTCTCCGAGAGACGCCGTACGGCGGCTCGGCGCCGCCCGGCGCCCGACCTCGATCTCGCGACAGAGGAACCGACATGCTCCTGCGCCTCGGCCCCGCTCGCCGGCTTCGGCCGACGGACGACGGATCCGCCGCAACGTCTCAAGGCCTGTCCGGCCATCTGGGTGCGGCTCTGGTCCGGCATGGACGCCTGGTCATGGCGGCATGGCTTCTCATGGCCGTGGCATCCGCCGCGTTGCTGCCGGGCCTGGCGCAACGGTTGAGCCCACCTCCACTGGAGGTGCCGGACTCCAGATCGGCGGCCGCCACACGCCTGATCAGCAGGGGGTTTCCGCACTTCGGCGACGAGCAGATGATTCTGGCCTTCGGCTCGGCCACGCTGCTCGCCGCCGAGCCGGCCTACCAGAAGGCCGTGGCCGCGACACTACGGTCCCTCGCCGACCTGCCGGAGGTCGGCGGCATGCTGCCGTTGCCCACAGGGGAGACCCAGGACCCCCGTCACGCGTACGTGCTCATCGGCGTGATGGGCGACGAGTCGGCTCGCCAGCGACGCCTGCCGGTCCAGATCGCGGCGGCCCGCCGGGCCGCCGACGAGGCGTCCGAGGGGAAGATCAGCGTCATGGTCGTCGGGTCGAGCACGGTGTTCGCCGACCTGATCCATGGTGATCTCCGCGACCTGCAGCGGCTCAAGATCGTCACCGTTCCCCTGGTCGCCCTGGTGCTCGTCCTCGGGCTGGGAGCCGTGGGATCCACCGCCGTCCCACTGCTCGTGGCGGGGGCAGCGATCCTGGTGAGCGCCGGGGTGCTCTCCCTGATCGGCATGATCACTCAGGTCGATTCGACGCAGCTGACCGTCTCCCTCACCGTGTGCCTGGGCATCGGGCTGGACTACGCGCTGCTCATCCTGCTGCGTTACCGGCAGTGCCGCCGTGACGAGGGCCTTTCGCCCACCGCGGCGGCCATCCGGGCGACGGCCACGGCGGGCGGCACCGTCTCGTGGTGTGCCATGGCCATCATGGTCACCGGCGCCGTCCTGTTCACCGTCCCCACCCCGTGGGTCAGGCACATCGCGCTGGCGGTTATGTCGGCCACTCTCGTCACGGCGGCGGCCGCGTTGAGCCTTACACCGGTGCTGCTCCGGCTGCTCGACCCGTGGCTGGAGTGGATGATTCTCCCCTGGCGGCGTGCGCGCCGTACCGGAACGCCGCCGGCCTGGCTGCGCCTGGCCGGCCATCTGATGGACCGTCCGGTCCGCTACGCCCTCGCCGTCGCGGCGCTGCTGGCGGTGGCCGCCCTTCCGGCGCTGGACATGCGGCTCGGGTTGCACTACGACCGCCCATCGCTGGCGGGCACCCAGAGCGGCCGCGGACTGGCCCAGATGGAGGCCGACGGGATGGCCGGTGTCACCGGTCTGGCCCTGCCCCATCCGACCGGAAGCGGTCCGGTGGACACCGCCAAGTTGGTCGGCGCCCTGGAGGCCGACCCCCGAGTGGGCCAGGCCGCCACCCTCGACAACGGGCGTGACCTGACAGTGGTGCTCCTCGCTGAGCGCAACCCGCCGGACAGCGAGGCGTCCGCGGCTCTGCTCCGGCACATCTACACGTCGGCTCCGCGCCTGCTGCCCCCTGGTCAGCAGGCGTTCGCCGCCGGTCCCACGGCGCTGCTCGCCGACCTCAGCGAACAGATCCTGGCCGGTCTGTGGCAGGCGATCGCGCTGGTGCTGGCCCTCTCCTTCGTCCTGCTTCTGATCACCTTCCGCAGCCTGCTCATCGCGGTGAAGGCCGTCTCCATGAACGTGCTCTCCATCGTCGCCACCTTCGGCCTGCTCGCCCTGTGCTTTCAGCACACGGGCCCGACCGGCGACGTCAACCTCCTGGTGCCGCTGCTGATCTGCACCGTCGTGTTCGGCCTGTCCATCGACTACGAGGTCTTCCTCGTCCACCGCATCTCCGAGCACTACCGGCGTACGGGCGACAACACCGCCGCGGTCCTCCACGGGCTGCGGCACACGGCCCGTCCGGTCGCCCTGGCCGCCACCGTGATGGCCCTCACCTTCGCCAGCCTGTTGCTCACCCGCCGCAGCGACCTCCAGCAGACGGGGTTCGCCGTCGCCGTGGCCGTCACTCTCGACGCCACCCTCATCCGGATGATCCTGGTCCCCGCGCTCATGCGGCTGCTCGGCCATTGCAACTGGTGGCTGCCCCGTCCGCTGGCGCGCCTGCTGCCGCCGCTCCGCCCCGACCCGTCGGCGCAGCCAGTTGCTTGAACGCTCCGTATTCAGAAAGTCACTTTCGGTACGGTGCTGTCGGAGCACATCGAGGATCATTCGCCGGGTTCGGAGAGAAGGCCGAGATGGACGTTCGTGGTGCGCGAGTGTTGTTGACCGGGGCCACCGGAGGCATCGGGCGAGAGCTGGCACGGGCTCTGGCCGCGTGCGGCGGCCAAGTGATCGTGACCGGACGCCGCGCCGACCGGCTGGAGGCGCTGGCCGAGCAGATCGGCGGCACGGCCGTCCCGGCGGATCTGGGCGACCGCGACGCCCTCGCACCGCTGGTCGCGAGCGCCGGTGAAGTCGACGTCTTCATCGCCAACGCCGCGGTCGCCGCGTTCGGCTTTCTGCACGACTATTCGATAGCCGAGATAGACCACGCGCTGGACGTCAACCTCCGGGCGCCGATGGTCCTGGGCAGGCTCATCGGCGAGCGGATGGCGGAACGCGGGTCCGGGCATCTGGTCTTCGTCTCCTCGCTCTGCGGCAAGGCCGCCTCCGGACAGGCGTCTGTCTACAACGCCACCAAGTTCGGGCTGCGCGGATTCGCCCAGGCGCTGCGCGAGGACCTGCGTCCCTTCGGCGTGGGCGTCTCGGCGGTGTTCCCCGGCTTCGTCCGGGACGTCGGCCTGGTCGCCGACGCCGAGGTGCCGCTGCCCCGCTGGATCGGTACCCGGTCCGCGCGCGATGTCGCGCGCGCCACCTTGAAGGCCATCCGATGTGATCTCGGCGAGATCGACGTGGCCCCGGTGTGGCTGCGCGTGGCCGCGGCACTGGGCGCGGCCCTGCCGGGTCCCGCGATCGCCGCGCAGCGTCGGGTCGCCCCGCCCATCACGGCCGCGCTCGCCCGCCATCACGGCAAAAGCGCTGATCGTCATGGAAAGTCGTGGCGCGCGGGGGTGGCCGCGGCGGACGACCTCGATCACCGGGATCGGGCGCCGCGTCGACGCGGGCGCGGTCGGCGACTCACCTGAGGAGAAGCAACGAGATGGGCATCCTCTACCGCTTCGGCGCCCGGGAGCGGCCCGATCCGGATACCGCGGGTTCGATCCGGGCCGGCCGCATCGATCACGCCATGCTGATGGAGAGCCGAACCGCTCCCGACGAGTCGCTGTGGCACATCGGCGTCGCTCTCCGCATGCCCGGCCCGCCCCCGGGCAGGCCGGGCATGCGGCAGCTCCTCGGGCATCTGGTCGACCACGCTCCCGCCTTGACGTACCGGCCCGCCATCAGGGGACGAGACATGCGTTGGGAGCCCGACCGGGACTTCCAGCTCGACCGGCATCTCGACTACCACCGCCTCCCCACCGGATGCGACGAGGCGACGGCTGTGCTCGAGGGCCTGCGCCGCCCCGTGCCGCCTGATCATCCACTGTGGAGCGTTCTGGTCCTGCACGGACACCGAGACGACGAGCACATCCTGTGCTACCGCGCACACCACGCCTTCCACGACGGCATCAGCATTATGTCGATCTTTCAGGGTCTGCTCACCGGCAGGCCGCTGCCACGGCCGGTTTCCGTGGACCCTCCGCACATTGTCCGGATGGCCGCACAGTTGCCCGCCGCCATGCCCGAGCTCCTACGGCTGCTCGCGCCCAGAGCGCGGTGGCACGACCGAGTCGCGCCGTACGGGCGCGGACGGCGGCTGTACGTCACCAGCCTGGACGGCGCGCTGGTTCAACAGATCGCGGCCGCCACGGGGGCGACCCTCGGCCAGATCAACCTGGCCGTGCTCTCGGGGGCGCTACGCGCGTGGGCGCCACACCACTGGGAGCCGTCCCTCATCCGTCCACGACGTCGCGGGCTGACGACGTGGATCCCGGTGAACCTCGCCGAGCCGGACCATTCGGCACTCGGCAACCGTGTGGGGCTGATCGCCGTGACGTTGCCGTGCTCCGATCCCTCACCACTGAGCCGCCTCAACCGTGTCATGGCGCAGATCCATGATGATCGGGTCGATCGGACACGCCGCCGGCAGCGGCTGTTCGACCTCCTCCCGTATTCCTTGATCCGGATCTCGAGGTCCGTCGCCAGATGGGGGAGCCGGAACCGCCTCATCGTGACCATGCTCAGCGCCGTCGACACCGAACTGCCCGGTGCCAGGGGGATGTTCGGCATCCCCATCCTGCCCGTGGGAGTCCCCGCCATGGTGGCGTTCCTCGCCTTGGGGCACACCGTGTCCGTGTCGCTCCTCGTCGACGACTCGGTCACCCATGCGGAGCGCCTGGCGCCGCTGCTACGACACGCTCTCGACGAGTTGGCGGAGGCGACCCGGGCCTGATCGGCGGCCCGGCCCGGCCACGGAGGCTTCGGGCCGTATGGCGACATGCCGGGCGACCGTGTCTCCGGTCCCTCGGTGCCCGGGCTTCCGATGCCCGGCGGTCCCGGGACGGGCCGTCCGGAAGACGCTGAAGATCCGGCCCGTGGCGTCGGTCCGCGGCACAGGCACTCTTCGACCTCGACGCCGTGTTCCTCCAGTTCCGCGATGACGGCCTCCAGCGGGTCGGCGGAGATGAAACACAGATCGGCGCTGCCTGGAGTGGGCCGCGCCGCCTTCGGCTCGAACTCGGCTGGTCGGTGAAAACCGCGCATGAGTCGATTGTCGCGGTCAGGCGGCGGCGTGAACGCATCGGCGGTCGAAGGACAAGTACAGATGTGAGGTCCCGATCGCGCGCCGCCGTACCGGTTCGTGCAGCCTGGCCGGCCGTCCGCATCGCCGGGGACCGTTCAGATCTGATTCTGCGAGGTGGCAGTGCGCGTTTTCCTCGCCGTGGTGAGCAAGGTCACGGCTCCGCCGGGACTCCTCGACCAGGTGGTCCGACACGCGAAGAGCCTGGTTGCCCAGTTTTTCCCGGTGCCGCCGGACACCGTCGCCACCGTGGAGCAGCGATTTCCGGGGGCCGCGCCGCTCACCGATCAGGTGAATCTCGCGCTCACCGGGGGACGGGACAGCCGGCTCATGGCGGCTCTGCTCCACGCGGCCAAGGTTCCGTTCCGGGTGACGACCAACGGTCTGGACGATCATCCCGATGTGATGATCGCGCGGCAGATCGCCGCGAAGCTCGGGGTCGAGCACACGGTGATCCCTCCGAAGCGCACGGAGCAGCGGGACGCGGTGCTCGTGGAGCACCCGCTCCGCCGTACGTTCGAGGTGCTGCGCACGTGTGAGGGCATGACCTCCGCCTACGAGACCATCGTCGAGTACCTGCCGTACAGCTCCAGGCTGACCATGTCCGGGCAGAGCGGTGAGATCCTGCGCGGCGGGTTCCTCTACAGCCAGGGAAATCCCGCGCTCCACGCGATGCGACGCAGGGTGGACGCCTTCTTCCTGAAGGACGAGCACCTCTTCACCAAGGAGGCCAACGCGCACGCCCGGGATCTCGCCGCGCCCTGGCAGGAGCGGGCCGCGGGCGACCCGGCGCGGGCTCTCGACCACATGTACGTCACCTATCGGGTGGGCAGGTGGCATGCGGCGGCACGCGCGGGCTCCCTGAGGAGGGGAGACGCCGTGCAGCCCTTTCTCGACAACCGGGTGGTGGCCGCCGCGCTCGCGCTCGATCCGATGTGGCGGCGCTCGGAGGAGGTCGTCCACGAGCTCATCGGCATGTTCGCCCCACAATTGCGACGGATACCGATCGAGGGCGCCGAATGGCGGTTCAGGACCGAGCGCGCTCCCTCGTGGTGGGAGTCCCTGCTCGCCCGGCGGCGGCCACCCGCCCCGGCGCCGAAGAAGGGCGTGGCCGGCTGGAACTGGCGGACCAGCCCCGGCGAGCGGCTGACCGCGGTCCTGCGCGAGGGCGTGCTGGGCGGCGACGTCCTCTGGGACGTCGTCCAGAAGGACGCTGTCGAGGAGATGTTCGCCGCGCCCACGGTCAAGCAGCCCGCCCTCGCCTGGAACCTCTACACGGTCGGCGCGATGCTGTCCGGGCTGTACCCCGGCGCCGTGCCGGACGGCCTGGACCTCGTCGAGGTGCCCATCCCCCACGGCTGACGCCGTCGGCGTCCTGGGTCCGACGGGGAGCGGACCGGGGCTTCGTCGTCGGGCCGGGGACGTCGACCCCGGCCCCGGCCCCGGCAACGTCAGCGGATGGTCCACCAGCCGGGGAGGATGAGCGGGCCGTACGCCGGGAGGCCGAGCTCGGCGGCCACGCGGGCCATCGGCCCCCACGCCTCCAGGCGGATCCGGGCGGCGGCCGACCGGTCCTCGCTCGACTCCGGCGGACGCAACCGCTCAAGGGGGTGCATCCGCGGATATGTCCTGACCGGCGCGTCCACGGCGAGCCCGGCCTTCTTCCTGGCCAGGGCGAGGGCGTCCTCCAGGCCGCCGAGCTCGTCCACCAGGCGGCTCTCCAGCGCGTCGGCCCCGGTCCAGACACGGCCCCTGGCCAGCTCGTGCGCCCGGTCCCGATCCAGCCCGCGTCCCTGCGCCACCTTGCCCACGAAGTCCTCGTAGATGCGGTCGAGCCAGGCGTTGACCCGGTCCCACTGCTGCCCGGAGAACTCGCGCGTGGGGGAGAACATGCCGGCGTTGGCCCCCTCGGCCACCATCTCCGTGACCACGCCGATCTTGCCCAGCAGCTCCCCGACGACCGGCTTGCCGCCGAACACCCCGATGGAGCCGGTGAGCGTGCCGGGCTGGGCCACGATCACGTCGGCGGCCATCGACACGAAGTACCCGCCGGAGGCGGCGAGGTCGCCCATCGAGACGACGACCGGCTTGCCCGCCTTGCGCGCCAGCACCACCTCGCGCCAGATCGCGTCCGAGGCGACGTACGACCCGCCGGGGCTGTCCACCCGGAACACGATCGCCTTCACCCTGTCGTCCCGGCGGGCCGAGCGCAGTGCGGCGCAGATCGTGTCGGAGCCCATCGATGCCCCGCCGCCGAGCGGGGAGCGGCCGCTGCGCCCCAGGCGGATCGCGCCGAGGCCGTGGACCAGGGCGACGACGTGCTCGCCGGGGTGCGGGAGCTTCTTGGGCAGCGGGCCCCTCGCGTACCGGGAGACGTAGAGCAGGTGGGCGTCCCCGACCGTCTCGGAGTACACCTCGTCCCGATATTTCAGGGCGTCGACGAGACCCGCCTCCAGCGCCTCCGCGCCGACGAACGGTCCCTGGTCGATCAGCTCACGGACCCGTTCGGGGGTGAGGGAACGCGCGTCGGCGATGCCGTTCACGATCTGCTCGGTCACCGACTCGGCGATCCGGGTCACGGACTCGCGGTGCGCGTCGGTCATGTGGTTCTCGGTGAACATGTTGGCCGCGGTCTTGTACTCGTACCGCTGGCCGAGCTGGTACTCCACGCCGGCCTTGGCCAGCGCGTCCCGTACGAACCGCTGCTCCAGCGAGATGCCCGTCAGCCCGAGGTCGCCGGACGGCTGCAGGTAGACCCGCTCGCACGCGCTGGCCAGGTAGTACGGCACGGTGCCGGCGGCGAACTCCCCGAAGGTCTCGGCGAACGCGACGGTCAGCTTCCCCGCGGCGCGGAGGTGGAGGAGGGCGGTCCGCAGCTCCTGGACCATGGCCAGCCCGAGCGGGTGTCCGCCGACCTTGACGATGACCGCGCGTACCCGTGGGTCCTGGCGGGCCCGCTTGAGCCCGGAGAGCACGTCGGCCAGCCGCGCCTTGCGCATGGACAGGATCGCGCCCAGCGGGTCGACCGGCGGCCCCTCGGTGAGGCCCTCCGTCAGGTCGAGTTCGAGGACCAGCGGTGCGGTGCGGCGCTGCCGCAGCCGGTCGACGGTATCGATGATCGCTTTCGTCGCGTCCATAGTGCCACCATAAGTGACAGTTCTGGAGGTCCGGCGGGATCTTGTCCTGTTCCTCCGGGTTTGCTCAGCTCTCCTCGTCCTCCCCGCTACGGCGCAGCCAGACGGTCGCCAACGGGGGCACGCGGAGCCGCGCCGAGCAGGGGAGACCGTGGTGCGGCTCCTCCACCGCCTCGACCGCGCCCATGTTGCCGACGCCGCTCCCCGCGTAGTCGTACGCGTCGGTGTTCACGACCTCCTCCCATCTGCCGGACGTGGGCAGGCCGAGGTGATAGTCCTCGTGCGCCACCCCGGAGAAGTTGGACACGCAGGCCAGCACCGAGCCCGATCCGTCGTTCCGCAGGAAGGAGAACACGTTCCCCTGGGCGTCGTCGGCGTCGATCCAGCGGAAGCCGTCGGGGTCGCTGTCCAGCGCGTACAGGGCGGGCGTGTCGCGATAGGCGTGGTTGAGGTCGCGGACCAGCCGCTGCACCCCCTGGTGGAAGTCGAAGTCGAGCACCCACCAGTCGAGCCCCTTGGACTCCGACCACTCCGACCCCTGGCCGAACTCGCCGCCCATGAACAGCAGTTGCTTGCCCGGATGCGCCCACATGAAGCCGTACAGCGCGCGGAGGTTGGCGAAGCGCTGCCACTCGTCGCCCGGCATCTTGCCGAGCAGCGACCCCTTCAAATGGACGACCTCGTCGTGCGACAGCGGCAGCACGAAGTTCTCCGAGTACGCGTACATCAGCGAGAACGTCATCTGGTGGTGGTGGTACTGCCGGAAGACCGGCTCGTGCGCGAGGTAGGCCAGCGTGTCGTGCATCCAGCCCATGTTCCACTTGAAGCCGAAACCGAGACCGCCCAGGTGGACGGGGCGCGAGACGCCCGGCCACGCGGTGGACTCCTCGGCGATCGTCACGATGCCGGGGACCTCGCGGTAGCTGACCGCGTTCATCTCCTTGAGGAACTCGATCGCGTCCAGGTTCTCCCGGCCGCCGTAGATGTTCGGCGTCCACTCGCCCTCGCGCCGTGAGTAGTCGAGGTACAGCATCGAGGCGACGGCGTCGACGCGCAGCCCGTCCACGTGGAACTCCCTGAGCCAGTAGAGCGCGTTGGCCACCAGGAAGTTGCGCACCTCGTTCCGCCCGAAGTCGAACACGTAGGTGCCCCAGTCCGGGTGCTCGCCGCGGCGCGGGTCCGCGTGCTCGTACAGCGGTGTGCCGTCGAAGCGGGCCAGCGCCCACTCGTCCGTCGGGAAGTGCGCGGGCACCCAGTCGACGATCACGCCGATGCCCGCGCGGTGCAGCTCGTCCACGAGGTGGCGGAAGTCGTCGGGCGTGCCGAAGCGCGACGTCGGCGCGTAATAGGACGTGACCTGGTACCCCCACGAGCCGCCGAACGGATGCTCCGCCACCGGCATGAACTCCACGTGCGTGAAGCCCATCTCCTTGACGTACGCGACCAGCTCGGAGGCGAGGTCGCGGTAGGAGAGCCCGGGCCGCCACGAGCCGAGGTGCACCTCGTAGACGCTCATCGGCTCGGCCACCGCGTTCCGCTCGGCCCGCTCCGCCAGCCACGCGTCGTCGCGCCACTCGTACGCGGACGTCTCGACGATCGAGGCGGTCGCCGGCGGGACCTCGGTGTGGCGGGCCATGGGGTCGGCCTTCTCGCGCCACACCCCGTCCACGCCGAGGACCGCGAACTTGTAGCGGGTGCCCGCCCCGACCTCCGGGATGAACAGCTCCCACACGCCGGAGCGGCCGAGCGAGCGCATGGGATGCCCGGCGCCGTCCCAGTGGTTGAAATCGCCGATCACCCGGACGCCGAGCGCGTTCGGCGCCCAGACGGCGAACGCGGTTCCGTCGGTGTCCTCGTGGCGCAGCACGCGCGCCCCGAGCACATCCCACAGCCGCTCGTGCCGTCCCTCGCCGATCAGGTGCAGGTCCACCTCGCCGAGCGTCGGCCAGTGCCGGTACGGGTCCCCCATCTCGTACGGCGGAGCCCCCGGATAGGTGATACGCAGCCGATAGTCCGGGATCTTGTCCAGGCCCGGGACGGTCACCTCGAATACTCCCGAGGCGATGTGGCGCATCTCGTACGCTCTGCCGTCCACCAGGGCCTCGACCTTCTCGGCGAGGGGTCGCAGCGTCCGGATCGTGACGCCGTCACGCTCGGGGTGCGCGCCGAGGATGGAGTGCGGGTCGTGATGTGCGCCGCCGGCCAAACGATCGAGATCCATTCCCTAACCCTGCCCCACACCGCGCCGAACACCCATCCCCCCACGTGAAAGATCGGTGTTCTGTGCGTCCCGGCGACCTAGCCCCCGCGGGTTCCTGGAACTCCTGATATGCGGGCTGCCCGTTCGCTACGATTCTTACCATTCGTAGTCAAATGAGTGCGAATAGCGAGGTGGGTGTGGCTCATCGTTGAGATCTGAAGGCGGCGAAGGGGATCGGGAGCCAGGACGGGCGGTTGCGTGCCTCGTAGACCACCTCGTAGACGGCCTTGGACAGCTCCAGCGCGCGCAGCAGCACGGCGTCGTCGGCGGTGATCCGCCCCCCGCCCTCCGAGTAGCCGGAGAGGAAGGCCGCCCGGTTGCGCGCCGACCACTCGTCGGCCCGCTCCTGCAGCGACGCGCCCTCCGGGTGCCCGGCGAGCAGGTGGTGCGCCGCGTAGTCGAACGAGCGGAGCATCCCCGCCACGTCCCGCAGGGGGGAGTCCAGCCCGCGCCGCTCGGAGAGGGGCTGGCCCGGCTCGCCCTCGAAGTCCAGGACGACCCAGTCGCTCGGCGTCCGCATCACCTGGCCCAGGTGGTAGTCGCCGTGGATCCGCTGCACGGCCACCTTCCGCCCCAGATCGGCCAGCCGGTCGTACGCCGCGTGCGCCACCGACGCGTGCGCGGCGAGCTGGGGCACCTCGGCCACCGCCTCGTCCAGACGGCGGCGCAGCCGCTCGGCCATCCGCTTGACCTCGGACGTCTCGATCACGCCGGTCGGGAACGCCGTCGCCAGCTCCCGGTGGACCTCCGCTGTGGCGATCCCCAGCCGGGACGCCTCGGCGGCGAAGTCGCCGCCTGCCTCCTCGGCGCTCACCTCGGGCGCGGACGCGTACAGGTCGCGGACGCTGGTCAGGGCCATCGCCCAGCCCTCGTTGGCGTTGGCGAGGAACTCCTGCATGATCGCCAGCGTGGTGGTCTGGCCGTCCAGCTTCGTGTCGATCCAGCCGTACGGCCGGGCGACGTGCGTGGAGCCGGCCGCCGCGAGTGCGCCGACCACCTCCAGCTCGGGGTTGATCCCCGCGGTGATCTGCCGGAACAGCTTGAGGATGTACCGGTCTCCGTAGACGAGCGAGGTGTTGGACTGCTCCGCGGTCAGCACGAGGCTGCGGAGGGAGGTGTCGATCTCGACGTCGGGGGCGCGGTGGAAGGCGAGCTCCTCCTCCCGGCGGGCGGACTCCATCGCCTCCAGCAGGATCCGGGTCAGCTCCGCGTCGTGCGGCGCGTCGTAGGCGGCGTACTCCCCGCCGTCCCGCTCGCACGGCCCGATCAGCGCGTGTTTCAGCCGGTCGGGCAGGCTCGACCGCAGACCGACGAGGACCTGGTACCGGGTGCTCCGCTCGCCCTGCCGTACGGACAGGATGAGGTGCACCAGGCCCGGATCGCCCGACACGACATCGGTGCGGTGCTCGATGGACAGGTCGTCGATCGCGCGCCCCTTGCCGGCGAACCACCGCTGCCCGGTGATCCAGCCGGCGAGGAGCTCCTGAAGCGAAGTCGTCATGCCTCCTTGGTGCCGACCGCGTCCTTCTCGGCCGCGTCGGGGGGTACTGGAAGGGTGAACCAGTAGAACCCATGCCCAGGAAGCGTCAGAAGATACGGAAGTTCGCCGACTGCCGGGAACGGGACGCCGCCCATGCACTCCACCGGAGTGGATCCCTCGAACCTGCGCAGGTCCAGCTCGACCGGCTGCGGGAAGCGGGACAGGTTGTTGACGCACAGCACCCTGTCGTTGCCCAGCTCCCTGATGAACGCGAGGACGCTGGGGTTGGAGGAGTTCAGCTCGGTGAACTCGCCGGTGCCGAACACCGCATGGCGCTTGCGGATCTCGATCATGCGCTTGGTGAAGTGCAGCAGCGAGCTGGGGCTCTTCTGCTGCGCCTCGACGTTGATCGCCTGGTAGCCGTAGATCGGATCCATGATCAGCGGCAGGTAGAGGCGGCCGGGGTCGCAGGTCGAGAAGCCGGCGTTGCGGTCGGGCGTCCACTGCATGGGCGTGCGAACGCCGTCCCGGTCGCCCAGCCAGATGTTGTCGCCCATGCCGATCTCGTCCCCGTAGTAGAGGACGGGGGAGCCGGGCAGGCTGAGCAGCAACGCGGTGAACAGCTCGATCTGGTTCCTGTCGTTGTCGAGCAGCGGCGCGAGGCGGCGGCGGATGCCCACGTTGGCGCGCATCCGCGGATCCTTGGCGTACTCGGAGTACATGTAGTCGCGCTCTTCGTCGGTGACCATCTCGAGCGTCAGTTCGTCGTGGTTGCGCAGGAAGATGCCCCACTGGCAGTTCTCCGGGATCTTCGGCGTCTGGGCGAGGATCTCGGAGATGGGGTAGCGCGACTCCCGCCTGACCGCCATGAAGATGCGCGGCATCAGCGGGAAGTGGAAGGCCATGTGGCACTCGTCGCCGCCGGTCACCGGGTCGCCGAAGTACTCCACCACGTCGGCCGGCCACTGGTTGGCCTCGGCGAGCAGCACCCGGTCCGGGTAGAGCCGGTCCACCTCGGCCCGCACCCGCTTGAGGTACGCGTGGGTCTGCGGCAGGTTCTCGCAGTTCGTTCCCTCCTGCTCGAAGAGGTACGGGATCGCGTCCATGCGGAAGCCGTCGATGCCGAGGTCGAGCCAGAAGCGCAGGACCTCCAGCATGGCCTCCTGTACGGCCGGGTTGTCGTAGTTGAGGTCCGGCTGGTGGTGGAAGAACCGGTGCCAGTAGTACTGGCCGCGCACCGGGTCGTACGTCCAGTTGGACGACTCGGTGTCCACGAAGATGATCCGGGCGTCCTGGTACCCCTCGTCGCTGTCGTGCCAGACGTAGAAGTCGCCGAACGGGCCCTCCGGGTCGTGCCGCGACGCCTGGAACCACGGGTGCTGGTCGCTGGTGTGGTTCATGACGAGGTCGGCGATGACGCGGATGCCGCGCTTGTGCGCCTCGTCCACCAGCCGGATGAAGTCCCCGAGGTCGCCGAAGTCGGGCAGGATCTTCATGAAGTCGGCGATGTCGTACCCGCCGTCCCGCAGCGGCGACTCGTACAGCGGAAGCAGCCAGAGGCAGTCGACCCCGAGCCACTGCAGGTAGTCGAGCTTCTCGATCAGGCCGCGGATGTCACCGGTGCCGTCGCCGTTGGAGTCGGCGAAGCCGCGGATCAGCACCTCGTAGAAGACCGCGCGCTTGTACCAGTACTGGTCGCGCGGCTTCTCGGGGGAGAAGGTGTTCGGGATCGGCTCGCCCGGGACGGGCACCGAGCCGGCGGCGGGCTGTTCCACCGGCTCCCCCTTCGTCGTGGGGTCGCTTCGCTCAGTCAACTGTTGACTCCCCGGATGTGCGTCGCGGCGCTCACGGGCGGTGAGGGGACCCGCTGCGCAGCGTGAAGATGTGGGCAGGATGGACGTGCGGATCGAGACGCACGTAGTTGGACTGCCGCCAGCGATACGACTCGCCCGACAGCTCGTCGTCCACGACGAACTCGGCTTGCCAGTCGAGACCGAGGGTCGGCATGTCCAGATGGACCGTGGCCTCGTGCGTGTTGTGCGGATCCAGATTGACGACGACCAGGACGACATCGCCTATTCCGTGCCGTCGTGTGGCCGTGTCATAGGCGCCGGGCAGTCGCTTTGAGAAGCAGATCAGCTCCGGCTGGTCGACGTTGTGAAACCGTAGGTTACGCAACTCCTGGAGTGCCGGGTGGGCTCTTCTCAACAAATTGAGCCGCGTGATGAGCGGTGCGAGGCTGCGCCCCTCACGCTCGGCGCCCGCCCAGTCACGAGGCTTGTACTGATATTTCTCGCTATCGAGGTATTCCTCACTGCCGGGGCGGACCGGGGTGTTCTCGGCGAGTTCGTAGCCCGCGTAGACACCCCAGGTCGGCGACATCAGCGCCGCCAGGACCGCCCTGATCTTGAACGCCGGAACGCCGCCGTTCTGCAGGTATTCATGCAGGATATCCGGCGTGTTGACGAACAGGTTGGGACGCAGGAAGTGCGCCGTCTCCTGGGACAGCTCGGTGAGGTACTCCTCGATCTCGGGCTTGGTGTTCCGCCAGGTGAAGTAGGTGTACGACTGGTGGAACCCGACCTTGGCCAGCGTCTGCATCATCGCGGGGCGGGTGAACGCCTCGGCGAGGAACAGCACGTCGGGGTCGGTGCTCGCGATGTCGGCGAGCAGCCGCTCCCAGAAGTTCACCGGTTTGGTGTGCGGGTTGTCCACCCGGAAGATCCGCACCCCGTGATCCATCCAGTGCCGGACCACCCGCTTGACCTCGGCGTAGAGCCCCTCGGGGTCCTGGTCGAAGTTCAGCGGATAGATGTCCTGGTACTTCTTCGGCGGGTTCTCCGCGTACGCGATGGATCCGTCGGCTCTGATGTTGAACCACTCCGGGTGCTCCTTCACCCAGGGGTGATCGGGGGAGCACTGCAGGGCCAGGTCGAGCGCGATCTCCATGCCCAGCTCGCGCGCCCTGGCGACGAAGTCGTCGAATTCCTCCAGGGTGCCGAGGTCGGGGTGGATCGCGTCGTGCCCGCCCTCCTCCGAGCCGATCGCCCAGGGCGACCCCGGGTCGTACGGCTCGGGCGTGAGGGTGTTGTTGCGGCCCTTGCGGTATTGGTGACCGATCGGGTGGATGGGCGGCAGGTAGACGACGTCGAACCCCATCCGGGCGACGGCCGGCAGCCGGTTCCCCGCGGTCTTGAAATTCCCGGATGCGGGGGCGGCGCCCTCCTTGACGACCGCTCCCTCCGACCGGGGGAAGAACTCGTACCACGATCCGAAAAGCGCCCTGCGCCGGTCCACGACCACCCGGTTCCTGCCGGACCTGGTGACCAGGGTCCGCAGCGGGTGCGACGCGATCAGCGCCGCCGTCTCCGGAAGCTGGACGACCGCGAACCTGGCCCGAGGGTCCAGGTTGTCGTCCCGGAGCCGCGCCGCGATCGCGAGGAACGCCGCGCGGTGGCCGCACGTCCCGCCGTCGTCCACGCCCGGGCACTCGGCCGGCCGTACGCCGCGGGCGGCCCGGTCGAACAGCCGGGCGCCCTCCTCGCACATCAGCTCGGCGTCCATGTTGCGCGGGATCTTGATGCCGGCGTCGTGCAGCCAGGTGGCGATCGGGTCGCCCCACGCCTCGACGCGGAACTGCCACATGCCCTCGTCGGGGAGCTGCACCTCCACGGCCCAGCGGTCGGTGCCCGGCGCCGGCTCGCGCATCGGCAGCAGCCGGCCGGGGTTCCCGTCGGGGTCGATCAGGACGACCCCGGCGGCCACGGCGTCGTGCCCCTCGCGGAACACGGTGGCGCTGATCTCGAAGGTTTCGCCCGCGGCCGCCTTGGCGGGCCAGCGCCCGCAGTCGACGACGGGGTGGATGTCCAGGATTGGGATTCGTCCGATCATCGTCATTCACGTTAGCGACGGCACACCCGGTGCCGCCGGAGTTCCAAGGCAAGCGTCGATCTGTGGTTCTTCAAGGTGTTCTGTGTCATTCGGTACAGCGCTATGGGAGTAGCCGGAGGCGGCCGCTCCTACAGGGGGGTGCCCCAATGGCCCCCTTTTACCCGCGGAGAGGAAAGATCGCACGCGGTGTTCGTTCCTTTACGCGCGGTCTCCGGTTTCGGTCGGGCGCGCCGTACGCTCTCCGTCGGAGATCATCGACAGACTGTCGGCTTGGTGATGTTTGAGCCCGTTTCTTAATGGTGAGAGCGCTAGGAGTGTCTGACAAACGCCGCCCCGGGGCGAACGCCGTACGGGCCGCTCAGTGGGGCGTGGTTTGCCGGACGCGACCCGGGAGTGCCGGGTGGGGCGCGGCGCGTGGCGCTGCGGATCCGCCGGGCACGACCAAGTGTGATGGCGCCCCCCGCGCCGGGAGACGCCTTCCGTGGACACGAGTGTTTTGGTCGCGCGCCGTGGCGCTGAGTAATTAGGGTCTGGCCCCGTGAGAGCAATCCGCAGGTTCACCGTCCGCACCGTCCTTCCTCCCGAGCTCGCGCCGCTGGGCGAGCTGGTCCACAATCTGCGCTGGTCATGGCACCCGGAGACGATGGATCTGTTCGCCGAGGTGGATCCGGAGGTCTGGGAGCGGGTCGATCACGACCCCGTCGCGCTGCTCGGCGCGGTCGAGGCCGACCGGCTGCGCGCCCTCGCCCAGGACCGGCGGTTCCTCCGCCGACTGGCCGATGCCTCGGACGACCTCCGCGAGTACATGACCGCCCCGCGGTGGTACCAGTCGCTGGACGGCGCGCCCGCCGCCATCGGCTACTTCTCGCCCGAGTACGGCATCGCCGCCGCGCTCCCGCAGTACTCCGGCGGCCTCGGCATCCTGGCGGGCGACCACCTGAAGGCGGCGAGCGACCTCGGCGTGCCGATCCTCGCCGTGGGGCTGCTCTACCGCCACGGCTATTTCTCGCAGTCGCTCTCACCCGAGGGCTGGCAGCTGGAGCACTACCCGTCGCTCGATCCCGGCGGCCTGCCGCTCACCCTCCTCAAGAACCGGGACGGCTCCCCGGCCAGGATCAGGCTCGGCCTGCCCGGCCCACGCACCCTGCACGCCCAGATCTGGGTGGCCCAGGTCGGGCGGGTGCCGCTGCTCCTGCTCGACTCCGACGTCGCCGACAACGACGCCGCGGCCAGGGACGTGACCGACCGCCTCTACGGCGGCGGCGGCGACCACCGCCTGGTGCAGGAGCTGCTCCTCGGCATCGGAGGCGTCCGCGCTCTGCGGGCGTACTGCCGCATCACCGGGCATCCGGAGCCCGAGGTCTTCCACACCAACGAGGGGCACGCGGGCTTCCTCGGCCTCGAACGCATCCGCGAGCTCACCGAGGCACGGCTCTCCTTCGAGGAGGCGCTCGAGGCGGTGCGCGCGGGCACCGTGTTCACCACGCACACACCGGTCCCGGCGGGGATCGACCGGTTCCCGATGGAGATGATCGCCCGGCAGTTCGGCGGGGCCAACGCCTGGCCGACGGTGAACGTCGAGCGCATCCTGGAGCTCGGCGCCGAGCCGGACGCGGTGGACGGCGAGAAGGCCGTCTTCAACATGGCGGTCATGGGCATGCGGCTGGCCCAGCGCGTCAACGGCGTGTCGCTGCTGCACGGCAGGGTGAGCCGGGAGATGTTCCACGGCCTGTGGCCCGGGTTCGACATCGACGAGATCCCGATCGGCTCGATCACCAACGGTGTGCACGCCCCGACGTGGGTCGGCCGCGAGGTCATGGAGCTGGCCGACCGGGAGCTGCCGGGGGTGGTCGAGACGGGCCAGGGCTGGGACGCGGTCCAGAAGCTCTCCGACCACGAGATCTGGGACATCCGCGGGCGGCTGCGGGCCCGGCTCGTACGGGAGGCGCGCACGCGCATCAGGCGCTCCTGGCGCGAGCGCGGCGCGTCGGACGCCGAGCTGGGCTGGACCGACGAGGCGCTCGACCCGGACGCGCTGACGATGGGCTTCGCCCGGCGCGTGCCGTCCTACAAGCGCCTCACGCTCATGCTGCGCGACCCCGACCGGCTGCGCGCGCTGCTGCTGGACCCCGAAAAGCCCGTACAGATCGTGATCGCGGGCAAGGCCCACCCGGCCGACGAGGGGGGCAAGAAGCTCATCCAGCAGATCGTGAAGTTCGCCGACGAGGAGGACGTGCGGCACCGCATCGTCTTCCTGCCGGACTACGACATGGCGCTGGCCCAGTTCATGGTCACCGGCTGCGACGTCTGGATGAACAACCCGCTGCGCCCCCTGGAGGCGTGCGGCACCTCGGGCATGAAGGCCGCGCTCAACGGGGGTCTCAACCTGTCCATCCGGGACGGCTGGTGGGAGGAGTGGTACGACGGCAACAACGGCTGGGCCATACCGACCGCCGACGGCGTCGCCGACCCCGAGCGCAGGGACGAGCTGGAGGCGGCCGCGCTGTACGACCTGATCGAGCGCGAGGTCGCGGACAGGTTTTACGACCGGGCCGCGGACGGGCTGCCGCGGCGCTGGATGGAGATGGTCAAGCACACGCTGACCTCGCTCGGGCCGAAGGTCCTGGCCGGGCGGATGCTGCGCGACTACGTCGTCGATCTCTACAGCCCGGCCGCCGCCTCAGCGCGGACCCTGTCCGAGGAGGGCTACCGGGACGCCAAGGCGTTCGCGGCCTGGAAGCTGCGGGTCACCCGCGCCTGGCCGGGCGTCCGGGTCGAGCACGTCGAGGCGTCCGGCATCGGCGACACCCCGGAACTCGGCGCGACGCTCGAACTGCGCGCCACGGTCGCGCTGGGCGAGCTGGCGCCGGACGACGTGGCGGTCCAGGCGGCGTACGGCCGGGTCGGGGCGCACGACGAGCTGATCGACCCCGCGTACATCACGCTGGCGCTGGAGTCGGTGGGCGACGACGGCCGGGCGCACTGCACAGGCACGCTGCCGCTGGACCGGACGGGCGCCTTCGGCTACACGGTGCGGGTCGTGCCGCGTCACCCGCTCATGGCCTCGCCGGCCGAGCTCGGCCTGATCAGCGTGCCGGAGGAGCCCGTGGGCATGACCAACGGCACCCTCCGCTGATCTCCCCCTGACCGGTACGGCCGGCATCCGGGCCGCTCTCCGTGGGCTCCGCACCCCCAGGAGGCAAACTGGATGAATCGGACGAACCGGTCCTGGGGGGATCATGAACGGTTGGACGTTCGAGGGGCAGCCGTCCGCGCTGGGGGGCGCGACGGTGACGCTGGTCGAGGGCAGCTCGTTCTGCGTGTCCGACCGCAACGGCGACATCGTGCCGGGGGGCGCCCAGGGCGTCTACCACGCCGACACCCGGCTGCTCTGCCGGTGGGAGCTTCGGGTGGACGAGGCTCCGATCGAGCCGTTGCAGGTGTTGCCGGCCGAGCCGTACCACGCGGTGTTCCTCGGCCGGACCCGGCCACGCCCCGGTCGCGCGGAGAGCAGCCTGCTGGTCCTGCGCGACCGGTACGTCGGCGGCGGGCTGCGCGAGGACATCACGCTGCGCAACCTCTCCGACGAGGCGGCCGGGTGCCTGGTCGAGCTGCACGTCGGTTCGGACGTGGCCGATCTGTTCGAGGTCAAGACCGATCGGGTCCGCCACGTCCCCGACATCGACGTCACGACCAGCCCGGACGGCGTGCGGATCTACTCCATGAGCCGGGGCAGGGGGGTGGCGGTCCTCTCCGCGGGCGTGCTGGCCGTACCCGGCCTGCTGACCTTCCGGGTCGTCGTGCCCGCGCGGGGCGAGTGGCTCGCCGCGGTCCACGTGAACCCGATCATCGAGGAGGAGGAGTCACAGGCCTGGTTCGCCACCCTCGAACGGGCGGAGCCGGCCGTACGGCGGGCCGACTGGGAGCGGCAGGTCCCGGAGGTCGTGACGTCGGACGCCTTCCTCACCCAGGCGGTGCGCGCCGCGCGGGAGGACCTCGGGTCGCTCCGGCTGTTCGAGGCCGAATATCCGGAGGATCCGCCGTCGATCGCGGCGGGCGCCCCCTGGTTCATGACCCTGTTCGGCCGTGACTCGCTGCTGGCCTCGTGGTTCGCGCTGACGCTGGACCGGTCGCTCGCGCTCGGCACGTTGCGCCGGCTGGCCCGCCTGCAGGGCAGGCGGGTGAACCCGCTGACGGAGGAGGAGCCGGGCAAGATCCTGCACGAGCTGCGGTTCGGCGTGGCCACCCCCACCTCGCCGCTCGGCGGGAACGCCTACTACGGCTCGGTCGACTCGACCCCGCTGTTCGTGATGCTCCTCGGCGAGCTGCGCCGCTGGGGGCTGCACCGGCAGGAGGTCGAGGAGCTGCTGCCGCCCGCCGACGCCGCGCTCGCCTGGATCGAGGACTACGGCGGTGAGGGCGGTGAGGACGAGTTCCTCTGGTACTGCCGCAAGACCGACCAGGGCCTGATCCACCAGGGGTGGAAGGACTCCTTCGACGGGGTCAACTTCGCCGACGGCACGCTGGCCCGGCCGCCCATCGCGCTCGCCGAGGTGCAGGGGTACGTGTACTCCGCCTACATCGCGCGCGGCCACTTCGCCCACGAGGCGGGCGACACCGAGACGGAACGGCGGTGCAAGGAGCGCGCCCAGCGCATCCGCGCGGCGTTCAACGAGCGGTTCTGGCTGCCCGACCGCGGCTACTACGCGATCGGGCTCGACCGCAGCGGCGTGCCCATCGACAGCCTCGCCTCCAACATGGGCCACTGCCTGTGGACCGGCATCGTCGAGCCGGAGCGGGCCCGGCTCGTGGCCGACCACCTGATGTCGGACGTGATGTTCAGCGGGTTCGGCGTCAGGACGCTCTCCACCGACATGGCCGCGTACAACCCGATGAGCTATCACAACGGCTCCGTCTGGCCCCACGACAACGCCATCGTGGCGGGCGGGCTGATGCGCTACGGCTTCGTGGCGGAATCCCAGCGGGTCATCACGGCCGTCCTCGACGCGGCCAAGGCGTTCGGTGGCCGGTTGCCCGAGCTCTACTGCGGGTTCGACCGCCGGGACTTCCCCGTGCCGGTGCCGTACCCGACGTCGTGCTCGCCGCAGGCGTGGGCCGCGGCGACGCCCATCCACATGTTGCGGACCCTGCTGCGGTTCGACCCGTGGGTGCCGTACCGGAAGCTGTGGATCAACCCGGTGCTGCCGGAGGGGTTCGGGGCGCTCGGCGTCACCGGCCTGCGCATCGCGGGGACGCGGGTCGACATCGAGGTCGACGAGGACGGCGCCGCCCGGGTCACCGGCCTCCCGGAGGACATCGTGATCATGCGCGAGGCGCGCTCCCCGATCAGCACGATGGTCGCGAACGTCCGATAGCGAACGGAGGCGGGAGATGGAAGCGGGCAATCTACGGCGGAAGGGACACGGACCCGCCCCCCTCCGGATCGCCATGATCGCGCCGCCCTGGTACGAGGTCCCGCCGCGCGGTTACGGGGGCATCGAGTCGATGGTCGCCGACCTGGTCGCCGGGCTCGTACGGCGCGGCCACCAGGTGACCCTGATCGGCGCGGGGCGGGGAGTGGACCTGCGCACGTACGAGCAACCGCCGTCGCAGCGGATCGGGGACCCGATGCCGGAGGTGCTGCACGCGGCCAAGGTGGAGCGGATGCTCGAAGACCTCGTGGTCGACGTGGTCCACGACCACTCGCTGGCCGGCCCGCTCGGCGCGGGGAGCCGGGCCGCGCCGACCGTGGTCACCTGTCACGGCGTGGTCACCGGCGAGATGGGCGACTACTACCGGGCGCTCGGCGCGGACGTGGCGCTGGTCGCGATCTCCTCGGCGCAGCGCGCCCGCGGCGCGCACATCGACTGGGTGGGCCGGGTGCACAACGCGGTGGACGTCGCGACCTTCCCGTTCCGGGATCTCAAGGAGGACTGGATTCTCTGGCTCGGCCGGTTCAGCCCGGACAAGGGGGCGCATCTCGCGATCGAGGTCGCCCGCGCCGTGGGCCGCCGCATCATCCTGGCGGGCAAGCGCTCGGAGGAGATCGAGCACTCCTACTTCGAGGCGTACGTCAAGCCGCGGCTCGGCCAGGGGGTGCAGTACGTCGGTGAGGCGGACGCCGAGTTGAAGCGCGAGCTGCTGTCCAAGGCCCGCTGCCTGCTCTTCCCCCTCCAGTGGGAGGAGCCGTTCGGCATGACGATGATCGAGGCGATGGCCTGCGGCACGCCGGTCGTGGCGCTCGGCCGGGGGTCGGTCCCGGAGATCGTGGCGGACGGGGTGACCGGGTTCGTCCGGGGCAGGGTGGCCGAGCTGCCCACGGCGGTCGAGGCGGTGGAGAGCCTGGACCCGGCGGTCTGCCGCGCCCACGTCGCCCGCCACTTCGACGTCCCCGTCATGGTCAGGGCGTACGAGCACGTCTATCACCGGGTCGTCCGGGGTCGCCGGACCGGATCACCCCACGATCTTCCGCTGGCACGGTCGTAGGGTGGTCACGCCACGGGAACGAGTGGCGATGCGTGTCGGCTAACCGAAGGGACGACGGTGTCATGGGCGAGTTCGTCAGCGTTGAGATCATCGACCAGATCGCGACCATCCGGCTCGACCGGCCCAAGATGAACGCCCTGAACCGGCAGGTCCAGGAGGAGATCGCCGAGTGCGCGCGGCTCGTTGACGCCGATCCGATGGTCGCCGCGGTGATCATCTATGGCGGCGAGCGGGTGTTCGCGGCCGGCGCCGACATCAAGGAGATGGCCGTCATGTCGTACGCCGACATGGCGCGGCACTCCAGTGCGCTGCAGTCCTGCTTCACCGCCGTCGCCGAGATCGGCAAGCCCGTCATCGCGGCGATCACCGGGTACGCCCTCGGAGGCGGCTGCGAGCTGGCCCTCTGCGCCGACTTCCGGGTGGCGGGGGAGAGCGCCAAGCTGGGCCAGCCGGAGATCACGCTGGGCATCATCCCCGGCGCGGGCGGCACCCAGCGGCTGCCCCGGCTCGTCGGCCCGGCCAAGGCCAAGGACCTGATCTACACCGGCAGGCACGTGGACGCGGCCGAGGCGCTGGCGATCGGCCTGGTGGATCGTGTGGTCCCGGACGACGAGGTCTACACCGCCGCGCTGGAGTTGGCCGCGACCTTCGTGGGCGGCCCCGCCGTGGCGATCCGCGCCGCGAAGCAGGCCATCGACCACGGCCTGGAGACCGACCTCGACACCGGCCTGGAGATCGAGCGAATCCAGTTCTCCGGCCTGTTCGCCACCGAGGACGCCAAGGAGGGCATGGGCGCGTTCGCGGAGAAGCGCCGCCCGAAGTTCACCGGCCGCTGATCAGAAGGCCGGGACCGCACCCGTTCGCCCGGTAGGGAGGAGCGGGTGCGGAGCCTTGCGCAAATAGCGAGATAAGTCGGTGCCGGCGGGCAAATAAATAGACTCCGAAAATTGCGAGACTTTGCCGCTATGGTGTCGGTTTATGCGGTTCGTCATACGCGCACTGATCCCTGCCCGGCTCCGACGGGCGGTGCGCTCCCGGATAGACGCCCGGTACGTCACCAAGACAGAGCATCGCAAGGACGTCAAGGACGCTTTGTGGGAGGTCCAGCTGCTGCGCAAGGAGGTCGCGGCGCTGCGCGGAGAGGTCGACCGGATGAGGCAGGCGATCATCACCCCGCCCAAGGCCCCCGCGCCCGACCCCAAGGGCACCGACGCGCACCGGCTGGCGACCGAGACCGCCGACGCCCTCGACCGCCTGCTGCAGAACGAGATGCTCGTGTGGCAGGCGATCGACGCGCTCCGGGCTGAGCTGCGGACCGAGTCGCGGGCCCGGGAGACCGTGGCCGCGGACGCGGAGTAGCGGTGCGCGTCACCTGGACGGCCGAGGAGCAGGCGCGGGACGGCATCGGCGAGCGCGTCTGGCGGCTCACCTTCCTGCTCGATCCCGAGGACGCCACCACCGGCGTCTGCACCGACGGCCAGCGGATGGAGCTGCGCACCAACTCCTGCCACGTACGGCTCCCGCCCGCCGGCCCCGCCGCGCCGTACGCGCGCCGCGGCGAGCCGTACGTGCACCCGGACCTGCTCGCGGTGGCGGCCTGGACGGTGGCGGCGCCGTGGACGCGGCGGCGGGTGACCTTCGACCGGCCGATCTCCCCGGAGCTCGCCGAGGCCATCCTCGACGGCTGGGGCATCGAGGCCGGGCCGGTCGGCGAACGGCCGAGGACGGGGAGCCGGCTGGCGATCTCCTACAGCGGCGGCGCGGACTCCGTCGCGGTGGCCGCGATCCTGCCCGACGCCCCGCTGGTCCACTTCCGGCGCATCAGCCACCCCCGTGTCCCGAACCGGTGGACGCACTACCGCGCCGACGTGCTCGCCCGGCTCGCCGCGCGGACAGAGCGCGAGCTGAGTGTCGTACGATCCGACCTGGAGTTCCTGCTCGCCTACCCCCGGCCGGGCTATCCCGAGCATCACGCGGTCGCGGCGGGCGCGCTCCTTCTCGCCGACGAGCTGGACCTGGGCGGCATCGCCATGGGCTACGAGCTGGGGTCCCGCTGGCTGGGCGGCGACAGGTACCTGCACAGGTACACCCCCGACAATCCGATGTGGGCGCCGGAAGGGATGTGGGGCCGGGTGTTCGCGGCTGCCGGGCTGCCGGTCGTGCTGCCGGTCGGCGGCGTCAGCGAGGCCGTGACCATGCGCGTCGCGCTCGAATCCGAGCTGCGCGACCTGGTGCGCTGGTGCCTGCGCGGCTCCGGCGACGGGCCCTGCGGCACCTGCGGCAAGTGCCTGTACAAGGAGCTGATCCAGGCCGCCGTCGAGCGTCGTCCGCTCGCGACCACGCTCACCGCGAAGAGCGCGGTCGCCCGGAAGTGGCAGGAGCCGCCGCCGTACGGCGGGCAGGAGATGATCGAGTACGGCTGCGCGCGGGTGCCCGGGATCGAGAGCACGCCGTTCGCCCGCGCCGCCGAGCTCCTGGGCGCGACGGAGGAGTCCACCCGCTGGCTGGACCACTGCTACCCGCCCGCGATCGAGGAGATCCCGGAGCCCTGGCGCGAGCGGGTCGCCGCGTACATGGAAGGCGTGGGACTGATGACCCCGGACGAGTGCGCCCGGGTGGAGAACTGGGGGATCGGGTGAAGATCTATCTCTCCGTCGACATGGAGGGCGTGACCGGGCTGACGGACCCGGAGGAGATGCACGCCGGCGGCCGTGGGTACGAGCGCGGCTGCGAGCTGATGACCGGCGACGCCAACGCCGTCGTCGCGGGCGCCTTCGACGCCGGAGCCGAGTCCGTGCTGATCAACGACGCCCACGGCTCGACCAAGAACCTGCGGATCGACCTGATCGACCTGAGGGCGACGCTCATCCGGGGGCCGGGCAAGCCGCACCGGATGGGGCAGGGCCTCACTCCCGACTTCGCCGCCGCCTGCTTCGCCGGGTACCACGCGCGGGCGGGCGTCCAGCACGGCGTGCTCAACCACACCTGGATGGGCAAGGAGATCCAGAACGTCTACCTGAACGGCGAGATCTGCGGGGAGACCCGGCTGGTCGCGGGGTTCGCCGGGTCGATGGGCGTGCCCGTCGCGCTGATCACCGGCGACGAGGCGGTGTGTGAGGAGGCGCGTGAGCTGCTCGGCGACGTCGAGACCGTGGCCGTCAAGAAGGGCGTGGACCGCTTCTCCGCCGAGCTGCTGCCGCCCAGCGTCGCCCAGGCCCGCATCAGGGAGGCGGCGACGCGGGCGATCGGCAGGCTGGCCGACTTCCGGCCGTACGTCGTGGCTCCGCCGTACACGCTGGGGGTCGAATGGAACTCGACCGCGATCGCCGCGGGCTGCGGGCTGGTGCCCGGCACCCGGCAGGTCGGCCCCCGGCACACCGAGTTCAGCACGGACGACTATCGCGAGATCATGGCGCTCTTCGGCATCTTCGCCATGATCGCCGGGTCGGTCGCGTGCGGCAGCGGCATCTACGGCTGAGGCGATGGTGTGACGACGGCGGACAGCGGCGTGCCGGACGGCGGTTCACCGGGCGGACCGGGCGGCGGTTCACCGGGCGGACCGGGCGGCGGCTTACCCGGCGGGCCGGGTAAAGGCTCACCGGACGGCTCACCGGCCGGCTTACCGGTCGGTGGGGGGAGGGGCCGCACGCTCACCCGGCGCGGGCTCCTCGTCGGCCTCGGCGCGGCCGGCGGCGCGGGCGCGATGTACGCCGCGATGGGCGCGCTCGGCCTCGCCCCCGACCGGCAGACCAGGGACTACACCCCGCCCCGGAAGTCCGACTTCTCCTTGAGCGGCCGGGCCGGGGCCACGGTCGTGATCCTCGGCGCGGGCGTCGCCGGGCTCGCCTGCGCGTACGAGCTGGGCAAGGCGGGCTACGACTGCACGATCCTGGAAGCGCGTGACCGGGTCGGCGGGCGCAACCTCACGCTCCGGCGCGGCGACCGGCTTCCCGAGATCTCCGGGGCGACCCAGGAGGCGACCTTCGGCGAGGACGTCTACTTCAACGCGGGCCCCGGACGCATCGCCCAGTGGATGATCACCCTCGACTACTGCCGGGCGCTGGGCGTCCCGATCGAGGTGTTCGTCAACGAGAACCCCAGCGCCTACGTCTACACGAGCGGGATGAAGGCCGCGATGCGGGCGCGCACCGCCCGCGCGGACACCTACGGCTACATCAGCGAACTGCTGGCCAAGGCGACCAACGACGGCGCGCTCGACCGGCGGCTGACCGCGCAGGACAAGGAGCTGCTGCTCGATTTCCTTTCCGCCTTCGGCGACATCGGCGACCGGTACGCGTACACGGGGGGCGAGCGCAGGGGCGAGCCCGCGGGGGCGCCGCCGTCCCTGAGCGAGGTGCTCGGCTACCGGATCGGGCGGCCGGTGAGCTTCGGGCTCGCCTACGACCAGGCCATGCCGATGTTCCAGCCCGTGGGGGGCATGGACGCGATCGTCACCGGGCTCGTCAAAGCGGTCGGCGCGGACCGGATCCGCACCTCGGCCCCGGTCACCCGGGTCACCAACCGTCCCGACGGCGTGGAGGTCGCGTACAAGGGCGGGTCGATCCGGGCCGACTACTGCGTCGCCGCGCTGCCGCCGCACATCCTCGCGCGGATCCCCGGCAACCTCGACCGCCGCAGCGTGGACGCGCTGTCCACGCCGAAGCCGGTGTCCACGGGAAAGATCGGGCTGGAGTACCGGACGCGCTGGTGGGAGGACGACGACCACATCTACGGCGGCGTGACCGAGACCGACCTTGACATTCAGCACATCTGGTACCCGTCGTACGGCTTCCACGGCCGGAGCGGCCTGGTCGTCGGCTACTACAACACCGGCGCGAACGCCGAGGCGTACGGGCGGCTCACCCACGCGGAGCGGCGGCGGCGCGCGCTCGCCGGGGGCGCGGAGATCCACGGGGAGAAGTACGGCCGGGGGCTCCTCTCCAGTGTCTCCATCGCCTGGCAGCGGCAGCCGTACATCGAGGGTGGCTGGGTCGCCTGGCCGTCGTACGAGGGTGGGTTCGCGCACCTGCAGAAACCCGACGGCCGGGTCTACTTCGCCGGGGACTGGCTCACCCAACTCATCGCATGGCAGGCCGGTTCGTTCGAGTCGGCCCGTAATGTGGTCACCCAACTGCACGACCGTGTGTTGAAGGAGTCGTAGATGCTCGACTGGGTGCCCGCCACCGACCGCGTCGACCTGCTCGCCGCCCCCGTGGCGAATGCGGTGCCGCAGACCGGCGTGGAACTGAACGTCGCCGAGATCGATCCCGAGCTCTCCGACACCGCCGAGTTCTGCGAGCGGTACGGCGTGGCCCTGGAAGACTCGGCGAACTGCGTCATCGTCGCGGGCAAGCGCGGCGGCGAGGTCCGGTACGCCGCCGTCATGATCCTCGCCGACGACCGGGCGGACGTGAACGGCGTGGTGCGCCGCCACCTCGACGTGCGCAAGGTCTCCTTCGCCCCCCAGGCGGAGGCGGTCGCGCTGACCGGCATGGAGTACGGCGGCATCACCCCGATCGGCCTCCCCGCGGACTGGCCGGTGCTCGTGGACGAGAAGGTGACCCGGCGGGACTTCATCGTGATCGGCAGCGGCGTGCGGCGCTCCAAGCTGGCGCTGTCGGGCAAGGCGCTGGTCGAGGCGACCGGCGCGGAGGTGCTCCCCCTCGCCCTGTGACCGTTCCCGTTCGCATTTTGCGTCAGGATGGGAAACCGGGAGCCGTCGCCATACGTTGTCACGAGCAGGAATGTGGCGCGTTGGTTCAGTCATGGGCGGTGCTTTAGTCGGTATGGTGCTTACGCCATGATTCAGGACGACCGACTGGGCCCCTACCGGCTGCTGCGGCGGCTCGGTGAAGGCGGCATGGGCGTGGTCCATCTCGCCTTGGACCCGCACGGGAGGCAGGTGGCCGTCAAGGTCCTGCGCCCGGAGGTCACCCAGGACGACCTCGCGCGCAGGAGGCTCTCGCGCGAGGTCGAGACCATGCGGCGGGTGCGCAGCCCGCACATCGCGGAGGTCCTCGACGCCGACGTGACCGGCCGCCGGCCGTACATCGTGACCCGCTACGTGCCGGGCCGCCCGCTCGACGAGGTCGTCAAGCAGGACGGCCCGCTTCCCGTGGACGCCCTGCTGCTGGTGGGAGCCGGCGTGGCCGAGGCGCTCGCCGCCGTCCACGCGGCCGGGGTGATCCACCGCGATCTCAAGCCGGGCAACGTCCTCATGCTCGACGGGCGTCCGGTCCTGATCGACTTCGGCATCGCCCAGGGCGTCGACGCGACGCGGCTCACCCAGACCGGGATGTTCATCGGCACGCCCGGCTACCTCGCGCCCGAGATCATCGAGGGACACGAGGCCGGGCCCAAGGTGGACGTGCACGCCTGGGGCGGCACGCTGCTCTACGCCGCCACCGGCCTGCCGCCCTTCGGCAAGGGCACGCTGGAGATGATCTTCTACAACATCACCTCCGGCAAGGCCAACGTGAGCGCGGCCCCCGCGCTGGTCCAGCCGGTGCTGCGCGCGGCGCTCCAGCGCGACCCGGCCAGGCGTCCGACCGCGGCCGAGCTGAGCCGGCAGGTCACCCAGCTCATGCAGCGCGCCGGCAGGGTGCGCGTGCCCGACGAGATCACCACCGTGCCGAACGTCGACGAGACGACCGGCCGTCCGGTGCCCGTCGCGGGCGCCGCCGGGCCGCCCGCGGAGACCCAGCTCGAGAACCCCGTTGTGACGCGGCCCGCGCCGCCCGCGAACCCGATGGCGACGCAGGCCGCGCCGCCCGCGAATCCCGGGCAGCCGGTGCCCGCCCAACCGCCCGCGGAGGAGTTCGTCTCGCTGCTCGACCAGGGCGCGTCGCCCGGCGGGGCCGGCGACCCGTTCCCGACCGTGCGGGTGACCGGCGACGACCTGCGCCGGGCCGGCCTGTCCGGCACGGGAGCGACGAGCGCGACCGGCGCGGACGACGCGCCCACGCGGTACGCGCCGCCGACGGGCGCGGCCGCTTCGGCACCCACGACGGGCCCGCGCGCCTCGTCGCCCACGCCCGCCGTGACCCCGCCGTCGGTCACCACGCCGCCGTCCGCGACGCCGCACGCCGTGCCTCCGTCCACGACTCCGCCTCCCGTGGCGGCGAACCCGGCGAGCCCGGCGGCGCCGCCGTCCGGGACGCCCTGGGCGCCCGCGACCGGCGAGACCGACGTGCCCACCCGCCGCGTACGGCCCGAGGAACTGCGCGGCGCGTACGGCCCGCACGCGCTCTTCGAGCAGGCGCCCGAGATCTACGAGCAGACGCCGCAGGTCGGCCAGCCGCATCCCGCGCCCTTCCAGCCGACCATGCGCGTGCCGCCGCCTCCGGTGGCCGCCTCCGGCTCCGCGCCCGCCACGCCGCTCCAGCGCTCCAAGGCGTACGGCGTGGCCGCCGCGATGCTGCTCCTCCTGGTGGTCGCCCTCACGGTGATCGCGCCCCTGCTCGTCATGGTGATCGCGCTGCCGATAACGATCTTGCTGCGCGCCGCCGACATCGCGCAGCCCGAGTTGAACGCGCGCAGGGCGCCGGCGGCCGCCGCGACGGACGTGGTGCGCGTGCTCGGCCGGCCCGACGCGCTGATCAAGTCGGTCGGCATCACGATCGCGCTGGTGCCGTACGCGCTGATCCTCGGTCTTCCGGTGACGCTGCTGCTCACCGTGCTGGTCACCAAGATGTCCACGCTCGACGCGCTGAGCTGGGGGATCGCGGTGGCGTTGTGGACGGTCTGCGCGGGGCCGGGAGTGGAGGGTCCGAGCAGGCAGATGCGGCGCACGATCGCGTCGCTGCTGCCGACGAGAAGCTCGGCGGCGGCGCTGGCCTGGGGGGCCGGAGCGGTCGCCGCGGTGGTGACGGCGATTGCGCTCACCGGGCTGATGGGTAAACAGACAGGGGGACACTTCATGGGTCCCGTCAACGTGCCCTCGGTGGTGCAGGACCTGAACCAGTTGCGTAACAAAGCAGGGAATCAGTGACGGGGGACGGACATGTCGGCGACTGAGGCTCCGGAGCGGATCGGCCCTTACCGGCTGCTTCGCCAGCTCGGCGAGGGCGGCATGGGGGTGGTCCACCTCGGCCTGGACGAGGAGGGGCGCGAGGTCGCCGTCAAGGTGCTGCACCAGCATGTCGCCTCCGACCTCAAGGCACGCGACCGGCTCACCCGCGAGGTCGAGACCATGCGGCGGGTGCGCAGCCCGCGCGTGGCCGAGGTCCTCGACGCGGACCTGATCAGCGACACGCCCTACATCGTGACGCGGTACGCCCCCGGGCGCACGCTGGAGCAGGCCGTCCTCGAAGACGGCCCGCTGCCGGACGACGGCGTCATCCGGCTGGCCCGCGGTCTGTGCGAGGCCCTGGTCGCCATCCACGCCGCCGACGTCATCCACCGGGACCTCAAGCCGGCGAACGTGATGCTCGTGGACGGCGAGCCGTTGGTGATCGACTTCGGCATCGCCCACCTGGTGAACGCCACCCGGTTGACCCAGACGGGCATGTTCGTCGGCACGCCCGGCTACCTCGCGCCCGAGATCATCAGAGACACCGAGATCACCCAGGCGGCCGACGTCCACGCGCTGGCCGCCACCGTTTTCTTCGCTGTGTCCGGAAAGCCGCCGTTCGGGTCGGGCACGTTCGAGTCGGTCTGTTACAACATCCTCGAAGGCAAGGCGCAGATCGATCTCGCGCCGCCGTGGCTGCACGATTGGCTGCGGAAGGCGCTGGCCACCGACGCCGGCACCCGTCCCACCGCCGCGTCGCTCCTGCGGCTGTCCCGGGCCCTCGACCCGTCCGTCACGGTCCTGCGCGAGGTCGCCCGCGACGGCGGCACCAAGATCCTTGACGCGTCCGCGCTGAACGGGAACACGCCGGTGGACGGCACCCGGGTGCTGGACGACGCCGCCGCCCCGGCCGCGCAGGGCAGGCCGTCCGGGGTACGGGACGACGACAGCTACTCCGACCTGCTGCCCCCGGTGAACTACGTCGAGCCGGAGCGGCCGCGCAGGGAGCCGCGCCAGCCGAGGCAGGCGCCGGCCGCCATCGTCCCGCCGCCGCTCACCGGGTACCCGCCGGGGCAGGCGCCGCCGTACCAGCCGGGGTCGCCCTACCCGCCGCCGTTCCCGGACCAGAGGGTCGCGGGCTATCCGCCGCCTCCCGTCACGGGCGCCGGGCCGCAGGTCCTCCCGCCCCCGCAGGCCGCGCCGCCCGCCACCCAGACCGCGCCTCCCGTCCCGACCGGCCCGTCCGCGCAGGCCCGGCCGTACGCGCCCGAGCAGGAGCGGCCGCGCTACCGCACCGGGCACCCCATCCTGGCCGGGCTGCTGCTCACCGTCCTGGTGGCGCTGGCGTGCGTCCTGCCGGTGACCGTGAGCCTGTTCGCGATCGTGGCCGCGCTCTGCCTCCGGGTGGCGCACTATCTGCTCGGCGACCTCGCCGCGCGCCGGTCGGTACGCGGCAGCAGCGGGGCCGACCCGATCCTCGCTGTGCTGGGCACGCCGTGGGCGCTGATCAAGTCGGCCTTCGCGACACTCGTGCAGGTGCCGCTCGCCGCGATGTTCGGCATGTGCGTGTGGGGTGTTCTGGTCTACATGGGCAAGATGGGCACGGACCCGGCCGCGGCCTTCGCGGCCGGCGCCTTCGTGGCCGGACTGTTCCTGCTCCCGGGCGGAGGCGCGCCGCGCAAGGCGGTCGCCCGCACGCTGACCGGGGCGATCCGCAGCCCCGGCGCGGGCATGGTGGTCGCGCTCGTCGTCGGCACGGTGGCGTTCTTCGCGGTCATGACGGCGCTCTCCGCCGACCCGTCCTGGGCCCCGTGGCGCCCGCCGTCCGTGGCCATCGACGACGTCGTCCGCAGCCTGAAGGCGAAGGGCCAGGACACCGTCGTCAACTTGATCGGCGGACTGATCGGGGACATCACGAAAAGGATCAGTGGGGCAGTTCTTCCTTTCTAGACCTAACCAGTCCTTAGAGAGTCCTTTGGGACCGGCCGGGCACCATGGAATGGGAGGGGCGAAGGGAGCGGGATGGGGTCGCCGAACGGTGGTCAGCTCGGGCCGTATCGCCTGCTATCCCAGCTCGGGGCGGGCGGCTTCGGCGAGGTCCACCTGGCGCTCGACACCGAGGGAAGGACCGTCGCCGTCAAGGTCCTCCACCCGCACGTCGCGGCCGACTCGCTCGCCCTCACCCGGCTGGCCCGCGAGGTCGAGACCATGCGCCGGGTGCGCGGGCCGCACATCGCCGAGGTCCTCGACGCCTCCCTGAGCGGGCAGTATCCGTACATCGTGACGCGGTACGTCCAGGGCCGCCCGCTGAGCTCGGTGCTCGCCTCGCACGGGCCGATCCAGGGCGAGGACCTGCTGCGGCTCGCGCGCGGTCTCGCCGAGGCGCTGGAGTCGATCCACCGGGCCGGCGTGGTCCACCGCGATCTCAAGCCGGCCAACGTGATCCTCGCCGACCACGAGCCCTTCGTGATCGATTTCGGCATCGCCTGCGCACAGGACGCGGCGTCGGTGACCGCGTCCGGTGCCGTGGTCGGCACCCCCGGCTATCTGTCCCCCGAGGTGCTGGAAGGCGCGGAGGCGGGGCCGGAGGCCGATGTGTTCGCCTGGGCCGCGACGCTCGCCTTCGCCGCCTCGGGGCGGCAGCCGTACGGGAGCGGACCGCCGGCGGCCGTCGCGTACCGCGTGGTGCACCACGAGCCGGACCTGTCGGGGGTGCCGGACTGGCTCGCCCCCCTGCTGCGGGAGTGCCTTCAGGACGACCCGGGATGTCGGCCGGTCGCCGCCGAGCTGGTGGCGCGGCTCGACTCGATCGCCCCCTCCGTCGCCGCCGCCGCCGCGCCGCCCGTCCCGTCCCCCCCGGTGCCGCTGCCGGCCGCCCCCGTACGGCACGACAGGGGACCGGACAGGCGCGACGGGAGGCCGCCGCACAGGCATCACGAAGGCCACGTCAGGGACAGGGACGCGGTGCCGACCGCGATCACCGGCGAGGCGACCCGGGAGTGGAAGCCCCGGCGGGTGCACAACCGGCTCAGGTCGGTGGAGGAGGCGCGCGCCCGCCACCGGGAGCGGCTCCGCAGGCGCTGGGTGATCGGCGCCGGCGTCTTCGCCGGGCTGGTCGCCGCCGCGTCGAGCCAGTACCTCCCCGAGGTCTCCCTGCTGATCCTCGTCCTGTACGGCCTGGGCGTGCTGATCGACGCCGGGTTCGGGCTGCTGGCGAAGTCGCGGACGAGGGTGCTCGTCGATCTCGCCGGCGGGGCGGGCGTGGTCGCGCTGTGGGCGGTGCTGAGCAGCGTTTTCAGCCCGCTCACCCTGCTACTCGCGGTGGGCGGCGTCCTCTTCCTCCTCACGATCATCGCGCTCGCAAGCTGAGTTGGGACGCGAGGGGCGCCGCGGTGTCTGGACTGAGAAGCGAGCGGGGAGCGAGGGACGAGCGACTCCGGGCGACGAGGGAAGACATCGCCTCAAGGGCACCCCGAGCCCGCCGAGCGAAGCTCGGCAAATAAGCACAGCGCACCCCGCCAAAGGCCGTGGAACAAAGTTCGGTATGGTGGGAGAGCGGGTCGCTTGGTGACGAAGAGCACACCGGGCGGAGCCGTACATCCTGGAGGTTTGCAGCGAAACTACCCGTGGGTAACATGTGGGAGCATCGGGCGATCCGCTCGCGCCCGAAGCACCCGATGTAATCCAGCTCACGGGCACCTGGCAGTCTGAGCGGGGCGCGCATACCCCATGCGCGGCCAGCGTAGAGCCGTACGGAAACGGGAGGTCGGCCACCGGCCATGAACATCGTCGTCTGCGTGAAGCAGGTCCCCGACACTGCGACCGAGCGCAAGTTGCGGTCCGATGACAAGACGCTCGACCGGGACGCCGTCGACGGCGTCGTGAACGAGCTCGACGAGTACGCGGTCGAGGAGGCGCTGCGGCTCAAGGAGGCTCACGGTGGTGAGGTGACCGTCCTCACCATGGGGCCCGCCAAGGCCACCGAGACCATCCGCAAGGCGCTCGCGATGGGGGCCGACAAGGCCGTCCACCTGAGCGACGACGCGCTGCACGGCTCGGACGCCCTGTCCACCTCGTACGCCATGGCCCAGGCGCTGAAGAAGATCGGGTTCGACCTGGTCATCCTCGGCTCGGAGTCCACCGACGCCCGCACCGGCGTGCTGGCGGCGATGCTCGCCGAGCGGCTGGGCGCCCCGCAGCTCACGCTGGCGCGCAAGGTCGAGGTCAACGGCTCGGCCATCGCCATCGAGCGGATCACCGACTACGGCTACGACAAGGTCGAGGCCACGCTCCCCGCCGTCGTCTCGGTCGTGGAGAAGATCAACGAGCCGCGGTACCCGTCCTTCAAGGGCATCATGGCCGCCAAGAAGAAGCCGGTCGAGACACTCGGCATCGCGGACGCCTCCGTCGACGCCTCGGCCGTCGGCCTGGCCGCCGCCTACAGCGAGGTGGCCGAGTTCGCCGCCGCCCCGCCGCGTGCCGCGGGCACGGTTGTCAAGGATGAGGGCGACGGCGGGGTCAAGGCCGCCGACTTCCTCGCGTCGAAGAAGTTCATCTGAGGGGCCCCGAGATGAGTGAGATCCTGGTTCTCGTCGAGCACGTCGACGGAGAGATCAAGAAGGTCACCCTCGAGCTGCTGACCCTGGCCCGCACGCTGGGCGAGCCGTCGGCGGTGTGGGCCGGCCCCGGCTACGGTGACGCCGCCAAGGCCAAGCTGGCCGAGTACGGTGCGGACAAGATCTACGTCGCGGACAGCGACGAGGTCGTGAACTACGTGGTCGCCCCCAAGGCCGAGCTGCTGGCCCGGTTGGTGGCGGACAAGTCGCCCGCCGCCGTCCTCGTGGCCTCCACCGTCGAGGGCAAGGAGGTCGCCGGCCGCCTCGCCGTCAAGACGGACTCCGGTGTGATCACCGACGCGGTCGGCCTCGGCGAGGGCTTCGTCGCCGACCAGTCGATCTTCGGCGGTGGCGTCAACGTCCGCAGCCGCGTGACCAAGGGCACCCCGATCGTGGCGGTCCGTCCCAACTCCACCGCTCCCGTCGCCGCCGCCGGCGCGGGCGCCGAGGAGAAGGTCGAGGTCGCCCCGTCCGAGGCCGCCCGCGCCGCGAAGATCGTGGAGCGGGTGAAGGAGGAGAAGGGCGCGCGTCCGGAGCTCACCGAGGCCGCGATCGTGGTCTCCGGCGGCCGTGGCGTCGGCTCCGCCGAGAACTTCGCCATCATCGAGAAGCTGGCCGACTCCCTCGGCGCGGCCGTCGGCGCCTCGCGTGCCGCCACCGACGCCAAGTGGTACCCGCACCAGTTCCAGGTCGGCCAGACCGGCAAGACGGTGTCGCCGCAGCTTTACATCGCGGCCGGCATCTCCGGCGCCATCCAGCACCGGGCCGGCATGCAGACCTCGAAGACGATCATCGTGGTCAACAAGGACCCCGAGGCCCCGATCTTCGAGATCGCCGACTTCGGTGTGGTGGGCGACCTCTTCCAGGTCGTGCCGCAGCTCACCGAAGAGATCGAGAAGCGCAAGTAAGCTCCACGAGATCTACGGGCTCGACGGAACGGCGCCGCACGCATCGCGTGCGGCGCCGTCGCCGTATCGGCTCCCATTCCGCGATCCGCTGCCGCACATTGGGGTCCCAGCAGGGGGCGAACGCGCGGGGCCTCAGTGGACGGAGCGCGGGGCGGCTCCCAAAGCGCCCGCGACGACGCCCGCCACGGCCGCGCCGCTGAGGAGGGCCGGGCCGTGCAGGTCCGCCAGTACGGCGAGCACGAGCCCCGTCGCCACCACGATCGCCGGGAACACCGGAATCGGCAGCCGGTCCCGATGGACGACCAGTTGCACCCCCGCCGCGCCGATGACCGACGTGGCGACGATCACGGTGACGGAGCCGCTGAAGAGCCCGCCGACCAGAAGCAGGGCGTAGAAGGCCGCCACGGATCCGGCGAGCCGGTCCGCCCGCCCGAGCGCGACGGCCACGGCCAGCCCGCCGGCCAGGCCGCACACTCCGATGGAGTTGCCCGCGTCCACCAGGCCGAGCCACGTGCCCGCGGCCTGCCCCGCGGCCGCGCCCGCCAGATAGCAGGCGATCCAGCGGGCGGGCCCGAGGGCGCGTTCGGCGATGGCGCCGAGCACCAGGAGCGAGACGAGGTTGAAGGCGGCGCCGACCGGGCCGCCGCCCTGGACCAGGAGCGAGGTCCCGAGCCGCCACCACTCGCCGTCCGCGATGCGGGCGGGATCGCGGCGCAGCGCGATCTCCAGCGAGGGGAGGGCGAACTGCAGCAGGCTCGGGACCGCGGTGACGGCGAACACTGCCGCCGTCGCGGCGGGGAGCTTCTTCACGCCCGAAAGCATGTCAAAGCCCTCGCGAACCCGGCAGATGGAGATGTGGTCATCTCCCTGGGACGAATGTCACCTCAGGCCGCGACCGGCAGCCTCTCCTCGGTCTCCACGCGGATCTCGGCGGGAGCCGTACGGGCCCTGGCGAGGAAGCGGGTCGCGACGGCGATCAGGATGCCGAGAACGACCGCGGTCACCATCGCCACGCGCAGGGACGTCGCGCCGGACAGGAAGCCGATCACCACGGGGCCGAGCAGCAGTCCGGCGTAGCCCATGGCCCCGGCCTGGGCGATCGCCGGGCCCGGGGTGTCGGTGGCGGTCCCCGCCAGCGACATGGCCATCGGGGAGATCGTGGCCACGGCGATGCCGACGAAGAGCATCGCGGACAGGGCGACGACCGCCGACGGAGCGACGACGACCACGGTGAAGGTCGCCGCGGTGGCCAGCCCGGAGAAGCCCATCAAGCCGGCCGCGCCGAACCGCATCCTGAGCCGGTCACCGGACAGACGGCCGAGCAGCATGCCCGCCTCGAAGATCGGGTAACCGAGCGCGGCCAGGGACTCGGGCGCCATGAGGGTGTCCCGCAGGAACAGGCCGTTCCAGTCCGCGACAACGCCCTCGACCATGAACGCGCCGAAGGTGATCGCGCCGAGCAGGTAGACGATCCCCGGCATCCGGCGGCGCGGTCCCCGCGCCTCCTCGGCGGTGACCCGGTCGGTCAGGTACGTACGGCTCAGCACCACGGACACGGGGAGCGCCAGCACGGCGACGATCGCCAGGTGCGCGGTCAGGGACAGGCCCGCCGCGATGGCGGCGGTGCCGACCAGACCGGCCGAGATCGCCCCCACGCACCATCCCGCGTGCATGCCGCTCATCAGCGGCCTGCCGTACGCGCGTTCGACGGTCGACCCCTGGGCGTTCATGGCGATGTCGACCGTGCCGAAGGCCATGCCGAACACGAAGGCGGCCCCGACGAGCAGGGGGAAGGACGGCGCGAGCCCGACCAGCAGCAGCGTCGCCGCGCACAGGGGAGCGGCGACGCGCAACACCCCTCGGCTGCCCGCTCTGGCCATGATCCCGCGCATTGACTGCATGGCCAGCAGCGCGCCGAGACCCCACGCGAGCAGCGCGAGGCCGACCGAGGACTCGGGGATGCCGAGTTTGTCGGTCAGAGCGGGGATACGCACGGTGAACGTCCCGCACAGCAAGCCGCCGAGCACGAAAGTGAGGATCGCCCCCCAGCGGGCCGTCCTCAAAGCGCGGGTCATTACAGGCTCCATTCTCGGATGCGCGAAGGTCTCCAGGGGAGGAGAGCTCGCGAGTTCCGGGGTTCCAGGGGATGGGAGGGGAGTACGGCTGTCGCCGGACGGGAGCAGGCGGCCCGAGATCGTTCGGGGTCCGCCTTGCCGCGCGTCCAAGAACGTTCAATCACGTTCAGGTACGAACGCGTTTACGTGCGTTCGAGCGCGCGGTGGAATGCGGGCGAACGTCATCCGGCCCCGATCGGAGATCGAGGGGGTGGGGTTCGCCGGTGAACGGCTGGAGTCAGAGAAGGTCGAGCAGGCGGCGGCGCAGCTCGGCGTAGTCGAGCAGATCCGGCACGTGGGTGGCGACGTCCCAGATGCCCTCACAGGCGAGCCGTACGATCCGGGACATCCCCGGGTCGGGCTCACGGTCGAGGTCCTGGCTATGCCAGCGGGCCATCGCCTCGCGTAGCGGCACGAGGAGCGTGGGGTCGCCCGCCGCGCCGGTCACCACGGCCCATCGTCGGAGCCGGCCGCTCTCGACGGCCTGGAAGGTCGCTTTGAGATAGGCCGTGGTGTAGTCGCTCTCGCCCTGTGCCTCGATGAGCGCGTCGAACTCGGCGATCAGCCGCTCGATCAGGCCCTTGACCAGGGCTTCTTTGGTGCCGAAGTGATAGAGAAGGCCGCCTTTGCTGACGCCGGCGCGCTCGGCCACCGCGGCCAGGGTGAGGCCCTGGGCCCCCTGGTCGCAGAGCAGGCTCTCCGCCGCGTCCAACAAGTCGTCTCTTCTCACTCTGGTTACTGTACCGTCTGGACGGTTCAGTCGGCAATCCGGGGGATGGCCTTTCCGGGGGCGCGGTTAGGCTTAGTTGGCTGAGGACAGATCGGGAGGGGTCGTGGGAACCGCCTATCTTGACCATGCCGCCACCACGCCGATGCTGCCCGAGGCAGTGGAGGCCATGACCGCGCAGCTCGGTCAGGTCGGCAACGCCTCGTCGCTGCACGCGGCCGGTCGTCGCACCCGCCGGGTGGTGGAGGAGTCGCGGGAGACCATCGCCTGCGCGGTGGGCGCGCGGCCCAGCGAGGTCGTCTTCACCTCGGGCGGCACCGAGGCGGACAACCTGGCGATCAAGGGGCTGTTCTGGGCGCGGAAACGCCGGCGCGTCCTGATCAGCGCGATCGAGCACCACGCCGCCCTCGACCCTGCCCACTGGCTGGGAGACCGGCACGGCGCCGTCGTCGAGCTCCTGGAGGTCGACGAGCGCGGCCTGGTCCACCCCGAGACGCTGCGCGCGGCCATCGCCCGCGATCCCGACGACGTGGCCCTCGTCAGCGTGATGTGGGCCAACAACGAGGTCGGGACGATCCAGCCGATCCAGGTCCTCACCGCCATCGCGCACGACCACGGCATCCCGTTCCACACCGACGCGGTGCAGGCGCTCGGCCAGCTGCCCGTCTCGTTCGCCGAGTCGGGGGTGGACGCCATGACGATCTCCGGGCACAAGGTGGGCGGTCCCATGGGCGTCGGGGCGCTGCTGCTGGCCCGCGGTGTCGATCCCGAGCCCGTGCTGCACGGCGGCGGCCAGGAGCGCGACGTACGCTCAGGGACCCTCGACGCGCCCGCCATCGCGGGCTTCGCGGCGGCCGTCGAGACCGCGGTCAAGCACCGCGAGGTCACCGCCGAGCGGCTCACCGCCCTCCGCGACGACCTGATCGAGCGGGTACGGGAAGCCGTGCCGGACGTCATTCTCAACGGCGATCCGGTGAACCGGCTCCCCGGCAACGCGCACTTCTCGTTCCCGGGGTGCGAGGGCGACGCCCTGCTCATGCTCCTGGACGCCAAGGGGGTGGAGTGTTCGACCGGCTCCGCCTGCTCGGCGGGGGTGGCCCAGCCGTCTCACGTCCTGCTCGCCATGGGCCAGGACAGCGCGCGCGCCCGCGGCTCGCTGCGCTTCTCGCTCGGGCACACCTCGACGAAGGCGGACGTGGACCGCCTCGCCGAGGTGATCGGCAACGTGGTCGAGCGCGCCCGCCGCGCCGGACTCACCTGACCAGCCGCCCACGCGGGTGGTGAGATGCCTCAAGCGTGCCCTCAAACCCGCGCGAGCGAAGCGAGCGTCATAAGCACTGTCAGGTCAGGAAGTGCGCGACCGCGCTCCATGAGGGGTCGCTGTCGGCGTCGATCCAGGCTTGGCCCTCGCTCCAGCCGGACACCAGTTCCTCGATCCGGCTGACGGCGTCGCTCGTCGGGTCGGCGTAGAGGTGGAGGACCCGGGTGCCCTCCGCGCTCAGGTGTGCGACGAGAACGGCACAGCCGTCCGCCTTGAGCCCGGCCCTCAGTCGCTCCTCGAAGTCGCGCAGCGCGTCGAGCGAGGCGCTCGTGGGCTGCCCGTTCTCGTCCGCGTTCACGTACGGCAGCGTGACGCCGATGTGCTGGTCGAAGAGCGGGTGATCGACCGGACGGAGGGGATAGAGCGCGGCGGCGGTCAGAGGGCGGCCGCCGACGGTCTGACCCTCCAGCAGCGCCCACTGCTCGTCGCGGAAACCCTCGGCGACGTCGGCGACCACCGCGGGGAGGTGGATCGCGGGGATCGCGTCGATCGGCTCGAACTCGGCGGCCACGATGTCGCCGACCCAGCGGGCCACCTCGTCCTCGCCGAGCAGCCGGTCGAGGGCGAGGAGGGTCGCCTCCATCCGCGTCTCGTCATCCACATCCGGAAATATCGGATGAAATGCGGAAACGTCCACGCGGGGCGTCCCCGGCGGCACCCGCAGGCCGAGCACCAGCCGGTCGATGCCGAACGGCCGGCCCGCGACCTGCGTCGTGAACTCCGCCGCGAGCGGATCAGCCTGGCGCGACGGATGGAACTCCCACTTGGGGTCGGCGGGCGTCGCCAGCGCCCACCGGTGGACGAAGGAGCGCAGCTCGGGATCGCCCGCGGCACTGACCACCAGGGCGTGCGGTGCCGTGAGCCCCGCGACGATCTCCCAGGCCAACGACGGCTGCAGCGCGGCGACGGCCTCGCCGATCGTCTCGTCGAGGCGCGCGGTGTCTCCCGCTTCGACCAGCGCGTCGATCTCGGGACGGGCCTCCCGCCACCAGGTCCAGAACTCCGTTATGGCCTCGGCCGGATCCACCGGCTCGCTCTTGCGGCCGAACAGTCGCATGACCGCCGATCTTTTCAGGTCCCCACGCCGGGTGCCAACGCGGGCTCGATGGCCTCGCTGTGTCTACTTGCGCTCGCTTCGCTCGCGCGGGCTCGGGGCGCCCACAGGCGATGTCTTCCCTCGTCACTGTGTCTATTTGCGCTCGCTCCGCTCGCGCGGCTCGGGGCGCCTTGAGGCGATGTCTTCCCTCGTCACTCGGAGTCGCTCGTCCCTCGCTCCCCGCTCGCTCCTCAGTCCAGACACCGCCGCGCCCCTCGCGGAGTCGCTCGTCCCTCGCTGTGTCTATTGACCTTGCTTCGCTCGGCGGTTCGGGGCGCCCGAAGTCGGCTCGTGCCCTCCTCGCTCGGGGCTCGTCCCTCGCCCGCTCGCTCGTCGGTTACTTCACCGCCGCGCCCCTCACGTCCCTCGCTCCCCACTCGCTCCTCAGTCCAGACACCGCCGCGCCCCGAGCGTGATGGTTCGGCGCCGTAATGATCGACGGTGCTCGCGCGGGCTCGGGGCGCGCGTAACGGGTCCGTGCGGCCGATCGAGGGGGCGTCGGAGGCGGGTAGCCTGAAGGCCTATGGCTCTTCGTGTGCTGGCCGCCATGTCCGGCGGCGTCGACTCCGCGGTGGCCGCCGCCCGCATCGCCGAGGCAGGCCACGACGTGACAGGCGTCCATCTCGCGCTGTCATCCAACCCGCAGTCCTACCGGACCGGCGCGCGGGGCTGTTGCACGATCGAGGACTCCAGGGACGCGCGGCGCGCGGCCGACGTGATCGGCATCCCCTTCTACATCTGGGACATGGCCGAGCGGTTCCACCGCGACGTCGTCGAGGACTTCGTCAACGAGTACGCCGCGGGCCGTACACCCAACCCCTGCCTGCGCTGCAACGAGAAGATCAAGTTCGAGGCGGTGCTCGACCGGGCGCTCGCGCTCGGGTTCGACGCGGTCGCCACCGGCCACCACGCGCGTCTGGTCGACGGCGTGCTCAGCAGGTCGGTCGATCCGGCCAAGGACCAGTCGTACGTCCTCGGCGTGCTCACCAGGGAGCAGCTCTCCCACGCGATCTTCCCGCTGGGTGACTCCACCAAGGCGCAGGTGCGCGAGGAGGCCGCTCGCCGGGGCCTGATGGTGGCCGACAAGCCGGACAGCCACGACATCTGCTTCATCGCCGACGGCAACACGCGCGCCTTTCTCGCCGATCGCCTCGGCGCCGCCGAAGGGCCCATCGTGGACGCGCTCTCCGGGGAGGTCGTCGGCACCCACGCGGGCGCGTACGGCTACACGGTCGGGCAGCGCAAGGGCCTGCACATCGACCGCCCGGCGTCCGACGGACGGCCCCGATATGTGCTGTCGGTCGAGCCGGTCTCGAACACCGTGACCGTCGGCCCGCGCACCTCGCTCGAGGTCACCTCGATCGTCGCGACCCGGCCCATCTGGAACGGCCCGTCGGGCGAGCCGCGAGAGCCGATCGCCTGCTCGGTGCAGCTGCGCGCGCACGGCGAGGTGTACGGCTGCCGCGCCCAGCTCTCCGGTGCCGACCTCCACATCCGGCTGGACGCCCCGGCGACGGGAGTGGCCGCGGGCCAGGGCGCCGTGCTGTACGACGGCGACACCGTGATCGGCTCGGCCACCATCGCCTCGGCGTCCTGAGTCCCTTCACCGGACGTCCGGAGGACGTACAGCGCGGCCGCAGGCGGCATGTGTCCGCCACAAGCCGTTTCGATGCGTGCGAGCGCGGACCGTGCTCCATCGCCCGTGTATCCACCCCGGTTAGGTCCCGCGTGCCCGAGGAGAGAGTCGGCTCGGGCACACGGGGTGGGGCCGGGCTACGGCCGCTTCACGCCAGGTCGACGGACTCGCCCACGGGAATGCGCCGGATGTCGGCCTTCTGCTTGTCGGCCTCGCCGCCGAGCCAGCCGTCGATCAGCTTCTGGCCGAACTCGTTCACCAGCCCGTCATGCGTCGAGTACGCCCGCGCCGGACGCACCTCGCGCAGGTACTCCACCGTCTCCTTCAGCTTGAGCCAGGGCGCGTTGGTGGGGACGAGCAGGGTCGGCACCTCAACGCCCGGCGAGGTCAGCGCGTCGCCCGGGTAGAACACCTCCTCGTCGACCAGGAAGCCGACATTCTGGACAACCGGAATGTCCGGGTGGTTGAGGGCGTGCCATTCGCCGATCACCTTCACGCCGAATCCCGCGGTGGTGAACGTGTCGCCGTTCCGCACCACCTGGACCTTCGCCGGGATCTCGCCGAGCTGGTCCGCCACCGCCTGGCAGGTCCAGATCTCCAGATCCGGGCTCGCGGCCCGCAGCAGGTCCGTGTCGACGTGATCGAAATGTTCGTGCGTGATCAGAACGGCGTTCGCCCCGTCGAGGAGCCCTTCCCCGCTGAAGGCGCCCGGGTCGATGACCAGGGTCGAGCCGTCCTTCTCCAGCCGCCAGCAGGCGTGGCCGAGTTTGGTGAGTCTCATCCTCCCTAAGCTAATGGCGTGAATGACTTCCCTTGGGCCGAGGCCGCCGCCACCGGCGTCGGTTCGCATCCAGGAGACGACCACGTCGAGGCGCTCCGCGTGGTCTTCGGTGAGCTGCCGATGCCGTACCTGCCCGAGCTGCCGGGCCGGGGCGTCGGCGCGGACATGATCGGCAGGACGGCGTCGCTGCTGGTGGAGCTGCCCGTGGAGGTGCAGCCGTCCGGATGGCGGTTCACCGACCGGCCGGGGCGCGACTTCAAACGCGCCCGTGACCACCTCTCCCGCGACCTCGACGCCCTCGAAGAGGTCGCCCAGGGCTATGTGGGCCCGTTGAAGATCCAGGTCTGCGGGCCGTGGACGCTGGCGGGCGCCGTCGAGCTGCGGTACGGCGACAAGACGCTCGCCGACCCGGGAGCCGTACGCGATCTGGTGGACTCGCTCGCCGAAGGCGTGGCCGCGCACCTGGCGGAGGTGCGCAGACGCGTGCCGGGCGCGGAGATCGTTCTCCAGCTCGACGAGCCCGGCCTGCCCGGCGTGCTCGCCGGAACGGTGCGAACCGCGTCCGGATTCGGACGGCTGCCCGCGGTGGAGCCGGCGCCCGCGGCCGAGCGGCTCAAGACGGTGCTCAGGGCGGCAGAGTCGAACGGCTCCGCCCCCTTCCCGATCGTCCACTGCTGCGCTCCGGGGGTGCCCTTCGAGGTCCTGCGCACGGCGGGCGCGCGCGGCGTCTCGCTCGACGCGGCGCTGCTGCGCCGCCGGGACGAGGACCACATCGGCGAGGCCGTGGAGGCGGGCATCGCGTTCCTGCTCGGGGTCGTTCCCGGGACGGACACCCGGCTCCCGGACATCGGCGTGGTCGCCAGGCCCGCGACGGAGCTGTGGCGGCGGCTCGGGTTCGCCCCGGCGCGGCTGGCCCGGCAGGTGGTGCTCACTCCCGCGTGCGGGCTGGCGGGAGCGTCGCCGGCGTACGCGCGCGCGGCGCTCGCCACCTGCGCGAAGGCGGCCCGGGTGCTGCGTGAGGACCCGGGCGAGTAGGTCGTTCTCAAGTCGCGTGCAAGGCCGTTCGCCTATCCCTTGATGTGCACATCTACCGCACATTTCGGAAGGAAGTAAGTCATGTGCAGCGGTCTTCGCTTCTTACTGGGGGTCACCACCGCCGTCGCGCTGGGGGCCGGCCTCACGGCCGCTGTCCCCGGCGCCGCCTCCGCGTCCTCATCGGGCTCGGCAGCGTACGCGCGGGACACCTGGAGTTGGGGCCCGACGGCCTCGTCCGACTACAAGGGCTGGGCGACGGGCAAAGTCCGGACCACCGGCTCCGGATTGCGCATCTCCGGCGAGCTGTACGACGCGGGCGGCGCTCGCACCTGCTCCTGGGTCAAGATCAAGTGGCTGACCGATCGCGGGAAGTACCGAACGGCCACGTTCAAGAACTGCTCGCAGTCGACGCCGCGCTCGTTCAGTGTGAACGCCGGGTACATGCTCAGCTCCGAGGCGAAGGTCTGCCGCGGCACGTCCACCCGGATCACCGGCAAGTGCTCCATCTGGGAGGGCGTCTGGAGTCAGGGCGGCTGACCCGCCGACGCCCGCCCGGCCCATGACGCGGACCCCGCAACGCGGACTTCGCCGAACCTCGGCGACGCGGATCCCGCCGGGTCTCCGCAACGCGGTCCCCTCCGGGTCCCGGTCGAGTCGGTACGCCCTGACCGGTTCGCGTCCCCGCCCCGCCGGCCGGGTCCGCGGGCGGCGTCCGCGCCTGCTCCTGGTGTCGCCCGCGTCTTGGCCGCGAAGCAGTACCGGCCGGGCCCGCGCCCACGCTGACCGGCGAAAATGTCGGTGGCGGGTGGCAGGCTACAGGGTGACGACGCACCGGGAGGAACCCCGCCGGGAAGGCACAGGCACGCCCTATGCTCCCGTAGCGTTCTTCCAGGGCCCGGTGACGAGGGGAGTTGGCATGGACGCCGAGGTCGAGGTCGCGTCGACGGCGGCGCGAGAGCGGCACGCGGAGCTGGCCGAGCTGGTCGAGGAGGCCAACTGGCGTTACTACGTGCTCGACTCGCCGACCGTCAGCGACGCTCAATACGACGCGTGGATGCGGGAGCTCAAGGAGCTGGAGCAGAAGCATCCCGATCTGCGCACGCCCGACTCGCCCACGCAGAAGGTCGGTGCGCCGATATCGACCGAGTTCGCCGCCGTCGAGCACCTCCAGCGCATGGAGAGCCTGGACAACGCGTTCGACGAGGCCGAGCTCGCCGCCTGGCAGGCGCGGGCCGAGCGGCTCGCCGAGACCGAGCCCGGGCCGTACCTGTGCGAGCTCAAGATCGATGGCCTCGCGGTCGCGCTGCTGTACGAGAAGGGGCGCCTGGTCCGGGCCGCCACGCGGGGAGACGGCCGCACCGGCGAGGACGTGACACCCAACGTGCGCACCGTCCGCGGCGTGCCGCACCGGCTGACCGGCGACGACGTGCCCGATCTGGTCGAGGTGCGCGGCGAGGTGTTCCTGCCGGTCGAGGGGTTCCGCCAGCTCAACGAGCAGCTCATGGACGCGGGGAAGTCGCCGTTCGCCAACCCGCGCAACTCCGCGGCGGGCTCGCTGCGGCAGAAGGACCCCCGGATCACCGCCCAGCGCCCGTTGCGGATGATCGTCCACGGCGTCGGCAAGTGGGAGGGCGCCGAGCCGCCGGTCACCCAGTCCCAGATGTACGACCGGCTGAAGAGCCTCGGGCTCCCGGTCAGCGACCGATACCAGGTGGTCCGCGGCCTCGACGAGATCCGCGAGTTCGTCAAGTACTACGAGGAGCACCGGCACGACCCCGAGTACGAGATCGACGGTGTGGTGGTCAAGGTCGATCGGGTCGTGGTGCAGCGGCAGCTCGGTTCCACCAGCAAGTCGCCGCGGTGGGCGATCGCGTTCAAGTACCCGCCGGAGGAGGTCACCACCAAGCTCCGCGACATCCAGGTGGGCGTCGGACGCACCGGTCGCGTGACGCCGTACGGCGTGATGGAACCGGTGGTGGTGGCCGGGTCCACGGTGGAGCGGGCCACCCTGCACAACGCGTCCGAGGTGGTCCGCAAGGCAGTGCTGATCGGCGACACCGTCGTGCTGCGCAAGGCGGGTGACGTGATCCCCGAGATCGTGGGGCCGGTGGTGGATCTGCGTACGGGGGACGAGCGCGCGTTCGTCATGCCGACGCACTGCCCCGAGTGCGGCACCGAGCTCGCCTACGAGCGGGAGGGTGACGCCGACCTGCGCTGCCCCAACGCCCGCACCTGCCCGGCCCAGCTCCGCGAGCGGCTCTTCTTCGCGGCGGGGCGCAACGCGTTCGACATCGAGGGGCTGGGATACGTCGCGGCCACCGCGCTCACCCAGCCGCTTCCGCCGCAGGAGCCGCCACTGCGCACCGAGGCCGACCTGTTCGACCTCACCGCCTCGCGGCTGCTGCCGATCAAGTCGGTGGTCCTCGACCCGGACAGCGGGCTGCCCAAGGTCGATCCCGAGACCGGCGAGCCCAAGGTGGTGTCCTTCTTCGCCACCGTGTCCGGCGCACCGAGCAAGAACGCGGAGAAGATGCTGGAGGAGCTGGAGCGGGCCAAGGAGCAGCCGCTCTGGCGGGTGTTGGTCGCGCTGTCCATCCGGCACATCGGCCCGCCGACCGCGCGCGCCCTCGCCGCGGAGTTCCGGTCGCTCGACGCCATCGCCAAGGCCTCGGAGGAGGAGCTGGCGGCGGTCGAGGGCATCGGTCCCCGCGTCGCGGCCGCCATCAAGGAGTGGTTCGAGGTCGACTGGCACCGGGAGATCGTGGACAGGTGGCGGGCCGCGGGCGTTCGCATGGCCGACGAGCCTCCGGCCGATCAGGGCCCGCGCACGCTTGAAGGCCTCACCTTCGTGGTCACCGGCACGCTCGCCGGGTTCACCCGGGACGAGGCCGGCGAGGCCATCACCAGCCGGGGCGGCAAGGTGGCCAGTTCGGTGTCGAAGAAGACCAGCTTCGTGGTGGTGGGCGAGAATCCCGGTTCCAAGTACGACAAGGCCGTGAAGCTCGGCGTGCCCATCCTGGACGATCAGGGGTTCCAGGCCCTGCTGGAGCAGGGGCCCGAGGCGGCAGAGGCGGTCGCCACGCGTGGCGAGGGCTGACCGCTCCGCCGCCTCCTCAGCGCAGCACTGCCTCTACTGCACCCGCCGCCTCACCGCCTCCGGCGCTGCCGACGCACTTCACGCCGAGCGCAGCCCGGAGCGGACGTCGCACCCTCATGGCCGTCCTGCGGCGTGGTGGTCGTGGTGCTCGCGCTCTCGGCCGCCGACGCGCCGGTTGGCGGGCGTCGGCGGCCGAGTCCCCGTCGCGGCGGGCCGAATCAGCTCGCCGTGCAGGCGACCGAGGGAACACTGGCCCCGCCCGACGAGGTGCCGGTGAAGCCGAAGGTGGTCGCCGCGTTCGGGGCTAGGGCGCCGTTCCAGTCCAGGTTCGTCACGGTGACGGCCGATCCGCTGCCGGACAGCGAGCCGTTCCAGAGCTGCGTGATCGACTGGCCGTTGGCGTACGTCCAGGTGACCTTCCAGCCGCCGATCGCGGCTGCGCCGGTGTTCTTCACCGACACCTCACCCTGGAAGCCGCCCTGCCACTGGTTGACCAGCGTGTACGACGCCGTACAGGCCTTTCCGGCCGGCGGCGGGCTTGGGGAAGTACCCGGCGAGGGGCTCGTGGACGGGCTGGGGCTGGACGACGCGCTCGGGGACGCACTCGGGGACGCGCTGGGCGAGGCGCTCGGGCCGCCCGTGGGCGGGGGAGCGGCCATGGCCAGGTCGTACGCCCGCTGCGGCACGAACTGTCCGGCGCCGGCGATGCACCCGTCCGCCTCGCCCGGGGGCTTGACCCAGAGGTAGGCGGCGATCGCGGAGTCGCCGGTGTCGGTGGTGCTCCAGGTGCCGGTGGCCCGCCCGGCCGGGTCGCACCACTCGCTGCCGCTCGGGCCGTTGCCGTTGCGGCTGGTGTCGATGACCGCCTTCAGCCCGGAGACGCCGGTGGCCGCGATGACGCTCTTGGCGTAGCTCACCAGGCCCGGCGTCGAGCGGTAGTTGGAGACGTTGAGGGCGATGCCGTCCGCGCTGCTTCCGATCTCGGCGCCGTTCAACCGGGACGCCAGCTCGGAGGCGGAGAGCCATGCGTCGTGGCCGCCGTCGAAGTACACCTTGACCTGGGATGACGTGGCCTTGAGCTTCTTGCCGGCGTACGCCATGGATGCCTTGACCTCGGCCTGCTGGGCGCTGCTCATGCAGTTGGGCATGATCGCGAGCGCGTCCGGCTCGAGGATGACGGTGGCCGGGCGTCCGCCGAGCCCCGCCGCGATCTGGTCGATCCACGCGCGGTACGCCGTGTGGTCCGGAGCGCCGCCCGCGCTGGCACCGCCGCAGTCGCGGTTCGGCATGTCGTACACGACCATGATGGGGATCTTTCCGGCCGTGGCGGCGGCGCCCACGTAGGCGTCCACCTGGCTGCGCACGGTGGAGGGGTTGTACGACGCGAACCATCGCCCCTGCGGGACGGCGGCGATCCGGTCCCTGATCACGGCGGTGCGGCTGTCGCCGGGGTTGGCCGCCACCCACTTGGCCGCGTTGGTCTGCGGGTCGACGTAGAACGCGGAGCTCGCGGCCTGGGCGGTGGACGAGGCGAAGACGGCGACCCCCGTCGCGACGGCCGCGGCCGCGGCGAGAACTGCCGCCATCACGGGCCTGTTACGAGACATTGCTACTCCATCCCGGGTGTATTTGGGAGCGCTCCCACGATTCCCATGGATGGTACGAGCGGGACGGGGCGGCGAGGGAAGACCTTTCGTGCCCGGCCGGGACACCTGGCGTGAAAAGCCCAGGCAGCCGGACGGCCCGTCTCGGCGGCAATGTGAAACATTCACCCGCAAGTCGCACATCTCCCACTCCATGCCGCGACACGCAACGAAGCGCAAGAAATCCGTAGTAACGGAACGTGCCCAACCGGTTTCGCGAAGTGGCCCAGAGGTCGTACCCTCCCATAGTGGCCTCTTGGGGGGTTTGTTACCGATGACTGCAGCTTCCCGTAATCGCGCGCCGGCTTCCGCGATGCCGTCTTCCCGCATCCGCGTCCCGGCCGGGATCTCGCTGCCCGCGAGCTCGTCCTCCGGAGGGCGGGGCTCCTCGTCCACGGCGGGCTATCCCGCGGACACCCGCGACACCGGCCCCCGCCCCGGCTCACCGCTGTGGAGCTACCTCGCCGGCGTCACCGCGATCGGTTGCACCGCCCTGGTCGTGGCCCAGGTCCGCCTCGGGCTGGACGAGCTCGTCCAGATCGGGGGCACACCGCTGTTCTGGATGCTGGCCGTCCTGGTCGTGCTCGGAGAACTGCGCCCGGTCATGGTCAGCTCGTCGACTCTGGTCGGGGGCACCCCCACGTCCACGATGTTCACCTTCGCCGTGTTGATGCACTACGGCCTGCCGACGGCGGCGCTGCTGCAGGCCGTCGCGGTGATCGTGAGCGGCCTGGTCAACCGCCGGGCCTGGCATCGCGTGGCGTTCAACATCGCGCAGGTGACGCTCGCCTGCACCGCCGCGGCCGTGATGCTCGGCCTGTTCGGTGTGCGTCCCACTCCTCTTCTCGCGTGGACGCCGCGCGGCGGGGACATTCCGGCCATCGTCGCCGCGGGCCTCGCCTACTTCGCGGTCCGCGCGTTCCTCGTCTCCGCGGCGGTCGCCCTGCACGAGCGTCGGCCGGTGCTCCGCGTGATCAGGACCTCGATCGGGCCGCAGGCCCTCGTGTACGGCGCGCTGCTCGGGCTGGCGCCGCTGGTGGTCGTGGTCATGTCCCACTCGCCCGCGCTGGTCCCGCTGTTCGTGGCTCCGCTGGCCGCGGTCTACTTCACCGCCACCATGTCCATGCGACGCGACCACCAGGCCATGCACGACGGCCTGACCGGGCTGCCGAACCGCAAGATGCTGATCCTGCGCACCGAGGAGGCGCTGGCCGAGGCCCGCGAGCGGGAGCGGGTCGGCCTGCTGCTGCTCGACCTCGACCGGTTCAAGGAGGTGAACGACACCCTTGGGCACCCCGTCGGGGACCGCCTGCTGCAGATCGTGGCCCACCGGCTCACCCACAGCGTCCGCCCGGGCGACGTCGTGGCCCGGCTCGGCGGTGACGAGTTCGCCGTGCTGCTGCCGTCCATCCGGGACGCCCACGCGGCCAAGGAGGTCGCCTCGCGGCTCCGTGTCGCGCTCACCGAGCCGGTACGGCTCGAGGGCATGACCTTCGACCTGGACGCCTCGATCGGCATAGCGCTCTTCCCCGACGACGCGCCGGACTTCGAGCTGCTGCTCCAGCGCTCCGACGTCGCCATGTACCTCGCGAAGGAGGGTCGCACCGGCGTCGAGTTCTATCTCGCCGACAAGGACCGCAACTCGCCCGAACGGCTGAGCCTGCTCGGCGACCTGCGGCGGGCGATCGACACGGGCGAGCTGGAGCTGCACTACCAGCCGAAGGTGAGCCTCGACGACGGCCACGTGGAGGGCGTGGAGGCGCTGCTGCGCTGGTGGCATCCGGTACGCGGCCCGATCTCGCCTGCGGAGTTCGTCCCGCTGGCCGAGCAGTCGTATCTCATGCGCGAGCTCACCAAGCACGTCATCGACCAGGCGCTCGGCCAGGCGGCCGTGTGGTGGCACGCCGGGGTGCACGTCCCGATCTCGGTGAACGTCTCCGCGCGGGACCTGCTCGACTCGGGGCTGCCCGATCAGCTCGAAGCGGGACTGGAACGGCTGGACCTGCCCGCCGAGGCGATCCGCCTGGAGGTCACCGAACGCATCCTGATGACCGACCAGGCGTACACCGCCGACACGATCCGCACGCTGGCCGGGCTCGGCGTGCAGCTCGCCCTCGACGACTTCGGCACCGGTTATTCGTCCCTGGTGCGGTTGCAGCGCCTGCCCGTGTCGGAGGTCAAGATCGACGGTTCGTTCGTACGGCGTCTGGGGGAGTCGCCCGATGACGAGCGGATCGTGCGGTCGATCATCGACCTGGTGCGCTCGCTCGGGCTGAGGTCGGTCGCCGAGGGCGTCGAGTCCGGCGACATCGCCGCCCGGCTGCGCGACATGGGATGTCACGCGGGCCAGGGCTGGTGGCTCGCCGAGCCCATGCCCGCCGACGAGGCCACGGTCTGGCTGCGTGCCCGGCTCAGCCCCGCCTTCACCACCCGTCCCAGAGACGTCGTACGACTCGCGCCCGGTGGCTGAACCGGGCCGATGATCGGCTGGCGTGAGGGGAGCGGGACGGCCGACGGCGAGGGCGCCCGCGGGTTCCCCGGCGGGCCGCCACCAGGACGCGCGCAGGGCCGACGCCGTCGGGACGACGGCGCGCGGCGGTCTGTGGACAACGTCGGGCACGCTTGGTGACGAGCCCTAGGATGGCAGTGTCCACTCTCCATTCAGAAACGGGTTCGACGACTCATGTCCGCCATAACCCGCGACGAGGTCGCTCACCTCGCACGGCTGTCCAGGCTGGCGCTGGCCGACGAGGAGCTCGACCACTTCGCCGCCCAACTCGACCAGATCGTCGCCGCCGTGGCCCGCGTCGCCGAGGTCGCCGCCGACGACATCCCGCCGTCCTCGCACGCGCTTCCGCTGACCAACGTCTTCCGTCCGGACGAGGTTCGCCGGAGCCTGACGCCCGAGCAGGCTCTTTCCGGCGCGCCCGCGGTGGAGGACGACCGCTTCCGCGTTCCCCGGATCCTTGGGGAGGAGGCATGACCGAGCTGCTCCACAAGACGGCCGCCGAGCTGGGCCGACTGATCGCCGCGCGTGAGGTTTCCGCCGTCGAGGTCGCGCAGGCCCATCTGGACCGCATCGCCGAGGTCGAGCCCAAGGTCAACGCGTTCCTGCACGTGGATGCCGAGACCACGCTCGCCCAGGCGCGCTCGGTGGACGAGCGGATCGCCGGCGGCGAGCGGCTCGGCCCCCTCGCGGGCGTGCCGGTCGCGCACAAGGACGTCTTCACCACCACCGACATGCCCACCACCGCGGGCTCCAAGATCCTTGAAGGCTGGCGCCCGCCGTACGACGCCACGGTGACGAGCCGGCTGCGCGAGGCGGGGCTGGTCATCCTGGGCAAGACCAACCTGGACGAGTTCGCCATGGGCTCCTCCACGGAGAACTCGGCGTACGGACCGACCCGCAACCCGTGGGACCTCGCCCGGATCCCCGGCGGCTCGTCGGGCGGCTCGTCCGCCGCGGTCGCCGCGTACCAGGCGCCCCTGTCCACCGGCACGGACACCGGCGGCTCGATCCGCCAGCCGGCCGCGGTCACCGGCATCGTCGGCATGAAGCCGACCTACGGCGGCTCATCCCGGTACGGCCTGATCGCGTTCGCGTCGTCGCTGGACACGCCCGGCCCCTTCGCGCGCAACGTCCTCGACGCGGCGCTGCTGCACGAGGCGTTCTCCGGGCACGACGTGATGGACTCCACCTCGATCCACGCGCACGTGCCGCCGGTCGTGGAGGCCGCCCGCCAGGCCGACATCGCGGGGCTGCGCGTCGGCGTGGTCAAGGAGTTCGGCGGCGAGGGCTACCAGCCGGGCGTGCTCGCCCGGTTCCACGAGGCCGTCGAGCTGCTCGAGTCCCTCGGCGCCAAGGTCGTCGAGGTCTCCTGCCCGTCGTTCGGGTACGCGCTCCCGGCGTACTACCTGATCGCCCCCTCCGAGTGCTCGTCCAACCTGGCCCGCTTCGACGCCATGCGGTACGGCCTGCGTGTCGGCGACGACGGCACCCGCAGCGCCGAGGAGGTCATGGCGCTGACCCGGGCGGCCGGGTTCGGGCCCGAGGTGAAGCGGCGCATCATGCTGGGCACCTACGCGCTCTCGTCGGGCTACTACGACGCCTACTACGGGCAGGCGCAGAAGGTCCGCACCCTGATCTCGCGCGACTTCGACGCGGCCTTCCACCAGGTGGACGTGCTGGTCTCGCCGACGACGCCGACCACGGCGTTCCCGATCGGCGAGCGCGCCGACGACCCGATGGCGATGTACCTCGCCGACCTGTGCACGATCCCGACCAACCTCGCCGGCAACGCGGCGATCTCGGTGCCGTGCGGCCTGGCCGACGAGGACGGCCTGCCGGTCGGCCTGCAGATCATGGCCTCGGTGCTCGGCGACGACCGCTGCTACCGGGTCGGAGCCGCGGTGGAGAAGGCCCTGGAGGACCGCTGGGGCGGCCCGCTCCTGGCCAAGGCGCCCGCGCTCTAAGGGCGCTCCGCGGCACGTCCACAGGCGTGCCCTGTCTTCGGAGAGGAGGAACGGCGGCGTGATCACCCGCATCGAGATCGACGGCTTCACGTCCTTCGTGGACTTCGCCTTGACGTGCCGCCGTTCCTCGTTCTCATCGGCACCAACGCCAGCGGCACGTGTTTCAGTGGCCGAGGCCGCCGACATCAGCGAATCGCGGAAGGTGCCCGCCTTCCGGCAATGGTGGAATGACATGATCGAAGCTCTGGAAGGACTGGGTTACCAGCATGGCTGATACCGAGACGCTCATGCCGTACGACGAGGCGCTGGAGCGCTTCGAGCCGGTGCTGGGGTTGGAGACGCACGTCGAGCTCGGCACCGCCTCGAAGATGTTCTGCGGCTGCCCGACCGAGTTCGGGGCGCCGCCGAACACGCAGGTCTGTCCCGTCTGCCTGGCGCTGCCGGGCTCGCTCCCGGTCGCGAACGCCGACGCCATCGAGTCGACCATCCGCATCGGCCTCGCACTGAACTGCTCGATCGCTGAGTGGTGCAGGTTCGCCCGGAAGAACTACTTCTATCCGGACATGCCGAAGAACTACCAGATCAGCCAGTACGACGAGCCGCTGTGCACCGACGGCTACCTCGACGTCGTCGTCGACGGCAAGACCGTGCGGATCGAGATCGAGCGGGTCCACCTGGAGGAGGACACCGGCAAGTCGACGCACGTCGGCGGGGCCACGGGCCGCATCCACGGCGCCGACTACTCCATCGTGGACTACAACCGGGCCGGCATCCCGCTGGTCGAGATCGTCACCAAGCCGATCGCCGGCACGGACCGGCTCGCTCCCGAGGTCGCCCGCGCGTACGTGACGGAGCTGCGCGAACTCATGCGCGCGCTCGGCGTGTCGGACGTGCGCATGGAGGAGGGCTCCCTGCGCTGCGACGTCAACGTCTCGCTCATGCCGCGGGGCGCGTCCGAGTGGGGCACCCGCACCGAGACCAAGAACGTCAACTCGCTGCGCAGCGTCGAGCGCGCGGTCCGCGGCGAGATCGAGCGCCAGGCGGCGATCCTCGCCGACGGCGGCCGCATCGTCCAGGAGACCCGGCACTTCCACGAGGACACCGGACGGACCACGTCCGGCCGCTCCAAGGAGGAGGCGCAGGACTACCGCTACTTCCCCGAGCCCGACCTGCTGCCCATCGCGCCCGACCGCGAGTGGGTCGCCTCGCTCAAGGCCGCGCTGCCCGAGCTGCCCTCGGTACGGCGCAGCCGGCTCCAGGCGGATTGGGGGGTGTCCGACCTGGACATGGAGTCCATGCACAACGCGGACGCCATCGACCTGGTCGAGGCGACCGTGGCCGCCGGGGCTCCCGCCGCCGACGCGCGCAAGTGGTGGATGGGCGAGCTGGCCCGCCGGGCCAACGAGGCCGGCAAGCCGCTCGCCGAGCTGCCGATCACGCCGGCCGAGGTCGCGCGGGTGACCGAGCTGGTCGCCTCGGGCGCGCTGAACGACAAGCTGGCCCGCCAGGTCCTTGAGGGCGTGCTCGCCGGCGAGGGCTCCCCGGACGACGTCGTCGCCAAGCGCGGCCTTCAGGTCGTCAACGACGAGGGCGAACTGCTGGCGATCATCGACAAGGTCCTCGCGGAGAACGCCGACGCGGCGGACAAGGTCCGTTCCGGCAAGGTGGCGGCTGCGGGCGCCCTGGTCGGCGGCGTGATGAAGGCCAGCCGGGGCAAGGCCGACGCCGCCCGGGCCCGCGAGCTCATCCTGGAGAAGCTCGGCGTCTCCTGACGCCGAGCCCGTTCTGGAGCCGACCGCGTTTCGGCTCCAGACCGGTCCGGGCACGCGCGGCGGGGACGCCGACGTTCGGGAGGCGGCCGCGATGATCGACGGCCGCTTCCGTGAACGGCTCTACACCACCGGTCCCTCAGGCTGGGCGCACCGGGTGCTCGCGGCCGATCGTGAGGTCGCTGTCGCACGCCCGCGCCTGTCGCGTCACCCCCTCTTATCGTCTGATTTCCGGCATGTTCAGGAGGGGGTGCTTTAGGGTTAACTGAGCGGAGATGCCCCTGAGCCGGAGGAGACTTAGGCGTGCTGAACGCGGAAGCGTCCATTGGGCCGCCGACGGATCCGTCCGCGGCGACGCCTCCGCCTGAGCCCCCCAGAAAGCACCCGGTACGCCCCGCCTCCGGAACGCTGCCCCCCGGCGTGTCGGCCGACATCTTCGGCGGATCGCCCGCCGCACCTCCCGGTCTGATAAACCCCGACAACCCGAACGACCTGAAGAGCCCGAACTCCTCGAACGCGCCCGGCGTCCCGCCGCCCGCCGTTCCTCCGGCGGTCCAGCCGTGGCCGGTAGTGGATCGCAAGGCACGCGAGGAGCCGCCGCCCCGCACCGATTCGCCGGAACCCGAGCCGGGACCGGGCTCACACCGGAGACTTCTCAAGTTCGGCGTGCCCGCGGTGCTCGCCCTGCTGTTGCTCGCCTATCTGGTTCCCGCCGCGCTCATGGCCGGCCGGGTGCTGCCCGGCACCACCGTCCTGGGCGTCGACATCGGAGGCCAGACGGAGGCCGAGGCCGTACGGATCCTGACGAAGAGGCTGTCCGGCCTGGCCCGCACTCCCGTGATCGTGAAGCAGGGCCTGGAGCGTGCGTCGGTCAACCCGGAACAGGCGGGGCTCTCCCTCGACGCGGAGGCGACGGTCCGGCAGGCATCAGGGGGTTTCCCCAGCCCAGGTGCGGTCTGGAACGCTCTGACGACGGGTCACGAGATCCCTCCGAAGGTCACGATCAATTCGTCGCGGCTGGACATCGCGGTCGCCAGAGAGGTCGCGTCCGTCTTCGCCGCTCCCGCGCGGGAGGGCGACGTCCAGTTCAGCGGGCTGACCCCGGTCCCGATCTACCCACGGGCGGGTCGGCGGATCGACCCGGCCCAGGTCGCGGCCGACATCCGGCGGGCGTACCTCAACACGGACGCGATGGTCGAGGTGGAGGTCAGGGCGGACGAGCCCAAGGTGACGCGGGCGGAGGTGCGCCGCGCGCTCGCCTGGGCGAAGCGGGCGGTCGCCGCCCCGATCACGGTCACGGCCGACCGGGGGGCGGTGCAAATCTCCCCGGAGGTCATCGCCGCGAATCTCACGTTCGCTGCGGACCGGGAGCACGAGTTGCGGCCCGTCTTCGACGCCGACAAGGCGCTGGACGGCGTGAAGGACCGGATCATCGACCCCCGGCGACTGCCACGCGACGCCACGTTCACGATCACCGATGGCAAGCCCACGCTGGTACGGGCGAAGGCCGGCTACACAGTGGACACGGCCCGCCTGTCCTCGGACGTCGTCAAGGCGATCACGGCGGGGAGCCGTACGGTGCGGGCCTTCGTGACCGCGGGCCGGCCGGGGGTGACCGACGACGAGGCGCGCCAGATGGGGATCAGCGAGCGCGTCGGTCACTTCACCACGTCCTTCGCGTGCTGCCTGCCGCGCGTCACCAACATCAAGACAGCGGCGCGCGCGCTCGACGGCCAACTGGTCCGGCCGGGGGAGACGTTCTCGCTCAACCGGTTCCTGGGCAGGCGGGAGCCCACCGAGGGATATGTCGGCGGTGCGGCGCCGACGCGGATCCGCGGGACGGCCGGAGCCGACGTGGCCGGGATCTCGCAGGTCGCGACCACGCTGTTCAACGCGGCCATGCGCGCCGGGCTGGAGGACGTGGAGCACACCCCGAACGACCACCACATCAGGCACTACCCCCCGGGCCTGGACGCGGCGGTCTCCTATCCCGGCCCCGACCTGGAGTGGAAGAACGATTCGCCCTACGGCGTGCTGGTGCGCGCGAGCGCCACGGACACCTCGGTGACCGTCGAACTCTGGAGCACCAAGCTGTTCGAGGTCGAGTTCTCCGAGCCGGTCCGGTCCGAGCAGGTCAACCCCGAGGTCCGTACGGTAAGCGGGCCCGGCTGTGTGCCGGTGGCCGGTCAGGCCGGGTTCACGGTCGAGGTCACCCGTACGCTCCGGCAGAACGGCAAGGTCACCAGCCGCCAGACGTTCACGACCACCTACGAGCCGGAGACGACGGTCGTCTGCGCCCCGGCCCGCTGACGCCCCGGGACCGCCACCGGAATGCTGTCTGCGGTGGGCCAACCCGGAGGCCACCGACGGCCGCTGGCGCGTTGAGCCACCGAAACCCATGAAACCGACGGGACACCGGGTTGGAGCTCCGGGGCGGATGAAGCCGCGGAGCCCCCTCGCGCGGGTCAGTGGACCGGGATGACGAGGATGCGGTCGTCGCCGGGGCGAGGGGAGCCCCTGCCGTCCTTGTTGCTGGTGGTCACCCACAGGGTCCCGTCGGGAGCCCTGGTGACGGCCCGTAGCCTGCCGTACTCCCCGGTGAACCGGGCGACCGGCCGCCCGACGGCGCCGTTCCCGGTGAGGGGGATCTGCCAGAGCCGGCGGCCGCGCAGCGCCGCCGCCCACAGCGAGCCGTCGGCGTACGCGAGGCCGGACGGCGACGCCTCGGCGGGGCGCCAGGTGAGCAGCGGGTCGGTGAAGCGGCCCTTGCCGCCGAAGCCCTCGACCACGGGCCAGCCGTAGTTGTGGCCCTTCTCGATCAGGTTGAGCTCGTCCCAGGTGTCCTGGCCGAACTCCGTGGCGTACATGTGCCCCTGGGGGTCCCAGGCCATGCCCTGGACGTTGCGGTGGCCGTACGTCCACACGAGCGTCCCGAACGGGTTGCCGGGCGCGGGCTTGCCGTCGGCGGTCATCCGGAGGATCTTGCCGCCGAGCGAGTTGCGGTCCTGCGCCATCTCACCCTGCCCGGTCTCGCCGGTGGAGGCGTACAGGTAGCCGTCGGGGCCGAACTCCAGCCGGCCGCCGTTGTGGATCCCGCCCTTCGGGATGCCGGTCACGATGGGTGTGGCGTCGGAGAGGCCGCCGTCGTAGCGGTAGCGAACGATCCGATTGTCATCATTTGTCGTGAAATAGACGAAGATGAAGTGATCGCTCGAGTATCGGGGAGAGACGGCGACGCCGAGCAATCCGCCCTCACCCTGGGCGGATACCCCGTCGATCACCCCCACCTCACTGCTCCGTCCCTGGGGCGTGACGCGGAGCAGCCGGGCCGTGCCCCGCTCGGTGACCAGGGCGTCGCCGCCGGGCAGGAACGCGACACCCCACGGCACCGCCAGACCCTCCACGAGCGTCCTCGGCGTGCCCGGAGGCCGTGCCTGCGCCGTGCCCACCGGAGGCGCCGTGGCCGTCCCGCCGCCCGTCGCCTGACCGCCGGAGGCCCCGGCCTCGGTCCCGCCGCCCGTGCCCGCGGCAGGGGCGCATCCTGTTGTGATCGCCGCCACCAGCAGCGCGCCGACCACGGATTTCGACAATCTCGTACGGCCCATCGTCGCGACCTCCTCAGCACCCATACTCCTGCCCGAATTGGCGGGTTCCCTTAGGTTGGTCCTGTGAAGATCTGGGTCGCATCGGAGGACGTCGCGGACGGGCTGTCCGGCCTGCCGCGACTGGACATCGCGGTTTACGACGGCAGGGAGCCGGTCCCCGACGGGATCGGCGAGGTGGAGGTGTGGGTGCCGCCGCTCGTGCCGGTGAAGGACATCCCCGGCCTATTGCCCCGGATGACGAGCCTTCGGCTGATCCAGACCGTGACGGCCGGCGTCGACCCGTACCTGCCGCATCTGCCCGCCGGCGTCACCCTGTGCAACGCCCGCGGCGTCCACGACGCGGGGACCGCCGAGTGGGCCGTGGGCGCGATGATCGCCGCGTTGCGGGACTTCCCCGCGTTCGCCTCCGCCCAGACGCGTGGGGCCTGGACCTGGCACTACACGGGGGTGCTCGCCGACTCGACCGTCCTCATCGTCGGGTACGGCTCGATCGGCGAGGCGCTGGAACGGCGCCTTTCCGGCTTCGAGGTGGAGATCGTCCGGGTGGCCAGGAGCGCGCGCCCGGGCGTGCACGGGCAGGACGAGCTGCCCGAGCTGCTGCCCAGCGCGGACGTCGTCGTGCTGCTGGTCCCGGCCACGGCCGACACGGCGGGCATGGTCGACGCGAGGTTTCTCGCCCGGATGAAGGACGGCGCACTGCTGGTGAACGCGGCCCGGGGTTCCGTGGTCGACACCGACGCGTTGCTCGCCGAACTGCAGAAGGAGCGGCTGCGCGCCGCGCTCGACGTGACCGCCCCGGAACCGTTGCCGTCCGATCACCCGCTGTGGACCGCTCCCGGGGTCTTCATCACGCCGCACGTGGCGGGCAGCACCCCCGCATCCCTCCGCCGGACGCGGAAGCTGATCTGCGATCAGATCGCTCGGTACATTTCCGGCGAACCCCTTGAAAACATCATCACGGGGCACTACTGACCCGCGAAGGATTCCGGAAAGTGGCTGCCCCGTGACCTGCGGTCCGTACGGTGAGATCATCGCGCAGCTGGTTATCGGATCGGTGACGACTCGGCCGTTGTCGTCGCCCCGGACGACGGCGGTGCGCAAACTGGCGACGTGACAGGGAGAGTAAAGCCGAGTCGATGGCGGGAGGGCTGCGTGAATCGCAGGCGTGACCCCAGGGTCGCGCTCACCGCCGTGTCCGGTCTCGGCGCGGCGGCGGTCGCGGCCGTCCTCATCATCGGGGGTGGGTCCTCCGCGGTGGTCGCCGTGGTGGGTGTCGTCACCGGCCTGCTCGCCGTGGTCTCCCTGGTGCTGGCCTCCTCGCGGGTCGCACCCGGGCAGCGGCGGCGCGCCGCGGCCTGGCGCTGGCTGGAGGCCGGGTCCGTGACCTGGCTCGCCGGCATCGGGCTGAGACCGGTCGCCGACGGCACGCCGTTCGTGCTGACCTTCGCCGACCTGCTGCTCCTGTTCAGCTCGTTGCTGCTGATGATCGGCTGTGCCCTCACGGCAAAGCCCCCTCCGTACAGCAGGGGCGTGGTCAGGCAGGTCACGGACGCCTTCCTGACCGCGGCCTCGATCTTCGCCGTGGCCTGGGCGTGGTTCCTCGCCTCGATCTTCCACGGCGTGGACGACGCCACCACGATCTTCTCCACGCTGGCGCTGCCCGTCGTCTGCCTGCTGGCGACCTCCGGCGTGGCGCCCGCGATCATCGGCTCGCGGGCCGCCGACCGGTCGATCGGCCTGGCCGGTGTGGGCGTGCTCGGCGCGATCACCGTCGCGGAGTTCGCGACCGCCGTCGCCAGGCTGGACGGCGACGCGCCGTCGCTGGCCGTGAGCCTGGTCGCCCCCGCCGCGTTCCTGATCCTCGCCGCCATGCCGTGGGTCGAGGTGCGCCGCCGCCGTCCGCTGCCCGGCGCGCTGTCGGCCGTCATCCCGTTGCTCCTCGTCGGCGTCGCCACGGTGGCCGTCGCGTTCCACGCGTTCACCGGGGACCGGGACCGGGTCCTGCCCGGCCTCGGCGCGTTGATCGTCCTCGTGCTCATCGGCAGGCTGATCCTGCTGGTGGTCGAGACGGCCGGGATGCGCCGCCTGGTGGACGTCGGAGAGCGGCAACTGCGCCGCCTCGCCGAGAACACCGGTGACGTCGTGCTGCTGTGCGACCACGACGGTGTGATCCGCGAGATCGGCTCCAGCGTCCGGAAGACGTACGGCTATCGCTCCGCCGACCTCGTCGGGCGGCCGCTGGTCGACTACATCCACCCCGAGGACGTGCCCACCGTCCAGGCCCTGCTCCGGCGGCTCGACAACGACGGCGAGGTGCTGGAACGCCACGAGAGCTGCCGGATCGCCTGCCGGGTCCGCGCCTCGGACGGCACCTGGCGGCCCGCCGAGTCGGTCGCCACCCGCCACGTGCGCAAGGAGGACCTGATCCTGGTCGCCGTGCGCGACGTCAGCGACCAGGTCGCCCTGCGCAACCAGGTGACCCACCTCACCTTCCACGACGGGGTCACCGGGCTGCCCAACCGGGCGTACTTCGAGGAGCGGGCCCGCGAGGTCCTCGCCCGCCCCGGCGGCGGGCGCACCGCTGTGATCTTCCTGGACCTGGACGGGTTCACCGGTGTGAACGACTCGGTCGGCCACGCCAGCGGCGACTACCTGCTCGGCCAGGCCGCCCGCCGGCTGCGGGCCGCCGTACGCGCCGACGACACGCTCGCCCGGTGGGGCGGCGACGAGTTCGCCGTGCTGCTCGAAGGCGGCCCCTCGAGCAGCACCGACGCGCAGACCGCGATCGATCTGGCCGAGCGGCTGGTCCGCGCCGTCTCGTCCGAGCCGTTCCGCGTCGCCGACCGCGACATGCCGCTGACCGCGAGCGTCGGCGTGGCCTTCGCCGAGGACGGCGTGCCCGCCGGGGACCTGCTGCGAAACGCCGACGTCGCCATGTCGCGGGCCAAGGAGATGGGCGGGCGCCGGGTCGAGGTGTTCGCCGCGCACATGCACGCCGACGTCGTACGCCGCCTCGAACTCGCGGCCGACCTGCGGCGCGCGCTCCAGGAGAAGCAGTTCGCCGTCGAGTACCAGCCCGTCGTCGATCTCGCCACCTCGCGGGTCACCGCCGTCGAGGCGCTGGTCCGGTGGTGGCGCGGCAGCGCGTTCGTGCCGCCCGAGCAGTTCCTCGGCCCCGCCGAGGACACCGGGCTGATCGTGCCGCTCAGCGAGTGGATACTCAAAGAGGCCTGCCGCGAGGTGGCCGGCTGGCGGGAGTCCTCCTGGGACATCGGGCTCTCGCTCAACCTGTCGGCGCGGCAGATCACCGCTCCCCGGTTCGTGGAGACGGTGTCCGAGGCGCTGGCCGAGAGCGGGTTGCCCGCCAGCGCGCTCACCCTCGAAGTGATCGAGGAGATGCTCGTCGAGGACGCCGAGGACACCGTGGCCAAGCTGTCCGAGCTGCGCGCCCTCGGGGTCCGGCTCGCGATCGACGACTTCGGCACCGGCTACGCCTCGCTGGCCTTCCTCCGCCAGCTGCCGGTGGACATGATCAAGATCGATCCGTCCTTCGTCTCAGGCCTCGGAGGTGACGAGACTCTCACCCTGCTCACCCGTACGATCGTGCGGCTCGGCCACGACCTGGGCCTCATCGTCGTCGCCGAGGGCATCGAACGCCCCGAGCAGCTCGAACTCCTCAGAGAGATGGGCTGCACGCGAGGCCAGGGCTACCTCGTCGCCCGCCCCATGCCCGCCCGCGGAGTCGATCACCTGATGCACACCACCCTCCAGAACACGGCGTAGATTGGCGCTCGCTCCGCTCGCGCGCCTTGAGGCCCTCACGGGTCTTTCCCCACCTCTCTTCCACCACCCGGCCTCCGAACCCGCCAGCACCATCGATCACTACGGTGCCGAACCATCACGCTTGGGGCGCGGTGGTGTCTGGACTGAGGAACGAGCGGGCTGAGGGACGTGAGGGGCGCGGCGGTGAAGTAACCGACGAGCCCCGAGCGAGGAGGGCACGAGCCGACTTCGGGCGCCCCGAACCGCCGAGCGAAGCAAGGTCAATAGACACAGCGAGGGACGAGCGACTCCGCGAGGGGCGCGGCGGTGTCTGGACTGAGGAGCGAGCGGGGAGCGAGGGACGAGCGACTCCGAGTGACGAGGGAAGACATCGCCTCAAGGCGCCCCGAGCCGCGCGAGCGGAGCGAGCGCAAATAGACACAGTGACGAGGGAAGACATCGCGTGAGGGCGCCCCGAGCCCGCGCGAGCGAAGCGAGCGCAAATAGACACAGTCAGGTGTGCGATGGGATGAAATTGATCTCATATAGTGAGACCGGTGTCCGAGATAATTTGACGAGGGGTGCGCGCATCGGACATCGTGTAGCCATGCATCGCAGTGGGATTCTCGTAGTACTTCGCAGGCGCGCGGCCTGACGAAGCACTCGGTCCTGCGCGCGCCCCAGATCCGCATTCGCGGTCGGGGCATTTTTTATGCCAGCAGACAGACAGCTCAGCCACAAGGAACGAGCCGATGACCGAACAGATGACAGGTGCTCAGGCCCTCGTGCGGGCGCTGGAGCACCTCGGGGTCGACACAGTGTTCGGGATCCCGGGCGGCACCATCCTCCCGGCCTACGATCCCCTCTACGACTCGACCAAGGTCCGGCACGTGCTTGTACGGCACGAGCAGGGCGCCGGCCACGCGGCCGAGGGGTACGCGCAGGCCACCGGAAAGGTCGGGGTCTGCATGGCGACCAGCGGTCCGGGCGCGACGAACCTGGTGACCGCGATCGCCGACGCGTACATGGACTCGGTGCCGATCGTCGCGATCACCGGTCAGGTGGCGACGCCCCTGATCGGCACGGACGCCTTCCAGGAGGCGGACATCGCCGGCATCACGATGCCGATCACGAAGCACAACTTCCTGGTCACTGAGGCGGCCGACATTCCGAGGGCGATCGCCGAGGCGTTCCACATCGCCTCGACCGGCCGTCCCGGCCCCGTCCTGGTCGACATCCCCAAGGACGTCCAGCAAAGCACCATGACGTTCTCGTGGCCCCCGGTCATGCAGCTCCCCGGCTACCGCCCGGTCACCCGTCCGCACTCCAAGCAGATCCGCGAGGCGGCGCGGCTGATCGTGGAGTCCAAGCGGCCCGTGCTGTACGTCGGCGGCGGCGTCCACAAGGCCAAGGCGTCACCCGAGCTGCTGCGGCTGGCCGAGCTGACCGGCATCCCGGTGGTCACCACGCTGATGGCGCGCGGCACCTTCCCCGACAGCCACCGCCAGCACCTCGGCATGCCGGGCATGCACGGCAGCGTTTCGGCGGTCGGAGCGCTCCAGCGCAGCGATCTGCTGATCGCGCTGGGCACCCGCTTCGACGACCGGGTGACCGGCGAGCTGTCCAGCTTCGCGCCGAACGCCAAGGTCATCCACGCGGACATCGACCCGGCGGAGATCTCCAAGAACCGGCACGCGGACGTCCCGATCGTGGGCGACTGCCGGGAGGTCATCACCGACCTGATCGCGGCCATCGAGCACGAGCACGCCGACGGTCGCAAGGGCGACTACGACGAGTGGTGGACGCTGCTGGACGGCTACCGCACGACCTACCCTCTCGGATACGAGGAGTTCGCCGACGGCTCCCTGGCCCCGCAGTACGTCATGGAGCGGATCAGCGCCATCGTCGGGCCGGACGCGATCTACACGGCGGGCGTCGGGCAGCACCAGATGTGGGCGGCGCAGTTCATCGGCTACGAGAATCCGGGAACGTTCATCAACTCCGGGGGCGCGGGCACGATGGGCTTCTCGGTGCCGGCCGCGATGGGCGCCAAGATGGGCCGCCCCGACGCCGTCGTGTGGGCGATCGACGGCGACGGCTGCTTCCAGATGACGAACCAGGAACTGGCCACCTGCGCCATCGAGGGAGTGCCGATCAAGGTCGCCGTCATCAACAACGGTAACCTCGGCATGGTTCGTCAATGGCAGACCCTCTTCTACAACAAGAGGTACTCCAACACCGACCTGCAGACCGTCCGGCGGATCCCGGACTTCGTCAAGCTGGCCGAGGCGTACGGTTGTGTGGGTCTGCGTTGCGAGCGCCCGGAGGACGTCGACGCCACCATCCGCAAGGCCATGGAGATCAACGACGTTCCCGTCGTGATCGACTTCGTCGTTCACCAGGACGCGATGGTCTGGCCGATGGTCGCCGCGGGCACCAGCAACGACGACATCAAGTACGCCCGAGACATGGCGCCGAAGTGGGAGATCGAGGACTGATGAGCAAGCACACGCTGTCGGTGCTGGTCGAGAACAAGCCCGGCGTGCTGGCGCGGGTCGCCAGCCTGTTCTCCCGGCGAGGCTTCAACATCGACTCGCTGGCCGTCGGGCCGACAGAGCACGACGACATCTCCCGGATGACCATCGTGGTCAGCGTGGAAGAACTTCCGCTGGAGCAGGTCACCAAACAGCTCAACAAGCTGGTGAACGTCCTCAAGATCGTGGAGCTGGACACCGCGCAGTCGGTGCAGCGCGAGCTGATGCTGATCAAGGTGCGGACCGACGCGGACAGTCGGTCCCACGTCCTGGAACTGGTCAACCTGTTCCGCGCGCGGTGTGTCGACGTCGCGCCGGACGCGGTGACCATCGAGGTCACCGGCACGTTGGACAAGCTGGAGGCCTTCGTGCGGGTCCTTGAGCCGTACGGCATCAAGGAGCTCGTGCAGTCCGGCATGGTGGCCGTCGGCCGCGGTGCCCGTTCCATCACCGATCGCTCGCTCCGTGCGCTGGACCGCACCGCGTAGCCGAGAAAATCACTGAAAGGCAAGCAAGTGACTGAGATCTTCTACGATGACGACGCCGACCTGTCGATCATCCAGGGTCGGCACGTGGCCGTCCTCGGGTACGGCAGCCAGGGTCACGCGCACGCGCTGAGCCTGCGCGACTCCGGGGTGGACGTGCGCGTGGGCCTGCTCGAGGGTTCGAAGAGCCGGGAGAAGGCCGAGGCCGACGGGCTGCGCGTGCTCACGCCGGCGGAGGCCGTGGAAGAGGCCGACCTCACCATGATCCTCGCGCCGGACCACGTCCAGCGTGACCTCTACGCCCAGCACGTGCAGCCGAACCTGGTCGCGGGCGACGCCCTGTTCTTCGGCCACGGCTTCAACATCCGCTACGGCCTGATCGAGGCGCCCGAGGGCGTCGACGTCGCCATGGTCGCCCCGAAGGGCCCGGGCCACCTGGTCCGCCGCCAGTTCTCGGCCGGCCGCGGCGTGCCGTGTCTGGTCGCCGTCGAGAAGGACGCGACCGGCAACGCCTGGCCGCTCGTGCTGTCGTACGCCAAGGGCATCGGCGGCACCCGGGCCGGCGCGCTGAAGACGACCTTCACCGAGGAGACCGAGACCGACCTGTTCGGTGAGCAGGCCGTCCTGTGCGGTGGCGTCTCCGAGCTGATCAAGGCGGGCTTCGAGACGCTGATCGAGGCGGGCTACCAGCCCGAGGTCGCGTACTTCGAGTGCCTCCACGAGATGAAGCTGATCGTCGACCTGATGTACGAGGGCGGCATCTCGAAGATGTACTGGTCGGTCTCCGACAACGCCGAGTACGGCGGCTACACCCGCGGCCCGCGCGTGGTCAACCAGGAGACCAAGCAGGAGATGCGCCGCATCCTGGACGAGATCCAGAACGGCCAGTACGCCCGCGAGCTGGTCGAGGAGTTCGACTCCGGCCAGGCCGACTTCAACAAGTACCGCGAGGAGCTCGCCGGCCACCCGATCGAGCAGACCGGTGGCAAGCTCCGTCCGATGATGAGCTGGCTCAAGTCCCAGTAGTCCGGATCACGCGAATCGGCGCCGTCCCCGTCACCGGGGGCGGCGCCGACTCGTTTCATCCGGCTAGCGACGTTTCCGGCTCAGCACTCGACCGGCTTGCGCCAGGAGCATTCGAGGCCGTCGTCCTGGGCCGCCGTCTCCGCGCGCAGCGTCGCCGCCGCCCCGTCCACAGGAGCGGTACGCGTGAACTGGGCCAGCCGGACCGCGATCCGGTCCTCCAGGTCGCGGGGCGCGCCGGAGAGATAGCCGTTCGTCAGGATCGAGAAGACCAGCGGCTCGCCCTCGGCGCTCGTGACGTACCCGGAGAGCGAGGTGACGCCGGTCAGCGATCCCGTTTTCGCGTGGACGTTCCCGGCGGCGGGCGTGCCGCGCATGCGGCTGCGCAGGGTGCCGCCGACGAACCGGTCCGCCTCCCCGGCCACCGGCAGCGAGTCGTACCAGGCCGGGAACCACGGCTTGTCCCTGACCGAGACGAGCAGCGACGCGAGGCCCGACGGGGTGAGCCCGTCCATCCTGGACAGGCCGGAGCCGTCCCGCAGGAGCATCGTCTGCACGCCGTTGGCCTTGGCGAACGACTTCGTCACGTTGAGGCCGGCCTCCCAGGTGCCCGAGCCTGAGACCTTGCGGCCCATCGCCTTGGTCAGGATCTCGGCGTGCATGTTGTTGCTGAGCTTCATGAAGGGGGTCAGCAGCCGGCTGAGCGGCATGGACTCGTGCTCGGCCACCGTCTTGGCCCCGGCCGGGGTCGTGCCGTGGACGGTCGGGCCGATCACGCGCACGCCGTGGGCGGCCAGCCCCTTCCGGAAGAGGGAGGCGGCGTAGAGCGTCGGGTCCCACACCGTCACCCACTCGTCGTACCGCTCGGACACCGTTCCGGTGACGACCACGGTGTTGCCGCCGTGCTCGCGCTCCACGAGCACGTCGGTGTCGGCGCCGGTCACCGCCTTGTTCACGATCTTCACGTAGTCGGTGTCCGGCGTCGTCGTCACCTTGGCGGGCTTGCCCGGGCCGTCGCCGGGGCTGACCGACACGATGACCGTTCCCTCGTCGTAGTCGGTGTTGGGGGACGCCGTCAGCGCCGATATCTGGGCCGCGTAGTAGTACGGCTCGTCGTCCCACGCCCAGTCCGTGCCGAGCCGTACGTCGTCGAACCAGGTGTCGTCGGCGACCAACTGGCCGGTGACGACCTTCACCCCGGACGCGGCGACCTTGGCGGCGAGCGCGTCGTAGTCGGCGGCGAGCATGGTCGGGTCGCCGGTGCCGCGGAGGTAGATGTCCTTGCCCTTGGTCAGGATCTGGGTGCCGAACCGGTAATCCGGGCCGAGCGTCTCCATCGCCGCCGAGGAGGTGAGCAGCTTGGTGTTGGAGGCGGGGGCGAACAGCTTGCCCCCGTCGAGCGTGTACAGGTCCTCGCCGGTGGCGGCGCTGCGCACGACCACGCCCGAGCGGGCCATCGTGAGCCGGGAGTCGTTGAGGATCTCGTCGATGTCGTGGACCAGGTCGGCGACGCCGGGGGCGGGGTCGAGCGCGTGGGCGGGGATCCCCGAGCCCGCGACGCCGCCGGCCAGGACCAGTGAGGCCAGCATGATCGAGGTTCGTCGTGATAAGCGCACGGTCACTCCAGACTGAGTGGGGCTTTCCGTGATCATGTGGAACCAGGGGAGCGCCATCAATACGGAAATGTGCGTATATCGGGAGGCGGGCTCTTTCGGGCGTGTTCGAAACGGGGCGCGTCAGGCGGGGCTGGAGACCAGGAACACGCAGTCGCCGAACGCGACCTCGTCACCCGGGCGCACCCGCGCCGAACCCACGAGCCGCCAGCCGTTCAGCCGGGTGCCGTTGAGCGAGCCCAGGTCGACCAGGAGCCAGGCGTCCTCGTCGCGGCGCAGCTCCGCGTGCATGCGCGAGACCGTCACGTCGGACAGCACCAGATCGCAGGCCGAGCCCCGGCCGACGAGGTAACGGACCCGGCTGTCGGCGGGGAGGGCGAGCCGGGGCAGCCGGGGGCGACGCCAGGCGGCCTCGATCCTGGTGGTGAGGTCCGACACCGAGGAGACCGCCTCGGTGATGCGCCGGCGCCAGCGGCTCCGCTGGGGCAGGTCGGAGACGAGATCGTCCAGCTCACCCCTGCTGCGCGCCCGCAGCGCCATGTCGACGCGCCCGACGAAGGTCTCCATGGAGAGCCGCCCCTCGGCGGCGCGGTCGCGGAGCTCGCTGAGCGCGCGCTCGCGGTCCCCATCTGACGCGCGAACCGGAGGGTACGTCGAGCTCATGTCAGGAGTATCCGCCGGGGGGATATGAGGTGTCCAGCAGACCCTAACATTCCTGGCCTTTTGGATTAGCTCGTCGATCGATCAAGGGAAGGTGGGGGTCGGTCAGCTCCGTGCGAAGTCCTGCGTCCAGTACGGCCCGCCCGCGGCCACGTGGCCCACGCCGATATGGGTGTAGGCGCAGTTCAGCATGTTCGTCCGATGTCCCGGGCTGTCCATCCAGCCCTTCACCACCGCGGCGGCGGTCGGATAGCCCTTCGCGATGTTCTCCGCCGCGGCGCTGAAGGCGAAACCGGACGCCTTGATGCGCTGCCCGAAGTCGCGGCCGTCCTGCGAGGTGTGGCTGAAGTAGGCCTTCGCCGACATGTCCGCCGAGTGCGCGTAGGCCGCGCCGCGCAGCCGCGCGTCGTGCGTGAGCGGGCCGCAGCCGGCCTTGGCCCGCTCCGCGTTGGTCAGCCGTACGACCTCGTTCTCGATCTCGGTCCCCGTGGCGGAGCCGCCGGAGCCGTCGGGATCGGGTGCGTCGCAGGTCAGGCGGGCCTTCTGGGACTTGGCGAGATGGCCCCGGTCGTCTGTGACGACCGTGACGTAGGTGCCGGGGACGCAGGCGAGGCCGATCGAGAGCCGGCCGTTGCGGACGGACGTGGAGCCGCTCTTCACCGTCCGGTCCGGGCCCGGCAGCACCTTGACGATCCGGAGGCGGACCCGGCTTCGGTCGGCGCAACCGGAGCGCGCCGCCGCCGCCTGGATCTGCCCGCTCGGGGTGAGTCGCGGCGTGCCGGCGACGACGCGGCAGTCGGCTCGCGTGGCCGTCGCGCCGGCGGGGACGGCGGGCAGTCCGATCGCCGCCACGCTTCCCAGACCCACGATGACCAGGGCGGTTTTTCGCACGGTTCCTCCAGCGTTGGGGGTTACGACCTGGATGGAAGCAGCATTATGGACGCCTTTAAGGGGCGATGACCGGTAAACGATGGTCTTCGTAATTTCTGGCGTAGTGCGTAGCTAGTCGCTTTGGTCCGGATTTCTGCTGGTCACCGACGTGTGGACCGATCCCGTTCCCGACGAGATTCGGGTTGGCAAAACGCATACTGAGTATGCATACTCAGTATTCATGACGATCCGGCACGGCCTCCTGGCGCTGCTCACTCAGGGGCCTCGGTACGGGTACCAGCTCCGCGCGGAGTTCGAGGCGTCCACAGGGGCGACCTGGCCGCTCAACATCGGCCAGGTCTATACGACGCTGTCGCGGATGGAGCGGGACGGGCTGGTCGCCCCCGGCGAACAGGACGAGCAGGGCCGCGTGGTCTACAGCATCACGGACAAGGGCCGGGCGGAGCTGGAGCGGTGGTTCGCCACGCCCGTCCGCCAGGCCGACCGGCCGCGCGACGAACTGGTCATCAAGCTGGCCATGGCGATGACCGCTCCCGGGGTCGACGTCGCGCGGGTCGTGCAGGCCCAGCGCTCCGCGACCATGCGAACCCTGCAGGAGCTCACCCGGGCCAAGCGCGGGGCGGGCGGCGCCCAGCGGCTCGTCCTCGACTCGATGATCTTCCAGGCGGAGGCCGAGCAGCGCTGGCTCGCGCACTGCGAGGCCGTCCTCGCCGCATCCCCCAAGGAGGGCGCATGACTTCACGTGATCCAGATCCCGACGCTTCCGCCGACGTCGTCGCGCGGCTCGTCGAGGTCACCCGGCAGCACGGCGACGGAGCGGGGTCCGTACGCGCGCTGAAGGGGGTGAGCCTCGACGTGGCGGCGGGAGAGCTGGTCGCGGTGATGGGCCCCTCCGGGTCGGGCAAGTCCACCCTGCTCAACCTCGCCGGCGGTCTCGACCGGGCCACGTCCGGGGAGGTCGAGGTCGAGGGCGTCGCGCTGTCCGGGCTGTCCGCCGCCGACCTCGCCGCGCTGCGCCGGCGGCGGGTCGGATACGTGTTCCAGGACCTCAACCTCATCCCGTCGCTGACCGCCGCCGAGAATGTGATGCTCCCGCGCGAGCTGGACGGCGTTCGTACGGCGCGGGCGCGTCAGGAGGCGCTCGCCGCGCTGGAGGAGCTCGGCGCGGCCGACCTGGCCGACCGTTTCCCGGAGGAGATGTCGGGCGGCCAGCGGCAGCGGGTGGCGATCGCCCGGGCGCTGGTGGGCGAGCGGCGGCTGCTTCTCGCCGACGAGCCGACCGGCGCGGTGGACACGCTCGTGGGCGACGAGATCCTGGGGATTCTCCGGGGCCGGGCGGACGCCGGGGCCGCCGTCCTCGTCGTCACCCACGAGCCCAGGTACGCCGCCTGGGCCGACCGGGTGGTGTTCCTGAAGGACGGGGAGATCGCGGACGCGGCCGAGGCGGGGCTGGTGAGCGCCCGATGAGCCGCCCGCTCGGGGCCCGAAGAGCATTCCTCGGGGAGGCGGCATGAGCGCCGTCCGCGCCGCCCTGCGGATCTCCCGCCGCGACCTGTGGCGGGCCAAGGGCCGCAGCCTCCTCATCTTGGTCATGATCGGACTGCCCGTTCTCGCCATCACCGCAGCCGCCGTATACACGTCCACCAGTGATCTCGATCCGCGCGAGCGGCTCCGCTGGGAGCTGGGCTCCGCCGCCGCGCTGGTGACCGACACCGAACTCGTCGGCCCCATCAGGCAGAGCGCCGAGCGACCGGGGCTGTTCATGGAGCTCCCTGACAAGACGCGGCCTCCATTGACGAAAGCCGAGATCGAGGCGGTGGTCGGTCCCGGCGCCCGGGTGATCCGGTCCTTCGAGGGATACGGGGAGTATCAGGAGCGCGACGGCTACCGGGACGCCATGATCTGGGAGGCGGACGCCCGCGATCCCGTCACCACGAGCAGGTTCCATCTGCTCGACGGCCGATTCCCGCAGGCCGAGGACGAGGTCGCGGTGAGCGACGTCGTCGGCGTGCCCGTGGGGAACGTCCTGCGCGTGACCAGGGACGGCATCGCCAAACGGGTGGTCGGCGTCGTGCGGGCGGCCCCGCCCGCAGTCCACTACAACGTCCGGCAGATCATCACCCTGCCCGGCACGCTGCTGGACGGCGTTTCCCACCAGAGCCGCTGGCTGATCGAATCGCGGCAGCCGGTGACGTGGGACCGGGTGCGGCAGGCGAACGACAAGGGCCTCGCCGTGCTGTCGCGGGCCGTGCTCGACGATCCTCCGGCCGGCGAGGACGGGCAGGTCGACGTGGGAGGCTACCCCTCCCTGACCTGGAATGAGCCACTCGTCGCCGCGGTCCTCGTGACCCAGGTCGTCCTGCTCGCCGGGCCGGCCTTCGCGGTCGGCTTGCGACGGCGGCGCAGGGAGCTGGCGCTGATCGCCGCCCAGGGCGGCTCGGGTCGCCAGCTGAAACTCATCGTGATCTCCGACGGCCTGATCCTGGGCGCGGGAGCCTCGGTGATCGGGGCGGTCCTGGGGGTGGGCGTCGCCCGTGTCATCGTCGCCGCGGCCGGCCAGTGGCCCGACGGAGAGCTGGGGCCGTTCGACGTTCCGGTCGGGCTGGTCGCCATCATCTTCGCGCTCGGCACGCTGAGCGGGCTGGCCGCCGCGATCGTGCCCGCCGTACAGGCGGCGCGCTGGGACGTGGCCGCGGCCCTCGCCGGGCGGCGCGACACCGGACGCGACCGTGCCGGGCGACCGCTGCTGGGAACGCTCGTCGCCGTGCTGGGCGTCGCGGCCCTCACGTACGCCGCGTTGAGCGGGCGGCTGGACGCCTACATCGCCGGGGCGCTGCTCGGCCAGCTCGGCCTGGTGATGATCACGCCGTGGCTGATCAGGCGGATCGGTCCGCTCGCCCGGCGGCTCCCGCTGCCGCTCCGGCTGGCCGTACGCGACGGCGTCCGCAACCGCGGCCGTACGGCACCGGCCGTCGTGGCGGTCATGGCGGCGGCGGCGACGTTCGGCATGATCATGGTCGTGTCGGACAGCAGCGTGGCCCGGAACGAGCAGCGATACCGGAGCCCCTACAGGCAGGGGACGACCGCGATCTACGGGGCCGAGGTCACCGAGGAGTCCTGGCGGACGATCCGGGGCATCGCGGCGAAGACGTTGCCCGGCGTGCCGCTGGTCGAAGCCCTCACGCCCGTCGACGCGAAGGGCGAGCCGCTCCGCACCGAGCTACAGGAGCGGGGGTGCGAGGGATGCATGAGGTACGGCACGTGGGGCGAACTGCCCCTGGGCGGCTCGGATCTGCTGCGCTACCTGCTGGGCCGTACGGACCCGGTGGCGGAGGCGGCGCTGGCCGCGGGCCGGGCCGTCGTCTTCAATCCGGCGGGCGTGCGGAACGGCGAGGTCGCGCTCGCCCTGCCCACGTGGCGCGTGATCGAGGACGTGGAGTCGGCCCGGGTGTCCCTGCCCGCGACGTTGGTGAAGGTCGACGGTCCGACGGCGGTCGCCGGAGTGGCTCCGGTGTCCGCGTTCACCTCACGCGGGTACGCGGTGAAGCTCACCCATCTCCTCGTCGATCCCCAGGTCAGGCGGCTGACGCCGGCCGAGGTACAGCGGCTGGACGGCCCTGTGCGGGCGGTGACGGCGAAGGTCGCGGTCACAACAGAGCACGGCCCCGACATCGGGGGACTGCGCGGACTTCACCCGTTCGTCATCGCGGCCGCGCTGATCGCGCTGGGCGCGACGTTCAGCGCGACGGCCCTCGCCGCGGCCGACGCTCGCAGAGACATGGAGACGCTCTCCGCCCTGGGAGCACGGCCGCGCACCCGCCGGGCGGTGGTCGCGGGACAGGCGGCCTTCATCGCCGGTCTGGGGGTACCCGTCGGCCTGCTGGCGGGGTTGGGGCTCGCCGCCGTCGAGTCCGCGGGGTTGGCGATCAATGTTTCGAGGATGCCTCCTGACGTGGCGCCCAACGGGTATCGCTTCCCGGATCCGGGATTCGTGCTCGCCGTGCCGTGGCCGCAGTTCGTCGCCGTGGCGGTGGGCCTACCCCTGCTGGCCGCCCTGGTGGCCGGACTGTTCGCCCGTACGCGGGTGAGGCTTTCGCGGCGGGTGGCATAAGACCCGGCTTCGCAGGACTGGTCGCCGCTTCGTCGCGGCGGCCACCCGCCTGCCGGGCGCGCTGGAGGCGGGGCCGTTCCTCAGGAGGGCGAGGGGGCGGTCGCCCGCGCCATGCGCTCGGCGGTCAGGTCGTACTTCAACGTCATGATCACGCCGGACAGGGCGATCAGCGCCGGGACGATGGTCAGGCCGACGATCACCGCGGTGCGCGCGCTGTCCGGCTGGGTGACCGGGTTCGCCGGATCCGAGGAGATGAAGCCGCCGATCGCGAGCGCCGCGCCGTAGATCGTCACGCCGAACGCCTGCACCGCGCTCTCGACCGCCGTCCACAGTCCGGTGAAGACGCCGCCACGCCGCTTCCCGCTCACCGCGCCGTCGTACGCGATGACGTCGGCGAGCATGGAGAACCCCAGAAGCTGCAACCCCGCGTAGCCCACCCCGACCATCACCACGCACAGATGCGCGTACAGCGAGCCGAGCAGCGGGGTGGCGACGGCCAGCAGGGCGCCGGCGGCGAACAGCACGCCGGAGAGGATCATCGCGCCCCGCTTGTCCATCCGGCGGGCGAGCCACACCCACAGCGGCATCGTGACCAGCATCGGACCGACCAGCGCCGCGAAGAGCGTGCTGGTCGCCGTGGTGTTTCCCAGCGTGTACGCGGCGAAGTAGGGCGCGCCCGCCAGCATCACGCCCGCCGCGAGCGTCTGCGCACTGCACAGGGCGAGCAACCACAGGAACGGCTTCGAGGTGCGGGCGGCGGCGAGCTGGCCGCGCAGCGTGCCCTCGGCCTCCTGCGGACCGGTGAACGGAGCGCGGGCGGTGCCGAAGAACGAGCCGAACATGGACACCAGCAGGACCGCCGCGAAGATCAGTCCCATCTGACGGTAGCCCGCCACCGACTTCCCGGCGACGGCGGGCGCGAGGATCCCGCTCATGGCGATCGCGATCGCGACGAAGACCATCCGCCACTGCAGCAGCGACGTCCGCTCGTGGTAGTCCGTGGTCATCTCGGCCGGCATGGCCTTGTACGGCACCTCGTACAGCGCGTATCCGGTGGCCGCCACCACGAACGTCACTCCGACGAAGAGCGCGGCGGGGACGCCGGTCAGCGGCGGCCCGATGAACATCAGCCCGAAGGACAGCGGCAGGATGATCGACCCGGCGAGCATCCACGGGCGGCGCGGCCCCCACCGCGAGACCGTACGGTCCGACCACTGGCCGACCAAGGTGTTGATGACCAGGTCCCACGCCTTGGGCAGGAAGACGATGAATCCGGCGAGCAGCGGGGGCACCGCCAGCACGTCGGTCATGTAGATGAGCAGGAGCAGGCCGGGGATCGCGGAGAAGTTGGCCGTGCAGAACGACCCCACGGCATAGCCGAGGCGAACGCCACGGGAAACGGTCAGGGGGGTGGGCGTCGCCGCCGGGGAGACCATGGCGTCATTCAAGCCGAAGCAAACGCCCGGTCGGAAGATGCGCATGGGAACGAAAAGGCGTCAGTCATGGCCGGTCCGAGAACCGCCCGGCCGACCACGAGCCCGCTCCGGCCGTACCCGTCCGTGCGCGCCGCGGCGTGCCGAACAGGAACTCCGAACGGCCGGACGCCGACGAGCGGCTCAGGAACGCCGCGCGACCTCAGACGGGTCGCCGCCGTCGTGGCCTCGGCGGCGACCCGGCGTTCGCGGACCGTCCGGCGGTCAGATCCCGTCACGCGAGCCTGAGGGGGTCCGAAGGCCAGGCTCGGGAAACGGGACCTAACCGCGGGTGTCCGCGCAGATGACGTGCGCGCCGACCTCGATCATCCGACGTTCTGTGTGGGCGTCGGCGACCCGGGCCATGAGCACCGGCGCTCCGCTGGCCGCGAGTTGGGGCAGCCGGGCCCGGACCCCGCGATGGATGTCCCGCACGATGTCCTCGGCCGCCGACGCGTGCACCTTGACGTGCAGCATCAGCCCGGTCGAGCCGGAGACCGTCCGCGCCTCGGAGACCCACACGTGGTGGACGAGCGGCAGGTCGCGCAGAATCTCCGCGAGCGCCACCCGCATCGCGGGCAGGATCGGATGGTTGGTCCGGCGATAGCCGGGATCGACCACCTGCATCGCACCGGACAGGTGCTGCCGGGGCGCGGGGATCCAGGCCGGCGAGATCGGGCCGGGCGCCGGTGAGGAGACCGGAGCGGGATCGGGAGCGGGAGGCGCCTGGGTCACCTGCGCCCGCGCCACGGTGGCCATCGCCCCCGTGGCGTACGCGTTGGGTGTCGAGGCGGATCTCGATCCGGACAGGGCGTGTGCGGCTCCGCTGCGCGCCGAGACCAGATAGCGCTGCAGGTCCTCGATGGGCACGGCGGCCGCGTGGGGACCGGCGGCGTCGATCACGATCTCGCGCACGCCGGTGACCCGCTGGATGTCGAGGATGGTCTCGGCGTCACACGCCGAAAGGGAGTGGCCGCCCCGATGCCGGGCGTAGGTCGCCGGCGTGGTGTAACCGAGCAGCACACGCTCACCGCTCTGCGTCGTGCCGAGCACGACGGAGCGGTCGGGCCGGACGGCTACCAGGATTCCCATTTCGGCAAGAGCCGCGAGTAGGCGTTGTGGGCTTCCGTGCTGCGCGAGCACGTCGCCGAGAGACGGGTTCCCGATGCTCATAGGCTGAACGTTAGGTAGCGAACCATGGCTTATCAGGCTAATCGTGAAGAATGCGTGCGATCAATACCAAGATAGAGCCTGTCTGGATGGGATCGGTCCATCTTGGGTAAAGCCATCAGTTAGCGAACATGTGAGTGAATCTCACGATACCCAGGAGTGCCGCTAGCTGGCCCGTCTCGTATGCCGGGCGTTCGTGAGAGCTTTCACAAGCCCGGATAGACTCACGCGTGTCCGTGCAGCCGCACTTTCCTAAGGATCGCCAGTGAACAAGCCCGTCGTCCTTGTCGCAGAGGAGCTGTCCGAAGCCGGTCTGGCCGTGCTCGGGGCGGACTTCGAGGTCCGTCAGACCGACGGTTCCGACCGATCCCAGCTGCTGCCCGCGCTCGCCGACGTCGACGCGCTGATCGTCCGCAGCGCCACGCAGGTGGACGCCGAGGCGATCGCGCACGCGCCCAAGCTGCGCGTCGTGGCCCGTGCCGGGGTCGGCCTGGACAACGTCGACGTCGAGGCGGCGACCAAGGCCGGTGTCATGGTCGTCAACGCTCCGACCTCCAACATCACCAGCGCCGCCGAGCACACGGTCGCGCTGATCCTGGCCAGCGCCCGCAACGTCGCCCAGGGCCACTCCGCCCTCAAGGGCGGCGAGTGGAAGCGGTCCAAGTACACCGGCGTCGAGCTCGACGAGAAGGTCGTCGGCATCCTCGGCCTCGGCAAGATCGGCCAGCTCGTCGCGCAGCGCCTGCAGCCGTTCGGCGTCGAGCTGATCGCCTACGACCCCTACCTGCAGCCGGCCCGCGCCGCGCAGATGGGCGTCAAGCTGGCGTCCCTGGAAGAGGTCCTCCAGCAGGCCGACTTCATCACGGTGCACCTGCCCAAGTCCAAGGAGACCGTCGGTCTCATCGGCGACCGCGAGCTGCACATGGTCAAGCCGTCGGTCCGCCTGATCAACGTCGCGCGCGGCGGCATCATCGACGAGAACGCGCTCTACTCCGCTCTCAAGGAGGGGCGCGTCGCGGGCGCCGGCATCGACGTGTTCGCCAAGGAGCCCTGCACGGACAGCCCGCTGTTCGAGTTCGACCAGGTCGTGGTCACCCCGCACCTCGGTGCGTCCACGCACGAGGCCCAGGAGAAGGCCGGCACCCAGGTCGCCCGCAGCGTCAAGCTGGCCCTGGCCGGCGAGTTCGTCCCGGACGCCGTGAACGTCCAGGGCGGCGCGGTCGCCGAGGAGGTCAAGCCGGGCCTGCCGCTGACCGAGAAGCTCGGCCGCATCTTCACCGCCCTCGCGGGCGAGGTCGCCACCAAGCTCGACGTCGAGGTGCGCGGCGAGATCGCGGCGCAGGACGTGCGTGTGCTCGAACTGGCCGCCCTCAAGGGCGTCTTCACCGACGTCGTCGAGGACGCGGTGACCTACGTCAACGCCCCGCTGCTCGCGAAGGACCGCGGCACCGTGGTCGAGCTGGTCACCAGCGGTGAGAGCCCCGACTGGCGCAACGTCGTCACCGTACGCGGCCTGCTCGCCGACGGCCGGACCGTCTCGGTCTCCGGTACGCTCTCGGGCCCCCGACAGGTCACCAAGATCGTCGAGGTCAACGGCTTCGCCATGGAGATCGAGCCGACCGACCACCTGGCGTTCTTCACCTACACCGACCGCCCCGGCATCGTCGGCATCGTCGGTCGCGTGCTCGGCGAGCACGGCGTCAACATCGCCTCCATGCAGGTGGCGCGCGGCGAGAAGGGCGGCAAGGCTCTGATCGCGCTGACCGTCGACTCGGCCATCCCGAGCGACGTCATCGACCAGATCGTGCACGAGGTCGGCGCCGACAGCGGCCGTACGGTCGACTTGGAGGACTGACCCGCCGTCCCGACCAGCATCACACGAACCCGCTCCACCCTTGGTGGAGCGGGTTCGTGCTGTTCTGTGCTTATTGCGCTCGCTTCGCTCGCGCGGGCTCGGGGCGCCTTGAGGCGATGTCTTCCCTCGTCGCTCGGAGTCGCTCGTCCCTCGCTCCCCACTCGCTCCTCAGTCCAGACACCGCCGCGCCCCGAGCGTGATGGTTCGGCGCCGTGGTGATTGCTGGTGGTCTCGCGGGGTGGTGAGGGAGGCGGAGCAGGTGTCTCGAATATTGAGATACTAGGTCGTCCTACGAGATTCTGGGGTAGGCTTGCGCACATGACGCGCCAGGTGTCCGTACTCATCACCTGCCGCGGCGGGGCCTGACCTAGGGCGGCCGACCGACCCGCCGCGGTGTGTGGCGCTGTGCCGGTCGTGACTTCCCTTTTCCGCCTTGAGGCGCGCGATCCGCGTCCTCGGCGGCGCCCTGATTCCGGATCCGCGACCGGATTCCGCTCAGTCCCGTTTCCACAACGTACGAATGAGACCGTCATGTACGACATGTATCCCTGGAACAGTCCAGAAGACGTCCGCGACGAGGCCGCCGACGCGCTGCAGACCGCGCTCGACCGCCGTGACAACGGGGGTTCCCCGGAGCGCTGACGCGTTCGCTCCAGCACGTCAGCGCGTACGATCACGTTCCACCCGTGTGACACCCTTGGACCGTGGTCAGCATCGGCGGAACCGCCAGCACGACGAGCCTGTTGCGCGTGATGAACGAGCGCGCCGTGCTGGCCGAGATCTTCCGCAGGGGCAAGGCGTCCCGACCTGAGCTCGCACAGGCGACCGGTCTGTCCAAGCCGACGATCTCGGTCGCGCTGGCGGACCTGGAACGCGCGCGGCTGGTCCGTCCCGTGGGGCTGCGCACCGGCAGTGCGGGCCGGGCGGCATTGCTGTACGAAGTCCGCCCGGAGGCGGGGTGGGTGCTCGCCGTCGACGTGGGTCGTTCCTACGTTCGGTTCGCGCTGGCCGACCTGGTGGGGGAGATCGCCGTCCGCAGGGACGAGCCCTCCCGCGCCGGGAGCCACGCCGAGCTGGTCGTCCAGCTCACGGAGCTGGCGGCCGAGGTCGTCGCCGAGGCCGGCCTGGCCGCCGGAGACGTCACGCTCACCGTGTTCGGCACCCCCGGTGTCCACGACAAGGAGACCGGCGCGCTGCGGCTCGCCCCCAACCTGCCGGGATGGGAGCTGCCCGGCGCGGTGGAGCGGCTCGCCGACGTCACGGGGTCCCCGTACATCGTGGAGAACGACGTGGACCTCGCCGCCGTAGGGGAGGGCGCGTACGGCCTGGGCGAGGGTGTGGACCACTTCGTCTACGTCTCGCTGGGCACCGGCATCGGCATGGGTGTCGTGATCGACGGGCGGCTCTACCGAGGTGCCCGCGGAGCGGCCGGCGAGATCTCCTATCTGCCGGTCGGCGAGGGCGATCCGCTGTCCGACCCGGGGCGCGGCATGTTCGAGTCGGTGGCCTCCGCGGACGGAGTGGTCGCGGCCGCCCGCAATCTGGGCATGGTCGTCGACAGCGCGAAGGACGTCTTCGACGCGGCCCGGCGGGGCGACGAGGCCGCGCTCAAGGTCGTCTCGGCCGAGGTCGACCACGTGGCGCACGCACTCGCCGGCGTCGTCGCGGTGCTCGACCCCGAGCTGATGGTCCTGGGCGGCGGCATCGGCGCGCAGGCCGCGGACCTGCTCATCGGCCCGGTGAGCGAGCGCCTCACCAGGCTGGTGGCCTTTCGGCCGCCGCGCATCGAGGCGTCCATGCTGGGCGCGGACGCCGTGCTGCTCGGCGCGCTCGCGTTCGGGCTGGCGACCGCCCGCGACCTGGTGTTCGAGCGTTTGGTCGCGGTCACGCCGCCCGGATAGTGAGACCATGCGTTCGGCATACGAAACAGACCGGTAAGGTACTTGCATGGATTCGAGCAACATCCGTCTGGCAGTGATCCCGGGGGACGGGATCGGCACCGAGGTCGTCGCCGAGGGACTCAAGGTCCTCAACGCGGCCGGCGTCAAGGTCGAGACCACCGAGTACGACCTGGGAGCGAAGCGTTACCACGCGACCGGCGAGGTCCTTCCCGACGCCGTGCTGGACGAGTTGCGCGGCTACGACGCCATCGTGCTGGGCGCCGTCGGCGACCCGAGCGTCCCTCCGGGCATCCTGGAGCGCGACCTCCTGCTCAGGCTTCGGTTCGAGCTCGACCACTACGTGAACCTGCGCCCGGTCAAGCTCTTCCCCGGCGTGGAGACCCCGCTGGGCAAGGCCCGCCCCGAGGACATCGACATGGTCGTCGTCCGCGAGGGCACCGAGGGCCTGTACGCGGGAGCCGGCGGCACGCTGCGTCGCGGCACCCCGCATGAGATCGCGACCCAGGAGTCGCTCAACACGGCCTTCGGGGTCGAGCGGGTCGTCCGCTACGCCTTCGAGAAGGCGGCCCAGCGGCCGCGCAAGAAGCTCACCCTGGTCCACAAGACCAACGTCCTCACCTACGCGGGTGACCTGTGGGCCCGTACGGTCGCCCGGGTCAGCCTGGATTACCCCCAGGTCGAGACCGACTACTGCCACATCGACGCCGCCTCGATGTTCTTCATCACCCAGCCTGAGCGGTTCGATGTGATCGTCACCGACAACCTCTTCGGCGACATCATCACCGACATCGGCGCGGCGGTGGCCGGCGGCATCGGCCTGGCCGCCAGCGGCAACATCAACCCGGACCGGACCGCGCCGTCCATGTTCGAGCCGGTCCACGGCAGCGCCCCCGACATCGCGGGCCAGGGCAAGGCCGACCCGACGGCCACCATCCTGTCCATCGCCATGCTCCTGGACCACCTCGGCCTCACCGCCGCCGCGGAGAAGGTCGAGCAGGCGGTCGCCGAAGACCTCGTCGAGCGCCAGGGTGCCCGGGCCGTTCGGCAGACCCGTGAAATCGGCGACGACATCGCCTCCCGAGTAGCCGGCTGAGCCGGGCCGCTCACCCCGTCTTTGCGCATGGCGGCCTGGTTCAGGCCGCCATGCGCTTTTTCGTACCCTCTTTTATGCCTTAGGTTTCCCGTAGGTCGCACAATGAATGTGGCGACAAAGAGAGAAGGATCGCGGCACATGACCAGCCAGCTCAGCTTCGACGTGCAGCTCAACCAGCAGGCCCGGACCGCGGCCGAGCGTGAGCAGGTACTGGCGAATCCCGGCTTCGGGCAGACCTTCACCGATCACATGATCTCCATCGACTACACCGAAGGCCGTGGCTGGCACGACGCGCGGCTGGAGCCGTACGGGCCGCTGGTCCTGGACCCGGCGACGGCGGTGCTCCACTACGCCCAGGAGCTGTTCGAGGGGCTCAAGGCGTACCGCCAGGCGAGCGGGTCCATCGTGTCGTTCCGGCCGCACGCCAACGCGGCCCGGTTCAACAAGTCCGCCCAGCGGATGGCGATGCCCGAGCTGCCCGAGGAGCTGTTCGTCGAGTCGTTGGATCAGCTCGTCCAGACGGACAAGGAGTGGGTGCCGACGACCGAAGGGCACAGCCTGTACCTGCGGCCGTTCATCATCGCCACCCAGGTCGGGCTGGGCGTGAACTACCCGTCCAAGTCGTTCCGCTACATGGTGATCGCCTCTCCCGCTGGGTCGTACTTCTCCGGCGGGATCAAGCCGGTCTCGGTCTGGCTGTCCACGGAGTACACCCGCGCCGCTCCCGGAGGCACCGGCTTCGCCAAGTGCGGCGGCAACTACGCGGCGGCCTTCGTCGCCCAGCGCCAGGCCGTCGAGCAGGGCTGCGACCAGGTCGTGTGGCTCGACGCGCATGAGCACCGCTACATCGAGGAGATGGGCGGGATGAACATGTTCTTCGTCTTCGGCGACCGGCTGCTCACCCCCGCGCTCACCGGGACGCTCCTGCCCGGAGTGACCCGTGACTCGATCCTCACCTTCGCCGCCGACCTGGGTCTGAAGGCCGAGGAGGGCCGGCTCTCCATCGAGGAGTGGCAGGCCGGGTGCGAGTCGGGCGAGCTGACCGAGGCCTTCGCCTGTGGCACCGCCGCCGTGGTCACCCCCATCGGCAGCGTCAAGGGCGCCGACCGCTCCTGGACGATCGGCGATGGCACCCCCGGCCCGGTCACCCAGAAGATCCGCGAGGAGCTCATCGGCATCCAGTACGGCACCCGCCCCGACACGCACAACTGGGTCCACAAGATCTGCTGACGCGGTCTCCCACGCGCCACAAGGCGCGTCCGACAGCTCAGAGCACGCACATGACAGGAGCCCGGCGACCTCGCCCTCGCCGGGCTCCCTGGCGTCCCCTCCGCCAGGCGGAGGGGATCGTACGGCTTACGCCTCGATCAACGGGGCGGTGTCGATGGTCACGTCCCACGGCTCGGGCAGCGTCAGGGGCTTGCCAAGCGTTACCTCGACAAGGTGCTGGTAGCCCTTCTCTCCAGGGTCGCTCATCAGCCGGGCCACCCCCTTGAAGGTGTCGATCACCAGATAGAGCGGAACCCCCGCCAACGCGCAGTTTCGCGGCTTGTGCCCGTGGTCGTCCTCTCCACTGCTCGGCGACACCACCTCGACGACCAGCAGCGTGTCGCTGCCCCAGATGTTCTCCGGGTTCCACATCCGGGCCGTTGGCTTGGCGATGAGCAGATCTGGTCGGTAGCGGTCGAGTTGTGGATGGAGGAAGAGGTTCACGTCCTGCAGGTTCTCCCAGCCCCGCTCAGTGATGAAGGGGATGAGCTGTAGGAGGAGCCTGAAGACGATTCTCGCGTGTTCGCGTGTGGGCACCTCTCTCACCACGATCCGGCCGTTGATGATTTCGACCTTGGTGTGAGGGTGCCTGCGGCAGTTTTCCCGATAAAGACGGTCCAGGGAGGCGGCTGAGATCTCCGCCTGTGTCGTGGGTTCGACGAGAACCTTGGCCATGGGTACATCATCCCCCAGGTGGGCGGCGCAACGTGATTGACGCGACACGTAATGTAATCGCAAAGCTGACCGTGTACCTGGAGTTCCGGGATGTCAGATCTTGCGGATGAGGGTGAGGCCGTCGGCGACCGGGAGTAGGGCGGTCGTCACCCGATCGTCGCTGGCGACGAAGTCGTTGAACTCCCGCATCACCGGTACGTTGCCACCCGCGCCGGGGTCCACGATCGCGCCGCTCTGCAGGGTGTTGTCCACGCAGATCACCCCGCCGGGGACGAGCCGGGCCAGGATCTCCTCGTAGTACGCGCGGTATCCCCGCTTGTCCGCGTCTATGAACGCGAAGTCGAAACTTGCCTCCTCGGGCATCGCGCGGAGCGTGTCCGCCGCCGGCCCGAGACGCAGCTCGATCTTGTGGGCCACGCCCGCCTTCTCCCAATAGCGTCGCGCGACCGACGTCCAGTCCTCGCTCACGTCGCAGGCGATCAGCCGGCCGTCCTCGGGCAGGCCGCGGGCGATGCAGATCGACGAGTAGCCGGTGAACGTGCCGACCTCCACGGCCCGGCGGGCGCCGCTGATCTGCACGAGCATGGTGAGCAGCGTCCCCTGCTCGGGGGAGATCTGCATGACGGCGTCGCCGCCGGTCAGCCTCGCCGTCTCCTCGGCCAGGCTGAGGAGCACGTCGTCCGGCGGAGTGGTGTGCTCGACGGTGTACGCGGCGACGGCCGCGTCGACAAAGTTATCGGCCTTCATGGCATCACCTTAGTTCGCGCGCAGTCCGACGTCCGAGATCGTCAGGCTGGGCATCTTTCCAGCTCACGTAGGGTGTAAGTCGCAACACAAGATTGATGTCTCGGATCGTGAGACGAATGTACCGGCCGGGTCACGGCATGTGGCAGACTTCAAGGCACCATGTTCTACGGTCTGCTCATTATCGGCAGGCGCGCTGGCTGACATCGGGACAACGCCAGCGCGCAGACCTCTCACGTCCGTGAGGGGTCTTTTGTGTTTTCCGGCACAGAACGAGCGATGACCGCGCGCGGCGAGGACCACCCCGCGAAGGAGAAACCAAGAAATGGCCGATGACCGCTTCCATGTGTACGACACGACACTGCGTGACGGGGCCCAGCAGGAAGGCTTGAACCTGACGGTCGCCGACAAGCTGGCCGTCGCCCGTCACCTGGACGGCCTCGGCGTGGGCTTCATCGAGGGCGGCTGGCCGGGCGCGAACCCGAAGGACACCGAGTTCTTCCGGCGGGCTCGAACAGAGCTCGACCTGAAGCACGCGCAACTCGCCGCGTTCGGCGCGACCCGCCGGGCCGGAGTGAAGGCCGCCGACGACCCCCTGGTGGCCGCGTTGCGCGAATCCGGCGCACCCGTCGTGACACTCGTCGCGAAGAGTCACGACAGGCACGTTGAGCTGGCCCTCCGCACCACGCTCAAGGAGAACCTCGCGATGATCCGCGACACCGTCTCCCACCTGCGTGCGGAGGGCCAGCGAGTCTTCCTCGACGCCGAGCACTTCTTCGACGGCTACGCCTCCAACCCGGACTACGCCCTGGAGGTTCTCCGTACGGCGGCCGAGGCCGGGGCGTCCGTCATCGCGCTCTGCGACACCAACGGAGGCATGCTCCCCGACGAGCTGGCCGACGTCGTCCACGCCGCCGTGTCGACCGGCGCGCGCGTCGGCATCCACTGCCACGACGACACCGGCTGCGCCGTCGCCAACACGCTGGCCGCCGTCAAGGCCGGCGCCACCCACGTGCAGGGCTGCGCCAACGGGTACGGCGAGCGCTCGGGCAACGCCAACCTGTTCACGGTCGTGGCGAACCTCCAGCTCAAGAAGGGGTTCGACCTCGTCCCCCCGGAGTCGCTCCGGGACATGACCCGCATCGCGCACGCGATCACCGAGGTCACCAACGTCACGCCCAACTCGCACCAGCCGTACGTCGGGACGTCGGCCTTCGCGCACAAGGCGGGGCTGCACGCCTCGGCCATCAAGGTCGACCCCAACCTCTACCAGCACATCGACCCGTCCATGGTCGGCAACGACATGCGCATGCTCGTCTCGGACATGGCGGGCCGGGCCTCCGTCGAGCTCAAGGGCCGGGAGCTGGGCTACGACCTGACCTCCGACCAGTCCCGCCAGCTCGTCGAGCGCGTCAAGGACCTGGAGTCGCGCGGGCACACCTTCGAGGCCGCCGACGCGTCCTTCGAACTGCTGCTGCGCGACACCGTCGCCGGGGAGCGCAGGCGCCACTTCTCCGTCGAGTCCTGGCGGGTCATCGTCGAGCGGCGCCCGACCGGCGAGGTCGCGAGCGAGGCCACGGTCAAGCTGCACGCCAAGGGCGAGCGGATCGTCGCCACCGGCGAGGGAAACGGCCCCGTCAACGCCCTCGACAAGGCCGTACGGCTCGCGCTGGAGAAGCTCTACCCCGAGCTCGCCGAGGTGGAGCTCATCGACTTCAAGGTCCGCATCCTGGAGGGCACCCACGGCACCGACGCCATCACCCGGGTGCTCATCACCTCCAGCGACGCCACCGGTGACTGGTCCACCGTGGGCGTCGCCGAGAACATCGTCGAGGCGTCCTGGCAGGCCCTGGAGCAGGCCGTCACCTACGGACTCCTCCGCGCCGGCCACAGTGCCTGATCGCCTCGCTGTGTCTGTTTGCCTCGCTTCGCTCGGCGGGCTCGGGGCGCTTTCAGGCGATGTCTTCCCTCGTCGCTCGGCGTCGCTCGTCCCTCGCTCCCCGCTCGCTCCTCAGTCCAGACACCGCCGCGCCCCTCGCGGTGCTCGGTGGGCTGGGGGCTGAGGCCTGGCCGGAGGTGGGCGCCGCTGCGCTGCGGCGGATGGCTGTTCCGGCGCCCGCACTCCGCTCCACGGCTGTGTGCGGGCGTCGTCTGATCCCCCGATGTGAAGGTGGCGGGGGGATCAGACGAGGTCGGAGCCGGAGATCTTGAAGCTGGTCGGGCCGTCGGCGGTGTGGACGATCACCGTACGGCCCGAGCAGCTCACCTCGGGCTTCGCCGTACCGGGCACGACGATCGTGAGCAGCGACGAGGCCGCGGGCGAGATCACAGCCGGGGCGGCGACCTTCTTCATGTAGGCGGGGGAGATCCACCCCTGGTAGGGGTTGGTCTGGCCGCGGACCACCTTCTGGCCGCCGATCGGCTTGCATGAGGGCAGGGCGAGCTGCACCAGCGTCGCCCGCCACGATCCCTCGCCGACCACGACGCGGCCGCCGCCGTTGGAGTAGACCTTCAGCGACGGGTCGAAGTGCCACAGGTTGCGCACCTTGCCGCCGTCCGTCGTGTCCAGCACCGCCATGACGTCCTGGTCGTGGTTCACGAGCACCGCCCTGGTACGGCCGACGCCGTACGCCTTGTCGGTCAGGGTGAACGACTGACGGTCCTTGTCGATCGAGCGGCGGACCAGCGACGACGGCGTGCGGCCGCGGAACGGCTTCCCCACCACCACGGGGACGTTGTGCGCCTCGGGCGTCATCGTCCAGCGCCGGTACGGGTTGTTCTCGTAGGAGTGGAACCCGGCCTCGGTCAGCACGTCGCGGCCCTGGGCATAGTAGGTCACCCCCAGGTGGTCCTCATGGCCGTGGAACTTCATGCCCGGCCCGAACCTGATCGAGTAGTAGGCCGACTGCGGATCGCCCCAGGCCGTACGGCCGAAGACGTATCCGGCCTTGAACACCTGCACGGTCTCGGTGGAGTGGGCGAACCCGGCGGGCTGGACGTCCGGCGCGCCGTCCCCGAGCGGCACCATGTACCCGTTGGGCTGCGTGGCGGCGCTGATGTGCTTGGGCAGGCCGTCCCAGCGCTTGGCGAGGTCGTCGGGCACCTTGAGGCCGCAGTCCTTGATGGTGTCCGTCGCGACGCGCAGCCGGTCGTGCACGTAGATCGCGTACCGCGGGGCCTGCTCCCTCAGCGATCCCTCGGAGTCGATGTCGAGCTTCATCGACTTGACCATGCGGGAGAGGGCGAGGTCCTTCCAGCCCTTCTGGTTGTAGCGGCAGCCGATGCGCAGCAGGCCGATGTCCTGGTCGAGGCCGTGGTTGTGCCCGGCCTTGTAGAAGCGCGGGTCGGCCAGCAGCTTCGCGTGTACGGCGAGGCTGTCCTTGAGCCAGGCGTCGGGGACGTACCTGCTCAGGCAGACCAGCGCGGGCGCGCGCAGCGCGGTCGGGTGGTCGCTCCAGGCGTACTTGTTGGTGGACCGGCCGCCGTAGGGGTTCTTCTCGACCCAGTCCTTGGCGATCTCGGTCGCGCGGGTGAGGTACGCCTGCTTGCCGGTGGCCTCGTAGTCGGCCACCAGCCGCCCCATCCACCGCAGTGACTGGAACACCATCTGCCACGACCGGCTCTTGTACGGGTCGAGGTTCCAGTCGATCTTCGTGCCGATCTTGACGGCCGGGCGGTCCAGGAAGGAGAGCTGCCCGCTCATCACGTCCTCGGAGGTCGGCGTCGCCGGCAGCCAGTCCCCCTGGCACTCGGGCGTACGAGTGGGGGTCTGGGCGGACTGGGAGGCCTCGGCGGGCACGGCGGCGAACGTGCCGCCGGTGAGGGCCAGCGCGGAGATCAGACCGAGGGCTCGAGCGCGGGTACGCACGCAAGGTCCTTCCGGGTCACGGACGAGGGAGGGTGATCATGCTGGCCGAATGCCCGTTATCGGTCAAGTCGCAGATGACCATTGTTAGCAGGATGTGAGGGCCATGCCGCACGGTCGTCACGCGATCCGAAGAGTTCGGTGGCGGGGCTCGAACCTCAGGGGCGGTATCTGCGCGCGAATTGCCGCGAATCCGCTGGACGCTTGACCTCGTACGGGGACGGCCCGGGAAGAAGTCCACAGAAAGGGGGAAGCCATGATCAAAGGTGCGCACTGGCTGCTGTACAGCCACGATCCGGACGCCGACCGGGCCTTCCTCCGAGACGTGCTCGGGCTGCGGAACGTCGACGCCGGGGGCGGCTGGCTGATCTTCCGCCTGCCGCCCGCCGAACTGGGGGTGCATCCCACCCGGGACCGGCCGATGTTCGACCTCTACCTGATGTGCGACCGGATCGCCGACACGGTCCGCGAGCTGACGGCCAAGGGGGTGACGTTCACCCGGGAGGTCGGTGACGAGGGGTACGGCCTCGTCACCGGGTTCCGCCTGCCCGGCGGCGCCGAGATCGGCCTGTACGAGCCCCGCCACCCCACCGCCATATGAGCCCGGCGCGCCGGGGCCTCAGTCGCGCTTGGGCGAGGCGCTCTGCACGACCTCGAAGGACCAGATCTCGGACCCGGACGCGGCCGGACCCTGGCCGTGCCCGTGACCCTGCCCGTGACCGTGCCCGTGTCCCTGCGCGCCGGCCTCGGCGGCGGCCTGCGCGTGACCGGACTGGAAGGCCCGGCTGCTCTGCCAGCGCTGGAAGTCCTCCTCGCTGCGCCAGCGCGTGTAGACCATGTACCGGTCCGTGCCCTCGACCGGCCGGAGCAGCTCGAACCACTCGAAGCCGTCGGCCGCCTCCACCATGCCGGCGCGGTTGGCGAAGCGCTTCTCCAACTCCTCGCGCATCTCCGCGCTCACCGTCAACACGTTGATCTTCACGACCGACATCGCAGGCTCCTCCCGTGGATGAATTCCGACACGGCCACACTACGAGCCGTACGGTTCGCCCCCGGGACGCGCCACGGCCTTCCCGCCCCCGGGGCGCCACAAGCCGGGGGCGCGGTACGTGAGCAACCGGCGAGCGGCACTAGCCTTGTGACCGTGCGTATCGCGAGGTTCTCCAAAGGCGACGGTGTCGCCTTCGGCGTGGTTGAAGAAAGCGGGGAGGTCGTCGCCAGGATCGACGGCCACCCCTTCGGCGGTGTCGAGTTCGCCGGGGACAGATATCCGGTCGCCGAGGTCAGGCTCGTCGCGCCGATGTTGCCCAGCAAGATCGTTGCAGTCGGCAAGAACTACGCCGACCACGCGCGCGAGATGGGCGGCGAGGCGCCGGAGGAGCCGCTCGTCTTCCTCAAGCCGAGCACCTCGGTGATCGGCCCCGGCGAGGCCATCGCGTACCCGGCGAAGCTGTCGCAGCGGGTCGACTACGAGGGCGAGCTGGCCGTGGTCATCGGGCGGCTCTGCCGGGACGTACCGGTGGAGCGGGCACACGAGGTGATCTTCGGATACACCTGCGCGAACGACGTGACCGCGCGCGACCTGCAGCAGCGGGACGGCCAGTGGAGCAGGGCGAAGGGCTTCGACACCTTCTGCCCGATCGGCCCGTGGATCGAGACCGACCTCGACCCGGGCGACCTCGCCCTCACGACCAGCGTGAACGGCGAGCTCCGGCAGAGCGCGCGCACCTCGCTCCTGCTGCACGACATCCCGGCGCTCATCGCGTACGTGAGCGCCGTCATGACGCTGCTGCCCGGCGACGTCATCCTGACCGGCACGCCCGCCGGCGTCGGGCCCCTGGCCGTCGGTGACGAGGTCAGCGTCGGCATCGAAGGAATCGGAACTCTCACCAACCGGGTGATCTCTCGTGACTGACCTGCGTGTCCGCTTCGCGCCCTCGCCCACCGGCATGTTCCATGTCGGCGGCGCCCGTTCCGCGCTCTACAACTGGGCGCTCGCCGAACAGTCCGGGGGCACGTTCGTGCTCCGCATCGAGGACACCGACGCGGCGCGCAACCGGCCCGAGTGGACCGAGGGCATCATCTCCGCGCTCGCCTGGATCGGCATCAGCGGCGACTCCCCGCACTTCGAGGGCCCCTACTTCCAGTCCGCGTACGAGGCGCAGCACCGCGAGGCGGCGGCCAAGCTGCTCAAGGACGGCAGGGCCTACCACTGCGCCTGCACGCGCGACGACGTGAAGGCCAGGACAGGCTCCGAGCACCAGGGCTACGACGGCTTCTGCCGGGACCGCGGCCTCACCGAGGGCGCGGTGCGGTTCCGCACCCCGGACGAGGGCGTGACCGTGGTGAACGACATGGTCCGCGGGCGGGTCGAGTTCCCGAACGCGGCCATGGAGGACTTCGTCATCGTGCGCGCCGACGGGTCGCCGCTGTTCAACCTCGCCAACGTGATCGACGACATCGAGATGCGGATCTCCCACGTCATGCGCGCGGAGGAGCACCTGTCGAACACGCCCAAGCAGCAGCTCCTGTGGGAGGCGATGGGCGCCACGCCGCCGGTCTGGGCGCACATCCCGGTCATCGTCAACGAGAAGCGGCAGAAGCTGTCCAAGCGGCGCGACAAGGTGGCCCTGGAGTCCTACCGCGACGAGGGATACCTCGCCGAGGCGATGGTCAACTACCTCATGCTGCTCGGCTGGGGCCCCGGCGACGACCGCGAGATCATGCCGTGGTCGGAGATGATGCCGATGTTCCGCCTGGAGGACGTGAACCCGTCCCCGGCGTTCTTCGACGAGAAGAAGCTGCGCGCCTTCAACGGCGAGTACATTCGGGCGCTGCCCCTCGACATCTTCATCCAGCGCTGCGACCCCTGGCTCGACCCGAGCTGGGACCGGACGACCTTCGCCCGGGTGGCGGAGCTGGTCCAGACCCGCATCGCGGTGCTGTCCGAGGTCACCGCGAACGTGGACTTCCTCTTCCTGGAGGCCCCCGTCCACGACCAGGCGTCGTGGGACAAGGCGATGAAGCCGGGCGCGACCGAGATCCTCAGTGATTACGCCGAGCGGCTGCAGGACGTGAACTGGGACCCCGAGTCGCTCAAGACCGCCCTGGAGGAGGTCGGCGCCGCGCACGGCCTCAAGCTGGGCAAGGCCCAGGCGCCGGTCCGTGTGGCCGTCACCGGCCGTACGGTCGGCCTCCCGCTGTTCGAGTCGATCGAGGTCCTCGGCCGCGAGCGCTCCCTGGAGCGGCTGCGTACGGCCCTGGCCAGGCTCTCCTGACCCGGACGCCGCTTCGCCGGTCGGTGCTGCCGACCGGCGAAGCGGCGTCTTTCACATCACGGCGCCTGTCACATCAGATCAGGCCGCGGCGGGCGAGCAGGGGCTCGATCTGCGGGTCGCGACCACGGAAGTCGCGGAACGCCGTCAGGGCCTCCACGCTGCCGCCCCTGGACAGCAGCCGCTGCCGGAACCGGTCGCCGTTCTCCCGGCGCAGCCCGCCGTTCTCCTTGAACCACTCGACCGTGTCGGCGTCGAGGACCTCGCTCCAGATGTAGGAGTAGTAGCCCGCGCTGTAGCCGCTCGACCAGATGTGCGCGAAGTAGGTGCTCCGGTAGCGCGGCGGCACGGCGGGCACGTCAACGCCCGCGTTCCGCAGCGCCTCGGCCTCGAAGGTCTCGGCGTCGCCGCCGGTGTAGGAGGTGTGCCAGGCCCAGTCCAGCAGCGTCGCGGCGAGGTACTCGACCGTGGCGAAGCCCTGGTTGAACTTCTGCGACTCCAGCATCCGGTCCACGAGCTCCTGCGGCATGGGCTCGCCGGTCTCGTAGTGCTTGGCGTAGTTCGCCAGGATCTCCGGGTCGGTCGCCCACATCTCGTTGACCTGCGAGGGGTACTCCACGAAGTCCCTCGGCACCGCCGTACCGGAGAACCGGGGGTAGTGCACGTCGGAGAACAGGCCGTGCAGGGCGTGGCCGAACTCGTGGAACATCGTGTTGACCTCGTCGAAGGTCAGCAGGGTCGGCTCGCCCTTGACGATGTTGAGGTTGTTGACCACGACCGGGCGGGTGCCGTCCAGGGCCGACTGCTTGACCAGGCTGTTCATCCAGGCCCCGCCGCGCTTGGAGGCGCGGGCGAAGAAGTCCCCGAGGAACAGGCCGAGCGGCGAGCCGTCCTCGTTGAACACCTCGAAGACCCGGACGTCCGGGTGGTAGCCCTGCAGGTCCGCCCGCTCCCGGAAGGTGAGGCCGTACAGCCGCTGCGCCGCGTAGAAGACGCCGCGTTCCAGGACGCTGTTCAGCTCGAAGTAGGGGCGCATCCGGGAGCTGTCGATGTCGTACCGGGCCTTGCGCACCTTCTCGGCGTAGAACTCCCAGTCCCAGGGCTGGATCGCGTGCCCGGCGATCTCCTCCAGGTCGGACTGCTCCTTGCGGGCGTTGGCCACGGCCGGCGGGACGAGCCGGCTCAGCATGTCGGTGACCGCCTGCGTGGATCCGGCCGTCTGGTCCGCGAGGACGTACTCGGCGTGGTTGGCGTAGCCGAGCAGCCTGGCCCGCTCCTCGCGCAGCCTGGCGACCCGGGTGATCAGCTCGGCGTTGTCCGCCCCGCGGCCGACGGACGCCTTGTGGATCCGCTCACGCAGCCCCCTGTGGGTGAGCTCGGAGAGCGCGGGCTGGCGGGTGGGCAGGGCGAGGGCGACCAGGTAGCCGGCGTCCAGACCCCGCTCCTTGGCGGTCTCCTGGAGGCCCTGTACGGCGTCGGGGGAGAGCCCGTCGAGCTCGGCGACGTCCTCGACGATGACCGCCCGCGCGTTGGTGTCGGCGAGCAGGTTCTGCTGGAAGGTGGTCGCCAGGGTGGACAGCTCCTCGTTGAGCTCCCTGAGCCGCGCCTGCTCCTCCTCGCCCAGCTCGGCTCCCGCCCGGATGAAGTCGGTGAGGTAGCGCTCGAGGAGCCACTGCTGTTCCTCGTTCGCCGCCTGTACGGCCCGGATGCGGGCGAACAGCCGGGGGTTCAGGTGGATGGCGTCGCCGTGCTTGGACAGCTTGGGCGTGACGCCCTTCTCGATCTCCTGGACGCCCGGTGTGGTGTCGGAGGACGCCTGGTTGAAGAAGACCGTCACAACGCGGTCGAGGAGCCGGCCGGACCGCTCCAGGGCCTCGATGGTGTTCTCGAAGGTCGGCGGCTCGGGGTTGTCCGCGATCGCCGCGATCTCGGCGAGGTGCTCGGCCATCCCCTGCTCGAACGCCGGAACGTAGTGCTCCTCCCTGATCTCCTGGAAGGGAGGGAGTTGGTACGGCAGCGAGCTGGGGCTCAGAAACGGGTTCGCCGTCTGGGTCATCGGGGGCTGCTCCTCATCGCTGTTCTCGACGCTGGTGGCACTTCTCAGCCTGGCACAGCGAGGGCCGTGAGCAGTGATGTGGAGCCACGCGGGCAATCGTTTTGGTGGTGGGCCGCAAGCTGGGCTATTCTTTCGGAGTCGCCAGCGAGCCCCCAGGGGCGAGCGAAACGATGGGGTATAGTGCAATTGGCAGCACGACTGATTCTGGTTCAGTTAGTCTAGGTTCGAGTCCTGGTACCCCAGCTGCATCCCTCCTTCGGGAGATGCTACGGATTCGGGTTCCCCCCGGCTCCGATCACAGTGTGTATGGTCCCGTCGTCTAGTGGCCCAGGACGCCGCCCTCTCAAGGCGGTAGCGGCGGTTCGAATCCGCTCGGGACTACCACACACACTGCGAGGTCCCGTCGTCTAGTGGCCTAGGACGCCGCCCTCTCAAGGCGGTAACGGCGGTTCGAATCCGCTCGGGACTACTTTTTCCTCCACCCTCGGAACGTTCGTTCCGGGGGTTTTTCGTTGTCATCGTTCCACTTCCCGACTCCCGTCTCGTTGACTGGACAGCGCTGCTATCCAATAATTGGAGAGTCGGACTATCTAATGAGGTGTGTCGATGTTCACATTGCTGGCGGACGGCCGCGAGGAGGCCGTCCCGGGTCTGACCGTTCCGGCCGGAGAGAAGGTCCTCGGCTGGGAACGCACGCCCGCCGGGCGGCCGAGCTGGCGCCGCACGACGTCGCCATCCGCCGCGGGCTGATGCCTCTCGACGGTGTGGATCCGTTCGGGGACGAGTACTTCCGGCTTCGCGCCGAGCTTGAGGCGAGTGGGACGCCGATCTACCGACCGCTGCCCGACTGGGCGGGGGAGCGGTGACCCGACGGGGAAGCGCGGGTTGCGTCGGACGGCACCTGGGTTCCAAAATCAGACTCATGACCACCACACTGCGCTCGCGCACGCACAGCTGGGCCCCGTCGACATTGCCGGGGGACGTCGCGGAGTTGAGCGGCCTGGAGTTCCTCCGCGCCATGCTCGACGGCGTGCTCGCGGCTCCGCCGATCGCCGGCACGCTGGGTTTCACGCTGCTGAAGGTCGAGCCCGGGGTGGCGATCTTCGAGGGGGAGACGGGAGAGCACCAGTACAACCCGATGGGCTCCGTGCACGGGGGCTACTTCGCCACCCTGCTCGACTCGGCCCTGGGGTGCGCCGTCATGACCATGCTCCCGGCCGGGACGGCCTACACGACCACCCAGTTGAACGTGCACATGGTCCGCCCGGCCTTCGCGCACACCGGGCTCCTGCGGTGCGAGGCGAAAGCCGTACACGTGGGCCGGACCGTCGCGACCGCCGAGGGGCGGCTGGTCGGCTCGGACGACGGCAAGCTGTACGCGCACGGCACGACGACGTGCGCCGTTTTCGCGATGCGCTGATGGTCCCGCCGCCGCGGACAGGCCCCGGCGGCGGTTGTCGCGGACATGACAGCGGGCATGAAGAAGGGGGCACGACCCCGCCGGGTCGTGCCCCTTCTTCATGCCTTCCGAGGCCGTGGAACGCCGCCTAGCCGCGCGACCGGGCCTTGAAGAGCGCCCGCTTGGCGGCCTTGCCCACCTGCTTGTCCGGGTGGGCCTCGCCGACGGCTTCGAGCAGCTCCTCCAGGTGCGGGTGAGGCACCTTCCAGATCACGTCGAGCAGGCCGATGATCTGCTGCGCGGGGCCGATGTCGTGCAGGCTGCTGACGAACTCCGCGCGGCCGAGCCCCGCCGAAAGCGTCCACATGTCGAGGATGAGCCAGTGCGTGTCGGCCTGGGTGGGCTCGGGCGCGTCCTCGACGTCCAGCTGGGTGAGGTGCGTCGCGGCGTACGGCCGGAGCGAGGGCACCTTGAGCGCCTCGGACCAGGCGGGCACGGCCACCTCGCCGAGGGAGCCGACCAGGCTGGCCGCCTGCACCCGGACCAGGGCGTCGGCATCGTCCTCCGCGGCGGCTTCGAGCAGCTCGGCGGCGGCCCGGGCGGGTTCACGCAGGCCGAGCCAGGCGGCGAACTCCGCGTCCGCCTCCTCCTCCGGCAGGTCGGCGCTCAGCGTCAGCAGGTCGAGCGCGGTCATCGCGTCGATGGCGGGCCGGGCGTCGATGTCGATGTCGGCGTCGTCCACCATGTGGACCACGCCTTCCACGCCGAGAGGCGTGAGACGCACCTCGTCGCCCTCGACGGTCACCATGCCGTAGCCGGTCAGCCAGGTGAGCACCGGCGCCAGCGGGTCGCCGGCGGCGGCCCAGGCGTCGGGGCCGAGGTCGTCGTACTCGGTGACCGCCTCGGCCAGCTCCTCGCGCAGCTCTCCGACGGAGCGCGAGCCGCCGTTGACCAGCACGCGGACCAGCAGCGCGCGGGTCAGCCCCGACAGGGCGAGGGTCAGATCGTCGTCGTCCAGCTCGGGGTCGCCGTAGTCGACCGAGTGGAGGCCGAGCAGCCAGGCGTCGAGCACGTCGTCGTCGTCCTCGAACGGCCAGGCGGCGGTGTCGGCGTCGACGCTGACCGTGTCGTCGTCGTCCGGGGCGAGGAACTCCAGGTCGATGGCGAGGTTCCAGAGGTTCCACAGCGTCTGGGCGTCGCTCAGCCCGACGCTGCGCACCGCCTCCTTGACCTCTTCCTCGGTGAGCAGGGTCTCCTCGCCGACCTTGCGGCCGGAGCCGACCCAGAGCGCGAGATCGCGGGCCTGGGCGATGAGCGTGACCCCGCGGGCCGCCGCCGCCAGCTCGGAGTCCGGACGCAACCGGATGGTCGGAAGGTCGGCGATCTCGTCGGCGAAGGGTTCGAAGTCGCCGAGGCTCTCGTCCTCGTCGTCCTCGAACTCGTCCTCCTCCTCGTCCCAGTCGCGCTCGGCGAGCACGTCCTCCATCGCCTCGACGAAGTCGTCCTCGATCTCGCCGAGCTCGCCCAGGAGGGCGTCCAGCGAGGCCGACCCCTTCGCCAGGCGGCCGGTCTCGGACAGGAACGTCAGATAGGACCGCAGCGCGGGGATCATGCCGTCGGCGGCCTCGTCGGGGTCCTCGACGACCTGCGGAATGCGCTCGAGCAGGACGGCGCGCAGGTCGCCCGCCTGCCACAGCCCCACGTCGTCGCGGGCATCCAGGCGATGCCAGAGAACGGCCGGGCCGACCAGGTCCGGCTTGGTGCCCGGAGCGTTGGCGGGAGCCCAGAGGATGAACTCCTGCAGCAGTGGACGCAGTTCAGCGGCGGCTGCCTCAATGCGGTCTGTCACCCCGCCAGCCTAGGGCTAACCGGGCATGCTCTCTAATCAGTTAGCGCGCCGCATCGCCTCGGTGATCCGTTCCGCGGCGGCCACGACCGGGGCGGCGTGCATCCGCCCCGGCGTGCGGGTGAGCCGCTCGATCGGCCCGGACACGGACACCGCGGCGATGACCTTGCCGCCCGCGCCCCGGATGGGGGCCGAGACGCTCGCGACGCCCTGCTCCCGCTCTCCCACGCTGTGCGCCCATCCCCGCCTGCGTACGCTGGCGAGCGTGGCGGCGGTGAACTTGGCGCCGCGCAGGCCGCGGTGCAGCCGGTCGGGCTCCTCCCAGGCGAGCAGGATCTGCGCGGCCGAGCCCGCGGTCATCGGCAATGCGGACCCGACGGGTACGGTGTCGCGCAGACCGCTCGCGCGCTCGGCGGCGGCCACGCACACGCGCTCGTCACCCTGGCGCCGATAGAGCTGGGCGCTCTCCCCGGTGAGGTCGCGCAGATGGGTCAAAACGGGCCCGGCGACGGCGAGCAAACGGTCCTCGCCGGCGGCCGTGGACAACTCCGAGAGCCGGGGTCCCAAGACGAAACGCCCCTGCGTGTCGCGAGAGACGATGCGGTGGTGCTCAAGGGCGACGGCGAGGCGGTGCGCCGTGGGCCGGGCCAGGCCGGTCGCCTGGACGAGCTGCGCCAGGGAAGCGGGCCCCGCCTCCAGCGCGTTGAGAACGAGAACGGCCTTGTCGAGAACTCCGACTCCGCTAGAGTTGTCCATACCCCGATACTGCCGTCTCGCGATCCGAGACGCAAACACAATGGTCCGGATTACCCGGTAGGCTTGTCCATATCCCGATATTTCCGTCTCATGATGAGAGACGTCGGGGGGTCGAACGCAAGGAGGCGTCACAACCATGGGTCGCACACTGGCCGAGAAAGTCTGGGAGCAGCACGTCGTGCGGCGTGCCGACGGCGAGCCGGACCTGCTGTACATCGATCTCCACCTCATCCACGAGGTGACCAGCCCGCAGGCGTTCGACGGCCTGCGCATGGCGGGGCGTACGGTGCGGCGGCCCGATCTCACCATCGCGACCGAGGACCACAACGTCCCGACCGTGCTCGGCCCCATCTCCGACCCGGTGTCGCGCACCCAGGTCGAGACGCTGCGCAAGAACGCCGCCGAGTTCGGCATCCGGCTGCACCCCATGGGCGACGCCGGCCAGGGCGTGGTCCACATCATCGGCCCGCAGTTCGGCCTGACCCAGCCCGGCATGACGATCGTCTGCGGCGACTCGCACACGTCCACGCACGGCGCCTTCGGCGGCATCGCCTTCGGCATCGGCACCTCCGAGGTGGAGCACGTGCTGGCCACCCAGACGCTGCCCGCGTACCGGCCGAAGACCATGGCCATCGAGGTCACCGGCGAGCTGCCGGTGGGCGTCACGGCCAAGGACCTGATCCTCGCCATCATCGCGAAGATCGGCACCGGCGGCGGCCAGGGCTACATCGTCGAATACCGCGGCGAGGCCATCCGCAAGCTCTCCATGGAGGGCCGGATGACCGTCTGCAACATGTCGATCGAGGCGGGCGCCCGGGCCGGCATGATCGCTCCGGACGAGACGACGTTCGCCTACCTCAAGGGCCGGCCGCACGCGCCGTCGGGCGAGGCCTGGGACGCGGCCGTCGAGTACTGGAAGGGCCTGCGCACCGACGACGACGCCGTCTTCGACAAGGTCGTGGAGATCGACGCCTCCACGCTGACGCCGTTCGTCACCTGGGGCACGAACCCGGGCCAGGGCGCTCCGCTGGGCTCGGCCGTCCCCTCGCCGGAGGAGTTCGACGACCCGATCGAGCGGTCCGCCGCCGAGCGCGCCCTCGAGTACATGGGCCTGAGCGCCGGGACGCCGCTGGGTGAGATCCCGGTGGACACCGTCTTCGTGGGCTCCTGCACCAACGGCCGGCTGGAGGACCTGCGCGCCGCCGCCGACATCCTGCGCGGCCGCAAGGTCGTCACCCGTACGCTGATCGTGCCCGGGTCCATGCAGGTCAAGAAGGCCGCCGAGGAAGAGGGCCTGGACCAGGTGTTCAAGGACGCCGGAGCCGAGTGGCGTGAGGCGGGCTGCTCGATGTGCCTCGGCATGAACCCCGACACGCTGAAGCCGGGCGAGCGCAGCGCGTCCACCTCCAACCGCAACTTCGAGGGCCGTCAGGGCAAGGGGGGTCGCACCCACCTGGTGTCCCCGCAGGTCGCCGCCGCGACCGCCGTCACCGGCAAGCTGACCGCTCCCGCAGACCTGGCCTAGGCCCTTTTCGAGGAAGACCACCGATGGAAGCCTTCACCACCCACACCGGCAGGGCCGTCCCCCTGCGCCGCAGCAACGTCGACACCGACCAGATCATCCCGGCCGTCTGGCTCAAGCAGGTCAGCCGTACCGGCTTCGAGAACGGGCTGTTCGCCGCCTGGCGGGAGGACCCGTCCTTCATCCTCAACAACCCCGTCTACCAGGGCGCCTCGATCCTGCTGTCCGGCCCCGACTTCGGCACCGGCTCCTCGCGCGAGCACGCCGTATGGGCGCTGCAGCAGTACGGCTTCCGCGTCGTGATCGCGGCCCGCTTCGGCGACATCTTCCGCAACAACTCCACGAAGATGGGCCTGCTCCCGGTCATCCTGCCCTCGGAGGTCGTGGAGCGGCTGCAGGCCGCGGCCGAGGCCGACCCCACCGTCGAGATCACCGTCGACCTCGCCGAGCGCGAGGTCAGGCTGGGCTCGGAGGCCTGGTCCTTCGAGATCGACGACTACACCCGGTGGCGGCTTATGGAGGGCCTGGACGACATCGGCCTGACCCTGCGTCACGCCGACGACATCGCGGTGTATGAGAATGGACGGCAGCCATGGCTGCCGACGACTGTCTGAACGAGTTTCAGCTAGAGGACGACTACCTGGCGCGGGGGTTGCGTGAGGCGCACCGCCGCGTCCGGGCGATGGACCTGCCCCGCGAAGAGCGGACCCGCCTGACGCACAGGTTGCTTGCTATCTGTAACGTGGCAAAACAGGACATGGAGCACGCAACCGCACGGCTTGATGCCTTCATCGCCTATCTGGACGGCGAAGCCGACACGGCGAGTGGGCGAAACGCATCGGACGGTGATTGAGTCCCATGCACGAGTCCCCTAATTTCAAGCGCGTAAGGGGGAGGAACCAATGAACAAGAAGGAACTCGTCGACGCGATCACGGATCGCGTCGGTGACAAGAAGACGGCCACAGAGGCGGTCAACGCGATCCTCGACGCCATCCAGCACGCCGTCGCCAGCGGGGACAAGGTCTCCATCACCGGGTTCGGCGCGTTTGAGATGGTCCACAAGCCTGCCCGCACGGCTCGGAACCCTTCGACCGGCGCGCCGATCAAGGTCGAGGAGAGCTGGGGGCCCAAGTTCCGCCCCGGAAACGACTTCAAGGAGCTCGTCAACGCAGGCGGGAAGAAGTCGGCCAAGAAGTAGCGGCGGTTTTCGGCCGAGGACGGCGTCCGGATGATCCGGACGCCGTCCTGCTTTTCCACCCCGAGCCCGCGCGAGCGCCATCGATCATTACGGCGCCGAACCATCACGCTCGGGGCGCGGCGGTGTCTGGACTGAGGAGCGAGTGGGGAGCGAGGGACGTGAGGGGCGCGGCGGTGAAGTAACCGACGAGCGAGCGGGCGAGGTACGAGTCCCGAGCGAGGAGGGCACGAGCCGACTTCGGGCGCCCCGAACCGCCGAGCGAAGCGAGGCCAATAGGCACAGCGACTCCGAGCGACGAGGGAAGACATCGACTGAGGGCGCCCCGAGCCCGCGCGAGCGAAGCGAGCGCAAATAGACGCAGCGAGGCCGATCAGCGCGGCACGGGGAAAGTGGAGAGGGTGACGTAGGTGATGCGGTCGCCGTCGAGGAGGATGTTCACCCGCTGGCCGGTGCGCAGCAGCCGCAGCGGACCCGCGTCGAAGGCGGCGGTGTCGAACGGCAGCTCGGTGCCGTCGTCCAGGAACACCGACCCGGAGCGGGTCGCGTCGTCGAAGGTCTTCACCGTGGCCTGCACCTGATCAGCCTACTCGTCCCGACGCGGGGCGGATAATGCGTCGCCGGGAGGCGGGCGGGCGGGCGCACGGGGCGGGGTGGCCGGAACGCGTCTCCCGCTGAGGCTCTCCGAGGCCGGCGTGCCGCCGCTCCGGCTCAGCTCGCGTCGGGCGGCTCTTTCACATAGGACGCGAGGCCGCGCAGGATGATGTCGAGTCCGAGATCGAAGCGATAGTCGTTGGTCTCGTCCACCATGAGGTTCGCCACGGCGAGCATGTTGGGGAACCGGTCGGGCGGGAGCGCTCCGAAATACTCCTTCATGTCTTCGCGGATCTCGCTCCACGATTTGGTGTCTTCGCCCTGGTAGCGCTCCTGCCAGACGCCCTCCTCGGCGACGAAGCCGTCGATGTAGGTCGAGAGCATGTCTCCGGCGATGGCCGCGACGCGGTCGGGCACCCCGGCCGTGCGCAGCAGGGCGAGCAGCCTCTCGACATGTCGCAGGAGCTCGGGGGTGAACGGCACCTGCCCCATGGAGATGCGCGCCATGTCGCGGTGGCGCTGGAGCCGGGCGCGGCTCTCCCGCGCGAAGTCCTTGAGCTGCTCCTGCCAGAGCTCGGGGTCGGGCTCCGGCAGCTCGAAGCCGTCGAAGAGCCGGTGGTACATCAGCTCCAGCAGCTCGCCCTTGTTGTCGACGTGCGCGTAGAGGGCGGAGACCGCGACGCCGAGCTCGGAGGCGACCCGGCGCATGCTCAGCCCGTCGAGTCCCTCCTGGTCGAGTACGACGAAGGCGGCGTCGACGATGCGCTCCCGGGTGAGGGGGACGCGCACCCTTGCGGGTCGCCTGCGCGCTCGCTCCCAGGGCGGTGTGGGCATGTCGGGCTCTGTCATGTGGCCTCCCGCCGCACATGGTAGTGAACATCGCTCACCAAGACCGAACAGCGATCGGCAACGAGATATATCTTGTGCACTCGGTAAAGGAGATATATCTTGAGAACACCGCACGTTTTCGATGAACGCCGTTCGATGATAGAACATCGATCTGCTTTACTGAACAGCGTTCTTACTCGTTCCTGGAGGGAACCATGACCGCATCCGACGAGGCGGTGGCATCCGCGCCGCCCGCCCACGAGCCGGCGCCGTACAGGTGGCGTTGGGCCGCTCTCTTCGTGATCCTCGCCGCCGAGGTCATGGACCTCCTCGACGCGATGGTCACCAACATCGCCGGACCGACGATCAGGGCCGAGCTCGGCGGCAGCGAGAGCACGCTTCAGTGGCTGGGCGCGGCGTACACGCTGGCCATGACGACCGGTCTGCTCACCGGCGGCCGGATGGGCGACATCTTCGGACGCAAGAAGATGTTCGCCATCGGCGCCGGGGGATTCGTCGTCGGGTCGTTGCTGTGCGCCGTCGCCCAGTCGCCCGAGATGCTGATCTCGGCGCGTGTGGTGCAGGGCCTGTTCGGGGCCGTCATGCTGCCGCAGGGGCTGGGGATGATCAAGGAGATGTTCCCGCCCAAGGAGATGCAGTCCGCCTTCGTCCTGTTCGGGCCGGTCATGGGCCTGGCCTCGGTCGGCGGCCCGATCCTCGCGGGCTGGCTGGTGGACGCGGACTTCTTCGGCACCGGCTGGCGCATGATCTTCTTCATCAACCTGCCGCTCGGCCTGGCCGCGCTCGCCGGGGCCATCCGTTTCCTGCCGGAGTCTCGGTCACCGCACCCGCTGCGGCTGGACATCCCCGGCGTCATCATCGCTTCGCTGGCGGCGGTACTGATCATCTTCCCGCTGGTTCAGGGCCGGGAGAACGACTGGCCGGCCTGGGCGTTCGTGATGATCGGCGTGTCCGTCGTCGGCTTCGCGTTCTTCGGGTGGTTCGAGTCGCGTAAGAGCCGGGCCGGGGGCGACCCGCTGATCGTGCCGAGCCTGTTCCGGAAGCGCGCCTTCACCGGCGGCCTGCTGACCGGCGTCGTCTTCTTCTCCGGCATGGCCGGGTTCATGCTGGTCTTCAACCTCTACACCCAGATCGGGCTGGGCTACTCGCCGATCAAGGCCGGTCTCGCCGGAGTGCCCTGGTCGATCGGCATGATCCTCGGCATGGGCATCATGCAGGCCGTCAAGCGGTTCGGCCGCAAGGTCCTGCACGGCGGAGCGCTCGTGATGGCCCTCGGCGCGGCCGGCGTCTACCTGACCATCGACCTGGCCGGGATCGGGGTCACGCCGTGGCAGCTCGCGCCCGCCCTGATCGTGACCGGCATCGGCATGGGCCTGCTCATGGGTCCGTTCTTCGACATCGTGCTCGCCGGCGTCGAGCAGCACGAGACCGGGTCGGCGTCGGGCACGCTGACCGCGGTGCAGCAGCTCGGCAACGCGTTCGGCGTGGCCCTGCTCGGCACGGTCTTCTTCGACCTGCTCGGCCCGGTCCCCACCGGCACGAGCTTCGACCACGCCATGAAGGTCACGCTGTGGGTCGTGGTGGGCATGCTGCTGCTCACGTTCGTGGTCGCCTTCCTCCTGCCGAAGTACGCCCGCGAGGAGGACGCCCTCGAAGCGGAGGCGGCGAAGGAGGCCGTGTCCGCCTGACCTGAGATGCCCCTCCGATCAGATCCGATCAGATCCGATCACATCCGGGAACCGTCGTCCGCGTGGCCGCGCGATCACCTCTCCGATCGCGTGGCCACGCCCGTTTCCCCACCCTGCCCGTGTGACGCGGCGCCGATGATCGGGGGCTGGATCCGCGCGACCACGCCCGAAGTGGTGGCGGGCAGGCCCAGAGCGAGCGCCTCGCGCAGGTCCTCCACCGTGTCCACGTCCCTGCGGACTGAGGCGATGCCGTCCATGACCAGCTCCTTCGCCCCGCCGGACAGGTGCCGGGCCTTCGACTCGCCGCCGAAGCGGGGCCGGAAGGACACGCCCGGCTGTACGCCGTAGAAGGTGGTCCCGACGTCGGCCGCGTCGGGGACGAACGCCTGGTCGAACTCCTCGGCGGCCGCGAGGACCCGGTCCAATTCCGCGGGGCGCAGCGCGGGCAGATCCGCCTGGAGCGCCCCGATCGCGTCGCCCGGCGCGAGCCGTACGGCCTCGGCGGCGCCGAAGCGCAGCGCGGTGTTGAGCCCCTGGTCGGGGTCGGTCACCACGTGGGCGCCCAGCGCGGCCAGCCGTTCCGCCGGAACGGGGTCCGCGGTGACGACGATCACGCGGTGGACGCGGGGGCAGCTCAGCGCCGCGGTCACCGTGTCGCACGCCAGCGCCACCGCCAGCTCGGCGCGGTACGGCCCCGCCGCGCCCGCCAGACGGGTCTTCGCCCTGATGATGGTCTTCACCGGCACCACGAGGGTCCATCGCGTGAGCTGCATAACGTAAGCTTCCCGCCTCGACAGTGCCGGGAGCCAACCGGGAGACTTGGGGCACCCGCCGCCGGGAGCGGCGGATCAGTACGTGGAGGAGCGAGTGGGCGGACGACGAGGCGCGATGGCACGCGCCCGCGTTCCCGCCGGGAGGGGCGCGCGGAGCCGGCGCGGCGCGCTGTGGTTCCCCGTCCGGCCGGCACACGAGGAGTAGAAATGAAACGCCGTAGCCGTCCCTCCTGGTTCTGGGAATTCCTGGCCGCCCTGATCGTGAAGCCGCTGTCGTTCCTGCTGATCAGGCATGTCTGGCGCGGAGGGGAGTTCGTGCCCCGCTCCGGAGGTGTGATCATCGCGGCCAACCACATGTCGTGGTCGGACCCCGTCCTGCTCTCGCACTACCTGTACAACCAGGGGCGCTGGCCGGTGATCCTCGCCAAGTCGGGGCTCTTCAAGATCCCGGTGCTCGGGTACATCGTCACCCAGTTGCTGGCCATCCCGGTTCACCGGGGCAGCACCGAGGCCACCCAGTCCCTGAAGACCGCCGAGCAGCGGCTCCGGGACGGGGGCTGCGTCATCTTCTATCCCGAGGGCACGATCACCCGCGACCCGGACATGTGGCCCATGGTGGGCAAGACCGGCGTGGCGCGGCTGGCGCTCGCGACCGGCGCGCCCGTGATCCCGCTCGCTCACTGGGGCGCCCACGAGCTCCTGCCGTACGGCGAGAAGAAGCCCCGGGTGTTCCCCCGCAAGACGTTCCGGGTGCTGGCCGGCCCGCCCGTCGACCTGTCGAAGTACCAGGGCCAGCCGATGCGCGGCACGATCCTGCGCGAGGCGACCGCCGACATCATGACCGCCATCACCACCCAACTCGCGGAGATCCGCAAGGAGGAAGCGCCGGAAAGCCCATATGACCCGAAAAACACGGCTCACTCCTGACAAGCGCGTACGGTGAGAGTGACGACGCGCGGGGAGCGGGCGCGACCGGCGAGCGGGCAGCGGGGCCGGCATGGCGAGTGGAACGGCCGGCCGGGAGACGAGGCCGTCCCGCCGGATGACGAGGAGTGGTGAGCGAGCGGTGAGCAGGGCTGTCGTTTTCGGTACTGGCTCGTGGGGGACCACGTTCGCGATGATCCTCGCGGAGGCGGGCACCCACACGACGCTGTGGGGGAGACGGGCCTCGGTCGTCGACGCGATCAACGAGAGGCATGAGAACCCGGAGTACCTCCCCGGGCTGCGGCTGCCGGAGAGCCTGCGCGCCACCACCGATCCGGCGGAGGCGATGGAGGGGGCCGACTTCGTGGTCCTCGCAGTACCGGCCCAGACGCTCCGCGACAACCTCGCCGCGTGGAAGCCGCACCTCCCGCCGGACGCCGTGCTGGTCAGCCTCATGAAAGGCATCGAGCGGGGCACCTGCAAGCGGATGAGCGAGGTCATCTGCGAGGTCGCGGGCGTGCCCCCTGAGCGGGTGGCGGTGGTGTCGGGGCCGAACCTCGTCCCCGAGCTCGCCCGGCGGCAGCCCGCCGCCGCGGTGGTGGCCTGCTCGGACGAGGAGGTCGCGCGGCGGCTCCAGGACGCCTGCCACCTGCCGTCGTTCCGCACGTACACCAACCCGGACGTCGTCGGCGTCGAGCTCGGCGGCGCGGTGAAGAACGTGATCGCGCTCGCGGTCGGTGTCGCCGTCGGCATGGGGCTCGGAGACAACGTGGCCGCGACGCTCATGACCCGCGGCCTCGCCGAGATCGCCCGGCTCGGCGCGGCGCTCGGGGCCGATCAACACACGTTCGCCGGCCTCGCCGGAATGGGCGATCTGGTGGCGACGTGCAGCTCCCCATTGTCCAGAAACCGCACCTTCGGTGAGAATCTGGGGCGCGGGATGACCCTGGCCGAGGTCGTCGCGGTGACGAAGCAGACCGCCGAGGGAGTCAAATCGTGCGAGTCGGTTCTCGAGCTGGCGAGGAAACACGACGTGGAGATGCCGATCACCGAGGTCGTGGTCGGCGTGGTCCACGACGGCATGGCCCCGTCCGAGGCGGCGATGCTCCTGATGTCGCGAACCCCGAAACCGGAGCGTTACGGCGTGTAGCCCCATGAGGCGCGGGCGCAGGAGACTCGGGGAGAACTCCCGCGCGGTGCATCTGCCGCCGCCTCAGCTGCCGCGCGAGGTCCCGACCGGCCTGCCCGTCTGGCGGACCTCCGGCTGGGGCCCGGCCCCGCCCGGGTCGCCCGGTCAGTACGGCTCCTCCTGGCCGGCCGGCTCGGCGGCCGACCGGTCGTCCGGACTGGTCGAGAACCGGGCCGACAACCCGACGGTCGCCGCGTTCGCTGCGGCGATGGCCGCGATGGAGGGCGCGGCGGCGCCCGAGGACGTCGCCGGCCAGGCGTTCCCCTCCGGCATGGCGGCCACCACCGCCGTGTTCCTGTCCCTCCTGCGTACGGGCGCGCACGTCCTCGCGCCCGCGCCGGTCCACGGCGGAACCCACTCCCTGCTCACGAACGTGCTGTCCCGGTTCGGCATCGCGGCCGACTTCGTCGACTATTCCGACCTGCGCCGGGTGCACGCCGCGATCCGGCCCACCACGAAGATCGTCTACGCCGAGACGCTGGCCAACCCCACCATGGCGGTGGCCGACATCCGGGGCCTCTACCGGATCGCCAGGGACGCCGGAGCGCTGCTGGTGGTCGACTCGACCCTCGCCACGCCCGTCGTGTGCCGTCCGCTGGAGCACGGGGCCGATCTGGTGGTCCACTCGGCCACGCAGTACGTCGGCGGGCACGACGACTGCTCCGGAGGCGTGGTCGTCGGGCGGCCCGACCTGATCAACCTGATCCGCGAGGTCCGGGTGGACACGGGCGCGTCGCTGTCCCCGGACGACGCGTTCCTGCTGCGTCGCGGCATGGAGACGATGACCCTGCGGATGCGCCGGATCTGCTCGACCGCGATGGTGTTCGCCGCCTCGCTGGCCAAGCATCCGGTGGTGCGCCGGGTGGACTACCCCGGTCTGCCCGCCCACCCGGGTCACCAGCTCGCCCGCCACCTGTTCGACTCCGGCCCCGAGGGCACCCGGTTCGGCGGCTGCGTCACCGTGACCGTCTACGGAGGGCACGACGCCGGGGCCGCGCTGGCCGACGCCCTGCGGCTCGCCCGGATCGCGGGCTCCTTCGGCGGGACCCGGACCACGGCCGTGCACCTCGCCTCGGCGGCCCGTCCGGACGAGGCGCTCTCCGGCATGGACGCGGGAGCCGTACGGTTCTCGATCGGGCTGGAGGACGCGGAGGACCTGATCATGGACGTGACGCAGGCGCTCGACGCCATGCGCTCGAACGGTCACACGCGGGCCTGACAAGCGGGTTCCCCGCCCGGAAGCGGTACATTCGAGCATCATGAACGAGCAGCGCGAGGTGCCTTCCCGGCCGATCCGAGTCGCCGTCGTCTTCGGCGGACGCAATTCCGAGCACGCGGTGTCGCTGATGGGCGCGGGCAGCGTGATCAGCGCGATCGACCGGTCGAGGTATGAGGTCATCCCGGTCGGCATCGCTCCCGACGGACGCTGGGTCCTGGTGTCCGAGGGGCAGAGTTACGCGATTGAGGACGGCCGTCTGCCGGTCGTCGGCGAGTCCGACACGGCGCTCGCCCTGCCGTCCGACTCCGGGTCGCTCGTCGCGCTCGACCCCGGGCAGATCCCGCGCTCGCTCGGCGAGGTGGACGTGGTCTTCCCGATGCTGCACGGGCCGTTCGGCGAGGACGGCACCATCCAGGGCCTCCTGGAGATGGCCGGGGTGCGTTACGTCGGCTCCGGCGTGCTGGCGAGCGCGGTCGGCATGGACAAGGCGTACATGAAGCTCGTGCTCAAGGCGGCGGGGCTGCCGGTCGGGCCGTTCGTCGTCGTCCGCGACCGCGACTGGCGCACCGACCGCGGGAGGGTGCTCAAGGAGGTCGAGGAGCTTGGCTGGCCGGTGTTCGTCAAGCCGGCCCGCGCCGGATCCTCACAGGGCATCTCCAAGGCGCACGACCTGCAGTCGCTGGAAGCCGCGATCGACTTCGCCCGTGAGCACGACCCCAAGGTGCTGGTCGAGGCCGCGATCGCGGGCCGGGAGGTCGAGTGCGCCGTGCTCGAGTCCCTCGGCGACGCGCCCCCGAAGGCGAGTGTCCCCGGCGAGGTGCTGGTGCGGGGCGAGCGCGAGTTCTTCGACTTCGAGGCGAAGTACTACCCCGACCAGATGGCGCTCGCCGCGCCCGCCGACATCCCGGCGGAGACCGCCGAGGCGGTGCGCTCCATGGCCGTGCGGGCCTTCGAAGCGCTGTCGTGCGAGGGGCTGTCCCGGGTGGACTTCTTCTACACGCCCTCCGGCGAGCTCATCCTCAACGAGATCAACACGATGCCCGGCTTCACGTCGCTCTCGGTCGCGCCGCAGCTCTGGGCCGCGACCGGCCTGCCGTACGCGGAGCTCGTCGATCACCTGATCCGGCTCGCGCTCGAACGCCCGGCGGGGCTGCGCTGAGCCGGGCCGGTCACTCGGGGACGGACGACTTGATCGGGCCGGCCAGATCCACCATCACCTCTCCGGGAACGTGCTTCCCGGAGATCGTCACCTCGACGTACGCCGCGCGGTTGATCGCGGTGAACAGCGCCGGGAGCTTGGGATCCTCGAACCAGGTGACGCCGTCGAGGTCGCTCGCCTGGTCCGTGGCCGCCATCGAGGCGGGCCGCTCCACCCCGCATCGGAGGGCGATCTCGCCTGCTCCCCACACCGCGACGTACGGCGAGGGCGGGTCGCTCTCCACCCGCTCCGCGCCGTCGAGCCGGCCGGGAAGCGCGGTGGCGAGCTTCTGGCACGCCGCGGCCGCGGCCCCCTCCGGCTTCGGCGGCTCCACCCGAACCGCGCCGGAGCAGGCGGAGAGGGACAGTACGGCGAGCATCCCGGCCGCCAACACGGCCACCGGCCGGGCCGGGGGGATCAGTCTTCGCATCTCTTCCCAGGTCAGATGTGGACTATCGGACATGTAAGAGTACGCGTGATGCCCTCCACAGCCTGAATCTGGGCCACCACGAGCTTGCCCAGCTCGTCGACGTTACGGGCCTCGGCCCGAACGATCACGTCGTAGGGACCGGTGACATCCTCCGCCTGGGTGACGCCGGTGATCCCGGCGATTTGGCCGGCCACATTGGCCGCCTTGCCGACCTCGGTCTGGATAAGGATGTAGGCCTGCACCATAACGCCCTCCGGATAGAGATCAGTGCCGGAGCGTACCGTACCTCGAATGCACTAGGGGTGTGCCATCACAGTCGGAGATCTTGGCGAATTCGGTGTAATTGGACGTATCGCTGGGCGATTGCCGCAGGGTGCGGCCGTACTGCTCGGACCTGGAGACGACGCCGCCGTTCTGAGCGCGCCGGACGGGCGGGTCGTCGTAAGTACGGATCTCCTAATCGAGGGTAGGCACTTCCGTCGCAATTGGTCCAGTGGCTATGACATCGGGCGGAAAGCGGCAGCTCAGAATCTTTCCGATATAGCGGCTATGGGGGCCGATCCAACGGCGATCTTCGTCGGCCTGGGGATGCCCGCCGACGTCACCACGGACTGGCTGGACGCCCTCACCGACGGCTTCCGGGACGAGTGCGCGCTCGTCGGGGCGAGCGTGGCGGGCGGAGACATCTCCCGCTCCGACACGGTGGTGCTCGGCGTCACCGCGCTCGGCGACCTCGGCGGTAGGCGGCCGGTGACCAGGTCGGGCGCCCGCCCCGGGCAGGTCGTCGCGGTCGCGGGCCGCCTCGGCCACGCCGCCGCGGGACTGGCGCTGCTGCAGGCCGGCCGGGTGGGCCCGGACGTCGTTTCCGGCCCTCCGGCGGACCGGAGCGGTGCGGAAGGCCGTGTGGTCGCCGGGGACGGTGAGATCGAGGAGTGGCTGTCCGTTCTCGTCGACGCCCACCGCCGTCCACGGCCCACGTACGCCTGCGGTCCCGGCGCGGCCCGGCTCGGCGCGACAGCCATGCTCGACGTGAGCGACGGGCTCCTGCAGGACCTCGGCCACATCGCGGAGGCGAGCGGCGTCCGGATCGAGCTCGACCCCGACGCCTTCCCCGTCGGCCCGGCGCTCGCCGAGGCCGCCCGCGCGCTGGGCGCCGACCCGCTGGAGTGGATCCTCACCGGAGGGGACGACCACGCGTTCGCCGCCGTCTTCCCCTCTGACATACGCCTCCCGGACCCATGGCTGGTGATCGGCCGGATCGCGGAGGGGCAGGGGGTCCACGTCGCCGGACGCGCCGACACGCGGGGCGGCTGGGATCATTTCCGCAATTCGCGCGGCTGATCGGGAAATGCCGGGGAGGCGGTTCGCCCCTTGGCCATGAAACGCCCCCGGACGCCGCACCCGACCGGCCCGGCCACCACGCCGCAGCCGGTCGGTCGGCCCGGCTGCTGCGGGGCGACGGAGGCGCGTCGGGTACGGGGAAAGGTCGTATGGCAAGGGTGGGGAAATGTCCTGGTTTGATAGGGGCATGACCTCCACTCCCGCGCGTGTCCTCACCATCGCCGGCTCCGACTCCGGCGGCGGCGCCGGCATCCAGGCCGACCTCAAGACGATGCTGGCTCTCGGGGTGCACGGCATGAGCGTGATCGCCGCGGTGACCGCGCAGAACTCGCTCGGCGTCCAGGGGTACTGGGAGCTGCCGGAGGAGGCGGTCCGGGCACAGCTCGACTCCGTGCTCGGCGACATCGGCGTCCAGGCCGTCAAGACCGGGATGCTGGCCTCTCCGGTGCTCGTGGAGACGGTCGCCCGCACGCTCGCCGGCGTGGCGGCCCCCGTCGTGGTCGATCCGGTCGGCGTCTCCAAGCACGGGGACGCGCTGCTCGCGCCCGAGGCGGTCGAGACGGTCAAGGAACTGCTGCTGCCGGTCGCGACCGTGGTCACGCCGAACCTCTGGGAGGTCGAGCAGCTCACCTCGGTCAAGGTCGAGGACGAGGACGACCTGCCGCGCGCGGCCGAGGCCGTGCTCGCGCTCGGGCCGCGCTGGGCGCTCATCAAGGGCGGCCACCTGTCCGGCGCTCCGGTGGACCTGCTGACCGACGGAGACCGGAGCTACCGCTTCACCGCGGAGCGCCTCGACAACCGCCACACGCACGGCACCGGGTGCACGCTCGCCTCGGCCATCGCCTCCCGCCTCGCCCTCGGCGACGACATGCCCGAGGCCGTACGGCAGGCCAAGGAGTACGTCACCGGCGCGATCGCGCGCGGCTTCCCGCTCGGCGCGGGCATCGGCCCCGTCGACCATGGGTGGCGCTGGCGCACCGCCTGACCGGCCGGGCGCGGCCCGCGCGGCGCGCGAGAGACCCGGGGCGGCGGGCCCGGGCAACGCGAAAGCCCGCCACCAGATCGGTGACGGGCTTCGAAAGAAGTGGGGTCAGCGGGTGACCTTACCTGCCTTGATGCAGGAAGTGCACACGTTCATCCGCTTCGGCGTCCCGTTGACCGTCGCACGCACGGTCTGGATGTTCGGGTTCCAGCGGCGGCGGGTGCGGCGGTGCGAGTGGGAGACGTTGTTGCCGAAAGTCGGCTTCTTAGCGCAGACGTCGCAGACGGAAGCCACGGTCATCGCTCCTTCAGATCAGTCGAATCGGCCCGGTCCGCTGAGAAGCGGCTCATCCGAGCGTGCCGGGGCAACCGGCTGGCCACACGAGGATATCCGATGTCAGCCGTTGCACGCCAAACGGGATCCCGGCGAACGGGGATAATCTCGTAGCGACCAACGGTAGCGCATCTGGGCGGCGCCACGCGTGCGGGTCACCGGAGCGAAGGGGCGACGTTCATGCTTGAGGTGCTCGACCCGCCGGCCGTACGCCGCTGGTCGCGCCGGTGCGCGGACGCGCTCGGCCGGGCCAGGTCGGAGATAGACGCGCTCAACGTCTTCCCCGTCCCCGACGGCGACACCGGGACGAACCTGCACCTCACCGTGCTCTCCGCCGCGGAGGCGCTGGACGGCCTGCCCGGCGACGCGGGGCGCGACCGGACGTGGCAGGCGCTCGCCCAGGGGGCGCTGCTCGGCGCCCGGGGCAACTCGGGAGTGATCGTCAGCCAGGCGATACGCGGGCTGGCCGAGGTGCTCGGACGCGCCGACGGGCGCGGAGCAGACCTGCGCCGGGCGCTGGCGCGGGCCGCCGAGATGGCCAGGGCCGCCGTGATGCGGCCGGTCGAGGGCACCGTGCTGACCGTTCTGTCGGCCGTCGCCGAGGCCGTACGGCAGGCCTCCGACGACCTCGGCGATGTCGCGCGGATCGCGGCTGAGGAGGCGCGGAGGGCGCTGCGCCGCACCACGCGGCAGCTCGACGTGCTGGCCAGGAACCACGTGGTCGACGCGGGCGGCGCGGGTCTGGTGATCATCCTGGAGTCCCTGGCCGAAGTGGTCGCCGAGGCGTTCAGCGAGCGGCACGAGGTCCCCGCCCCCGCGGCCGGGCGGGCCCCGGCCGAGGAGGCGCGGGAGAAGAGCCGCGAGGCCGTGCCGGGATACGAGGTGATGTACCTCCTGGACGCGTCCGAGGAGGCGGTCGGCCGCCTCAGGGCCGAACTGGACGCGCTGGGCGACTCGCTGGTGATCGTCGGCGGCGACGGTCTCTGGAACGTCCACGTGCACGTGGACGACGCCGGTGCCGCGATCGAGGCGGCGATCGCGGTCGGGCGCCCGCACCGCATCCGCGTGACCCACCTCGGTGGCCGGGTCCACGAGCCCGCCCCGGCGCGCGGTGTGGTCGCGATCGCGGCGGGCGACGGCCTCGCCGCGCTCTTCCGCCGGGCCGGGGCCGTCGTCGTACGGCGCGAGCCCGGCGCCACTCCGCCCCTCGCCGCCGTGCTCGCGGCGATCAGGGAGGCGGGGAGCGAGGTGGCGGTGCTGCCCAATGACAGCGGCGCGCACGCGGTGGCCGTGGCGGCCGCGGAGATCGCCCGTGAGGAGGGGCTGACGGTCAGCGTGCTGCCGACCAGGGCGTCGGTCCAGGGGCTCGCCGCGCTCGCGGTGCACGATCCGCTGCGCCGCTTCGACGACGACGTCGTGGCGATGACCGACGCGGCGGGACACACCCGGCACGGGCACGTGTGGGTGGCCGACCGGGAGGCCGTGACCAGCGCGGGACTGTGCAGTCCGGGTGACGTGCTCGGCGTCGTCGACGGCGACGTCGCCCTCATCGGCGCCGATCTCGCCGACGTGGCGGTGCGGGTCGCCGACCGCATGATGTCGTCGAGCAGCGAACTGGTGACGCTGGTGACCGGCGCCGCCTCCGCCGCCCCGGAGGGAGCCGTACGGAACCATTTGGCCCGGGTGCGCCCGGACGTCGAGGTGGTCGTCTACGAGGGGGGACAGGGCGGCTACCCGCTGCTCATCGGCGTGGAATGACCATCCCCCCAGGGCACGTCCCATCGGAAGGGCAGGTGTCCGCTGTCATCGTGTCCGCCCGGAAGGGCGGGCTTCGCCCGCGTGACGCCACGGGCGTCGGCGGGGCCGGGCCGACGCCCGGGTGATTTCTGTCGGTCACCGGCGGTAGAACTTATCTCCGTGACCGCGCGTTTTCCGGCCGTCGCGTCTCGTCCGCCGGGCGCGCGGGGCGTCGCGCCGCGTGCGGTCGCGGCGCAGGACACGATCCCGTCACGTGAGGGGGGCGCATGACGAGGTTCGACGAGCCGCTGAAGCGGGCGCTGGGCCGCACGGCCGGCCCGCTGGAGCGCGCGCTCGGCATCGCCACCGTGGGGGAGCTGCTCCGCCACTACCCTCGGCGCTACGCCGAGCGCGGCGAGCTGACGCCGATCTCTTCGCTGCAGCACGACGAGCACGTCACGGTCGTGGCCCGGGTGGCCGCGCTGCAACGGCGGCCGATGAAGAACCGGCAGGGCACCTGGCTGGACGTCGAGGTGACCGACGGGCAGGAGCGGCTGCACCTCGCCTTCTTCGGCAAGGGCGCCTTCGTGGCGGAGCAGCGGCTGACCCCGGGCACCGAGGCGATGTTCTCGGGCAAGGCCAACGTCTTCCCGCTGCAGGGCGGCAGGCGCCGGGTCTCGCTCACCCATCCCGAGTACGAGACGGAGGAGATCGAGGACGCGGCCGAGTTCGCCGCCGCTCCGGTGCCGATCTACCCCTCCGCCCAGGGGCTGGCCACGTGGACGATCCGCCGGGCCGTACGCATCGTGCTCGACGTGCTGGCGCTGGACGACCCGCTCCCGGCCGAGATCAGGCACCGACACGATCTTCCCGAGCTTGAGGTGGCGCTGCGCCACATTCACCGGCCCAGGAGCCAGGCCGACATCTCCCTGGCTCGCAGGCGGCTGAAGTTCGACGAGGCGTTCCTGCTCCAGTCCGTGCTGGCCAGGCGCAGGCTGGAGGCCTCCGCCTGGCCGGCCCGCCCGAGGCCGGGGCGTCCCGACGGCCTGCTGCGCGACTTCGAGGCGCGGTTGCCGTTCGAGCTCACCGAGGGGCAGCGCCGGGTCGGCGAGGAGATCGCCGCGGACCTGGCCCTCGAGCACCCGATGCACCGGCTGCTGCAGGGCGAGGTGGGCGCGGGCAAGACGGTCGTCGCGTTGCGGGCGATGCTCCAGGTGGTCGACTCGGGCGGGCAGGCGGTGCTCCTCGCCCCGACGGAGGTCCTGGCCCAGCAGCATCACCGCTCGATCACCGGGATGCTCGGCGATCTCGCGACCGGCGGCATGTTCGGCGGCACCGGCGTGACCCTGCTGACCGGTTCCATGGGCGCGGCGGCGCGGCGGAGCGCGCTGCTCGACGCCGCCTCGGGAGCCGCCGGCATCGTGGTCGGCACCCACGCGCTGATCCAGGAGCACGTCCAGTACGCCGATCTCGGCCTGGTCGTGGTGGACGAGCAGCACCGCTTCGGCGTGGAGCAGCGCGACGCGCTCCGCGAGAAGGGCGGCGGCGGCCGTCCCCACGTGCTGGTGATGACCGCCACCCCGATCCCGAGGACGGTCGCGATGACGGTGTTCGGCGACCTGGAGGTCTCCACGCTGTCGCAGTTGCCGTCCGGCCGCGCGCCGATCACCACCCATGTGGTGCCGGCCGCCGAGAAGCCCCACTTCCTCGACCGCGCCTGGGAGCGGGTACGCGAGGAGGTCGGGCTCGGCCGCCAGGCGTACGTCGTCTGCCCCCGCATCGGCGATCAGGAGGGCGACGAGGGCGACCTCGGCAAGGAGGACGACGAGCGCAGGCCGCCGCTCGCGGTGATCGAGGTGGCGGAGATGCTGGCCGAGGGCCCGTTGCACGGCATGCGGGTGGGCGTCCTGCACGGCAAGCTCCCCCCGGAGGAGAAGGACGCGGTGATGCGCTCCTTCACGAAGGGCGAGATCGACGTGCTCGTGGCCACCACGGTGATCGAGGTCGGCGTCGATGTGAGGAACGCCTCAGTCATGGTGATCATGGACGCGGACCGGTTCGGCGTCTCGCAGTTGCACCAGCTACGCGGCCGGGTCGGGCGGGGCGGCCTGCCGGGGCTGTGCCTGCTGGTGAGCGAGGCCGCCGCCGGCACCCCGGCGCGTACCCGCCTGGACGCGGTGGCCACCACCCTGGACGGCTTCGAGCTGTCCCGGGTGGACCTGGAGCAGCGCCGCGAGGGGGACGTGCTCGGGGCCGCGCAGTCGGGGCGCAAGTCGTCGCTGAAGATGCTGCAGCTGCTCCGTGACGAGGACGTGATCCAGGCGGCGCGGGAGGAGGCGAGCGCGCTGCTGACGGCCGATCCCGAGCTGGCGGACCATCCGGTCCTGCGGGCCGAGCTCGACGCTCTCCTGGGCGACGAGCGCGCCGAGTTCCTGGAGAAGGCGTGAACGGAGAGGGCGTGAACGGAGAAGTCGTGAACGGCCCCGCCCGAGCGCGATGATCGCGAAACCGTGGCGGCCGCCGGCCGCGCACACAAAGAATGACCCAGGGCCCAGCCTTGGGACGGCCTCCCCCCGAATGCCGTCCCCGGCTGGGCCCACCCTCGGGTCAGGTGCCGAGGGCGCCGGCGTGCGGAAGGGCTCACGACCACGCCGGCCGGCCTTCCCCTGGGTCACCTTGAAGGCCGCAGAATCATCATGCGGAACGCGCGGGCCGTGCGATACCGCTCTTACCCATTCGTCGCCGCCGCTTGCCCACTCTTGACCGCCCTGATCCGCCAGGGGCCGCCCGGGCGTGGGCGTACCGCCGTCCCGAGCCTCCTCATCGGAGCGGGACAATGAACGGATGACGCGGGTCATCGCAGGCAGCGCAGGAGGACGCAGGCTGGCCGTGCCACCGGGCAGGGGCACCAGGCCGACGAGCGATCGTGCCAGGGAGGGGTTGTTCTCCACGGTGGGGTCGTTTTTGGGCTCGCTTGACGGAGCCCGGGTCCTCGATCTCTACGCCGGGTCGGGGGCGGTCGGCCTGGAGGCGCTGAGCAGGGGCGCGAGCCACGCCCTCCTCGTCGAGTCGGACGCCAAGGCCGTACGGACGATCAGGCAGAACATCGCCGCCCTCGGCCTGCCCGGCGCCGTGCTCAGGGCGGAGAAGGTCGAGCGGGTGCTGGCCCAGGGGTCTGCCGAGCCGTACGACTTCGTGTTCGCGGACCCGCCGTACTCCGTCAGCGACGAGACCGTCACCCGGGTGCTGGAGGCGCTGCGCTCCGAAGGGTGGGTCGGCGAGGGCACGCTGGTCGCCGTCGAGCGCGAGTCCAGGGGGAAGGACCTGGTCTGGCCGCAGGGCTTCGAGGAGGACAGGGTCCGCCGTTACGGGGAAGCGGCCGTTTGGTACGGTCACGCAGCCGGGAACCCGTAAACCTGGGGGTGCGCCTTGCGTCGCGTCGTATGCCCGGGGTCGTTCGACCCCGTGACCAACGGACATCTGGACATCATCGGCCGGACCTCCCGGCTGTACGACGAGGTTGTCGTGGCCGTGTTGATCAATATCGAGAAGACCGGCCTGTTCACCGTGGACGAGCGGATAGACATGCTCCAGGCGGTGACCAAGGAGTACGGGAACGTCCGGGTCGAGAAGTTCCACGGGCTGCTGGTCGACTTCTGCCGCCAGCACGACATCCCGGCGATCGTGAAAGGCCTGCGGGCGGTCAGCGACTTCGACTACGAGCTCCAGATGGCGCAGCTCAACTACCGCATGTCCGGGGTGGAGACGCTGTTCATGTCCACCAACCCGGAGTACTCCTTCCTCTCGTCGAGCAGGTTGAAGGAGATCGCACGGTATGGTGGGGACGTATCCGGCCTGGTCCCTGACCTCGTCCAGCGGCTGCTCATCGAGCGGCTCAGGGGCTGACCACCGGCTGGTATCCTTTCTATCCGGCCTTGCACGACGGCGGTGATTCGTCATGCCTAACGAGAGCAGGATGACTCTGCACAGCCTCGACCCCCGAGCCCCATGGGTGATCTCCACTCACGATCTGGGACGGCGACCGGGGTCGATGCGCAGGATCAGTCCGGTTCTTCCGGCACCGGCGGACCTCGCGGTCGGAATGATCGGCGTCCCCAAGGACGCCGACGTCGAGCTGGACATCCGGCTCGAGGCGGTGATGGAAGGCGTGCTCGTCACGGGCACGGCGCAGGCTCCTCTCAGCGGGGAGTGCTCGCGCTGCCTGGATCCGCTGACCTCGGAGATCGAGGTCGGGTTCCAGGAGCTTTTCTTCTACTCGGCGGAGGACGCCGGAGAGGACGACTTGCTCCTCGACGGCGAACTGCTCGATCTCGAGCCGATATTCCGCGACGCGGTGGTGCTCGCACTGCCGCTGAGCCCGGTGTGCGGTGAAGACTGCCCCGGTCTCTGCACGGAATGCGGGGTCAAGCTGGCGGAAGCCGGCCCGGACCACGGGCATGAGCGGATCGACGCGCGCTGGGCGTCGCTGCAGGGTTTGGTTGTGGACAAGAAAGACGATCAGGAGGGTTGACGTGGCCGTCCCCAAGCGGAAGATGTCGCGGAGCAACACCCGCGCCCGCAGGTCCCAGTGGAAGGCCGCCGCGGTCTCGCTCGTGAGCTGCCCCCAGTGCCGCTCGCCGAAGCGCCCGCACGTGGCGTGCCCGAGCTGTGGCACCTACAACCGCCGTCAGGTCATCGAGCCGTCGGCCTGATCGCGCGACAAGCGGAGCGGAACGCCGACCGGGTCGTCAAGACGCCCCGGTCGGCGTTACCTTGCTTTCAGCGCGTACGGTGGCGGGCGGAGGCACGACGACAGGCGGACGTGCCCGCGGCCGTGGTGGACGCCGGGAGGCCCCGATGAGCGGGGAACCGGCGCCCACCACGTCTTCGGGCTTATCACCGGACCGGTCACCGTGCGGCCTCGCCATGCACAGGTGAACAGGAGGAGCGGTGGGCGCAGCGATGAAGCCGGTGGCAGTCGAGATCGCCAGGGACGAGCTGGCACGCGAGATCGGCGTGGCACTCAGTACGGACATTCTGGAGCGGGCGCTCACGCACCGGTCCTACGCGTACGAGAACGGCGGCCTGCCCACGAACGAGCGCCTGGAGTTCCTGGGGGACTCGGTGCTCGGGCTGGTGGTCACCGACACGTTGTTCCGGGGGCACCCGGACCTTCCTGAGGGGCAGCTCGCCAAGCTGCGCGCCGCCGTGGTCAACATGCGCGCCCTCGCGGACGTGGCGCGCGGCCTGGACCTCGGGAAGTACCTCCGCCTCGGCCGAGGCGAGGAAGGCACCGGCGGACGGGACAAGTCCTCGATCCTCGCCGACACCCTTGAGGCGCTGATCGGCACGGTTTACGTCGACAAGGGCCTGGACGAGGCGTTCCGCGTCGTGCACCTGCTCTTCGACCCGTTGATCACGCGGTCGGCCTCCCTGGGGGCGGGCCTCGACTGGAAGACCTCGCTGCAGGAGCTGACCGCCGCCGAGATGCTCGGCGTCCCGGAGTACCACGTCGCGGAGAGCGGCCCCGATCACGCGAAGTCGTTCGTGGCGACCGTCCACGTCGGCGGCACCGAGTACGGCACCGGCGCGGGGCGCAGCAAGAAAGAGGCGGAGCAGCAGGCCGCGGAGGCGGCGTGGACGGCGATCCGCGCCATTCGCGAGGCCAGGGAAGGCGCCGGGCTCGGCCAGGGCTGAGCCGCGCTCCGGCGCGGGCGAGTTGAGGGGACGGGATGCCTGAGCTGCCCGAGGTCGAGGTCGTCAGGCGCGGCCTCGAACGCTGGGTTTCCGGCCGGACGATCGCGTCGGCCGAGGTGCTGCACCCGCGCGCGGTGCGCAGGAACGCGGGTGAGCTCGCCGACCAGCTCAAGGGGCGCGAGATCCGCTCCGCCGAGCGGCGCGGCAAGTACCTGTGGCTTCCCCTCGGTGACGAGGGCGTCGAGCCCGGCGGACCCGAGGGAGAGGCGGGGGAGGCCCTGCTCGCCCATCTGGGCATGAGCGGCCAGCTCCTGGTCATCGAGCCGGACGCCCCGCTGGAGAAGCACCTCCGGGTCCGGATCGGCTTCGCCGACGGCGGGCCCGACCTGCGGTTCGTCGACCAGCGCACGTTCGGCCACCTCCTCGTCGCGCCCCTGACGGCGCCCGAGCCGCCGTCGCGCGGCGGGCGGGTCCGTCCGGTGCCGGAGCCGGTGGCGCACATCGCGCCCGACCCGTTCGAGGACGTGTTCGACGACGCGGAGTTCGCGGCCCGGCTGCGCCGCCGCCATACCGGGATCAAGCGGGCGCTGCTCGACCAGTCGCTGATCAGCGGGGTCGGCAACATCTACGCCGACGAGGCGCTGTGGCGGGCGCGGCTGCACTGGGCCCGGCCCACCGAGTCGCTGCCCACGAAGAAGATCACCGAGCTGCTCGCGGCCGCCCGCGCCGTGATGAGCGAGGCCCTCAACGAGGGCGGCACGTCCTTCGACAGCCTGTACGTGAACGTCAACGGTGAGAGCGGCTACTTCGACCGGTCGCTCGCCGTGTACGGGAGGCGCGACGAGCCGTGCCGCCGCTGCGGCACCCCGATCAGGCGGGAGGCGTTCATGAACAGGTCCTCCTACAGCTGCCCCCGATGCCAGCCGCGCCCCAGGGACGCCCGTCCCTGAGCCCGTGCCGAGAGCCTCCGGGATACTGTGAGTCATGATCCGGTTGACGGCGTGGGTGCGTGGACGGGTGCAGGGCGTGGGGTTCCGCTGGTGGACCCGGGCCAGGGCGCTGGAGCTCGGGCTGGCCGGCTGGGCGTCGAATCTGTCGGATGGCAGGGTTGAGGTCGTGGCGGAAGGTACACGGGAATCGTGTGAGTCGCTCCTCGGGCTGCTCAGAAGTGGTGACACGCCCGGGAGAGTGGACGGCGTTACAGAACGTTGGAGTGACGCAAAGGGCGGTTTGGTGGGTTTTGTCGAGCGATAGCCCTTCCTTCGGACGTCGCAAATGCGGTATATTTACATGCCGAGAGTGTCCATCGGTGCGTCTGAGTGAAGCGTTCAACTTGACCGCCTCCAATGCCGGTGCGACTCTTGAGAGGAACCACGCGCACCCCTCCCGCGGCATGAAGTGCGCGAACCAGTCTGGTCACTCAGCGTGGAGGACCCTTTACTATGGCGAAGGCTCTACTCGGCCACGTCGGCGGTCCTGATCCTCGGATGGTCTCCGAAATGCGTCGCCTCCAGCAGCGCATCCGGGACCTGGAGGCAGAACTCACCCGGCTCCAGGCACAGAACGACGCGCTGGCGGCGCAGTCTCGGGATGAGGCACTGGTCCGGCTACAGGATCGTGAGCCGGCTCTCACCTGAGGCCGGAGGAATCACCGTCAGGGACGCCTGCCAAAGGCGTCCCTTGTCATTTGTATATCCCCATCCATTTCCGTGGCCGGTTTAAACGCATTCGTCCTGATACGCCTTCCCGTCGACGGTTCGATAATCCCGATTCCGCACAAAGTTGTCCCCAGGGGCATTCCATATCGGGTCCGTCGTGCGGCACTCGGCACCGCTTCGGGTGATATCCGATGCCTCCCGTCCCAGGGGACCGGTAGTCTTCCGGCAAAGCTGGGCAGGGAGGGGGCCGGTCGTTGTATCTGAAGACCTTGACCCTGCGCGGCTTCAAGTCCTTCGCCTCCGCGACCACCCTCCGGTTCGAGCCCGGCATCACCTGCGTGGTCGGCCCCAACGGCTCCGGCAAGTCCAACGTCGTCGACGCCCTCGCCTGGGTTATGGGCGAGCACAGTGCCAAGTCGCTGCGCGGCGGCAAGATGGAGGACGTCATCTTCGCCGGCACCTCCAGCCGGCCGCCCCTCGGCCGGGCCGAGGTCACGCTCACGATCGACAACTCCGACGGCGCGCTTCCGATCGACTACACCGAGGTGACGATCAGTCGCCTCATGTTCCGCTCGGGCCAGAGCGAGTACGCCATCAACGGCGACACCTGCCGGCTCCTCGACATCCAGGAACTGCTCTCCGACTCCGGCATCGGCCGTGAGATGCACGTCATCGTGGGCCAGGGCCAGCTCGACCAGGTCCTGCACGCCGGCCCCGAGGACCGCAGGGCGTTCATCGAGGAGGCCGCGGGCGTTCTCAAGCACCGCAAGCGCAAGGAGAAGGCGCTGCGGAAGCTCGACGCGATGCAGGCCAACCTCAACCGCGTGCAGGACCTCGCGACCGAGCTGCGCCGCCAGCTCAAGCCGCTGGGCCGTCAGGCGGAGATCGCCCGCAAGGCCGCCGTCATCCAGGCCGACCTGCGCGACGCCCGCCTGCGGCTGCTCGCCGACGACGTCGTCACCCTCCGCGAGACCCTCGAACGTGAGGCCGCGGACGAGGCGGCCGTGCAGGCCCGGCGGGCGCAGGTCGAGGCCGACCTCGGGCGCGACCAGCGGCGCGAGGCCGAATTGGAGGCCGCGGCGGCCGAGGCCCAGCCGCGGCTCACCGCCACCCAGGAGACGTTCTACCGGCTCTCCGCCCTGCGGGAACGGCTGCGCGGCGTCGAGGGGCTCGCTCTGGAGCGCGAACGGCACGCCGCCGACGCGGCGTCGATCGAGCGGCGCGGCCGCGACCCCGAGGAGTTCGAGCGGGAGGCCGCCGAGGTCCGCGAGAAGGAGCGCGTCCTGTCGGAGGAGCTCGACGAGGCGCGCGAACGGCTGTCGGCCGCGGTGGAGATCCGTGCCGAGGCCGAGGAGGCGCTGAGCCTGGAGGAGCGCAGGCTGGCCGCCGCCGCTCGGGCCGCGGCCGACCGCCGGGAGGGCCTGGCCCGGCTGCGCGGCCAGGCCGAGTCCGCCAGAAGCCGGGCCCGGGCCGCCGGAGAGGAGATCGGCCGGCTCTCCCGCGCCCATGAGGAGGCGCGCCTGCGGGCCGAGCATGCCCAGGCCGACTGCGACGCCCACGAGCTCGACGAGCCCGCCGCCGACCCGGCCCTCGTCGCCGAGCTGGACGGGGCCGAGGAGGGCGTGGAGATCGCCCGTGCCGCCGTCGAGTCGGCCAGGGAGGTGGTGGACGAGGCCAAGGAGGCCGTCGAGCGGGCCAAGGAGGCCGTCGCCGGTCCCCGGGCGGCGCTCGCCGCCGCCACGTCCGCGGTCGCCGCGGCCCGCGCCGCCGATCAGGAGTCGCAGCGCGCCGTCGCCGCTCTCGAGGCCCGCCGCGAGGCCCTGGAGATGAGCCTCACCCAGGGGGCCGACGGGGCCGCCGCGCTGCTCGGCGCGGGCATCCCCGGCCTGCTCGGCCCCGTCGCGACCATGCTCGCCGTACGCGCGGGAGCCGAGGCGGCCGTCGCGGCCGTGCTGGCCGCCGACGCGGTCGCCGTGGCCTCGCTGGAGGCGGCGGTCGCGTCGCTCGAACACCTGCGGGACGGTGACGGCGGGCGGGCCGGACTTCTGATCGCCTCGACCGAGCACGAGCATGAGCGCGGCAAGGCGCGTCCCCCCGTGCCCATCGCCGGCGCGGTCTGGGCCGCCGATCTCGTCACCGCGCCGGACGAACTGCGCGCCGCCGTGGACGCCGTCCTGTCGGGGGTCCTGGTCGTCGAGGACCTCGCCGCCGCGCGCAAGGTCGTGGAGGGCCATCCGGGCATCCGGGCCGTCACCCGGGCGGGCGACCTGCTCGGCGCGTACGAGGCCAGGGGCGGCTCCGGCGACGGCGGCTCGGCCCTGCAGATGCGGGCCGCGCTCGACGAGGCGACCGTCGATCTGGAGGCCGCCCGCGCCGCCGCGGAGGAGAACGCCGAACTCCTGGAGCAGGCCGTCGCCGCGGAGGCCGAGGCCCAGCTCGCGCTCGAGGCGGCGCAGGCCCGCGTGAACGAGACCCAAACCGGAGTCAGTGCCGCGCAGAACGCCGTCAACACCGCGCAGAGCGGCCTGAACGCGGCGCAGGGTGTGCTGGACCGGGTCCGATCCAAGCAGCGGGACGCCGACCGCCGGGCGGCGGACGCGGCCAAGCAGCTCGCCCGGCTGGAGGCCGCCGTCAAGGCCGCCCACGACGAGGGCGCCCGGCTGGCGAAAGCCGTACAGGACGCCGAGGAGGCCCGCCAGGCCGCGGAGGCGGACGCGGCCGAGATGGAGGAGCGGCTGGCCGAGGCCGAGTACGCCCAGGAGCTGGAGGCCGAGCCCACCACCGAGAGGCGCGACGAGCTGGCCGCCGCCTGCGGCGTGAGCAGGCAGTCCGAGATGGAGGCCCGGCTCGCCGTACGCACCGCGGAGGAGCGGGTCAGAGGCATCGCGGGGCGCGCCGAAGGACTGCTGCGCGCCGCGCAGCGCGAGCGCGAGGACCGCGCCCGGGCGGCCGCGCAGCGCGAGCGGCGGCGCAGGCAGGCGCAGATCGCCGCCGCCGTCGCGCGGGCCGCGC
>NZ_BBYK01000050.1:149723-210439 GCF_001570365.1 Microtetraspora fusca | reverse complement strand
TTACACATCCATGGCCAACCGCGCCTACCTGCGACGGCGCGGCATCAAAGCCACCATCCCGAGCAAGGCCGACCAGGACGCCAGCCGCCGTGCCAAAGGGTCCAAGGGCGGCCGACCACCCGCCTTCGCCCCTGAGATCTACAAGCGGCGCCACGCTGTCGAATGTGGCATCAACCGGCTCAAACGCCACCGCGCTGTCGCCACGCGATACGACAAACTCGCCGTGCGCTACGAAGCCACTATCCTCATCGCCGCGATCAACGAATGGCTCTGACCGACTTCGATACAGGCCCTAGCCGACCCGAGCCTGGTGATGCTGGACACCCAAAGCGTGCACGCGGCGGCCGAGGTGCCGTCGGAAACGACGGGCCGGGACGCGGGTAAGAAAGTGCCCGGGCGCAAGCGCGGCCTGGCCGTGGATGTGCTGGGCCTGGTCATCGCGGTGGTGGCGCTGGCAGCCTCAGCGCACGAGAACACCGCCGGGATCGCCCTGCTGGACCGGGTCGCCGCCGCCACACCGCCCGGCAGCGTGCGTACGGCGCTGGTCGACCAGGGTTTCAAGAACGCCGTCGTCACCCACGGCGCCACGCTCGGCATCGCCGTGGAGATCGTCGAACGAAACCCCGCGGACAAGGGGTTCGTCCCCCAGCCCAAGCGGTGGGTGGTGGAACAGACCTACGGCATCCTCGCCCTGCACCGCCGGCTGGTCCGCGACTACGAACACTGCCCCGCCAGCTCCGAATCGCGTGTGTACTGGGCGATGAGCGACGTGATGGCCCGCCGGTTGACCGGCACCTCCAGCACCTCCTGGCGCGGCGCATGACCGGCCACGAGGCGAGCAGACCGCTGCTGGACAAGATCGACGCGCGCGAAGCTGCCCTGACCTGCGAGGCCGAACAGACACGCGCCCGGATTGACGAGCTCACCGCGAGGCTGCACGAACTCGACGAGGCGATCGATCACCTGCAGATCACCCGCAAGACCCTCGTCTTGCTCGCCAGCGAAGACGACACCGAGCCGGCCGCACCACCTCCCGCGCTGCCCGGCCATCCCGCCTACCAGCAGATTCTGACCGTCTTCGCCGACGTCGACCGACCTTTGCGCGCTCGCGACCTGTGTCAGGCCCTGGACCTGCCCATCGTGTCGAAGAACACCGAGAACATCCGCTCCAAGCTCAAACGCCTGGTCAGCCGCGGCATCCTCGTCGAGACCGAGCCGGGCTTGTTCACTTAGCCACGCCCGTAGCCCAGCAGCCGCCCCCTGACCAGCCCGCCTCTTCCAACCCCAGCGACGAAAGCGACATCAACTGACGAACCGCCCTCTTAGAACCGCCTCTCAGAAACGTCCGGGTTGTATGAGGGGGTTTGAAGTAACGACGGTCGGCTTCAGTGGTGGCTGAGGTGCTGCGCGTTGGGCCAGATTCCGTCTGGGGGCATGTCCAGCCGGTCGGTCATCGACTGGCGCCATTCAGGAGTCGTCGATGGCTCGCCCCAGTAGTCGGTGACACGAATGGCCTTGCCGTCTCGAAGTTCCGCGATACTGACGTTCCGGTACAGGCGGCCGTCGCCGTAGTTGCAGGTCCACTCGACCACAATGACGTCGTCGTCGAGACACAGGCGGCGGCCGACTTCAAGGGTGAGTTCGGGGAAGTTGCCCTCGACCTCCCCGACCAGCTTGCTGGTGCGTACTACTTCACCCATCTGCGGCCACTGGCGTTCGACATCGGGCGCGAGAGGCACTCCGAGGACATAGGCCAGACGAGTACTGCCGTTCGACTCAGCAACTGGCTTACTCATGACATCCCTCCCTCCAGATCTGACGGAGGCGAAGCTCTCCACCCATTATCAGGACAGCTCAGTGGCCTGGTTCTCCGACCGGCGGCAGTGCGGAGGCGGCGGACGTCCAGGGAGGTGGACCGCGCTTGAGTCGAACTGGCGGCCGTGTCGCAGGATCCACCCCGGGCACGCGCCCGGCGCACGAGTAGGCCCATTCCATCGACCGTCAGTGCCCCGTCGGGGCAATGGGCGCCATGCGCGGCCACCCCCGGGCCGATGTCGACCCCGGCGGGTTGCCGCGACTTCCCCGCCCACTCTGCGAGCCTCCTGCGCCTCCCCCAGGCGTGATCGAGCTGTGGACAGTGGACGACGCGGCCCGAGAGCTGCACCCCGTCATGACGCCGGCCAGGGCACCAGCGCCCTGCGCGCTGAAGGCACGTTATGAGCTCTCGGTAAGCAGTTCCGCTGGGGCCTGTGCGGAGTTCGGATCTTCAGGCGGGTTGAAGGCTTCGGATCCACAAGATGGCTCCGCGTAGATGAAGGCCGGCCAGATAGCTTTCGGGGGTCTTGTCGAAGCGGAAGGCCAGCCCACGCCAGTCCTTGATCCGGTTGATACAGCGCTCAACCGTGTTGCGCTGCTTGTAGAGATCTGGGGCATGGCTGACCGGGCGGCCACCATGGGAGCCGCGTTTCTTGCGGTTGGCCGCCTGGTCCGCCTTCTCGGGGATCATCGCCCGGATATGGCGTCGGCGCAGGTAGGCGCGGTTGGCGCGAGAGGAGTACGCCTTATCGGCGGCCACCGCGTCCGGGCGGGTACGCGGGCGCCCGACGCGGATGCGGACCTTGATGCGGGCCAGCACGGCGTGAAACTGCGGGCTGTCTCCGGCCTGGCCCGGGGTGAGGACGCAAGACAGCGGACGGCAGCGCCGGTCGGCGGACAGGTGGACCTTGCTGGTCAGCCCACCCCGTGAGCGGCCCAGCGCGGCTGCTGTCAGCCGGATCCGGCGCCGCAGTCGTAATCGCCGCCGTTCGCCTTGGTCCTCGTCCCCATCTTCGCTGTCTTGGGGTTTTGTCCCTTTGGTGCAGCCCCTTTTCCTGTTCGGCGGCCTCCACCAGCGCCGTGACCAGCTCGCCGTCCAGGGCCATCCCGGCGGCGTGGTGGTGGGCACGCATCGTGGTGGAGTCCACGCTGACCAGGCCGAGGTCAGCCTGCCCCAGGGCCGCGGCTTCGGCGATAACGGTCTGCATCAGGTGCTCGAAGACACCCGCCGTCGCCCAGGAGCGGAACCTGTCGTAGACGGTGGACCACGGCCCGTACTCGGCGGGCAGATTCCGCCACGGGCTGCCGGTGCGAAACCGCCACATCACGGCGTTGAACTGCTGTCGCAGGTTCGGGATCGGGCCTCGCTCACCCAGGGGCAGGTGAGGCTCAATCAAGGGCCATTCCTCGTCGGTGAGATCTCCACGCGCCATGGCGATGGCCTATCAGCATCAGAGACCGAAGCGCAGGCGAATCCTTCTGATCTCAACTCCGTACAGGCTCTAATACAGCCTTCGGTTGCCCAACACAGCAAACGGAACAGATCCGTCCTGACCTCGACAGCCTCATACAGCCGAACACAACCAACGGCAGCAAACGCTACTGTCAGCGGACTTCAAAACCGACGAGGTCGAGGATCTCGGCCTGGCGGGTTCGATTCCCGTCCGCCTCCGCTACCAGGTGAAATATGGAGATATTCGCTTTTTTGATCTTGAGAAACCGCGTCAGGTGATCGGGGTTGAGTGGGGAGATGTGAACAAAATGTGAACAGCGCGTCATGATCTTGCTTTGGCTGTGTCGCTCCGTTGCGGAAGGAAGGCGACCACCCTCTCTGCCGCCTCGTCGAGTACGGCTTGTCGGACGTGCTGATATAGGTCCCGGGTAATCGTGGTCGTCGAGTGTCCAAGCTGCGTCGATACGATCTTCACGTCCAGGCCCGCTTCCAGGCCGAGCTACGACAAGACCCGCAGATGCTCGGCGCGCGGGTGATCACTCCGACGTGGCTGGAACGACGGCCGCGCGGCGGGCGCGAGCGTCGAGCACCGGCCCGCCCGGCGGGTAGGCCGGGTTCTTCCCTACTTTCCCGCGCTCGGCGGCACGCAACTGCTTGACCTCGGCGCGCAACTCCGTGACCTGCCTGTCCAGCTCGGCCCGCCGGGTGCTCTCCGCCTGCAGCTCTACCATGCCGCCCAGAGCATAACGCCATAGCAATATTAATCTTAGACAAGATAACTCCTGAGTCATAGCGTCGGAGGTGCGAGAAGCCAGATTTCACTGCAAAAGGAAGGGTTGGGGTATCGATGCCTACGCAACGCGGGGTAGATGAAGCCAAGATCCGCCAGCTGGTCGACAAGATCGTCGAAGGGCTCCAAGGCAAGGATCTCGAGGGTCTGAAGCGGCTTTACGCGACGGACATCGTGTCCTTCGACGTCGAGCCGCCGCTCCAGCACGTGGGGATCGAGGCGAAGCTCAAGAACTGGGCGCCCGTGTTCACGTTCTTCGAGAGTGTGACTTATGAGGTTCGCGACCTGACGCTCACCGTGGGCGATGATGTGGCGTTCGGGCACGCGTTCGCTCGTCTCAGCGGCACGCTGAAGAACGGGACGGCGACGAGCGGTATGTGGGTCAGAGTCACGTACTGCCTCCAGAAGATCGACGGCACGTGGTTGATCGTGCACGACCAGGTCTCGGTGCCGCTCGACATCTCCAGCGGCAAGGGAGTTGTCGACCTTGAGCCCTGATCCCGCCACCCCACTCCCGCCTGCGCCGCGTCGCCGCGGCACCACATCCACGGAGGAAACCATGACCCTCGTCCCCGCGACCGTCGAGATCCCGGGCTATCTGGTCGGCACCTGGAAAGCCGATCCGGTGCACTCTGAGATCGCTTTCACTGTCCGTCATCTCATGATCAGCAAGACGCGTGGCCGGTTCACCAGCTACGACGTCACGATCGTCACGAGCGAGGACCTGCTGGGCTCGTCGGTGGCCGCGACGATCGACCTCGCCTCCATCGACACCGGCCACGAAATGCGTGACAACCACCTTCGCAGCGCCGACTACCTCGAGATCGAGAAGTACCCGACGATGAGCTACCGCTCGACCGGCATCCGCCAGACCGGCGACGGTTGGGCCAGCGATGGTGAGCTGACGTTGCACGGCGTCACGCGGCAGGTACCGCTGGCCGTCGAGGTGAACGGGTTGGGCCCGGACCAGTGGGGTGCACAGCGGGCCGGCTTCTCCGCGACCGCAGAGATCAACCGGCGCGACTTCGGCATCGACATCAGCACCCCGATGGAGGCCGGTGGCGTCGTGGTCGGCGACAAGGTGTCGATCAGCCTCGAGATCCAGGCCGTTCTCCAGAAGTGACCCGACCCGGACGGGCAGCCCCCAAGGCCCCATCCATCGATCGGGCGGTGTCCCCGATTCCGCGGTTCGACCAAGCGGGATCGGGACACCGCCACTCTGGCCCAGCGCCTCGCCGAGCTTTGGAGGATTGCCATGAGCGCCGACCCCGGCATCGTCATCATCGGAGCGAGCCTGGCCGGCGCGAAGGCCGCCCAGGCCCTGCGACTCGACCACGGCTACGACGGGCCGATCACCCTCGTCGGCGACGAACCCCACCTGCCGTACCAGCGCTCCGCCCTGTCCAAGGGCTATCTCCTGGGCACCACCGGGCCCGCTGATCTCGACGTCCTGAAGCCGCAGTTCTACGCCGACCAGGACATCACGCTGGCACTCGGCGCCCCCGCCACCGCCCTCGACCTGGACGCCCGGCGGGTACGGCTGGCCGACTGCACCGAGTTCCCCTTCACCCAGGTGCTGATCGCCACTGGCGCCCGCCCGCGCCGCCTCCAGGTGCCGGGCGCCGATCTCGACGGCGTCCGCTACCTGCGCAACCGCGACGACAGCGAACACCTGGCCACGGCCCTACGCGCGGCCGGCAATGTCGTCGTCATCGGCGCCGGCTGGCTCGGCTCAGAACTCGCGGCCGCCAGTCGTACTTTCGGCAACCACACCACCGTCATCGACCCCCTGCCCACACCGCTCTACCACGTGCTGGGCGATGGGATCGGCGGCCTCATCGCCCGCCGCCACCACGACCACGGCGTGAACCTGCTCCTCGGCGACGGTGTTGAGGCCATCCTCGGGACACGCTCGGTCGAAGCCGTCCAGACCATCACCGGACGGACGATCCCCGCCGACCTCGTCATCGTCGGCGTCGGCGCCACCCCCAACACCGAACTCGCCCAGGCGGCCGGGCTATGCGTCGACGGCGGCATCCTCACCGACGGGCACCTGCGCACCTCACACCCGGTCGCCGTGGCAGCCGGCGACGTCGCCCGCCACCATCACCCGCGCTACCTGAACCCCGTACGGATCGAACATTGGGACAACGCCGTCATCCACGGCACCGCCGCCGCGGCCACCCTGCTCGGCAAGCCCACGACCATCGACCACGTCCCCTACTTCTTCTCCACCCAGTACGGCTCCACCCTCGAATACCTCGGACTCCCCACCACCTGGGACCGCATCATCACCCGCGGCGAGCAAACCACTCCGGGATTCACCGCCATCTGGCTGGACCGCGGCATCCCCGTGGCCGCACTGACCATCGACAACCGGGGCGCCGCCGATCACCTGCGCACCCTCATCGCCACCGCGCACCCCGTCGACCCGCAACAACTCGCCGACCCCGACACACCCTTGCTGGACCTCCTGCCGACGCGCCGAGCCGTACCTTGTGAGGCCATTTCGTACGGCAGGCCAAGGAGGCCAAACCCGGGCCAGGGCAGCGCGAGCACCACTCACGCGCCCCGGCCAGCCAACGCTTGAGGCGGGGCACGGCAGGCGTGTCGATCATGTGCACGCCCGCGGCTGTGCCACCCGCCTGACGGTCGCCACGGGAGTCTCCGACCTCATCCCGACCGAGATGCTCCTGAGGTCACCGTGGACCAGGCGATGGCCGCGCTGATCACACTCGGCGCGGCACCGGTGGTCAACCCTGAGCTCCGAGCTCCGCTCCGACGGACCTGCCGCTGAGGGCCCTTGAGCTCGCCGCCCTCACTCTGCCGACCTCGACCCGTCGACTCGCCTCCCCGAGTTCGTTGAGGGCTGGGGACGACGGTGGGCAATGACGAGCTCGCCGTCGCCGTGCGCCTCAACGCGCTGGTGCATGGCCTGGCCGGCCTTGTACTTCTCCGCCCCCGCACTCAGGCCGACCACCATGGGCGCATCGCCCTGGTGACGGCATTTCCGCGGCCAACATGCCACGATGCCATGACCTCACCCAGCACGGCTGCAACGTCCGTGAGGAGCGCTGCGGACGCCGCACGCTGCCACGACCTCCGCCGGTGTCTGCTGTGAACCTACGTGACAGGCTGGAGCTGGAGGCTGCTCTCTCGGCTGCGAGCCCGTCAGCGGCTACCGACGGCGGCGGACTGGTCGCCACCGCGCACCACCCGATCGAAGTGGTGAGCGGATCACGCCTCACATCGTTGACGTCGCCGGCAGGACACCGAGAACGTGACGATCATGAAGAGCGTCCTCAGCGCTTCTCCTGCGGTTCGCCGGTGATCCAGTCCCAGTTGGCGATCGTGGTGCGCAGCAGGCGGGCGGCGGTGGATAGGTGGCTGCCGGCGCCCCAGTACAGGGTGACCGCGCGTCGGCAGTCAGGGCTGTCGACGGGGACCCAGGCGGCGGGGACCCGCGTGGAGCTGGTCCGGGCGAAGGAGGGGACGAGACCGATGCCGAGCCCCACGCTGATCAGGGCCGCGATGGCGCTGAGCTCGTCGACCTCGCAGACGATCTTCGGGGTACGGTCTCGTGCGGCGAAGAGCCGGTCCAGGAGGCGGCGTTGCCAGTGCCCTTTGCGGGCGCTGACGAAGGGCTGGCCGGTGAGCTCGTCGATGGTCACCGACGTACGGCTCGCCAGCGGATGGTCGAGCGGCGTGGCCACACCGACCGCCTCATCAAGCAGTTGGACCGCCTCCAGGCCCTCAGCGGAGATCGGCTGGGACGCGACGCACAGGTCGACGTCCTGGGCCCGCAGGTGACGGCCCATGTCCTCGGCCGCCATCCAGCGGAGTTCGACCTCAATGGTCGGGTGAGCTCGCTTGAAGGCCGCCAGCGGCCCGGTGAGCGTGAGGAAGGTCTCCGATGCCAGCCGTACGGTGCCCACACCCTCGCTGACGGCCTCGGCGACGGCGCGCCGCCCCGCATCCAGCTCGCCCAGGGAGCGTTCGACGTAATCGCGGAAGAGCTTGCCCGCGTCATTCAGCCGCAGCCGGCCGCTCCGGTCGAACAGCGGTGTGCGCAGCTCGCTCTCCAGCCGGGCGATGGTGCGGCTCAGTGACGGCTGGGCGACGCGAAGCTCCTCGGCCGCGCCGCTGAGGTGTTCCAGCCGCGCCACCACCAGGAACTGCCTGAGCGAGTTCAACTCCATCATGCCTCCAGATACATAACACTCCAGCGATATCAATCTTAGATAAAATAACCTGTGAGCCATATTATCTGGATCTCTTCGCACATCGAGTGCGGAGGATCCCTCATGGTCGGCATCACAGGGGCGACCAAGCAGGAGGAGGATCTGCGGTCGCGGATGTCCAACCTCCTGTGTTCGTCCCCGAGATGGCAGGAGTCGCCGAGAGCCTGCACAAGGCCATCCGGAACGGTGCTATTCCGCAGCATCAGCCTGCCGCAGAGGGGGTAACCCTCACTCGTGGTGGGCCGCCTGGAGGAGGGCGGCCGGTGGAAGGTCGTGCACCTGCCCGCGATCGCCGACCCCAAGTTCGGGCCCGGCCCGCTCGGCCGTGCCCCTGGTGACCCGCTGCCGCACCCGAAGATCCCGACGAAGGACCGAACGGCACTGCTCGCGTGGTGGGACGACATGAAACGCACGTCGATCGTGCGGGACTGGCACGCGCTCGGCCAGGGCGACCCCCAACCGCGGAGGGTGCGCTGGTGTCGGAGGAACTGCTGCGGCTCATCCGCGACCTGGGCGACGGCATCGTGCCGCAGAAGACCGCGGTCGCGATCGACCCGTCCGGCGGCGGCCGCGACACCGCCGGCGTCATCGGCGGCTTCCTCGGCGACGACAACCGGGTGTGGATCACCACGACCGGTCCGGCGTCATGTCGTCGACGGAGTGGTCGACCGCCGCGTGCCGGCTCGCGTACGAGACCGACGCCGCCGTCATCTTCGTGGAGACGAACTACGGCGGCGACATGTGCGAGCTCGCGATCCGCACCGCGTGGGAGGCGCTCCAGAAGGAAGGCGAGATCTCGGAGAAGAAGCTGCCGCCGCTCGTGAAGTCCGTGCGGGTGAAGCAGGGGAAGCTGCTGCGGGCGGAGCCGATCGCGCAGCAGATGATCCTCGTCCGGGTCCGGCTGCGGGGGATGTTCACCGACCTGGAACGCGAGTGGGCGATGTGAATGCCGACCGACCCGTTCAGCCCCGGCCGGATCGACGCGTCCGTCTACCTCGTGTACGGGCTGATGCCCGTGCCGGGCGCGAGCGCGGTCATGCACGCGCCGCTGCCGCAGCAACCCTCCGGCAGCGGCCGGCCAGGGGGAGGGGGAGCGGCCGCGAGCTACACCCGCCGTATCGGTGGCCGGTAGAAGGACTGCGGGAGAGGCTGCTTCTACGCACGCTCTCCTGTCCGTAGAAGCAGCCGCAGGGCGGTTCGCCGTTGTATCAGTCCGTCGGGTGGTCCGTCGCGGGGTTCTCGTTGAGGCGCTGGCACTCCTCATAGACGGCGAGCGCCTCAGCGGCCGCCTTCTCGTGGCTCCAGCCCTGACTGCGGAGCTGGTTGTAGTTGTTGTTGTAGATCTGATAGCACTCGGCCTGGGCGGCAGCCTGGGCGGGAACGGTAGCGGGGACTATCCACGCGGCGGCCAGTATCGAGGCGATGACGAGGCGACGTGCGTGACGCATGATGATCCTTCCTATTACTTGGTTCCCCAGCCGCCCGAATGGCACGCGGGACCGTTCGGGCCGGTGGTGCACGAGCCGCCTTCGGTCGCCTGGGCCGGCAGGGACAGTGCCCCCACGAAAGCCGCGGCCAACAGCGCGACGGTGAATGCGGGACGAAGACGGGTCACATGGACTCCTGCGGTGAGGTCGCGGCGTACGCGAGGTGCGGGTCCTGCATCTGTGGCGGCCACCGGATGCCCCGATAATCTCCGACGCCGCACTGCCGATTGTTGGCCAGTGACATCGATCCGGACTCCTCTCAGAGGATGATCCTCCGCGGCCTAAGGGAGGACTCGTCTCCGGCCTAAGGGAGGACGGCACCCGCTTTACTGCGGGCACCGGCCCGGCTTCGTCATGCCGCGCTCTTCATCTTTCCTGGGCCGGCTCGATCACGGAGTGCCGCTCGCGCCGAGCAGGGAACGCGGTCATGCACGCGCCGCTGCCGCAGCAGCCATCCGGCGGAGGCCGGCCAGCGGGAGGGGGCGCGGCCGCGAGCTACACCCGCCGAATCGGCGGCCGGTAACGAACCCTCCCGCCCGGCCGGTGCGCGAAGATCAAGTCATGAGTGAACACGCCCGGCCCGACTACAGCTCCATGAGGGGCAAGGCTGTCACCGCCTGGTCGTTCGTTTCCGCACGAGCACCGCGTGCGGGAGATGACGAAGCTGGAGATGTCACCCCCGGCCGTGGAGATCCTTCGCGGGGCCGTCCGGTGAGCCGGATCTAGGTGATCGCCGGTCCGGGCTGAGCCGTCCGTGCTGGTTTGCGGATGCGCCGGGAGGCTGGCTGAAGGTGTGAACGAGCCCGATCACAGCCGTCACCGTTGACGACGAGATCGTCACGGTTACGCCTGGGGCTCTCCGGTCGGCTTGGGATCGAAGCTCACCTTCGGCGTCGGGCTAACCGGCGGAGCGCTCGGTGTCGGGCTGGGGTTGCCGGGTGTGGGTGTGGGGTTGTTTGTGCTGGGGGTGGGGCTGGGGTTGCCGGGTGTGGCGGCGGGTGTGGGTGTGGGGTTGTTTGTGCTGGGGGTAGGGCTAGGGTTACCCGCTGTCGCGGTGGGCGCGAGGCTGACCGACGCGGTGGCAGCGCGGGCGGCACCTACGCCGACCAGTCCACCCGCGGAGATAGTGAAAAACGCAGCCAGAGCGAGCAGAGCCCCGGACCGGGCGATCGTCTTGGTGTGCATGAGCACAGCGTGGACCCGTCCCCTTGGAGATCACTTGTGGCGGGCGGCGGCCTCCGCCATGACGGCCTGGGCCACGTACGGCGCGAGCTGCTGCGCCAGCGCAGCCTTCGCGGTGCGCGTTTCGGGTTCCTCGAGCGCGCGGCCGTCGGTGGCTTCGACAGCCCGGCGGGCCGGCTCGCCAAGCAGATCCGCGGCGAGCAGCAGCACCAGGCCGACATGCGGGCTCCCCCCGCCGCGCCGGTCGAGGTCGTCCAGGACCTCACCCGCGGCCGCGCTCCCGATGCCGGCGACGGTAGCGATGCGCCGGACCAGGACCGACGCCGCCCTCGCCCTCATCGGACGTTGGAGGTCTCCCGATGGGGCGGTCCCGGTCGAAGCACGCACGATCGGGATCGCTCGCGGCCGACAGGAACCGGCCCGGAAATCGATTGCCCACGGCGGATGCGTTACCTAGCATCGCCGGATGGACGAAAAGTTGATCATTCGCCGATATCGGCCTACCGACGAGGCCGTGGTCGTCGATCTGTGGTCACGCGCCGCGAAACTCGCCCACCCTTTCGTCGAGGGTGAGGGGGAAGGCGAGCGGGCGCGGCGGCTGCGCGAGGAGTACTTGATCAAGGCGGACAACTGGGTCGCCGAGTGTCAGGGAGAAGCCGCTGAGGCGCCGCAAGGCGTCGTCGGCCTGCTCGGGTTGCTCGGATCGGAGATCGGCGGCCTGTTCGTCGCTCCCGAGGCGCAGGGGCGAGGTGTCGGCCGTGCCCTGGTAGAGCACGCAGCGGCGTTGCACGGCACGGTGACGCTGGAGGTGTACGAGGGCAACAGCCGCGGCCGCGGCTTCTACAGTCACATGGGCTTCGAAGAGTTCGGACGGCGGGTGGATGAGGAGACCGGCCACATCCTGATCGCGCTACGCCGTACGGCGGCCGGGGACGGCGAGCCGGAGGCGCGGAGCCATCCCGCCTGACCTGTTCCTCTTCGAGATTCATTGCGTGCGCCGGATCGAGCCGGCCCTGCTCGGTCAGCGCCTTGGCCAGCGTGTTCCTCTGCGGCGGTTGCCGCGAAGTAGCAGGACCAGCGAGCTGGAAGTCCACCGGTGATCCCGCTGTGGCCGTGCCCGTCTTCGAGCAAGACCCACAGCGGGCGTGATGGGCGACGGGTGGGTGAACTACTCGGGTCGGACGCCTGGCAGACCTGTCGGAGTTGATCCCGGGTCGGGATCGTGTTCGTTGTTCTTGGGAGAACACCGCCACAGGTATTGGCGGCTGCGGTGGTGCGCCCCCAGTATGTTGCGGGGTTGCCAGCGGGCAACCGAATATTCGGTGATCTCCTCCGAGGCCCCTGACCGGCCCTGATGGAACACCCTGCCAACGATTATGAACGGCCGTTGGCGGCCCGGCCCTTCACGAAGTTCCACGCCGTCTCGGCGGCCGCGTCATGGATCGCCTGCCGAACGTTCGAGTACGTGTCGTAGGTGGATGCTCGTCCGCGTGACCGAGCTGGGTAGAGACGGTCTTCACGTTGGGGCCGGACTCGGGCGCGAGCGTCGCCGCGGTGTGCCGCGCCTCGTGAAGTTTGATCACGGGAAGGCCGGCCGCGCGGGCGAGCCGCTTGAACTCTTCGGTCACCCGCTCCGGCGACACGGGGCTCCCGTCCGGGTTCGCGCCCGCACCTGGCTCCACTCGCCCTTGGCCGCCGGGTCGAGATGAGCGCCACCCGGGCCGGCGTCCGCCGGTTGGAGGAGCGGCTCGCCGCGATCGAGGTGTTGCTGCGTGACCGCGGCGCTTCTCGGCGGCACCCCTGAACCGGGACGGTCACCTGGAGGCCGGGCCGCTCCAGACCTCGGCGTCGGCGAGGAACGCGTGCGTCGTGTCCCCCGTCACCGGGACGCCGCCGACAGCCAGTGTGCCCGCCGGGCAGGGCATGTAGACGTTGGTCAGCAGATGCGCGACCCCGCCGAGGTTGAAGTCCTCGACCCGGCAGGAGCGCCGCTCCAGCGGGGGGCCGTCGATGGTCATGGTCACGTCGGCCGCCGACGCCCGCAGGCCGGTGGTGAGGTCCAGTTCCATGTCCACCGGCGCGACGGTGACCTCGGGTTCGGGCCAGGGCAGGCCCGCCACCTCGGGGAAGTGCCGGGTGAATTCCTCGGCCAGCCAGCGGGCCAGCGCCGGGTCGGGGCCCAGCGCCCTGGTGCGGCCCTCGTGCCACAGCACGACCGCCCTGCCGCTCCCGGCCTGCGACCAGTCGGCGCGCCAGACGGAGGCGAACGCCACGCGCCGCCCTCCGTCGGACACCGTCAGGCCGGGGTTGGCGCCGATCAGCCGAATCGACATCGATGCTTCGTCCTCCCGCGTTCGGTCAGGAGCCGCCCGGTGCAGCGGCCGACGACCGGGCGGTGATCGGCCGGGCGGCCTCAAGGACGGTACAACGGCCAGCCCGCGCGCGGGAGGCCCAGCGCGAGCTGAATGCCGTCAGTTCAGAGCAGCACGTGTGGGAGTCAGCGAGGGGATGGCTCGATTATGAGGCCGATCCGCGCCCTTGGGTGGCACGCGGGTAGCACAAGGTCCGAACAAGGCCGTATCCAGCCAACGACGGCAAACGGGTGATTTTCCTTCTGATCTGCGCAACTGCACCTGGCCAATCACAGCCGACGGCTACCAATTCGACCGGAGCGGTCTTCAAAACCGGCGAGGTCGAGGATCTCGGCCTGGCGGGTTCGATTCCCGTCCGCCTCCGCTACCAGGAAATACAAAAGCGGATGTGATCGTGCGGGCCGGGTCTGACAGGTAGAGCGCGACGGCGTCGGCTTTGAACTCAGGCGGGTAGACCTTCATGACCATCAGGAACTCCTTGATCTCCAGATCTCCATGATCTGGCACTCAAGGTGTCCACATGTCGGAGGGAGGGCCCGGGGACCAAAATCCGGCGCTACGGAGCGATTGTGCTCTGAGCGCCGGATCCGGTTTCGGAGCGTCGACAGCAGCCTTGGCTTCGTCTCAGGGCCGGGTTTGTGTCACCGCGCGCTGCGTGAACCGCTCCGGGTCTGCTGGAGGCTCGAGACCATCGTCGGGTGATCCGGGAAGGTACCCCCCTTCCCGGCGATCCACAGGTTTCGATCATTGCTCGCGCGTTCGCCGGGATGCGCTTCGGGCCATAGCCGGTAGGACATCAGACGGTGTCGAAATCCCGTCGACAAGGCTGTTGCCGGCCACCTATGTTGAAGATCATGGCAGATAACCCCGTTGTGGCTCAGTGCGACTGCGGTGCAGTTGCCGGCCCGCTGGGCGTATGCGCGGACTATTACCATGCAATCCTCTCGGAAGAGCAGGCCGATCCTCGGATGTACAGGTGGCACGCGCCTGTGGTCTGTGCATATCTCCTGCAGCATCCTGCCAGAGCTCACGAGAAGTACCTTGACGGTCAGTTCCGCCAGCTACAGCTCTACCTGGACAAGGGTCTTGACGCGCTGCTTCGCGTAGCCGCTCATCAGATCGCGCGGAACAAGCACAGGGCACGGTCGAGCTACGACATGATGCCGTTGGCGGCATACGAACCGCTCCCGCCGGGCGGACCTCCCCGGCACTTCCGCGCTACGTTCTGCGGGTTGCCGTTCAGAGACGGCAGCTTCGTGTCCGATGGTCATCTGACATACGGGCACCGCATCGAGACCATCGCCGAAGCGACTGTGGAGTCCTGGAGATCTATCCAGGCCTGATACTCGAAGGCGGCGGCGGGACCTACCCTTCAGCCGATGACGGCGCCGGCGAGCTTGGCCGGCTCGCCCTCTGTGGCGCCGGGAACCGGATCATCTCCGGGGTCTGCCGACAGACGATCAGCCATTGGTCGCTACGACGCCCCCGCTCGACCGTCTATGGCCACCTCAACCGCGACACAATCCCCCGACAGCCGAAGAGGGGCACATCAGTACGACGGTGACCCGCAGCGTCCTACCGCTGATTTCCGTTCCGACACTCCCAAGGGCGGGTTGGGGGTGTTCCTGACGGTCCTCGCGCACAAGGCTGAAAGCGCCGGTCGCGAGCTGATCGCAGTCGATCCCGCCAACACTTCTCACACGTGCGCCCGCTGCGCGATGGAGAACCGCGTCGCCCAGGCCGAGTTCGCCTGTAGGGCGTGCGGGCATACCGCGCACGCCGACGTGAACGCGGCGATCAACATCCTCAGGGCAGGGCTTGCCCTTCGCAAGGCTGCGGAAGCTACTCAGCGAGAAGCCGCTCCCTTCAGGGAGCGGCGGAGTCACGGCGGTGTGTACCGTGATGATCACCCCTCTGCTCGACCTGCTCCCCGGCTTCCGGAACGCATGACGGCGGCCAGCGAGCTCACCGACCGACAGGATGGCATCCTTGCCCCCTTCCACACCGATCACCACCCCCCTCGGCCCCTTCGCCGACCGGTCGATCAGCGACCTCGCCGCGGATCTGCGGACGGGCCGGACCACCGCGACAGACCTCGTTCGTGACGCGCTCGACGCCGTCACCCGGCTTGATCCGCTCGTGAACGCGTTCGTGACCGTGGCCGCCGACCAGTCGCTGGCCGCGGCCCGGGAGGCGGACCGGGAACTCGCCGACGGCGTCGACCGGGGCCCGCTGCACGGTATCCCGGTCGCCGTCAAGGACCTCATCATGGTCGCGGGCCGGTCCGTGACCATGGGATCACGGCACTTCGCCGACCATGTGCCCGCCTCCGACGCCGCGTGTGTGCGGCACCTTCGGACGGCGGGCGCGATCGTGGTCGGCCAGACCACCACCCACGAGTTCGCCTACGGACCTACGGGGGATCGTTCGGCCAACGGACCCTCCCGCAACCCGCACGACCCCGAGCGGATGACGGGCGGGTCCAGCGCCGGAAGCGCCGCCGCGGTGGCGGCGGGCATGGTTCCCCTCGCTCTCGGCACCGACACCGGAGGTTCCGTCCGGATACCGGCCGCGCTGTGCGGGATCGCGGGTTTCAAGCCCGCGTACGGCAGGATCCCGGCCGACGGCGTCTTCCCCCTGTCAGAGACGCTGGACCACGTCGGCCTGCTCGCCCGGGACGCGGAGGACTGCCGGATCGCGTACCAGGTCCTCGTTCCGGACGGCCTGCGACCGGCTGGGCGGGAGCCTCGGGTCGCCTGGCTCGACACCGGCGCCCTGTCCCCCTGCGACCCCCGCGTTCTGAGCTCGGTCCGCGCGGCGCTGGAGGCCGGGATCAACCCGGTCGGCGAACTCTCCATCCCCCCGCGCGTCGTGCAGGACCTCCGTGAGGCGTTCACCGCCATCCAGAGCGGCGAGGCGGCGGCCGTGCACGCGGGTCGCATGGCGGAGACGCCCGACCTGTTCGACCCTGAAGTCCTCGAACGCCTCCGGGGAGCCGCCGCCGTGCCGGCCTGGCGGTACGTCCGGGCGCTGCGCAGACGCCCTCTGCTCGCCGAGGCCGTCGATGGGTTGTTCGAGCGCCACGACGTCCTCGCGCTGCCGACCGTGCCGCTCACCGCGCCCTTCCTCGGCCAGCGGGAGACCGAACTGGACGGCACGTCCGTGCGCGTACGGGATGCCCTGCTCGCGTTCACCAGCCTGTGGAACCTGCTGGGCCTGCCCGCGCTCACGGTCCCGGCCGGGACGGTCGACGGCCTCCCCACCGGGCTGCAGTTCCTCTGCCGGGCCGGAGAGGAACGGCTGCTCTTCGATGCGGCCGCCCGCATCGCCCCCCGTTCTGATCGGCAAGGCCCTTCCACCGGAGAGGACGGATGAGCGCTTAGAGGAGCCGAGCCAGGCCGTCGGCGGCGCGTCCCACGCCGCCGACGGGGCCGGCGTGGGTGATCACGTCAGGCGGGTTTCCCGCCCCTGGTCACGGTCGCGCTGCGGGACTGGCACGCGCTCGGCCAGGGCGACCCCAACCGGCCGAAGGTGCGCTGGTGTCGGGGGAGCTGCTGCGGCTCATCCGCGGGAAGCCGCTGGGGGGCCGAGCCGATCGCCGCTGCCGCAGCAGCCGACCGGCAGCGGCCGCCGATCGGGCGGGGCGCGGCCGGCTGCTACACTCGCCGCCTCGGCGGCCGGTAGAGCAGTGGGCGGGCCGATGCTCGGCCTGGTCAGCCGCTCCTCGACGGCTTCTCCTGGCCGGATTGCGAGGCGGTACCGCGGAGCTGGTCGACTTGCTGCTGGAGGTCGACAACGAGCCGGTACAGGGCCTGGACGGCGACGAGCGTTACCCCGTTGGCGTCGACCGCTGGGATGCGGGTGTCCGGCTGGCCGAAGTCGAACGCGGCCTTCCAGTCCTGCGCCATCGGCCCCAGATGCCGCACCCCATCGGGCTCCCACTCGTACCGCCATGTGCTGATGGGTAGTTCGGCGACCTTGGCGAGGATCTCGTAGCCGTTGACAGCGCCGGCGCCTGCTTGGGGTGAAGCGTCGTCTCGATGGTCATGGAGCGGCTGCGCAGCCGGCCGGTGGTGTCGATTGCGCAGCCGCATGAGCCTCGACAGGTTCAAGATCAGCGGTCCCACTGCACGGTGACGATGTCGCGTTTGATGTTCCGGTCGCTGAAGAGAAGGGTGCCGAGAGGTATCCACTGGATAGTCGCGCCGGTGTCGCCAATTACCTGGGGGGCGGTGTACGCCCAGCCGGTGTCGGCGCTGGCAGCGGCCGCGGTAGCCGCGATTGTGCCTGCGGTGACGACCGCGGACGTGGCGAAGAGTCGGATGATCCTGCGCATTGCGCCCTCCTGAGAGACCAACAGATCGGACACGAAGAGTACATGAGAGATTCCGATGTGTATCCGATTTCTGATGTGCCGATCCAGGCGCGATGAGCGACGGCAGCGGCGTGCACACCACCGCCGTCGCCGAGTGGCTGCGTGCCACCATCGAGAGCGACTAGAACGATCCGTAACGAAGGGACAGGAAGCGGGCCCCGGCCGTCTGGCGCCGGGGCCCGCCGCGTCGCCACGCGACCGCCGTCACCTCCGCGCGGAACCTCGGGAGGGCGTCACGGTGAGAAGGCCCTGATCCGCGGCGACGACCACCCAGTCCCCGGTGTTGACCACTTCTGTCGGGTCGTGGTCGAACTCGGACATGGCGGGGACGCGGGTGACGACCGCGCCCAGCGCGGCCTTGGTCGTCATCGTGGTGAACACCATCGCCAGCGGCGCGGTCCCGAGCAGCCGGGTGCTCTGGAAGAACCCCGACCAGCCGGACGATCCCTTGGCGCCGGGGAACACCAGCACCTTCCCCGTGAAGCAGACGCCGAAGAGCTCGTGGCGGCGCTCGATGATCGTCCCGGTGGCCGGATCGATGCCGCCCCAGCCCGAGATCGTCTCGTGGGACACGAGGGCCTCGCCCTCGGCGTATCCGGGGACGACGCACCTCCCCCTGATCTCGATCGTCATCGCGCGCCCTCCACGGCCCGGAGGTCACCGCGCCATTTGCCGGTGACGGCGGCGTCGACGCACTCCTCCAGGGTCCCGAACCACGCCTCGATGCCGAGGATGGCGGGCAGATAGTGCGCCTGTTTCGCGGAGTCGGTCGCGAAGACCCGGGTGCCCACGGGGGCCGACCGGGACATCGCCGGACAGGAGTCGGTGAGGACCTTGCCGCCCGCCTCCTCGATCACCCGCGTGTAGCCGTTGCGGTCGGCCACGCTCCGGAGCGCGCGCGGAGTCATCACCCAAAGCTCCGTGCCTGGGTTGAGCTTCCTGCCCTCCAGCGCGCGGGCCGCGCGCGCGATCTGGTCCAGTGACGCGTGGGGGCAGCCGAGGAGGACGAAGTCGACGTCGGTGCTCGTGCCCTGGTTGTTCAGGGTCTCGTAGACCTGCCGGCGTTCGCGCTCGCCGTACACGACGGGTTCGGGGAGGCGCCCGCCGCCGAACGCGGCCGCGAGTGTCGGGGCCTCGGGGGTGGTGCCGGGTAGGTGGTAGATCTCGACCCCGCCCGAGGACGCCGCGGCGGCACCGAAGTGCTTCAGGTCGTTCAGGTCGGGGCGGCGCAGATCCCCGCTGATCACGGGCCGCGCCTCCTGGACGAGGTCGCCGACGAAATAGCCGAACATGCCCCAGTCGAGGAAGCCGTCGACGGGCACCCGCGACTCGATCAGGTGGGTGCCGTGGCGGTTCTCGGGCAGGTGGTTGCCCCAGTAGGGGATCCTGCCGGTCAGGCTCGCCGCCCCCGTCGACGCGGTGCCCTCACAGTTCGTACGGGCACCCAGCACGGAGTTGCAGTACACCACGGCGGACGACTCCATCCACGCGCAGTGCTCGCCGCGCACGGGAAGGTTGCCCACCTGGTACGGCGTGCAGGTCGCGAGGATGTTCACCCCGCGGCCTCCGAAGAACGACTCGGCGTCGCCCTGCAACTCCACCATATTCGGGGGATACGGGGCGATGCCGAGCGCGTCGTCGCTGAATCCGTGCTGCAGCTGGCAGGTCGGGACGCGCATCGGCGGGATCTCGATGTCGTCGTCGCAGTCGAGGTTGATCACCGCGAACGACTTGTTCCAGCCGCCCTCACGCACCAGCTTCGCCTTGACCGGCGAGGGTTGTGTCATCGTCCCCGCGACGTTGCGGGTCTCGCAGAGGCGTTCCGCGCCCAGCGCGTCGCCGTAGCGCACGAGCAGGTCCATCGCCGCGGCGACCGCGGGGCCCTCCGCCCCGTCGAGCATCGCCTTCTCCTCATCGGTCAGTCTCATGACGCTCGCCTCATCCCTCGACGTTGTCGTGCACCCGCTCGCGAAGGTCGGCGGGTTTGACCTCCTGGATGCTGCCGCCCCCGGCCAGGTCGAGCGCGTGCGCCGCCCCGACTCCCATGGCGGCGCACGGGCCCATCACGCGTACGCTCGACAGCGCCGCCGCGTCGCCGTCGACGCAGCGGCCGGCGGCGACGAGGTTGTGCGCGCCGACGGGGATCAGGCTGCGCAGCGGCACATAGTGCACGTGGTCCGGGCCGAACGTCTCCCACACGTAGCCCTCCACGCGGTCGTGCAACTCGATCGGCCAGGCCGTACGCGCGACGGCGTCCTCGAAGAAGGTGCCCTGCCGGACCTCCTCGACGCCGAGCTGGTGCACCGCCGCGATCCACCGGGTCTGGCGTCGCCCGGGGAAGCCGTAGCTGCGTACCTTGGCGTCCCCGAAGGCGCCGGGGAACTCGCTGCGCAGGAACTCGACCACCCGGTCGGCCTGGGCGCGCCCTTCGAGCTGTGCCTGCGCCGCCCGTACGGCCTCCAGCGGCGCCTCGACGTGGGTCATGTTCATGACCGCCGTGTTGCGGCCGGGGAAGAAGAACGCGAGCCCGTCCCGGCGCACCAGGCCGTACTGCTCCGCCTTCTCGTCCACGCGTGCCACGAGCTCGGCCGGGTCCGGCCGGCGGGTCTCGTCCAGGTTCTCCAACCGGATCTGCTGCGATCCCCACACCGTCCGCTCCGGGAGGCGGCAGGGCAGCCCCGCCTCCCACGTGAGCGCGGCGTCCCCGGTCGCGTCGACGAACCCTCCGGCGGTGACCCGTACGTCGCCGTGTCGGGTGGCGAAGTCGACCGAACGGACGTGGCCGTCGGCGACGTCGACCGCGTGCACGGACGCGCCGAGGACGACCTGGATGCCGAGCCGTTGGACGAGGTTCTCGAACCAGCGGCCGAGCACGATCTCGTCGTAGCTGACCGTGATGGTGTGCGACTTGTTGAAGTAGATGTCGTCCGTCTTGCCCAGGTCGGCGAACATCTCGTCGAAGACACCGTGCGTGAGCTGGCGGTACTCCGGACCGTTGCCGAAGATCCCGCAGAAGAGCCCGATGAGCGAGTTCACGCACTGGCCGCCGAGGACGGGCAGCGCGTCGACGAGCGCGACGGTGCGGCCGATCCGGCGCGCCTCGATGGCGGCGGAGAGGCCGGCGATCCCGGCGCCCACGACGCAGATGTCCGCGTCGACCCGTTCGACGGTACGCCCCGAGGGCTTGGTCACCGTGTTGATCTTCAGTTCGGTCAGGGGGTGAGGCATGGTCCTCCTGTCAGGAGTGTCGGGGTCAACGGCTGCGGTCGCCGCGGAGCGTCGCACCCCGGTGCAGCGGTTCGACGTTGCGGGCGTAGATCGACAGCCATCCGGACGCGTCGGCCGGCGGATCATCGGCGGTCCACCGGGCCAGCCGGCGATCGGCCTCGTCGGGCTCTATCAGGAGGTCGACGGTCCTTCGGGGCAGGTCGATCGCGATCGGGTCGCCGTCCTCGACGATGGCCAGCGGCCCCTTGACCGCGCCCTCCGGGCTGACCTCGCCGACGACGATGCCCTTGTTGACCAGTCCGGACAGCTGCCCGTCGGTGACGACCGCGACGCTCTCGGTCAGGCCGGCGCCGTCGAGCGCGAACACGGGCTGGGACGCCATGCCCATGCCGGGGGTGCCGACCGGCCCGAGACCTCGCAGCACGAGCACGTCGCCGGCGCGTACGACGCCCCGCTCGATGGCCTCGACGCATGAGAGGGCGTCGCCGAACACCCGGGCGGGACCGCGGAACGTCTTCGTCCGCCGCTCCGAGACGGAGAGCTTCACGATCGCGGAGTCGGGCGCGAGCGAGCCCCGCACCACGATGATCGTCGCCTCCTGCCCGCGCGGGTCGACGGCGGGCCTGATGATCCTTTCGTCGCGCACCACGGCGGAGGCGGTGCGCGCCGCCATGGTCTCGCCGGTGACCGTGCGCGCCGCCCCGTGCAGGTGGTCGCCGAGTTGCGCGAGCACGGCGAGCGCCCCGCCGGCGTCCTCGAACTCCTCGATGCTGTCCTCGCCGTTGGGCCGCACCGCCGAGAGAGGCCGTACGGACTCCGCCTGGCGCTCGAACAGCCGGTAGACGTCGACGTCGGACCCCGCCTCGCGCGCGATCGCCTGGAGGTGCTTGACGGCGTTGATGGACCCGCTGACCGCGAGGGTCGCCGACACCGCGTTGGCGAACGCCTCGGCGGTCATGATGTCGCGGGGGAGCCGGGCGTGCTCGACGGCCTCCATGATGACGCGCCCGGACTCCCGCACGGTCGCCCACATGCGGTCGCTGTCGGCACGCACCGGGGTGGAGCCCGCGATCGTCATGCCCAGCGCCTCGGCCACGATGTGCATGGTGTTGGCGGTTCCCATGCCCGTGCAGACGCCGGGGCTCGTGATGGCCCGCGCGCTCATGTCGCAGAGACCCTCGAACGAGATCCGCCCCGACGCGAGATGGCCGGCCTTGATGAACACCTCTTCGATGTCCACCCGCTCGCCGTCGTCCAGCGTTCCGCAGCTCTGGTAGCCGCACGAGACGATCAGCGTCGGGATGTTGATCCGCGCGGCGGCCATCAGCTGTCCGGGGGTCGTCTTGTCGCAGGACGCGAGGCAGACCATCCCGTCGAGCCGTGCGCCCTCGACGACGGCCTCGATGTCGTTCGCGATCAGATCGCGTGAGGAGAGGACATACCCGCCGCGGCCGCCCGCGCTCATGATGAAGTCCGTGGGGGCGACCGTCCTGATCTCGAACCCCACGCCTCCCGCGTCCCTGATCGACCGCCGTACCTCGGCCGCGATGGGGTCGAGGTGGCTGAAACACGGGGAGAGCCCGGACGACGAGTTCACGATCGCGATCTTGGGCTTCCTGATGTCCTCGTCGTCGAGACCGAGCGCCCGCCACTGGGTGCGGGTGGTGGCCCAGCGGGGGCTGCCGACGGGGTGGTTGCTGCGCGGTTCCATGCCGCTCACACCCCGTTCTGGCCGTAGACGGACTCGTGCCAGGGGATGAGCACCCGCTTGAGCGTGTTCACCACGAAGTACATGGCGAGGCCGATCACCGACAACAGGATGATGACCGCGAAGAGCTGCGGCGCGTCGAGCGCGTTGAGCGTCACCACCACGAGGTAGCCGAGCCCCTCGCTGCCGCCGAGGTACTCGCCGACGATCGTGCCGATGATCGCGAAGACGATGCCCACCTCCATGCCGGCCAGGACGTACGGCATGGTGCTCCTGAGTTCGAGGTGCACGAACGTCTGCCAGCGGCCGGCATTCAGGCTCCGCATCACCTCGCGCTGCCCGGCCTCGACCGACCGCACCCCGAGCTGCACGTTCAGCATGATGGGGAAGAAGGCGAGCATCGCGGCCATGATGACCTTCGAGGTGATGCCGAACCCGAACCAGATGACGAACAGCGGGATGAGCGCGACCTTCGGCACCACCTGCGACGCCACGATCATCGGGCGCAGGCTCCGCTCGATCCACGGCACCTTCCCGAGCACGACGCCCGCGACGACGCCGAACACCAGCGCGGCCAGGAAGCCGGACGTGGTCTCCAGGACGGTGACACGCGCATGATCCCAGGTGGCGGGGTTCCGGACGACCTCGCCCAGGCTCTCGAACACCGCGCCCGGCCGCGGCAGGACGAGCTCGTTGACCTCGAACGCGCGGACGAACACGTCCCAGGCGACGAAGAAGGCGATCAGCAGCAGAGGGGTGGTGATCCACGGCAGCAGCCGCATCGATCTTCCACGGGTCATGGCCTATTCCTCCTCGTCGAGCGCGTGGCGGAGGTCGCGCACGATGGCGCCGAACTCCGGCTCCGTCTGGACGTCGATCCCGCGCGGCCGGGTGAACTCCACCGACCTGACCTGCCGGATCCGTCCGGGACGGGGTGTCAGATGGACGATGCGGTCACCGAGAAAGACCGCTTCGGTGATGTCGTGGGTGACGAACACGACGGTGGCCTCCGTCGCGGCGGCGATCCGCTGGAGCTCGATGTTCATCCGCTCCCGGGTGAGGGCGTCGAGCGCGCCGAACGGCTCGTCCATGAGGAGCAGCTTGGGCGTGATGCTCAGCGCCCTGGCGATCGCGACCCGTTGCCGCATGCCGCCCGAGAGCTCGCGAGGGTAGGACTTCTCGAACCCCTTCAGCCCGACCAGCTCGGCGAGCTCGCACGCCCGCTCGAGCCGCTCCTTCCGCTTCACGCCGCGTAGCCGCAGGGGAAGCGCGATGTTGTCGACGACCGAGTACCAGGGGAAGAGGTTGGCTTCTTGGAAGACCACCCCGAGCTGGTCGACCACGGTGGGGTCGACGTGCGATCCCTGCCACAGCGACCTGCCCTCGATGAGGACCTCGCCGGCGGTCGGGTTCACCAGCCCGGCGAGCGTACGCAGCAACGTCGTCTTGCCGCAGCCGGAACGGCCGATCAGGGAGACGAACTCCTTGTCGTTGATGGTCAGGTTGATGTCGGACAGCGCCCGCGTGGTGCCCCGCTTGGTGTGGAACTCCTTGGTGATCCCGACCAGCTGGAGCTTCGGCGCCGAGGGCGCCGTCGGCTCCGTCGGCTCCGTCGGCCGCCCCGCCACGGGCGCGGTCATCGTCTTGGCGTCCTTCGCCACGGCTTCTCCTTGACGGCTCTCGGCTAGGCGGACAGGAGGCTGTTGTCGAGCCAGACCTTCGGGTCGAGGCCGGACGGGACCATCCCGGCCTTGACCAGCTCGTCGTAGCCGGTCGACCACCCCTTCTCGTCGGTGACGAGGAACGGGTCGCCGGGCCTGCCGCCGGTCCAGGCGTCGCGGCTCTGCCGGAGGCTCGCCTTGGCGATGTCGTCGTCGTTCAGGGTCGCGAAGGAGTACGCGCCGCGCAGGACCTTCAGGGTCTCGTCGAGCGACTCGTCCGCGACCATCGCGGCGACTGCGTCGTTGATCCCGGCCAGGAACGCCTTGAGGTCGGCGGCCTTGTTCTTCACGTTGTCCCTCGTCGACACGTACACCTGGGTGTCCGCGTTCACGTACTCGCCGGGGTCGAAGATCGCCGCGTCGCTGTTCTGCGAGACCACGATGTTGGCGGTGTCCAGGCTGACGACGTAGCCGGCGATCCGGCCCTGCTGCACGAGGTTGAAGGTCCCGGGCGTCAGGCCGACGACCTGCCGCTTGACGCTCGCGGCGTCGAGCCCGCTGTTGCTCATGACCAGGCTGACGAGCTTGTCGCTCGTGCCGCCCTCCGACGGGACGCCCATCGTCTTCCCGGCGAGGTCCTCCGGCCGGTTCAGCGGGTTCTTCTTGCTGTACAGGATGCGTACGGTGGAGGCCCGCGTGAGGCTGCCGACGTTGACCATCGGCTGCTCGGTCTTGCCGACGGCGGTCACGAGGTCGATCTGCCCGACCCGGGTGACCAGCCCGGAGCCGGCCAACAGGGTCTGCATCGCCTGCGGCGAGCCCTTGACGGGCTGCAGCTTCACGTCGAGGCCGTGCTTCGTGAAATGTCCGCCGGCTACGGCGAGGAGCTCCGGCGCCAGTGACAGCGTCTCGAGCGGGAGGTAGCTCAGAAACGTGATGCCGCGTGATCCCGAGCCGGACCCCGAGCCCGCTCCGGCGGCGGAGTCGGATCCGCACGCCGACAGCAGCGTGGGGCCGGCGGCCGCCGCCGCGACGGCGAAGGCGGACCTCCGGAGGAAGGAACGGCGATCGAGGCTCGGGGTGGCAACTGACGGCCTGGGGGTGATTGGACGCACCGTGAGTCTCCTTTTCCACGTCGCGGGCCGATGAAAGGTGGCCGCGACGCACATGAGGGTCGCCTCACGGCGCGTGTGTCGACAATTGATATTTCCGGATATCGGAAGACTTATAGGGCGAAAGTGCTCAGGGGTACCGGAACGGGATCATGTGGGCCGGTGCCGCGACCGCATCTCTCTCAGGGTTTCCCTGGCCGGACGGCGGCAGGTCCGACCGACGCGCCGAGTGCCCGGGAGATGCCGCGAGCCGTCGCCTGCACCAGACGCGCCAGCCGTACGCCGTGCGCGTCCGTCGGTGGCACGATCAGCGACAGAGCGGCGACGACGGTGTTGTCGGCGCCGTGGATGGGGGCGGCGACCGACATGTACTCCGGGTCGATCTGGCGGTCGCTCACCGCGTACCCGTTCCGCCGGATGTCCGCGAGGACCTGCCGTAGCTCGCGCTCGTTCGAGTAGGTCCTGGAGGTGAAGGCGCGCAGCGGCCCCGAGATGACCTCCTCCTGCACGTCGTCCGGCGCGTAGGCGAGCAGGACGAGCCCGACCGCCGTCGCATGCATGGCGTACCTGCCGCCGACGCGTGGCCGCTCGCGCGGCCGGTCGGGGCTGGTGAGCCGCTCGACGAAGACCACCTCGTCCTTCTCGCGCACGGCCAGGTGGACACTGCGGTGGGTGTTCTCGTAGAGGCCCTGCATGAACGGCATGGCGATCCGCTGCAGGCCGACCGAGCGCGGCGCGTGCGCGGCGACCTCCCACAGCCGGAGGCCGACCCGGTACTTCCCCGACGGCTCGCGCTCCAGCGCGCCCCACTCGGCGAGCTCGTTGACGATGCGGTGTGTCGTGGTGAGCGGGATCTCGGTGTGGCGGCTGATCTCGGAGAGCGTCATCCTGTCGGGACCGTGCTGGAACGCCTCGAGGATCCGCAGGGCACGGTCGAGGACCGATCGTTGCTGTCCGATGGTCACCGGTCTTCCTCCTCACGCCGCTTCCGGCCCTGTCGAGCGGATTTCCTGACGACCGGCGGCACATGGTGGATGTCCTAAGCGACCTCGCTTGCCCACGTCAAGGTTGGAGGGGCTCCCGGACGCGCCAACTGCCGTAGCTGGTGGCTGGAATCCGCCTACCCAGTCCTGGCCCTCACAGGGCGTCGTGATCGCCGCACCATCCTGGAAACCGACGCGAAACGGATTGGAGCCTCAGGGCGCGGTGCGTGGTTCGGCGTGCCAGGCCCGGTGCAGCACTTCGTGGAACGACGGTGCTGCGGGCATGGGCACGGAGCCGATCCGGTGTACCGGCACACCCGGCGTCCATGAGTTCATCACCACGGCCCCGGCCAGCCTCGGCAGGTCGGGAGGCCTTACCTCCTGGACACGCTGGGGTACGCCGAGGCGATCCAGTTGGCGGCGAACGACGGCCATTGTGGTCCCGATCAGTATCTCGGCCTCCGGCCACACCACCGCCGTGCCGTCCCAAAAGGCCAGATTCCAGATCGTCCCTTCGCTGAACCGGCCCCGGCGGTCGACGAAAGCGGCGTCATCAAAGCCCTGGCCGACGGCCTGACGAAGGAAATAGGTCTTGGCCACCTCTCCGACGTGCTTCACCGCCGGGAGCACCCGTTCGTGCTCGACCACCGCCAGCGCGAGCGGGCCTTGGGGACCGTCTGCAGCCGGTCCAGTGCGCACCAGCAGCTCGGGTTCCACGTCAGCCCCCGCTGCGGTGAACTCGCCTTCCGACGGGTACACCGTGGCCGTCAGCGAGAGGTCGGCGGGGCCGACCTGCAGAGCTTTCCGTAGGAAGGTCCGAACTCGGTCGTCGGGCAACGCGCGCCCGAACAGCTCCATGGAGGCCGAGCGCAGCCGGTCCAGATGGAGGTCCAGTCCCCGGATCCGGCTACCGCGCACCTGCATCGCGGTGAAGTGGGCGTAGCCCGCGAAGGCGAGCGGCGCCAACTCCGCAGCGCTCGCTGCCTGGCCGTTTCGTTGTACGACAAAAGACTGCATGTCTCGCTCCAGCGGTACAGATCCCTGGTCATTGCGCGGACGGAATGCCCGCTGACGAGGTGACGTTAGGGGGTGACATCGGTGGCAGGGTCAACCTCAGACGGAGTGAGTCACATGCTGATCGGGGAGTTGTCCCGGCGTACCGGGGTCAGCCGGCGGCTGCTGCGTTATTACGAGGCGCAGGGCCTGCTTGATACCAAGCGCGGTTCGAACGGCTACCGCTACTACGAGGAGGACGCAGTCGTCACCGTGCGGCAGGTGCGTGGGCTGCTGAAAGCGGGCCTGTCGACCGAGGTGATCCGTTCGGTGCTGCCCTGTGCGCGGGGCGAGCGCCCGGACTTCGAATGGTGCGCGGAACTGTGGGACATCCTGAACGGAGAACTCGCGGCCATGGACGAGCGCATCGACGGCCTCCAACGCAGCCGCGGCAGGCTGGCCGACTTCCTTACCCGCTCCTGATCGTTGAGACCAGCGGAGCCGGCCGTGGGTGCGCCCTGTGATCAACTCGATGCGCAGCCGAACTGGCCGGCCTGGACCAGTTGGAGGCCGGACGCGCGTCACCCTCTGAGCCGCTCCTTGAGGAAGGCGATGATCTCATCACGGGCGCGCACCGTCGGGTGACCCTGCTCGTCCACGAGATGTGCCGTAGTGACGCTGTGGGCGCACCCGACGACGTCGCGGAAGAAGGGGGGAGGGTTCGTGTTCGCCACGTCGGCGGGAAGCACACGGCCGTCGAACGCTTCTCCGAGTAGCTTTCGGTAGGCCGCGAACCGCCGGCCCGTGCACCACCTGTCGTTGTCGAAGCGGTAGGCCAGCACCTTCAACCCGTCTCGTTCGACACGTTCGGCCAGGGCGGCCGCGTCTTCGTCTCCGATCTCCAGCCCCCCGGGGTCGTCGAGCGGCAGCGAGGGATGGTTGACGACCGGGGCGATGACGGCCGGTTCGAGCGCCATGGTCAGCGCGAAGTTACCCGTGAAACACAGTCCGACCGCGCCGACACCCGGCCCACCGCACTCCGCATGCGCGATGCGCGCGAGGCCGCGCAGCCACGCCGCGACGGGGCTGGTGCCGCCCCCGGCGAACGCGCGGAACTCGGCGCTGACGCATGCGCGCCGGACGACCGCCTCGCCTGCCTCGGTGGTCGGGTAGGCGCCGTCGACGCCGAAGAGAGAGGGCAGGTACACGGAGAAGCCGGCATCGCGTACCCAGCGTGCCAACCGTGCGACGTCGGGGCTGATGCCCGGCATCTCGGGCATCAGGATGACGCCGGGTCCTGTCCCGGCGGTGTACACGATCTTGCTGACGTCATCGACGCTGACGACTCTCCGGGAGAAGTCATCCAAGGGGTCGTCACGCCGCGTTCGCATGGTTGTCATGATCGAGAGTGTGCTGGGACACTGTCCCCACGAGAAGTGGCGATATCGCCATATAGAGCGGCAATATCGCCACCCCGTGGGGGCTGGAGGAACCATGAAACCGCTGCGCCTGGGCGTGCTGGCGTATCCCGGCTGCTTCGCCTCGGAGGTGTTCGGGATCCCCGACCTGCTGTCCATGGCCGATCACATCGCGGCGGCGCAAGGGTCGGATCGACCGCCGCACGAGGTGTCCGTCGTCTCGCCCCGGCGGCGGGTGGTCGCGTCCGGCGGCCGGACCATCGAGGCCACGGCCCTGCGCCCCGTCGACGTCCTGATCGTGCCGGGTTTCGAGCTTTCGCCCAGGCTCGATCTCGACGCGACGCTCGCGAACCTGAGGCCAGAAGTGGCGTCGATCCGGTCGCAGGCCGCCTCCGGCATCGCCGTCGTGTCGATCTGTGTCGGCGCCTTCCTCGTCGCCGAGGCCGGCCTGCTCGACGGCCGCGAGGCGACGACGTCCTGGCTGTTCGCGGACCAGCTCGCCCGTCGATACGCCGACGTGAAGGTGCGCCCCGAGCACCTCGTGGTCACCGATCGCGGTGTGACGACGACCGCCGCCTTCAGTGCCATGTACGACTTCGCGCTCCAGCTGATCCGTGAGCACGACGGCCCCCGCGTCGCCCGCAGCACCGCACGCATCGCGCTCGTCGACGATGCACGCGCCACCCAGGCTCCCTACGTCGACCTGGCGCTGATGCCCGCCGTCGGCCGTGAGTTCTCACTCGCGGTGAAGCGGTGGCTCGACCAGAATCTCGGGGCGCGCTACGACCTGTCCGTCCTCGCCGAAGCGTTTCACGTGAGCACGCGAACCATGCTCCGCCGCTTCGGTGAGGAGGCCGGTCAGACCCCGCTGGCGTACCTGCAATCCGCTCGGGTCCGCCGGGCTCGTCATCTGCTGGAGACGACCGACCGGACAGTCGCGCGCATCGCCGCCGACCTCGGGTACGCGGACACGAGCACCTTCAGCGCCATCTTCGCCCGGCACACGGGCCAGCGGCCGCGGGACTACCGCGCCACGTTCCGCCGGCCTGCTCATGTTCGCGAAGCGGGCCACGCCAAGGGATAAGAACGATCTTGTCCGCCTGCGGCGGTCCTCCAGGTCGGCGTGTGCGTGATCCGCCACCCGATCGGTCGTCCTGCGGGGCGTCGCGCGGCGCGGGGGCGGCACTAGGCTGTCGCCCCGGAGCACCCGGTTGGGGAGGCGCGAGGATGAGGCCCGCCCGGATTCAGGACGTCGCGCAGCGCGCGGGCGTCTCGTGGAAGACGGTGTCCAACGTGCTGCACGAGCGGGCCAACGTCCGCCCGGAGACCAGGGCACGGGTGCTCGCCGCGATCGAGGAGCTCGACTACCGGCCCAGCGTCGCGGGCAGGCAGCTGCGCATGGGCCGCGCCAACCTGCTCGCCCTGGCCGTGCCCGCGATCGGCAACCCGTACTTCAGCGAGCTGGCGCACGTCATGATCGAAGGCGCGGCGCAGTCGGGGTACACGGTGCTCATCGACGAGACGCACGGTGAGGCCGGTCGTGAGGGTGTGGTCGCCGAAGGCTTCCGGGTCAGGGTCATCGACGGCATCATCTTCAGCCCGCTGGAGATGACCGGCCCGCAACTCGCCGCCCGCAGGGACCGCACGCCCATCGTCCTGATCGGGGAGCACGTCACTTCCGAGGAGTCCGGCCTGGACCACGTGGCGATCGACAACGTCGCCTCGGCCGCGGAGGCGACGCGGCACCTGCTGGAGACCGGACGCGAGCGGATCGGCTTCCTCGGGCACCAGGCCTGGCGGCCGCGCGGCACCGGCGACCTGCGGCTCCAAGGGTACGAGCAGGCGCTTGCCGCGGCCGGGCTCCCACTGGATCGCGCGCTGGTCCTCCCGGCGGCCGCGTACTCCCGAGAGGAGGGCGACGCCCGGGTGGCCGAGTTCCTGGCGCGGCTCCCCGGCCGGGACACGCCAGATCAGCACGTATCCGGCCAGGACGCACCCGTGCTCGACATTCCTCCTCGGGACGCGCCTGCTCGGCATGCGCTCGGGCTCGACGCGCTGGTCTGTGCCAACGACCTGCTCGCGATCGGCGCCATGCGCGCGCTGCGCCGCGCGGGGATCCGCGTCCCCGAGGACGTCGCCGTCCTCGGCTGGGACGACACCCCGGAGGGCGCCTTCTCCCATCCCGCACTGACAACCGTCGCCCCGGACAAGAAGGAGCTGGCGCGCTTGGCCCTCGAGGCGCTGCTGCGGCGGATCGACGGCGACACCTCGCCGCCCGTCACGTATGTCGTCCCGCACCGGCTCGTCGTCCGTGAAAGCACCTGGCCGCGACACGGCACGGAATGAGAGGACGCCGCATTTGAACGGAGAGATGCGCCGAGTCGAGGAGGCGACGCCGGTCGCCGGACGCACGGCACACCCGGCGTTGGACTACTACTTGATCTTCCCCGAGGCGTGGGACGGCGACCCGTCGGCACAGCCGGACGGAGTCGCCGTCGAGGAGTTCATGCTCGCGGACGATCACACGGCGACCGGCCTGGCCAACGCCGTGTGGACGGCAGCGGACGGTGACTGGTGGGGTTCGGCGGCCTTCAGTCGCGCGATCCGCGCGGATCCGAGGCTCCGCGTCCGGATCGTCCCGGTCCGAAGGGGTGACGCCGAGACGGTCTACCGACGGCTGGGGGCAGGTGCGCTGCCTGATGAGACGACGTTGCGGACCCGCTTCCACGACCACGCGGCCTTGCCCGGCTCGCCCCCGCTGCGGTTCGCTCCTCCCGAGGTCCCCGAGGGATTCCACGAGAAGCGCGTCTACCGGATCCTGTTCGCCGACGCGCCGCGCGAGGACCAGGTGGCCCACCTGCGGCAGGTCTGGGGGATGACGCTCGCCGACGACGTCGCCGGCCCGCAGGCTCGCGTGCTCGGCACAGCTCGTCGGCGCGTGGCCGGAGACGTGTTCACCTGGGATCTTCGCCGGATCGGCCCGGGCGTGGCCTCGAGCATCGACCTGACCGCCTGTCTGGGCGCTCCGCCGGGCGGGTGACGCCGTCGGGGCTCTGCTGCGGGAGTTGATGACGATCACGCGCTACCAGGGGCTGATTCCCGTGACGATCGAGCGCCTCTCGTGATCCCCGGCGAGAGGTCTCTCCAGGTCGAGGTCACGGCGTGTTCCCCGTCCTCGCCGGTCAGGTCGCCGTGAAGAAGCTTCGCGCCGACGGCTTCCCCGTCACCGACCCTGCCGTGCAAGCCCGCCTCTCGCCCATCTGCTGCGACCACATCGGCTTCCTCGACCGCTACACCTTCACCGGCGCCGACCTCGACACCGGTCTTCGCGCTCTCCATGGTCCGCCCCGGGACCAAGAGGGCCAGCATTCTCCCTGAAGCGGTTCAAGGCAGGCGCAGTAGGTTTCTGTTGCCAGATTCCCACGTTGTAATACGCTTCGCTCGCAGGTCACGACCTCCTTCCCCCCGGGAGCATCACATGCCGTCGCCCCACGCCCTGGCCGTACCGATGGAGACGCCGCGCCCGGAGCACCCACGCCCGCAGTTCGTCCGCGAGGAGTGGATGTCACTCAACGGCGAGTGGGAGTTCGAGATCGACCAGGCCGACTCCGGTCTCGAACGCGGGTTGCGCGACCGCGCCCTGAACGGCCGCATCATCGTGCCGTTCGCTCCTGAGTCGACCCTGTCGGGGATCGGGATCACTGACTTCCTGGAGGCCGTGTGGTACCGCAGGACGGTCACCCTCCCCGCCGGGTGGGTGGGGCGGCGGGTCCTGCTGCACTTCCAGGCCGTCGATCACGACACGACCGTCTGGGTGAACGGCGTCGAGGTGGCCCGGCACCGCGGCGGCTTCACGCCGTTCACCGCCGACCTGGGCGGGGTGGTCGAGCCCGGTGAGGAGATGACCGTCGTCGTCCGGGCCCGCGACCCGCGCCATGCCGTACAGGCTCGGGGGAAGCAGTCCACGACCTACGCCAACAGCGGCGTGCACTACACCAGGACCACGGGCATCTGGCAGACCGTCTGGCTGGAGGCGGTGCCGGAGGTCCGGCTGCGGCGCCCCCGGATCACCCCCGACGTGGCGGGATCGGCGTTCCACCTCGAGGTGCCGCTCACCGCGAACAGGCCCGGATGGACGGTCCGCGCCGTACTCACCGACGCCCCACGCTGCGGCGACCCGGGTGAGGACGCGGGTACGCCCGCGGAGGGTGTCGCGGGGGAGACGACCGGACAGGCGGCGGGCGAGATCGCGGGAGAGGTCGCGCGCGCGGAGGTACGCGCCGATCTGGATCTCGCGCCCCGGGTGGTCCTGCGGGTGCCCACCGACCGGGTACGCCTGTGGTGTCCCGGCGATCCGCACCTGTACGGCCTGCGCCTGGAACTGCTCGACGCCGAAGGCGGCGTCGTCGACGGCGTGGACAGCTACGCGGGCCTGCGTTCGGTGTCGATCGACGGGCGGGCGCTGCGCCTCAACGGCCGGCCGGTGTTCCAGCGGCTCGTCCTCGACCAGGGGTACTGGCCCGACGGCCTGATGACGGCGCCGAGCGACGCGGCGCTGGTGGCCGACATCAAACTCGCCCGCGAGGCGGGGTTCAACGGCGCCCGGCTGCACCAGAAGGTGTTCGAGGAGCGTTTCCTCTACCACGCCGACCGGCTCGGCTACCTGGTGTGGGGCGAGTTCGGCGACTGGGGCGCCTCGGCCGGCGCGGGCTGGGAGGACAACCAGCAGCCGACCGCCTCGTTCGTCACCCAGTGGCTGGAGGCGGTGGAGCGCGACTACAGCCACCCCTCGATCGTCGGCTGGTGTCCCCTCAACGAGACCCACCAGGTCATCCACGACCGCGTCACCACGCTCGACGACGTGACGCGGGCGATGTTCCTCGCCACCAAGGCGGCCGACACCACGCGGCCGGTCCTCGACGCGTCCGGCTACTCCCACCGTGTGACCGAGAGCGACGTCTACGACTCCCATCTGTACGAGCAGGACCCGAAGTTGTTCGCCGAGCAACTGTCCGGGCTGGCGGACGGCCGGCCGTACACCAACGTGTTCGGCGCCGACGTCGCCATGTCCCTGCCATATCGCGGGCAGCCGTACTTCTGCAGCGAGTTCGGCGGGATCTGGTGGGACCCGGACGCGGCGGCCTCGGCCGGAGGCGACGACAACGCCGTGTCCTGGGGATACGGCGCACGCCCGGCGAACGAGGAAGAACTGCAGTCCCGCTTCGCCGGGCTCGTGGGTGCGCTGCTCGACAACCCCGAGATGTTCGGCTACTGCTACACGCAGCTCACCGACACCTTCCAGGAGCAGAACGGCGTCTACCGGTTCGACCGCTCCCGCAAGCTCGACGTGGCCCGGCTGCGTGAGGCCCAGTCCCGTCCGGCGGCGTACGAGCGGCCGTGATCTCAGCGGAGGCACGCTCGCATCGCCGGAGCCCGCGCCCGCCGAGCGACGGCGCCGCCGTACGTCAGGCGACCCAGGGCGGCACGATCCGGTCGGTGCCCTTGGGGGCGAGGTCGCACGCGTCGGCGGCCGAGACGCCGCCGGGGTTGTAGACCCGGGCGCCCGCCGGCGCGGTCACGACGGCGGCGAAGCCGTCGTGAGGGTCGGCGAAGATCTGGCGGGTCACGTCGGCGGGCAGCACCATGGTGTCACCGGGAGCGACACGGAGCCGCTCGCCGTCGATCTCGACGGTGCAACCACCCGTGAGCAGGGTCCAGATCTGTTCGGTGTCGAAGGCGTGCAGCGGGCCTGCGGTGCCGGCCGGCATGTCCACGCGCCACACGGCCCGCTCCGCGCCGCCCTGGGTGGGCGAGGCGAGCGTGGTCATGACGCCGTTGGGCGTGGTGGTCCTGCGGGCGTCGCCGGAACGGATGACGGGCATTCGGGATCTCCTCAGTGGTCGGGGCAAACCGGTTCTCGATGTGGTGACGGGGGTGTGCGGGTCAGGCGATCCACGGCGGCACGCCGTGCACGGTGCCGTCGGCGAGCAGGGCCGTCGCTCCGGCGGCGGCGGTCACCACGGCGGAGTAGCCCTCGGGGCCGGCGGTGACCCGACGCGGGGTCGAAGGGGGCATGACGACCGTGTCGCCCGGGGCGACCTCGAAGGTCTCGCCGCCCAGCTCGACCGTCGCGGCGCCGGCCGTGAAGGCCCACACCTGCTCGGTGTCGAAGTCGTGCGGCGGGCCCGCCGTGTCGGGGTTCGCGTCCACGCGCCACAGTGCTGCCGCCGTACCGCCCTGGGTGGGCGAGGCGAAGGTGGTCATGACGCCGCCGGGGGTCTCGGACCGGCGGGCTTGGTCGGCGCGGATGACAGGCATGGTCTGCGTCTCCTAAACTAGGCAACTACGTTGTCTAAATAGTGAACCAGGTTGTCTATCGTGTCAAACGACCCTCCCGGCTTCGAGCTGCCCCTGCGGCTCTTCCTGGGATTTCGCACCCTCATCGACGCGCTGCACGCCGAGCTCGCCCGGCAGGGGCATCCGGAGATGCGGCCGATGCACGGGTTCGTCATGCAGGCGATCGGCATGCGCGGCACGACCGCGGTCGAGCTGGGCCGGACGCTCGGGGTCTCCAAGCAGGCCGCCGGAAAGACCGTCGACACGCTGGAACGCCTCGGCTACGTCGAGCGCGTCCGCGACCCGTACGACACGCGACGTAAGATCGTACGGCTGACGCCGCGCGGCCTGGACGCGCTGACCAGGTCGGCGCGGATCTTCGAGGAACTGCGGGCGGGCTGGGCCGCGAAACTGGGGGAGGAGCGGCTCCGCGCGCTGGAGGCCGACCTGCGCGCGGTCACCCCGCAGGACGTGTTCCGTCTCGACGTCCCCGGCTGGTTCGGCTGATACCGCCGAACTCAAGGACGCACCGCCGTGGCAGGACGTCGTCCCCGAGCTCCTCCAGGCCGTGGCCGGGCGCCGCGTCCTGTCCTACAACGCCCCGTCCGATCCGGTGAATGGTTGGCTCGTCCTTTGTTTCGTTGTCGGCAATGTCATCCGGCGTCGTACCGGAGCGCCTCGCGCAGTGCTGCCACCGATGGGGCGCCGCCGGTCGGGCCGCTCTCGTCGTGGTAGAGGCGGCAGGAGAGGCTGGCCGGGGTATTCGGCGCGGTGAAGACGTCGACCCCGTTGATCAGCAGGGTTGGAGAGCCGTGCATCCCCAGCCGGGCCGCGTCCGCCTCGTTGTCGATCACTTGGTGGGTGATCGACACGTCCGGGTGTCCGGTGAGGGCCTGGGCGAGCCGCTCGCGCACGACAGCCTCGTTCGGGCAGTCCGGCACTGTCAGCACTGCCAGCTCCAGCATGGCGGCCTCCTGGTCCTGGGCAGATGTGTGGTCGCTCACCATGGACCGTAGACCTTCCAGTGCGCTGGAAGGTCAAGCGTAGGCTCTGACGAGGCCGTTGCCCGATTGGGGTTCATCCGCGCTGCCCAGGCCGCGGGCCTCACCCTCGCCGAGATCCGCGGCGTCCTGGCGATCCGCGATGGTGGCCAGGCCCCCTGCCGACACGTCACCGACCTGATCGACCAGCACCTGGCCCAGATCGAGCAGCGCCTGACCGAGCTCGCGCAGGCCCGAGACGTCCTGCGGCGCCTGCAACGCCGCGCAGCCGCCACCAATCCCGCGCAATGCGCGAGCGGCGAGGTGTGCAGCATCCTCGCCGAACCGGCGGCCGGCGCTTGACGTCCTCCAGCGGGCATCAGACTGTGGGAGCGGACCACTTCACCAGCGGCGGACGGACCGCCGCGCACAACGGTTGACCGCGCGAATCCGTCAGCCCTAGATGGGCTACCAGTAGGCCATTGTTCACCGCAGCGTCCAGCACGGCCACAGGGATGCAGTCGAACCACAGCTTCGCCCGCCGGAACATCGCAAACATCCCGGCGTCATCGACCGCGCCCCACGACAGGTACACAAACCGGCCGCCCGGCCTGCCCTGCACAAACGGGCCCCGGAGATCCCAGCCGGTCTCCCCACAGGTCGCGGTCACCTCCAGCTCCCAGACCGCAGAGGGGGCATCTCCCGGGTGCAGGTCGAGAAGCTCGTTACGGCAGTCCCGCCGCTGCACGCCGACATGGATGTTGCGATAGCCCGGGAAACCGGGCGTCTGGCCGCATTCCCGCCCTGGCAGGTCGGATGCCTCGATACGGATCAGCACACGAGCATCATCCCCCAGGCTCGCCGTCTACTCCCGGTCTCCTTACCGGAGCGCCCCGAAGGGGCGGCCGAGAATACGGCAGAAATGGGCCATGGAGCAGAGTCCTGCTGGTTACTGGCATCGACGCTTCCGACCACAGCCGCTCGCTGAGCAGCTAACGGAGGGGCAGCAGCCTGGGCGGCAGCACACGGACGTAGATGACCATGCCCACCACCCCCACCAGGGTCTGGGTGACCACGACCGCTGCGGCGATGGCCAGCGCGTCGGGCAGCGCCGGCGCCAGCGGCAGCACGACCAGGGAGTTGCGGGTGGCGCCGGTGAACACGATCGCCAGCCGCCCGGATGTTGTCGGCCTCAGCGTGGTCGGCCGGATGCGGGCCGCATGGCGTTGTGATTGCCAGCGCGAACGCGTGAGGGCTCAAACAATCGGAGGACGGCCAGCACGGGCCAGCCGCAGGACCGTGCCCCAGGTCATCGGTCGCCGCTGCCCGTGCCCGCCCTTGAGTCCCTCCATCAGCCCAGCGAACCAGACAGCGAGACTCGTGCGGGACCGGATCCGGGCGATGCTGAGCACCGTCCAGGTCATCAGGTAGACGGGGACCAAGGCGGCAGGCAGTCGGCGATAGGCCAGCCACACCCGGTTGCGGGCGACCAGACGATAGAAGTCCGCGTGCCGGGAGGGGGTGGTGGCGGGGTGGTGGATGACGATCTCCGGTGCGTAGTAGCCGGTACGTCCGAGGTCCCACAGTCGCCAGCTCAGGTCGATGCCTTCGTGGAAAAGGAAGAAGTGGCCGGGCCAGCCGCCCGCCTGTTCGTAGTCGGCGCGGCGTATGAGGACCACTCCCTCGGCCATGACGGTGACCGTGCCTGGACGGGTGGCATCGGTGGTGCGCAAGCGTGGAACCCAGCGGCGCATGGTCACGCCGGTGTCGGGGTCGGCGATGCGCGGTTGAATGTAGGCCGCTTGGGGATGGCAGCGCGCGACGGCCACGAGCTGGGCGAGGGTGTCGGGGGTGGGCAGGACGGCGTCGTTGTCGAGGAAGAAGACGAACTCGGCGGCGTCCGGCTCGGCGAGGGCATCGGCGCCGGCGTTTCGGCCGGCGGGGATGCCCTCGTTCACGGGCAAGACCACGGTACGGACCCCGTCCGGAACGTAGTCGGGTTCGACGCCGTTGCCGACGATGACCACACGAAGCTCGACGTCCTGCTGGGAGAGGAGCGACTCCATCGCCCGTTTGAACGGCTCGGGGCGGTCGTTCATGGTGAGGACCACTACGTCGATGGTGGCCTTCGGGTTGGTCATCGTGTCTCCCGGATGGGTGTAGCGCTGGGCGTGTCACCTGATGGGGGACGAGCAGGGGGCACACTATGCGTCGTTCCCGTCGTGTTAACTCGCCCACCCTAGTGATCGTCACCTGCGGATCGGACCGACGTGCGGCCGGGCTGCCGGCCAGCTGATCTATAGCAGGAGCGGCCCCGTGATCAGGGGCCGCTTCGGCGTTCCTCGGGTCACTGCACGATCTTGCTGAGCGCGGTCTCGTACCTAGAGCCTGCTGATAAGGCGTTTGGGCACTGGATCCGGGGCCGGGGATGCTCTGGTTGAGGTCGTCTTTGAGTGATCACCCACGGACGGGAGCGGGCTCCTGGGAGCTGAGGTGTTGTCTACGCAACTCGGCAGCCAGGAGCCCGTGGTGTCTGTTTACACGCCCGCTGCTTTGGACGCGAGCGGTTGTGCCTCGCCGGGGTGCCGGAGTCATGACCGGAAGCCGTCGTATCCGTCGGATCTGACCGATACCGAATGGGCGTGTGAGGCCGTCGGTCGACTCTGCGGCGATGCTCACAACCGCAATTCAGGCCGTCCGGAGGACTGGAAACGGCCGCTCTTTTTCAAGTGGCAAACTGCGGATCACTGATTTCATCGGGCCTACCTGAAATAGATCTCGGCAAAGATCGCTTCTCGCGGGCGCCTCTCATCGGCGCGGAGTGGCCGACTGTGGCCAGTCGGGAACTTGCCGTAAGTGGCCTATTTACATCTATTCACCGACCGGTCACCATATGGCCGTGGCCACACCCCGCCTCGTTGATCAGCGGCTGACGCTGAAAAGGTCGCCGAGGTTGTCGAGCAATGCGATTTGGTATCCGCTCGCGCCCAACACGTGAGGAGAGGATGTCCCGGGTAGCGCAATCATAGAAATTCTGCACGGCCAGCGATCCAAATCCGTTGTGGCATGGCGCCACATCAGAAGGAATGACACCGTGAGAATGACGCGAAGATTACGGGCCGCCGTGTGCGTGGTGGTGGCCGGTGCAATGCTGGTGGCCGGGGTAGGGACGGCGTCCGCCGCGCCTGGGGTCACCCCGGCGGACGTGACGCTGAACCTGGACCCGGGCGGATCGACGACGATCGCCAAGACCGTGTCCACTCCGGCGATCCCGCCCAAGCCGGATATCACGTTCCTTATCGACACAACAGGGAGCATGGGCGAAGTCATCTCGAACGTGCAGGCCAATGCGAACACCATCTTGTCCAACGTCGCTTCGGCGCAGCCGGACGCGCAGTTCGCGGTTGCCGAGTACAGGGACGTGTCGTGGGACGCGACGTCGTTCCGGGTGGCGCAGAACCTCACCGCCAACCAGACCGACGTCACCAACGGTCTCAACTCGCTGGTCGCGACGGGTGGCGGCGACTTCCCCGAGGACGGCATCAACGGTCTGTTCCAGGTCGCGTCCGGGGCGGTCCACTTTCGGCCGAACAGCTCTCGGATCGTGTTGCTGATCGGGGACGCCCCCAGCCATGACCCCAGCAACGGCCATACGCTGGCCGATGCGATCAGCGCCCTGCAGGCAGCCGACATCACCGTGCTCGCGTTCGACCTGTCCGACCCGTACGGCCTGGATTCGACCGGGCAAGCGACCGCGATCACCAACGCCACGGGTGGACGGCTGTTCTCCGGCATCAACTCCTCGGAGGTCAGCGACACCATCCTGGCGGCCCTGCACAACCTGCCGGTCACGGTCACCCACCAACTGCGCGACTGCGACCCGAACCTGTCGGTGTCCTTGGCCCCGGGCAGTCGGACGGTGACCAATGGCGACGATGCCACCTTCACTGAGACCGTCTCCGTCGGCGCCGGAGCCGTACCGGGAAGCACCCTTACCTGCAAGGTGGACTTCCTGCTCAACGGCGTCCTGTCACCAGGCTTCACTGAAACGATCACCGAACACGTCCCAAAGGCGACCCCGTCGATCGCCACGACGCCATCGGGCCCGGTGCCCGCGGGCGGGAACGTCTCTGACACAGCGACCCTGTCCGGCGGGTACCACCCGACGGGCACCGTCACGTTCCAGCTGTTCGGGCCTGGTGACACCAGCTGTGCGACGCCCATCGCGACTCGTACCGGGACGGTGTCCGGCAGCGGCACCGCCGCATCCGGCAACGTGACCATCGGCGCGGCCGGCACCTACCGGTGGGCCGCCACGTACAGCGGCGACGCCCACAACAACTCCGTCACCTCACCGTGCAGCGCCGAACAAGTCACCGTCACGCCGCAGCGGCTGACCGGCCGGGCCTACGGCCTGACCGCCGACGCCTCCCTGGCCGGCATCCAACTGGTCAACATCGCACCCCTCCCCGACACCGGCCACATCTCCACCACCTCGACCAGTGCCACCTCGGTGCCCTGCACCGCCACCCTCAGCGGGCTGATCATCGCGCACACCCTGTGCGCCAAGGTCGCCACCACCGAATTCCCCGGCAAGTCCGTGGCCACCGCCTCCATCGACGACACCACCATCGGGATCACCGGCATCCCAGTGATCACCGTCAAGACCATCAACTCCAGCTCCACCACCACCTGCGCCGGATCCACCGGAACCACCACGATCGCCTTCCTCAAGGTCGGCAACACGGTGGTCATCGCAGAACCCACCAATGTCCAACCCAACACCACCGTCAACGTCGGCGTCGTCAAGCTCGTCCTCAACGAGCAGACCCCGTTCACCACCCCCGACAAGGGCCTGACCGTAAACGCCGTCCATATCACCGTCGACGCCATCGGCCTGGCCAAGACCAACGTCGTCCTGGCCTCCTCCGAAAGCGATATCGGCAACTGCCCATAACCCAACCCACCTGAACAAATCAACCCCAAGGCCGGGCGGGACACCGTAGCTCCGCCCGGCCTCGACCGGGCTTCAGGCGCCCCCCGGGTCGCTTTGCTCCGCATAGGCGGTCTCGCCACGGCCGGTCCCGCCGGGCCGAAGACCGCGTCCAGGACACTGCGTGGGGGGCGAGGGCCGGTTCAGGCGTGCGGACGGGGCATGTCCCAGGGTGCCTGGGGGAGGACCTCGCCGGTCTCGAGCAGGGACTTGAGGTTGGCCAGGACGGCGGGCCAGCCGTGCGAGATCCCGTTGAGCATCTCCTGGTTGGCGAGGTTCTCGTGGGTCACGGTCAGGCGGACGATGTCTTCGTGCGGCTCGATGAGGAACGTGACCACCGACGGGTCCCGCAGCGATGCGGCGTCGGGCTTGTCCTCGAAGGTGATCACAAGACGGGTCGGAGGCTCCGCGGCGAGTACCCGGCCGACGACGTCAACGGTCTCTGATCCATCGGCCCGCCGGTGCTCCCAGGAGGAACCCGGCTGCCAGTCGGAGACGTTGGCGTGCCCCCAGTAGCGCGAGGTCAGGTCGGCGTCCGTCAGAGCACGCCACACCTGCTCGGTGCTCGCACGGATGTAGGTGACGTAGACGTAGGTCGGCACGGCGACGGATGTCTCGGTCATGGCGTACTCCTCGGCTTGGCTCCGGATGGCGCTGAGCATCTGCAGTCGTGGCCTGTCGAACTCCGCGATCCAGCGCTGTTCGATCTCGTGGATCGGTGCCGGGTTGAGGTAGTGCAGCCGTTGCCGTCCGCGCCGCACCACGGTCACGAGGTTGGCGTCGACAAGGACGTCGAGATGCTGCGTCACCGACTGGCGCGCCATCTCCAGGCGTTCGCACAGCTCGCCCAGCGTCTGGCCGTTGCGCTCACGCAGCCGGTCGAGCAGCAGGCGCCGGGTGGGGTCGGCCAGCGCTTTGAAGGCTACGTCCATAGTTCTGGCTTCCAGGCTCACCCTTGCATTATGCAGGTAACTGCCTGCCTAATGTCAAACAGGGGCATTACTGCTGGTCAGGTCAGGTCAGGTCAGGTCAGGTCAGGTCAGTGGCCGTGGCGTACACCCCGAGCGGACAGCTCGGTCCGTCGCCCGCGAGCACCGGCGCGCAAAGATCGACTCAGCTGACGCTGGCCGCGCGACGGCGTGCTGGTGGCCCGAGCCAGGAGAGATGTGCCGTCTTGCCTTCGCCATGGCGGGTTAGAGGTCGAACTCGCCGTCCTTGACGCCGCCGATGAAGGCGCCCCACTCGCGTGGCGTGAAGACCAGGACGGGGCCGCCCTGGTCTTTGCTGTCGCGGACCCCGACGTGCCCCTCGGGGAGCGTCGCCACGTCGACGTGCCCATGGGGATGTGGGGCGTGCCTACAGGGCGTCGGGGTGCCAGCCGGTGGCGTCCTGCGCGGTGATCTCGCGGAGAACCCGGGCGGGGTTGCCTGCGGCGATGACGCGTGCGGGGACGTCTCGGGTGACAACGGACCCGGAGCCGATGATCGCGCCGTCCCCGATGGTCACGCCGGGGTTGATGATGACCCCGCCCCCGATCCACACGCTGTCGCCGATGGTCACGGGCTTGGCGTAGCAGGCCCCGGCGACGCGTTCGTCAGGATCGATGGCGTGGTTGGAGGTGTAGATGCCCACGCGCGGTCCGAGCAGGACGTTGTCGCCGATCGTGATTCGTGCGCCGTCGAGCATGACGGCGTCGAAGTTCGCGTAGAAGTTGGCGCCGACGCTGATGTTGTAGCCGAATTCGCACCGGAAGGTGGGCTCGAAGTGGGCGCCGGGGCCGACGTGGTCGAGCAGGTCGCGCAGGAGTGCCTCACGGTGGGCCTGGGGAGCGCCGAAGCTGTCGTTGTAGGCGCTGGTGAGCAGCACGGCGCGCTGGCGAGCGGCGACCAGTTCGTCCGTCAGGTCGTTGTACATCTGCCCGGTGAGGATGTGAGCGCGTTGTGCCTCGAGGTTCACGGTTGTCCCCTGCGGTGTTCGGTCTTCGTCGGTGCGCGCAGCGGATGGGGGCGTGGTGTGGGGGTGCGTGCGCGACTGATTTCGAGCCTAGTACTCCAGTGACACATTGAGATCATGGCTGTGATCTGCGCTGGTAGTGGCATCGGCCGGCGATGGCTTGACGGCGGCGTCCCGAGTATGACCAGTGCGGGATCTCTTGGATCCGGCGGTGTCGGCCTTCCCAGCCGTGGATGGGGAACATCGCGTCACGATCTTGTTCGTGCTGCGTCATCCCGGTTCGGGAGCGAGCGCACCAACACGCTCCGCTGCATCGTCCAGAACCGCCTGGCGCACATGCTGGGAGAGGTCCCGCATGATCGCGGTCGTTGAATGCCCCAATTGGAGCGAACGGCGGTCGGGCAAGGAGATCGTGATGACGTCTGAGGCGCCGCTCCCGCGATCCGGTCGATGCCGGGGCGCCCGTCTCCGTCTCAAGCAGGCGAAGGCTGACCGACAGCGCCGAGACCGGCCGGCGTGCGTCTCCCCTCCAGCGATGCCCTGCGCGCGCCCGACGTGAAACCGAAGGCGAGTAGCGCGGCGACCGCGCCGATCGCCATGATGACGACAACCGCCCTGATCATTCGTTTCGCCACTCCTCGGACGGGCAATTACTGTCCGCAGTCTCTCCGATGTCGTCGCGCTCAAACAGACATCCACTCCGGGACACATCATGCGGACCCGCTCCTACGGCGGGGATCTCCGCAACAAAGCAGTCGGGGGAATCACATGGCCGACGTCGCCTTCACGGCACCGGATCCGATCGGCGTTGAGGCGTGGCTTCTCCAGTTCCTACGCCTCACCGGTTCCTGCGCGTCCGTACCCGATCAGCGCATCTACCTGCCGCAGAGCATCGTGCCGCTCCGGATCGGCCCCCGATCAGAGGACCCTGTCGCCGAGTGACGGCACGAGACCGGAGGCGCCGGGTCGCCGGGCGGCTCGGCCTTTCCGGCGGCGGCCCGTCGGGCGTACGTCGGTCTGGTAGCGATCCAGCAGTCGGACCGGCGCGGTGCGCTCAGGTCCTGTTCCAAGGGGAGGCGGAGGGCACGTGACCACCTTCGACCGCGGCGAGGAGCCGCTGGCATCACCGCTGGCCCCCGCGCGCGCCTTCCGCAAGGGGGCCGTGATCGCGAACTGGCTCTCATCCACCGACCACAAGGTGATCGGCTACATGTATCTGATCGCCTCGTTCGCCTTCTTCGTCTTCGCCGGGATTCTGGCGCTGGTCATCCGTGCCGAACTGGCCCAGCCCGGCCTTCAAATCGTCGGCAACCGCGTGTACAACGAGCTCTTCACCATGCACGGCACCATCATGATGCTGTTATTCGCGACTCCGCTGTTCGCCGGATTCGCCAACGTCGTCATGCCGTTGCAGATCGGCGCGCCCGACGTCGCCTTCCCCCGGCTGAACGCGGCGAGCTTCTGGCTGTTCCTGTTCGGCGGACTGATCACCGTGAGTAGCTTTTTCAGTGGGAGCACACCCGACTTCGGCTGGTTTGCCTACACGCCGCTGTCATCGCAGCACTTCACGCCCTTCATGGGGGGCGACCTGTGGATCATGGGGCTGACGATGTCCGGCCTCGGCACGATCCTCGGCGCCGTCAACTTCATCACCACCATCATCTGCATGCGGGCGCCCGGCATGACGATGTTCCGGATGTCGATCTTCACCTGGAACGTCCTGCTCACCAGCCTGCTCGTCCTGCTGGCCTTCCCCGTGCTCGCCGCCGCGCTGCTGGCGCTGGCGGCCGACCGCAAGCTCGGCGCCCACATCTACGACCCGGCGACCGGTGGCCCGATGCTGTGGCAGCACCTGTTCTGGTTCTTCGGCCATCCCGAGGTCTACATCATCGCGCTGCCGTTCTTCGGCATCATCACCGAGGTCATCCCGGTGTTCAGTCGCAAGCCGGTCTTCGGCTACATCGGCCTGGTCGGCGCCACCATCGCCATCGCCGGCCTGTCGATGACCGTGTGGGCCCACCACATGTTCGCCACCGGACAGGTGCTCCTGCCGTTCTTCTCGTTCATGACGTTCCTCATCGCGGTTCCGACCGGCGTGAAGTTCTTCAACTGGGTCGGCACCATGTGGCGGGGCCACCTGAGCTTCGAAGCGCCGATGCTGTTCGCCATCGGGTTCCTGGTGACGTTCCTGCTCGGCGGGCTGACCGGCGTCATCCTGGCCTCGCCGCCGCTCGACTTCCACATCACTGACACTTACTTCGTGGTGGCCCACTTCCACTATGTGGTGTTCGGCACCGTCGTGTTCGCCATGTTCGCCGGGTTCTACTTCTGGTGGCCCAAGATGACCGGCAGGATGCTCAACAAGACCCTCGGCCTGGTCCACTTCTGGATGCTCTTCATCGGCTTCCACACCACCTTCCTGGTCCAGCACTGGCTCGGCGTGATCGGCTTCCCGAGGCGCTACGCCGACTACTCGCCGGTGGACGGCTTCACCGACCTCAACCTGGTCTCGTCGGCCGGTGCCTTCCTGCTCGGCCTGTCCACCCTGCCGTTCCTGTACAACGTCTGGCACACCGCACGCCACGCCACACGGGTCACCGTGGACGACCCCTGGGGCTTCAGCAACTCCCTGGAATGGACCACGTCCTGCCCACCGCCGCGACACAACTTCGTCAGCATTCCGCGCATCCGCTCCGAAAGGCCCGCCTTCGACCTGCACTATCCGCACAAAGCCATCAGCCGGGGAGAGTAGACGGCGCGGCGGGTGATTGTGAAGGGTCAGTTGACGGTCACGTCGAGTTCCACGCCCTTGCCGTTCGGAAAGAAAAAGTGTCCCGCCTCGTCGATCATTTTCCAGGTGAGATGGCAATGTCCGGGCCGGGGCTCGGTCACCGCCTCGGCGCTGATGACGACCTTCTGCTGCGGCGCCGTGTACGGAATCTCGTAGCGCTTGTTCCTGGGATAGCACGGTCCCTCGTCCAGCGCACTGTTGGCCGGGGCGAGAAATCGTCCCGACCAGGCCACGTTTCCCGAATTCCTGAGCTCCCACTTCTTGTCCAGCTGCTGCCCGCGCGGCACCTGGGCCCCGTCCGGATAGGTCACGTCACGGAGGATGTCCGAGCTGTCGCCGAGGAGTGGATAGCCGCTGGCGACAGGGGTATTCGCGGGGCTCGGCTCAGGCGCGGGGTCGTCGTCGCGAGCGACGATCGCCGCGACCACGGTCGCGATTCCACCGATGAGAGCCGTCACAATAGTCACAATAGCGGCGGTGACTTTGTCCACTTTGATGCGCCGTTTGGTGCGCCGGTTTCGACGTGGGGCATTCACGTCTGTATCGTCCATCGATTTCCGGCTGTGCGTCCATCTGAATGGTGCATCGGTCGCCTCGCGACCAACCGGAAACCGCTTCGTTTCCGGACCAAAATCACCGCCGAAGCCACAGTCGTCACCGATGGCGAAGCGTGAATTCAGGGGCCGGGCGTGCCGACCCGTAAGGTCACGCCGGGCTCGTCGGTCCGCGTAGTGGTGGTTGTCGAGTGGGCGAACTGTGCGGAGACGATCTTCATATTCAGCCCCGCTTCAAGTCCCGGCGTCGCCGCCGTGTGCCGCGTCTCATGCAGTTTGATCACGGGCAGGCGCGCTGCTTTCGCGATCGGCCGGAAGCGCGGTGAGAAGGGTGTTGAGGTCTGTTATCGCGAACCCGCCTCTGATCAGGTGGTACGTCGTGTGGACGGTCCGTCCGGAAGGGGGGCGGTGGGCTCCTGGAGCCGTACCGGACCGGGGCCCCGGCCCCCGAGGGCGTCGTCGGGGTTGAGGAGCAGGCAGGCCTTCATCGACAGACAGCCGCAGCCGATGCAGCCGGTGAGCTCCTGTTCGAGGTTCTCGATGGCTCGGCGGCGTTCCTCAAGCTGCTTCTTCCAGATGCGGGAGACCCTCTGCCAGTCCTTGTGGGTGGGGGCCTGATCGGTGGGCAGGGTGGTGAAGACCTCGGCGACGTCCGACAGCGGGATGTTGAGGCGCTTGGCCACGATGATCAAGGAGATCCGGCGGAGCATGTGCCGGGAGAAGATCCGCTGGTTGCCGCTGCCGCGCTCACTGAAGATCAGGCCCTTACGCTCGTAGAAGTGCAGAGCGGAGGCGGGCACGCCGGTCCGGCGGATGATCTCACCGATCGTGAGATGGTCGTCCGGACTGGCACGCACGGCATCTCTCCTTTGTCGTGATCGAGACAGCGGTGGTGGTCAGGCGGTGCTTCGGGACGTCTCGGCGCGGCCACGGATCAGGGTGACCACGACGACCGACAGTACGAGGCAGAGTAGCCCGACACCGAGCTGCGTCAGGTGCCAGGACCAGGTGAACGCGTTGAGTTCCTCAGCCTCGGCCCCGCTGGTGAGGCGTCCGGCGCCGACCGCGGCGGCGCGGCTCGTGTCGCCGAGCTTCGCGGCGAGGAGGCCGACGAGTGAGGCGCTGAACGCGGCGATCACGAGAGCCTCGGCCGCGCCCCGCAGGGTGTTGAGGAATCCGGCCGCCATGCCTACGGCATCGGCCGGAACCAGGGCCATGGCCTGGCCGTCGGTGATGCCGAAGGAGGCTCCCATGCCGATGCCGATCATCATCAGCGGAGCCGCGACGGCCGTGACCGCGTGGTCGGCGTTCAGCGCCATCAGCCACAGGTTCCCGGCCACGACGAGGACCAGAGCGATCGTGATCAGCAGGCGGGCCGACACGCCCTTGTTCACCAGGGTCACGGCGACCATGGGTACGACCAGTACAGGCGCGGTCAGCAGCAGCATCGCCACCCCTGCCGCCGAGGGGGACAGTCCCGCCGCCGCTTGCAGGTAGGTGGGCAGGAAGACCAGAACGCCGAGGAATCCGATCGAGGTGGTCAGGGTCGCGAGGCTCCAGCCCATGAAGCCCCGGTTGGCGACCAAGGCCGGGGCCAGCACCGGAGCGGGGCTGCGCCGCTGGACGACGCCGAAGAGGACCAGGGCGGCCAGGCCGGTGATCCCGGTGATCAGGGCGCCCGGGTGGAGCCAGCCGAGCGCGGGCGCCTCCAGGAGCGCGAACATGAGCAGGGACAGCGCGGCGACGAACAAGGCGCTGCCCGCCCAGTCGACCGGGCCGCTGACGTTCGCCCGGGACTCGCGGGCACGGGTGGCGCCCAGGGCGACCAGCAGGCTGACGACGGTGAAGACCGTGAAACCGCCCCGCCATCCCGTGGTGTCGATCAGCAGCCCCGACAGGGTGGGGCCGATGGCGATGCCGATTCCGGCCATGGTGCCCATCAGGGCGAAGGCCCGGTTGCGGGCCGCGCCGTCGTAGCTGGAGGCGAGAATGGCGCCACCCGCGGCCATGATCCCAGCACCGCCGGCGCCGGAGACGATGCGGGCGATGTCCATGACGATGATCGACGGGCTCAGCGCCGTCGCGAGAAATCCGGCCGCGAAGACCAGCGCCGCGACGATGAACACCCGCCGCCGGCCGATCCGGTCGGCGGCCGATCCCGCGATGAGCGTCATGGCCGCGAAGGCCAGGTTGTATCCGGCGACGACCCAGTTCAGCGGGGCCCCAGAGGTATCGAGATCGCGGCCGATGTTCGGCAGCGCGACCGCGGTCCCGGAGATGGACATCGCTACGAGGACGACGCCGACCAGGACCACCGGGAGCGTCAGCGGAGACGGCTGATCCACTGTGGGCGGGGGCTGGGACGTATCTGTAGTGGTGTCCATTCTGCTCGCTTTCTCTGGGCCCTCAGGTTCTGGCGAACAGCCCATCAGCTCAACCACGGTTGAGGTCAAATGCGCTGGTCGGCATGGAGGTGGAGGGTGTTGTGAGGGCCACGGGATCCGCTTCATCTGGGGCAACAGACCGGACCGGGCTGGAGTGCCTCGATCGCGGAGCCGGATGCCGTCTTGTCAGGCGCCGATGGGCCGCTGACCTGCGGAAAACAGTTCCCTACGACGAGGCGCCGACCGGAGGGTGAGGCGTGGGCGCGATCGATGCAGCCGATGATCGAGCCGGATCACAGGCCGGCCGCATGCTTCTCCCTAACCGAGAGACGTGTGCAGCGCCTCGAGGCCGTCGCGGTAGATGCCGGTGAACAGGGCGACGACCTCGTCGTCGCCGGCTCCCTGGGGCACGAAACGGCCCGACCACTGGACCTCGGCGACATTGTCGTTGCCGCTGACCTCATGCACTCGCAGGGTCGACAGGTAGTCGACGATCGGGAAGGGCGCTTGCAGGATCCGGTAGCTGTAGAAGCGCTGTTCTTCGTTGAACTCCATCAGGCGCTCCACAATGGTGTCGCCGCCGAGGTTTTTCAGGTGCCGTACCCGGCCGCCTTCGGAGAGCGTGCTTTCAGTGATGTACGGCAGCCAGTCGGGCAGCGATCCGAACCCGCCGATCAGCTGCCACACGCGTGCGGGCGAGGCCGGAACCACCCGGCTCACCGATGTCGATGCCATGACGGTCCTCCGGGACTCGTCGTCGGGCTGTGGTTCACGGGCGGCGGGGCTTACGCTCCGCCTGGCAGAGGCGCCAGTGGGCTGACCAGGCCGCAGGCGCGCAGGGCGGTCCAGAAGTCGGCTGGGATCTCCTCGTGGAGAGCGGCGAGGTCTTCGGCGATGCGGCTGGGCTTGGTGGCGCCCGCGACGACCGCCTTGGAGACGGGGTGGGCGAGCGAGAACTGGAGAGCCGCGGCCTTGATGCTCACGCCGTACTCGTCGGTGAGCTGCTTGAGACGTCGGACCTTCTCCACGATCTCCGGCGGCGCGTCCTGGTACTCGAAGTGGGTACCGCCGGCGAGGATCCCGGAGCTGTAGGGACCGCCGACGACCATGCCGACGTCCTGCTCTTCGGCCATGGGCAGCAGCCGCTGCAGGGCGTGCTCGTGGTCGAGCAACGAGTATCGGCCGGCCAGCAGGAACCCGTCGGGCTGCGGCTCGTCCAGCGCGAGTGTGAGCTCGATCGGCTCGGTTCGATTGACGCCCAGCCCCCAGGCCTTGATGACCCCTTCGTCACGCAGCCTGGACAGCACCCGGAAGGCGCCCGTGCGGGCCTCCTCGAACTTCTGCAGCCAGGCATCGCCGTGAAAGTCCTGGGCGATGTCATGCACCCACAGAATGTCCAAACGGTCGACCCCCAGCCGCTCGAGACTGCCCTCGATGGAGCGTTCTGTGGCTTCGGCCGTCCACTCGTGGACGATCTTGTTGGGGCGTCCGTGCTCGAACAGGCTGCCCTTCTCTCCGAGATCGCGGGACTCGCTTTCGACCTCGTCCAGGATGACGCGGCCAACCTTGGTGGAGAGCACGAACGTGTCCCGCGGCTTCCGGGACAGCAGTCCACCGAGCCGGATCTCGGAGAGGCCGGCACCGTAAAGCGGGGCCGTGTCGTAGTAGCGGATGCCCTGATCCCAGGCGGCGTTCAGCGTAGCGGTCGCCTCGTCGTCCGGAACGGCACGGAACATGTTCCCCAGCGGCGCCGCACCGTATCCGATGCGTCCGGGAAGGATTTTGTTGAGCTTCACGGCGATTTCCTTTCAGGAGGTGCGTCAGCGGCCTGCCTGAGTGAAGCTGAATTCCTAGTTTACGGCCGGCAGTTCTGGATCATTTCGGATGAGCTGATCGTGGGCGACCTTCAGGTGTGCGATCAGCCGCCCGCTCAGCAACGCCCTCGCCTGGTCCCAACGCCGACGACATCACCAAGCCCTCGCCCGAGGTGGCCACCACTGGAAACGCCGGCTCCACCATCACGAAATCAAGCTGTAGTACAGCTCGCCGTCCACGTACGGAAGCGGTATCGCATCGTGAAGATGCGGGATCTTCTCGAATCCTGGGGAAGGGCGCCATGGTGTCCTCCGCTGAACAGGCAGGACTCAAGTGCCGCGCCTGGGCGTCGCGGAATGGCTGACCGGCCGTTCGGTGCCGTGGACCGCTACGAGCGCGTGAACCCGGAACCGGCCGGCGTCAGGCGGAGCGGGCGAGATCGGCCTCGACGGCGCCTGCGGTACGGGAAAGGGTGTCGACCAGTGACGGCAGCCGGTGCCGGTCGTAGCGTCCGCTCGGCATCGACACCGACAGGCCGGCGAGGGCGCTCCCGTCCGGGGCCCGGACCGGCACACCGAGCGCGACCACGCCGCGCTCCGAGCGGCCCTGGTTGAGCGCGAAACCGTTGCGCCGCACCCGGGCCAGCTCGGTCCGCATCCGGTCCAGGTCGGGCCGCTCAGCGGGCCGGTCGGCGTACCGCTCGGCCGGATAGACCGCCTCGAGTTCCTCGTCGGTCAGCTCTGCCAGCAGCAGCAGCCCCGCCGTGGTGTGGTGGGCGGGAAACACCATGCCCTCGCGGGAGCCCACCCGCAGACTCTGGAAGCACTCGACGCTGGCGATGAACCGGACCGTGTCCCCGGTGCGCACCGCCAGGTTGGCGGACTCGTCGAGCGCGCCGACCAGCCGGTGCAGGTGCGGCAGGGCCGCCGCCCGCAGACGAGACGCGGCCGAGGGCGAGTGGGCCGCGAGCTCCAGGACCGGGCCGGCCCGGTAGAGGCGCCGCTCGTCCTGGACCGCGAAGTCCCGGTAAACCAGCATCGCGAGCAGCCGGTGCGCGGTTGAGCGGGCCACGCCCAGCCGGTCCGCGACCTCCGAGACGGTCAGCTCGCCCTCCAGTTGGAGCATCGCGGCGATCCGCAGCGCGTGGTCCACACTGTTGATCATGTAGGTCGGCGGATTCTTCAGCGGCTTGCCCACGGCCCCTCGATTCTGCAGAGCAGAATTAGTCTTTCTTCATAGTGTTACGGCAGCAACATTAGCCGTATGAGCACTCCTGTGAGCACGCCAGAGTCCCCGGTGCGGCTCCGTGCGATCGACGCGCCGGACCAGCCCGACGTCAGCCCCGCACTCGAAGACCTCTACCGCGGATTTGAGCGGGAGCTGCTCGTGCCGCTGTGGACGGAGATCGGCGATCTGATGCCGGCGCATCCCCGTTCGCGCGCGGTGCCGCACCTGTGGCGCTGGGAGAACCTGCGGCGGCTCGCCGAGCAGGCCGGCGACCTGGTCCCGGTCGGCCGCGGCGGAGAGCGGCGGGCGATCGCGCTGGCCAATCCCGCGCTGGGCGGGCGGCCCTTCGCGACGCCCACGCTGTGGGCCGCGATCCAGTACCTGATGCCGGGGGAGGACGCTCCCGAGCACCGCCACACCCAGCACGCCTTCCGCTTCGTCGTCGAGGGCGAGGGCGTGTGGACGGTCGTCGGCGGCGACGCGGTCCCGATGCGCCGCGGTGACTTCCTCCCGCAGGCCGGCTGGAACTGGCACGCCCACCACAACGCGGCCGGCGAGCCGATGGCCTGGATCGACGGCCTGGACATCCCCTTCCAGTACGTCACCGAGACGCAGTTCTTCGAACTCGGCCGCGACAAGATCAGCGACGCCGAGCGGATCACCCCCGAGCGGTCCCGCTCGGAGCGGCTGTGGGGCCATCCCGGCCTGCGCCCGCTGTCGGTCGGCGAGCTCACCCCGGGCACCCCGCTGCTGTCCTACAAGTGGGAGTTCACCGACCGCGCCCTGGCCGACCAGCTCGCCCTGGAGGCCGAGGGCTTCGGCGGCACAGTCGAGCCCGGCCACGCCGCCGTCCGCTACACCAACCCCGCCACCGGCGCCGACGTGCTCCCCACGCTCCGGGCCGAGATGCACCGCATCGCGCGCGGCACGGAGACCGCCCCGGTCCGCGAGACCGGCTCGTCGGTCTACCAGGTCTTCGACGGCTCCGGCACCGTGACCGTGGGAGACAAGACGTGGACGGTCACCCGCGGCGACCTGTTCGCCGTCCCGTCCTGGCAGCCCTTCTCGGCCCGGTCGGAGGCCGGCTCCACCGACTCAGACTCCGGCGCGCTGGACCTGTTCCGGTTCAGCGATTCCCCCATCTTCGAGGCTCTCCAGCTCGACCGCACCCGGCATGACGCCCGTATCGAAGGGACCACCCGATGAAGCTCGCCACCCTCCGCGTCAACGGCTCGACCCGCGCCGTACGGCTCGACGGCGACCGGCTGATCGACCTCGGCGCCCCCGACCTCGGCGAGCTCCTCTCCCAGGACGACTGGGCCGCCGACGCCGCCGCCGTCGACGCGGGCGCGGCCACGACCTACCCCGTCGAGAGCGCCGACTTCGCCCCGGTCGTCCCGCGGCCTTCGAAGGTCGTGTGCGTGGGCCTGAACTACAAGAACCACATCCAGGAGATGGGCCGCGACCTGCCGCAGTACCCCACCCTGTTCGCCAAGTTCGCCGACTGTCTCCTCGGCGCGGCCGACGACATCGCCCGTCCCGAGGAGACCGCGGAGTTCGACTGGGAGGTCGAGCTCGCCGTCGTGATCGGAAAGCCGGTCCGCCGGGCCAAGGGCGCCGAGGCCGAGGCCGCGATCGCCGGGTTCACCGTCCTCAACGACATCACCTGCCGCGACTGGCAGTTCCGCACCCGGGAGTGGCTGCAGGGCAAGATGTGGGACTCCTCCACCCCCGTCGGCCCCTACCTCGTCACCCCCGACGAACTGCCCGGCGGCGTACGCCCCGAGCTCGAGGTCACCCTCAGCGTCGACGGCGAGGTCATGCAACACGACAACACCGGCGACCTGCTCTTCGACCCGGTCGCACTGGTCGAGTACGTCTCGACCATCGTGCGCCTCAACCCCGGCGACATCATCGCCACCGGCACCCCCGGCGGCGTCGGCCACGCGCGCACCCCCAAGCGCTACCTGACCGGCGGCGAGCGCGTCGTCACCGAGATCCAGGGCATCGGCCGGCTCGAGAACACCGTGGCCAAGGACGGGGAGGCCTGATGCGCCGCACCTTCGACGACACCCTGAGCTGGAGCGGGACGGGCACCAGGCTGCTCCTCGACACCGCCGCCGGGTGGGGCGAGGAGCAGTACCTCGCCCCCTCCGGACTCCCCGGTTGGACCCGCAAGCACCTGGTGGCCCACGTGGCGGCGAACGCCGACGCACTGAGCAACCTGGTGCGCTGGGCCGCCACCGGCGAGAAGACCCCGATGTACTCCTCGCCGCAGCAGCGCAACGCCGACATCGAGGCCGGCTCCCGCAAGCCGGCCGCCGAGCTGGCCGCCTGGCTGAGCTCGTCCGCCGGACGGCTCGCCGCGGGCATCGCCGGACTCAACGACGACCAGTGGAAGGCCGAGGTCGTCACCGCCCAGGGCCGTACCGTCCCCGCGACCGAGATCCCGTGGCTGCGCTCCCGCGAGGTCTGCGTCCACGCCGTCGACCTGGCCTCCGGCATCGCCTTCACCGACCTGCCCGCCGGATTCCTGATCGCCCTCGCCGACGACATCGTCGCCAAGCGCGGCGGCGCCGCAGGTCCCGCGATCGTCCTGGCCGCCACCGATACCGGCGACCGCTGGGAGCTGCCCGGCGAGGGGGAGGCCGCCACCGTCAAGGGCCCGCTCGCCGACGTCGCGGCGTACCTCGCCGGGCGCCCGCACGCCCTGACCACCCGCGACGGCTTCCTCGCACCGACCCTGCCGGCGTGGCTGTGAACGTCCCGGCCTTCGAGGAGAACAGCGTGACGACGTCCGCCACATCCGCGAACCCCGTCGAGGTCCTGATCGTCGGGGGCGGCATCGGCGGCCTGAGCGCGGCGTTCGCCCTGGCGCGCGAGGGCCTGCGGGTGCGCGTGCTGGAGCAGGCCCCCGAGTTCGGCGAGGTCGGCGCCGGCCTCCAGATCGCGCCCAACTGCACCCGGATCCTGCACGACTACGGCCTGCTGGAGGAGGCCAAGAGCCTCGGCGTGCTGCCGAAGAGCATGGTGATGCGCGACGCCGTCGACGGCAGCGAGCTGACCCGCCTGGACCTGGTCGACCTGGAACGCGCGTACGGTTTCCCGTACATGGTCATCCACCGCAGCGACCTGCACCGCATCTTCCTTCATGCCTGCCGGCGCGTAGGAGTCGACCTGGTCACGGACGCCCGCGTCAGCGGCTATGAGAACACCGCGCCCGGCGCCCGGGTGCTGCTGGCGGACGGCCGCGCCGACGAGGCCCGGATCGTCATCGCCGCCGACGGCCTGCACTCGGTCGCGCGCCGGCTTCTGGTCGAGGACGAGCCGATCAACTCCTCCTACGTCGCCTATCGTGCCGCGGTGCCCATCGAGCAGGTCGGCCGGGACGTCGACCTCAGCGAGGTCTCGGTCCACGTCGGCCCGCGCTGCCACTTCGTCCACTACGGGCTGCGCGGCGGCGAGATGCTCAACCAGGTCGCGGTCTTCGAGTCCCCCAAGGCCCTCGCGGGTGAGGAGGACTGGGGCACGCCCGACGAACTGGACGTCGCCTTCGCCGCGACCTGCCCCGAGGTTCGGGCCGGCATCCCGCTGATGTGGCGCGACCGCTGGTGGCGGATGTTCGACCGCGACCCGATCATGACCTGGGTCGAGGGCAATATCGCGCTGCTCGGCGACGCCGCGCACCCGCCGCTGCAGTACATGGCGCAGGGCGCGATCATGGCCATCGAGGACGGCTGGGTGCTCGCCAAACACGTCGCCGCACGCCGCGCCGAGGACGGCGCGATCGACTGGCAGGGCGCCCTCGCAGCCTACGAAGCCGTCCGCCCTGAGCACTGCCGACGCGTCCTGACCACGGCCCGCGCCTGGGGCGAGCTGTGGCACCTGGACGGCGTCGCCCGCCTCCAGCGCAACACGCTCCTGCGGGCCCGCGACACCTACGACTACTCCTTCACCGAGTGGATCTATGGCCCCACGGCACTGACGCCGGAGGAGGAGCCGCCGATGTTCTCACCGATCCCACTGGACTCCGTCGACGTCTCCGACCTGATCGGCAGGGCGGAGGTATCCCACTAGGGCGCGTATCGGATTGTGATCAACCTGCAGGATTCGCCCGTGTGGCGAAGCCTCATCCGATAGGCCGTCCTGGGTGACGCGAGTCCAACTGACAGACGAAGAGTGGGAGTTCATCGAGGACCACTGACACCGTCGCCGGCGTGCGACGGCCAGACCCTCGCCGACGCCGGAGAGGGGCGAAAGCGGGATCTTCAAGAAACGACGGCTTCCTGAAGATCCCGCTCGGCGGGTCACCACGGCAGTCGGCTCAACGGAGGAACTCCAGGAGCACCGGCACTATGGCGTCGGGCGTGGGCCCGTGGCCCTGGCCGGCCAGGGTGCGACGGGTCGCGTTGGGAAGGGCTGCCGCCACCGCGTCGGCGGCCTCGGGCATGCCGGGGAACGTCTGGTCTCCCGAGTACACGATCGTGGGCACGGTGATCGAGGGCCAACGGCCGGCCCAGTCGGGATCGATGTTGATCTCGTGGACGGCTGCGAGATCGTAGACGAGCGTTGGGGCGACTGCCACCAATTCGGCCCATCCGGGTGCGTGAGCCACGCCATCGACGGCATCGGACGGCATCCCGATCACCGCCGTCAGGTTGTAGCGCATCGCCTCGTCGTTCTTGCCGGCGGCCAACAAGGAGCGCAGCGCGGCCAGGTGCTCGGCATGGTCGACACCGGCGAACAGGGGTGGCTCATAGAGCGCCAGCGCGGTGACACCGATGCCGGCGTCTGCGGCTGCCAGAGCCACGGTCGCTCCTGACGAGCTGCTGTAGAGGGTCGCGGCCCCTCCGGCCGCCTTGACCAGCGAAGCGAGGTCCTCCACTTCTCGCTCCAGTGCCCACGGTGCGGTGTCGCCGGATCGTCCGCGTCCACGCCGGTCGTAGTCGATCGCCGTGAAGCCCTCGGCCGCGAGCCGCTGCGCGACCTGCCCGGTGTTCTTGTCGATGGCGCGGTGCTGCGTTGCCCCGCCGATGAAGATGATGGCAGGCCCGTCACCGTAGAGGTCATAGTCGATGACCGTGCCATCCTGCGAGGTGACTGTGCTCAAGATCTTGCCTCAATTCGTGGAGACGGCTGGTTGATCGTCTGGGTGCGGAACACCTCTCGTCCTTGTCGGCCCAGGGCGGCGTGGCCGTCCCGGGCGGACGAGGACGGGAAGGCCGGGCCTCCCGCTGCGGTCAACGGTATGGGCAGGGGCCGACATTCTCGGCTCACCGCTGGGCCCATCGGCTCGTGAGAGCGCCCGGCCCTACTTCTGACGCAAAGTGCGGGAACGCCGAAGGGGGCCGTTGGCCTCCGGATCCAGCCTGTACGGCTCGCCCGTCGCCTCACCCGGGCGATCTTCAAAACATGCCCAAGTGAGTCCGCGGTCGGCGGGGCGCGCGGCCGGGTTGCACGGCTGCTCACCGCGCCACTGCCCACCACCGGTGACCGCAAGGTCGGTCCCGGATTCGGGGATGGGTGGGCCGGCGGGTCGGCAGGGGCGCCATCGTGATCGCGCTGGGGCTTTTGATCAACTCCTGGAGTCGTGAGGCGGCACCAAACCAGGCTGATCAGTGATCGCTGTCGCGCTCGATCTGGATTTCGGATGAGTAGGCCGAACGGGAATCGGGCTGTGAGACATCCGATCGCTCCGGGCCGGATATCGTGACGGCTCCTTCCCGGAAGATTTCGATAGCGCAGAAGCTGTAGTCGTCCTGACGGCGGGCTTCCCAAGTGAAAAGTACAGATTCGCCCGGCGATAGCGCGCGGTATCCTCCTCCCGGTTGGGAGATCATGGAAAAGTGGGCGAAGACGTCGGAAGGGATGTCTGGTGATCGCAAGACTCCCCAGCCTTCGACGTCGTTCCAAAAGACGACCATGCCACGTGTCATTCGGCCACCATTGAACTATCGGTTAATTGTCTATTCGAGAGGAAACCTGGCCAGGTCAACCGTGGCGAGGTCGATGAGGAACGCCTGCTTGTGCGGATCGTCCCAATCGTCCCACTCGGCGGCGTCAATGATAGTCCACGTACCCCATTCGAGGAGCATGTAGCGAAGCGCCGTAGGCCACAATGCGATCTCGTCATCGGTGAGCTCGACATGGCGACGGTATGCCGCCAGGAACACCGCCCATTCACTGCTGGTGAACAGCCGAGGCGGAGAGCCGGCCGACTCATAGTGGAACAGCAGCGCGGACAGCGCCAGATCCAGCAATCTCGGCGCATATTCGGCATTGTCGGGGTCGATCAGAACGGGCCTGTCCTCGGCATACACGAGATTGTTCGCCTTGAAGTCCTTGGAGACCACGGCTCTGGGAAGGTCCGCGTCGCGCACCAGCGGCAGCGTCTCGGTCATGAAGGACGCAAGCCACGGGGACATCCTGGACAACACCACCTCGAGGAGTTCGGGCGCGTACTTGCCCAGCACGCGCTGCAGGCCGGTCACGTCCTCCTCGACCGAGGCCGCGTCGTGGTCAGGCCAGCGAAATCGCGGCATGTCCTCGTCGGGCACCTGAGCTGCGTGAATACGGCCGAGGAGGTCGCCGGCCGCAGTGATCTCGGCCGTTGATCCCTCGTAGGGCCGGCCTTCGACCCACGGATAGGCCACCCACACCCGGTCGCCGATCTCCGCCGGATTCTCCATGGAGAGCGAAAGTGGGGTCACCGCTTGCACGTCCTGCGCGACAAGGGCGTGGAGCCAGCGGGAGATCGCGGCGGCAGCGGTCGCGGGGCCTGTCGTCCGTTTGACAACGGCCTTCATCCCGCCTGTTCGAATGGGAAAGACCGGAGCGTAGAGATAACACGACTCATTTGGTCGGTCGCCTTTCGCGATGGCGAAATGCTCGAACACGTCAGGATAATCCTGCGCTTGTTCATATACCATAATCTTTGCTCCGGAGTAAGTGTCGTTGAATGGTGTGAGCGTTGGCCCTGACGCTTCAAATCGCGTTCTGAGAGGTGTTTGATTCCATAGGTTCCGTTTGCTTCGGATTATGCGCCTCGCCAGGTGGGGATGGATTCGCCGGTGAGTCGGCGGGCCATGAGATCGATCATGGCGAGGTGGATCATAGCCCCGGAACGGGCGGGCAGGGCTTCGTAGTCGCGGGCCAGACGGCGGTGGAACATCAGCTGGCCGAGGGTGCGTTCCACGGTCCAGCGGTGGGGTAGCGGGGTGAATCCCCTGGTGGCGGGGGCGTTGGCCGAGGTCTTGACGCTCTGGGAGTCGATCACGCAGGCCGTCGGCTCGAGATCGCGGCCTTCGGTGTGCGGACTGATCGCCGTAGCAGGCCGCTGAGCTGGGTAAATACGCCATCCTTCTGCCAGAAGGCTTGCGCATCTCGGCAAGTTGGGCGCCGCGCAGCTCTGCCCGCAGATGTTCACGGAGGGCTTCCCGGGCAGCGATCCGTTGGGGGGAGTCCCATGCGGGGTCGATCTCACGGATTTTGGCCTTGGTGTCGGACCACTTCACGAAGTCACTTTCAAGTGCGATCGATACCGGGGTCACCAGAACAGGTATTTTCGCTCGCCCCGTAGATAACGGCGAGCAGCGACGAACAGGCGCAGGTACAGCTGGTCGCTATCTGTGTCGAGGTAGCCCGGTACGAGTTCGTCGCGGCTCAATGTCCCGTTCAGATACTCGCGACCGTCTCCGGTGTCGATGAAGTAGCGGGCGGCAACCTCGGTATGGTCGCCGGCGGCGAGGCCGATCGCGTCGTCCAGGCCGACCTGGACGATTCCGCACACCTCGGCGTCGTCGAGCGGGATCTCCTCAAGTTCGACATCCAGGGGGAGGAGGTGCCAGTACTGGAACTCCCGCTCAACCCAGGCAGGGGCCGGCGTAACCGCAGTCTGGCGGATCCCAAGCGGCTGTAGTTCCCCGTAGGTGATGTCGAGGCCGAGCTCCTCCCGGATCTCCCGGACGCCGTCCGGGATCCGCTCTCCGGCTTCGTAGTGGCCGCCGACAGTGAAGTCGGCGTAGTCCGGCCGAGTGAAGACATACCGGCCGGGCGCCTTCTTCTGTAGCAGCACCGTGCCGGTGACGGGGTTGATGGCCAGGCAGGAGAATGTCCGGTGCCAGAGTCCACGCTCATGCGCGGTCTTCTTGTCCTCGACGCCGAGGTGCTTGTTGCGGTCGTCGTAGATGTCGATTCGGACGCTGTTCACGTCGCACTCCATCCTTGTCCGAGTCCTGGCCGAGGACGTACCGCGGGCAGGAGCCCGGCTTCGCGAGTTACCGCCGCCAATGGTCAACCGTCTGGAGCTTGTCCCATTCGGAGCCACGTATCCCCGTGGTCGCTCGGTTCCAGGATCTGTGCGCTGGGAAGCGAGGCGGGTCGCGAGCGAGCTGCGGGTCCGGATCGGCCACGAGGACCTGCGGCTGCCCCGCAGTCGCTGCCGTACTGAATGAACGCGGAAACGCCCGCTCACCCTCCTGCGAGGGTGAGCGGGCGTCCGCACTTCCGGCGGGACTCGAACCCGTGCCTACGGTCAGAGGTGCTATTGCCGCGAAGAGGACGGGCTTCGGTCCCTCCTCGGCCCGAAACTCCTACAGCTACGGAGAGGGGCAAGGTAGCTCACGGAGCCCAGGGAGTAGACCGACATGACCGGTCCCCGTCCGCAACGCAGGGCGATCAGAACGTAGGCGGTGCCAGCCGTTGTGAACCGCGAACTACCGGCACGACACGTATGCACGCTCTACGAAGTGTCTGCGGAGCACCGGCCGCTGGACGTACGTCACGCGCTCGACGTATGCGCGTCGCATCCGCGGGTGTTCGACGTATGCCCGCTGGACGAAGTGTCTGCGGAGTGCGGGGCGCTGG
>NZ_BBYK01000050.1:126112-149419 GCF_001570365.1 Microtetraspora fusca | reverse complement strand
CCGGCCGCTGGACGTACGCCGCGCGCTGGACGTATGCGCGTCGCATGCGCGGGTGTTCGACGTATGCCCGCTGGACGAAGTGCCTGCGGAGTGTGGGGCGCTGGGCGTACGTCATGCGCTGGACGTATGCGCGCCGCATCCGCGGGTGTTCGACGTATGCCCGCTGGACGAAGTGCCTGCGGAGTGTGGGGCGCTGGGCGTACGTCACGTGCTGGACGTATGCGCGTCGCATGCGCGGGTGTTCGACGTATGCCCGCTGGACGAAGTGCCTGCGGAGTGCGGGGCGCTGGGCGTACGTCACGTGCTGGACGTATGCGCGTCGCATGCGCGGGTGTGAGATCTGGACGAAGTGTCTGCGGAGCACAGGCCGCTGGACATATGCCCGGCGCTCGACGTACGCCCGCCGCATCCGCGGATGCTTGGCGACGCGGACTTCCTTGACGTAGGTCCTGCGGAGCCTCGGCTTCTCGACGTAGAGGCGCTCCTGGACGAGCACCTTGCGGACGACTCGCGCCTTACGGTGATGCCAGGCCCCGCAGCCATTTCCGGACCAGCAGCTGACTACGGAGCCTGTGACGTTCGACGCGGCGATCGCGGAGGGGGTGACGGCCGCGTTCGCGGGCTGGGAGGAGAGGGCGATCGGAACAGTGAGGGCGGAAGCCACCATTACGCCGGCGGCGAGAGCTTGTCTGAGCATGAAGATCACTCCGTGTGATGGTGATGGTTCCACGCTCCCGCTCATGCGCGGGGCTGGGTCTCACGTGACACCGGACCTGCTGGATGCTCGGCCTGGTCTCAGTCACTACTGATTGACGGAGCGTCGAATCGGTCTTCCGGGAAGACGCCGAAACGGCGTGTTGACCTGTCCTCACGGTAGAGGGCGCCGCGCCGGACCGGACACCCGTAACAGGCAAAGGGCTCGATTGGGGCTGATTACCTCTTTTCGGAAACAGAATTCGGGGCTCCGGCGCGTCGCTGCGATTCCGCACCGTTCTGGACGGGACGTTGGCCTCGCCCGCGTACTGATAACCACCTATCTCACCAAATGTTCACATTCGTGCCGGTCGGAATGATCAACCGGAGCTATGCAGGCTGTTCGCCAGGTCGATCTGGACAGACCCGGAGGGCACTCCCTGCGGCGTCCTCGTCGGCCAGGGGCCGAGGAGGATACGTGGCACAGCGGGTAGCCCCAGGAGCTTCTCGATCGCGGCCGCCCCGCGTCTTTCGGAGAGCTACCGGGCCATGCCATCGGTCGCCCACGCCGTTCGCGACATACCGCGACCCACTTCGCCGGACGGAAAAGCTCAGGGACGACCGGCGTTACGACGCCGTAAAGCCTTGCTCGTGAAGAAAGCGCATCGGTGACGCTCGTTTCGCCGAGCACCGTCTCGCCGCGCCGGCAGACCCACGTCGTTAATTCATCCATCCACGGCAATGACCGTCCGTGCGATTATGACTTCCGCAGAATGCGCCGGTCATAATCTGGAACGGGTTGCGGAAATACGGTGTGGCGGTCGGTGCCGCGCCGGTCGAGGTCGCTCGCAGGTGGTCAAGCAGTTCTTCGAGTGGTACTTCCACAAACCGGGGTCGAGCTTCATCGTCCTCCGCTCGACGAACTCGCAAAGATCGTCGATCGGGAAACGCGCGAGGTCGAGGGGCAGCGGCGTGTGAGAGCCGCCGCAAGGGTGCGAGAAGCTCGGAGAGGGGAGACAGGCGTTCGCCGACATGTCCACTTCAAGCTCCGCCGGCGTCGGCGGCGCTGCTCGTGACCGAACCGGTTACCTGATAGGCCGAGGGACGTTGGAGCCGAATTGCCCCATGTAGTTGCCGGCCGGGTTGTAGTTGCAGACGATGTACGTCGTGGTCCAGCTGGATCCTGTGCGGGTGGCCCGTGCGCAGCCCAACTGGGTCGACGACTTCCACACCACCTGGGTGAACAGGCCCCACTTCGTGAAGCTCCCCATGTTGTCGGGGTCGTTGAAGTCGTAGTCCTTGATCTCGTTGTACCAGGCACTGACAGCGTCAGCGCAGGCGGCCACTTTCCCTCCGGAAGACGCGGCGAGGTGCAGATTCTCCCCGTACTTGTTGGGGCTGCGGTGCGCGAAGTTCCCCGTCGAGGCGATGTGGTCGGCCCACTGCTGGGCCCAGTCGACGATCGCCGGCGAGGTCTGCATCGCGGGTACCCCGTGCCGCGCGCGATAGGTGTTGTGCGCCTTGAGGCAGTCCTGTTGGAAGGCGTCATCCGCGAGGAGCCGTGAGGAGACGCCGGCGGCCGCCGATTCAACCGGCCCCGCTACGGAGACAAGCGCGGGCACCGCCAGGGTGATGGACATGAGTAAGGGTCTGAGCACGAGCCCTCCAGGGGGACGGAGCAGCAGGACGTCGTCGTCGACCCGCTCATCCTGCCCGGCGGGAGGTCGCCGCGCCGGTGCCTCGCGGCCCTGGAACGCCAAGATCGTACGCGGGGCGTTCGGTGGCTGTGGCACCGTGGATCATCAACGGTCAATGTGTTGTCGGCGCTGCGATCAGCAGCCATGGATCATTAGTACTCCAGCCGTAGATCGTGATCTTCATGTCTGATTCGCGGCTTGTCGGCGGTAATGGCTGGCCTGGCTCGGGCCTGGTGGCGGCGGCGCCAGGCGGACCAGCGGAGCCGGTGGGCTGGATCGTGCACGGGCCGGACGATCAGCGTCGTGAACAGTCGCTGGATCTCGTTGCAGGTGAGCGGGATCAGCTCGTCCGGGGCGGGATGGCGGGCGTGTTCGTCGGCGCGGACGACGGCGAGGAAGGCGTGAGCGAGCATGGTCAGGGTGACCCAGCGGGACCAGGAGGTGAAGCGGCGAACCTGGTGCTCGTCCAGTCCAGCCAGGCCCTTTCCGGTCTGGAAGGTTTCCTCCACCCGCCATCTTGACCCGGCGACGCGGACCAGCGTGGTCAGGGGCGCCGGGGCGGGCGACCAACAGCGGTAGTAGGCCAGTTCACCGGTGGTGCGGTTGCGGCGGATCAGGAGCTGGTGGCTGCCGGGCCGGGGTTCGGCCAGGTTGATGACGGCCCAGTCGTAGAAGCGGTGCCCCTTGGCGCCGGCCCCTGCCGATAGCTTCTGCCAGGCCCGCTTGGGCACCTTGGCGGCCAGGGCATCCGCTCGGAACTTCCCGGCCGCGGTGGTGACTTCGTGGGAGCAGGCGACGGCGAGCACGTAGCCGACCCCGCGCTCTTCCAGCGCGGACCGCAGTTTCGGGTTGCCGCCGTAGACCTCGTCCCCCGCCACCCAGTCCGCGCGGTGCCCGGAGTCAAGGAACCGGCCGATCATGCGGGCGGCCAGCTCCGGCTTGGTCGCGAAGACGGTGTCCTCGTCCAGGCCCGCAGCCCGGCAGCGGTCCGGGTCGCATGTCCACGAGCGCGGAATGTACAGCTCGCGGTCCACTGCCGCGTGTCCGCGGCGGCCCGCGTAGACGAGATAGACGGCGACCTGGGAGTTCTCGATCCTGCCGGCGGTGCCGGTGTACTGGCGCTGCACCCCGACGGTGTGCGTGCCCTTCTTCACGTCCCCGGTCTCGTCGACGACCAGGACCGCATCTGGGTCGTGCAGATGCTCCACCACGTACTCCCGTACGTCATCGCGTACCGCATCGGCATCCCACTTGGCCCGGCCCAGCAGGTGCTGCATGCCATCAGGACTCGCCTCCCCGGCCCACTCGGCGATTGTCCAGCAGTTCTTCCGCGGCAGGTCCGCCAGCAGCCCGCGCACGAAGTCCCGCGTCCGAAGGCGTGGTTCGACCCGCGCGAACCTCGCCGCTATCCGGCCCATCAGACCCTCGAACGCCTCCTGCCACCGGGCAGGGTCTACGCTGTGAGCTGCGGCCACCGCATGATCTTCGTTTGTCCACACAGCTCACGATGATCATCGGTGGCCGCAGCCGTCTTCTCACAGGCCCTGACCAGCCAACATTACGATCTGTGCCTGGAGTAGGCGGCGGTCGAAGGGGCGACGCAGGCGCGCCGTCCCGTATCAGGAGGACATATGCGACGTGGCGAAGTCTGGTGGGCAGATTTCAACGAGCAGCGGGCAGTCGTACTGCTGTCGGGAGAAGAGGCGTCCGGTTTCTTGGCGATGCAGATCGTCGCTCCCGCGGGCACCGATCTCAGCGGCGTGGCCGTTGAGGTGGCAGTAGGTGCCCCCGAAGGACTGCCTCTCGAAGGCGTCCTGAGAGTCGCACTTCCACGTCCCGACCTCATCCCTTGCACTTGGCTGGTCACCCTGGCCAGGGAAGACCTGATCGGGCAGGCGGGCGTCCTGCCGTCCGCGAAGCTGAGCGAGATCGAGGATGCCCTTCGTCTCGGTGGACTCAATTAGGCAGAGAGGGATGGACGCCGCCGATGGCGCGGCCGGTCTCGTCGGGATGGTCAATGGTGGCCGCGCCATATCAGCGGCGCCCCCACTCACAAGATCACGATCTACGGCTGGAGTATTAGGAGGAGGGCTGCGGTGGACTTCGGTTTGATGTGTGTCCATGCCCACCCGGACGACGAGGCGATCTGGACGGGTGGAACCCTTGCCAGGTACGCCGACGAGGGTGCCAGGACCGCGGTGGTGACCTGCACCTGGGCGGAAAGCACGCACCGGGCCGGTGAGCTGGAGCGCTCCCTCGCCATCCTCGGCGCCGACAAGCCGAGGCTGCTGGGCTACGCGGACGCGGGAAAGCCCGAGTCCGCGCCCGGCAGCTCGCGTTTCCTGGACGTGCCTTTCGACGAGGCGGTGGGACGGCTGGTCGAACACATCAGGGACTTCAGACCCGACGTCGTGCTCACCTTCGACGGGTACGGCGGCTACGGGCACCCCGACCACATCCACGCGCACCGGGTCACCATGGCCGCGGTCGAAGCGGCCGGTTACGACCAGCTCCACCCCGGCGCGGGCGCCCCCTGGCGACCGCGCGCTCTCTACCTGGCGACCATCCCGCGATCCGTTGTGGTGTCTCACTGGCAGGAGGTATTCGGAGCGGCCCCCGACCCGGGACAGACGCTGCCGGGTGTCCCTGACGACCAGGTCACCACCCACCTCGACGTGACACCTTGGGCCGAGCGCAAATGGGCGGCGATGCAGGCGCACGAGTCCGAGGTCGAGCGCGGCGCGTCGATGACCCTGCTGACCTCGCTGCCGGAGCGGGCCCGTGCCCAGATGCTGTCCAACGAGTGGTACCGGCGCGTCGTCTCCACCGGCGACCCCGAAACCACCCTCTTGTCGGCCGTTTGGTAACAGGGGGGCCGCGACTCGTCGCGGCCGCGGAGGGCGCCGCGTCTCCGGGTTGGAGCGCAGGCCGAAGATCGGTTCTCATCTTGAACGCCTGCGCCAACGCGGGTCGGCGGTTGAGTGCAGATACTGCCAGGCATGGAACTCCAACTGGTGGAACGCGAGGTGTTCTCGCTCGTCGACCTCGGCACTCCCGGCCTCGCGGCAGGCGTCTACTCCGGAGGGGACGCGCTGCTCACCACAGCCGCGGGTACGGCGTGCGTGGAGTTCGGCGTGCCGATCGACGCCGACACCCGCTTCGACATCGCCAGCGCCAGTAAGCAGTTCACCGCCGCATGCGTGCTGCTGCTGGCCCGCGACGGCAGGCTGAGCCTTGACGACGACGTACGCACTCACGTGCCCGAGTTGAACCTGGCGGTCCCGGTGACGCTGCGGCAGTGCCTGCAGCACACGGGTGGTCTGCCCGAGTGGTACGCGGTGGTGGCGCTGACCGGACATCCGCTGGAGGGGATGAACGAGCAGCGGCTGCTTGAGGTGCTCGCGGGCCTGCGCACGACCACGTTCGCGCCGGGCACCGACTTCTCCTACTCCAACACGGGATACGTCCTGTCCGCCGTGGTCGTGCGCCGGGTCAGCGGACAGTCGCTGGCCGCCTTCGCCCGCGAGCGCCTGTTCGCTCCGCTCGGCATGGACGACTCGGTGTTCAGGGACGACGCCTCGCTGCCGCTGCCCCGGCTGGCGTACGGCTACGCCAACGAGGAGGGCGTGCCGCTCCGGGCCGACACGCAGGAGAGCGTCGTGGGCGCCGGCGGCCTGGTCAGCAGTGTGCGGGATCTGGCTCCCTGGTTCGGCTTCCTGGCCGACGGCCGGGTGCTCGGTACGGATCTGCGTGATGCGCTGCTGGAGCGGGCGGTGCTGGCCGACGGCACGGTGTTGCCATACGCGTTCGGCGTCTACCACCACGAGGTGGCGGGACGGCCCGCCTTCGGACACGCGGGCGGTGTGCCCGGCTACCTGTCGGACCTGCTCTACCTGCCCAGCGAGGATCTCGGCCTCGCGGTGCTGTCCAATCAGCGGGTCATCGACCCGCTGGCGCTGAATGACCGGCTGGCGCGTCTCCTGCTGGGCGAGCCGCCCGCGAGCCTGCGCGGCTGCCCGTGCCCCGGCACGCGCACTGGTACGACCCCGTGAGTGACGCGACGCTCACTGTCGAGACCGCCACCGGTGAAGGCCTCACGTTGAAGGACGTCGGGGAGTTCAGGGCGGCCGCCGACGGTCGCTGGCACGGGCAGGGACAGCAAGACCGCGAGTGGCTGGAGTTCAGCGGCGACTCGCTGGTGCTGGGCTCGATCATGGCGGCGCACCGGCCGGTCACGTTCCACCCGGCGAAGCCGCCCTCCGGCGAGCAGATGCCCGACGGCGCCTGGTTCAGCGAGGAGCTCGGCGTACGGGCGAGCGTGCGCGACGGCGTGTTGCGCGTCGGCCGCACCCTGGAGCTTCCGGCAAGCCCGGCTCCGGACGGGATGTGGGAGGCGGGTCCGTTCACGTTGCGGCTGGTGGAGGGCGAGTTGCTGGTCAGCGGCGGGGGCTTGCGCGGGCTGCGATTCAGCTGAGCCGCGCTGGAGCGGACGCCGGGCGAGCAGCGCGCGGACCTTGCGGTGAACAGGCCCGTCGAGCCGCTCATAACACGGCCTGTTCGGGCCAGAGCGGCGCTACTCGGACCGGTAGCGCTCGCGCTGGCGATCGCCGCTGAGAGCTCGCCTGATGTCCCTGGTCGGCGGCCCACTTGGAAAGATCCTGTGTCAGACGCCTGCGGATCCCGGGTCGGAGACGTCGCCGTCGTAACGGCGGCGCACGCGGGGGACGAGCGCGCGCCACACCCGCCGCCACACCCAGCCGGGGAGTAGCGCGCTGCGCTCCTCCTTCTCGACCCGGCCCCTGCGGTGGCCCAGTGGGCCCGCCGATCCGGGGTCGTAGCTCAGCCGGTACTCGACCGCGCAGACATGCCGGACGCTCTTGTAGCCGTAGTGCGCGGGAGCGACCAGACGCGCCGGAGCGCCCTGGTCCCCGGTCAGCGGCACGCCGTCGAGCGTGTCCGCGAGCAGGACGTCCTCGGCGAGCGCGTCGGCCAGCGTCAGACAACTCCGGTAGCCGTCCAGCCCGGTGAAGGTCACCCAGGCGCACCTCGGGTGCGGACGTACCCGTGCCGCGAGCGCCTGGTGCACCGCCCTGAACGGGACGCCGCCCCAGCGCAGACCGGTCGCGCTCCAGGTCGTCACACAGTGCAGGTCACTGACCTGCTCCCGGCGACCCGGCAGCGCGAGCAGCTCGGCGAGCTCGATCTGGGCCGGCCTCCGTACCACGCCTGACACGGACAGCACCGGCCGGGCAGGCACCTCCGGGCGCACCCCGGCGAACCGGGGCAGGCCGAACCTCCGCAGCGGAGCCGGTGACTGGCCGCGAGGCAGCCCGCTCACGAGTCGGCCTCCGGCGTCGCCACGTTGCCCGCCGCCTGGCTGGGATTCCGCGTCCGGCCGTCCGGTGCCAGACGCATGGCCAGCTCGTACACCTCGCGCAGGTCGCTCGCCGCCACCGGCGGGACCACCTGACCCGCGCCGATCAGCACCAGGTAGAGCAGGCGTGCCATGGGTACGGCGTCGGCCTCGGCGCCGCCGGCCTCCCGCCACAACGACCGCAGATAGTCGAGGCGCAGGGCGTCCACGCGTTCCTGCGTGGCCCGGACCTCGCCGTCCTGCGCCGCCCAGGCCCGTACGGCGATCTCCACGCGGGAGCGCTCGTCCTCCTCGGCCAGGACCAGAGTGAGAAGGTGCTCCAGCCTGGCCAGGGGAGAGCCGCCCGAGCGTTCCACCTCGTCGATGTAGCGGGTGGTGTACTCCGCCGCGAAGTGCGCGAGAAGTCCCGTCTTGAACCCTGCCATGCCCTTGAAGTGGTGGTAGAAGGAGCCCTTCGTGAGACCGAGCCGCCCGCACAGCCGCTCGATGGTCAGCGCGGGCGCACCGTCCTCGCTCAGCACCGTGAGCCCCGCCTCAAGCCAGTCCTGCCTGCTCGCCATGTGCGCGTCCCGTCGTTCGTCCTGCCCCTCGGACCATACCATACGGTACGGTATGGAGCCGTGGCGCTCGGGTCCTGCCCGCCGATCGGGCGGTCACCACAAGGTCGGCTCCTCGTGGCGTGGGGAGGCGAGGCCGGGCGGGACGGCCGCCGCCGTGAGGGCGTCCCACGTGGGGTAGTGGCGGGCGAGGTCGAGCAGAAGCAGCGCGGTGGCGTGCGCGTCGAATCCCGCCCGGTGACGCCGGCCGCCGATGCCGGTCAGCGGGATGGCGGCGTAGGCGAAGGGGCGCCCGCCACGTCCTGATTGGTGATGCGGTGGACGCGGGTCGCGAACGGGGTGATGGGCCGCGGCGGCCGGACCAGGGTGCGGCGGGCCGCCTCCGGCACCGGCCGGCCGGCGGCGATGGGAACGGCGGCGACCTCGACGAGGTCGGGCGGGGTGGCCCCGTTGCCCTCCACATCGACGACGAGCAGGTGAGGCCAGGTGCCGAAGTCCATGGATGCCTCCTCGCGGGGCCGGCGGCCGATGCTGCGGGCTGGGTTCCACCGTGCCGGGCCGGTCGGATCGGGGGAAGTACCTCACGAGTGTGGCGGCCGCCGCTCGCCGGGGATGCTGATTCCATGCGCTGTGCGGGACACCCAAGGTGGGCACTCAGCTTCGGTCTCGACGCCAAAGCCTGCCGTCCTCCGGGGTGAAACCCTGTGAACGGCGGCCAAGGAAAGGAGTAGTCAGTGCAGGTCTACATCTCCATCGACATGGAGGGCGTGGGTGGCATCGCCACCATGGACCAGGTCGTTCGCGGCGGACACGGGTATCCGCGATCGCAGCGGCTGATGACCGCCGAGGCCAACGCCGCCATCGAGGGCGCCTTCGAGGCCGGAGCCGACAGCGTGCTGATCAACGACAGCCACGGCACCATGGACAACCTGCTGCACGACGAACTCGATCCGCGGGCCCGGCTGATCTTCGGCAGTCCCAAGCTGGACTGCATGGCCGAGGGCATCGCGGCCGAGCACGACGTGGCCATGTTCCTCGGCTACCACGCCGCCGCCGGCTCGCCGGGCGTGCTCGCCCACACCTACTCCTCGCACTTCTACGAGGTACGGCTGAACGGCCGGCCGGTGTCGGAGGCCGAGGTCAACGCGTTGCAGGCCGCCGCGGTCGGCGTCCCGGTGGGGTTGCTCACCGGGGACGACGTCATCTGCGGCGTCGCGGAGAAGGCCTTCCCCGGCGTGCGTACGGTCGCCGTCAAGGTCGCGCACGGGCACACCGCCGCGGACAGCCTCTCCCCGGCCGAGGCCAGGCGGCTGATCCGGGAGGCGGCGGCGGAGACCGTACGGGGAGCCGGGGAGTTGGCGCCGCTGCCGATGCCCGAGACCCTTGAGCTGGAGATCGACATGCCGAGCACGCCCGCGGCCGAGATGGGGGCGCAGATCCCGGGCGTGCGCAGGATCGCCGACAAGACGCTCGCCGCCACCTTCGCCACGCCCCGCGAGGTCCTGGGCTGCGTCACGATCTGCTACCACCTCGCCGCCGAGGCCATGATCAGCCGGATGGCCCTGTTCGGCCGCCGCTAGGCATACCACCGGACGGTTCACCGGGCGCTGTTGACGTCAGCGGCCGGTCACGGCGGCGCGAGGACGCCTGACGTCAGTGCACCGCAGCCATGGCATGGCTCGCGAGGTGTACCTGAAGTACGGGGACCGCGACCCGGCGACCTGGGTGACCTAACCGCAGGAAGCCGTAACCCGCTGAGTGTGGCGGTCGACCCGTGGATCTCCGCGGCGTGACGCATGCCCGGAGATCCACGGCCCTGTCGTGGTGCGCACCGCCGCCTGCCTCAGACGGACGCGGCCTCCCATACGAACCCGTCCGGGTCGGTGAAGGGGCCGGCACCGCCGCCGATCACGATCCGGTGCGATCCGGTGCCGTCCTGGGGGACGCCGGTGTCCTTGGCGAGGGCGTGGCGCGGGTAGAGCGCCAGCGTGACGGCCGACGACGGAGTGTCGAACTCGACGTACTTGCCGCCGAAGCTCTTCGCCACGGCCAGGCCGCGGTCGACGTAGAACCGCTTGCTCGCCTTGACGTCCGCCACTCCCAAGAGGAGCGCGACCTGGTCGATGTGCCGGGCGGCGGGGCCGGTGTCCTTCTTCTTCGAGGACGCGATCTTGCAGATCGTCCCGTCCGGGGCGCGTACGACGCCGCCGTAGCCCCAGAACCCCTTCGTGGCCGGCTTCAGCGTCGTGGCACCGGCGTCGAGGGCGGCGCCGATGAAGGCGTCGACGTTGCCCGGCTGGGACACCACGAGTGACAGAGCGAACCCACGGAAGCCGGTCGTCGGCGCATCCGAGGCGCGTACGTTCACGTAAGAGCCCAAACCGAAGGCTGTGTAGAAGGCGTCCGCGGCCTCTGGGTGGGCGACTTCCAGGGTGACGGATGCGAAGGAGGTCATGGCAGGTCCTTTGAGCGAGGGGGATTCGTCGTCTTGTCGGCGGCCGGTACGCGGCGGATGTGGCGGGGGAAGGCTGACGCTCACAGGTCCTGGATCAGCCCGAGGACGTTGCCGTCGGGGTCGATGACGGTGGCCACCAGACGGCCGCCACCGACATCGTGCGCGGCCTCCTTCACGGTGGCCCCCGCGGCGGTCACCTCGGCCAGCTTCGCCTCGATGTCCGATACGTGCCAGTAGGCCACCGGCGAGGTCATGCCCTGCGGTCCACCGCCCGGCACCAGCCCGATGTGCTGGCCCTCGGACTCGAAGCCGACGTAGTAGGGCGAGTCGGCCTGCGGCGCGACACCGAACAGGGCCGCGTACACCGCCTTGGCCTTCGCCAGGTCGGACACGGGGTGCAGCACGGTCTTGATTCCCTGAGTGGAAGATCCGGTCATGATCACTCCTGTAGTCGTGGGTCATATCGAGCCGCTGTGTGCGCATTCAGAGCTTCTCTTCTGACCGGTTCACCCCACATCCGTGGCGGCCACGGAACCTTCCACGGATCGACGGCACGGATCGACGGCACGGATCGCGGGCGGTGGTCACTGCGGATGGGGCCAGGAAGAAGTGCGGCAAACTGGGACGGTGGTGGCAGGAGTGGAGATCTCGCCTCGGGAAGCCGAGGTGCTGGAGCTGATCGGGGCCCACCTCAGCAACGCTGAGATCGCGGCAGGGCTGTGCATCTCGGTGCTCCTGTCATCCCGGCCGATCTCGCCGGCCGGCACCCATGAGCTGATCGACGCGCTCGGTATAGTCACCGAGTCCGGCCTCGGGGCGGGGGATGTGCCAGGCGCCCGCCGATGGGCACGCCAACTGGCCGACCATCCATCGCTGGCGGAGGTCGGTCACCGCGCTACGTGCCGGCTGCTGATGGTTGATGCGCTGGCGGGCAACGTCGACGAGGTGCTCACCGGCAGCGTCCGGATCCTCGACGCGTGGCGGCGGGCGGGCAGCCCCGCCCGGTCGCTCCTCTGCCCGGCGGTGGCCGCGGTGGCGATGATCCACGGCCTCCGCGACGACCATGACGCCCGGCGCGAATGGCAGGAGGTCCTCTTCGACGCCGCCGGCTGCCGCTATCAGTCGCTGCGCACCCTGGTGCTCGCCGGCGGCGACCACGCCGAGCGTGGCGCGGCCGCGCTGGCCGACCTCGGCCTCGCTCCGATGGCCCCTGGCCCGACACCGATGATGACCGCAGAGTGACAGTCGCTCTCTCGGCACGCTGCGGATCCGGCACCGCCTGATCTTGATGGAGGAAGTGTGGGAACGGAACAGGACCCGGTCGTAGCGCCCGGACCCGGCGACGCTCGGGCCCGACCCCGCGGAGTCGGGAGGCGCGGGCGGGTGGCCCTGGCCGTCATCGGCGTCGTGGCCGTCGCGTCGGGGGCCGTCGCCGTGGTCCGCGCCGGCCACCGTACCGACGTTCCCGGACAGAGCGCGACGCCCGGTACGGCGGAGCGGACGACCGGTGCCGCCGCCGGGCGGGCCGAGGGCGCGCGGACGGTGTGGCCGGAGGCGGTCGCGTCGCTCCCGAAGAAGTCCGCGGACGGACTCGGCTATCGGCCGGTCACCGCGCTCGGACCCACCGAGATCCTCCTCACCGCCGGGCCGTCGTTCGAGGAGCCGAAGCGGTTCGACGTCTACGACATGAAGTCGGGCCGGAGCCGGACCCTCGTCACGCTGGTCCCCGGAAGCGACGGATACGTCCAGGGCGGCGTGGAGGTGGGCGAGGACTACATCGCGTGGTACGGCAGGAGGCCGCAGAACCCGCAGAGCTGGGCGGACTTCTGGGTGGCGCCCCGGCGGGGTGGGGATCCGATCCGGGTCGGCGAGGTGACCGGCGCTCCCGCTGGGATCGACCGCTTCGGGGTGAGCGGGGACCACGTCGTCTGGTCGCCCGAGAGAGGCGGCGTCTACCGCATGCCGATCGGCGGCGGCAAGGCCGAGAAGATCCCGGGAACGGACGGGCTGTGGCTGGCGTCGTGGCCGTGGGCCCGCAACGTCCCGGCGGCGACCGACATCGAGACGGGGCTGCTGGCCGCCAACCAGAACGTGCTGGTCGACCTGCGCACCGGCGTGCGGCAGAACATCGTCCCGCCGCCGGGCGCCACCGGTCTGCGCTGCTCCAGGGAGTGGTGCGTCGGCCGCCAGGGCGGGGGAGCCGTCGCGGTGCGCGTCGACGGGTCGGACCTGAGGCGTGTGCCGTGGACCATGACCGAGCCGGAGGTCCACGGTGGCCGCTTCGTCGAGGTGTACCAGGACACGACGAGCATGATCTACGACCTCGCCACGGGTAAGGCGGGCGGGATCACGGCGCTCAGCCCGGACGGGAGGTCGGGCTCCTACGGGCAGGGCGCCTCGTCGTCGCCCACCGAGGTCTTCTTCTGGGACGCGAAGCAGGGCGACGACTACGACGTCCTCAACCTGGCCGCGATCCCGGAGTGGGAGTGAGCGCCGCCCGTCCGGCCCTCGCGCCGGGGGGCTACGGCACGACCTGCCACGGGCGCATCATCTCGTTGTCCTCGTGTTCCAGCATGTGGCAGTGCTGGACGTATGTTGCGGGGTAGACGCCGGTCCCGGGGACCATGGCGAGCGGGGTGGGCAGGTCGAATCTCAGGGCGATCCGGCTGACCATGCCCGGAGGCGCGATGACGATGTCCTTCCAGCCGACCTCCTCGGCCGCCGGTTCCGTCGCCTTGCCGGTCAGGTAGCGGTCGAGCCGGGGCCTGCCCGCGGCGGGACGGCCGGCGGCGATCCACTTCGCGTACGCGGCCCGGTACGCGTCGGCGTTGAGCGGCTGCCGGTTCAGGATCTGGAACTGGACCAGATGGACGTGCATCGGGTGGCCGTCGGCGGACAGGTTGACGTACTCCCAGACCTCGGTGGTCCCGGCCTTGGGGAACTCCTCGATGGGCTCGTCGAAGAAGCGCTGGTTGATGGCCAGGTGCGTCGACTTCCCGGCGGCGTCCTTGTTGGCGATCAGCACGAACTCCCGGCTGGGCAGACCCGGCGTCGGCCGCAGCGCCGGGATCGGGGCCAGCCGGAGCCGCTCCGGGGGCGTCGTGCGGTCGGGGTCGGACAGTGGGCGGGTCAGCCGGAGCTGCATGATCTCCGGCATCGGGGTGGGCTTGTCGTTGTTCGGGAACGGGGTGGCGGCGTCGTTCATCATGGTGATCCGCCTGCCTCGCGGGACGCCGGTCAGGTCCAGGATCAGATCGATCCGCGCGGCGGGCGGCAGCCAGACGGTGGTCAGCGGCAGCGGCGCGGCACGTAGTCCGCCGTCGGTGCCGATCAGCCAGAACGGCCGGGCGGTCGCGCCGTCCTGGAACCACAGGTGGAAGAAGCGCTGGTTGGAGGCGTTGAGCAGGCGCAGCCGGTAGCGGCGCGGCTCGACCGCCAGGTAGGGGTAGGCCTTGCCGTTCACCACCGGTATGCGGCCGAAGAAGTTGGGATTCCAGCGGGGGTGGTAGGGGGTCGGACCCTTGTCGGGATACGACAGCGCGCCGTCGGCGGTGAAGTCGCGGTCCTGCAGGATCAGCGGCACCTCGAAGTCGCCCCGCGGCAGCCCCAGGCTCTCCTCGTACGCGTCCCGGATCAGGTAGAGACCGGCCAGACCGGCGTAGATGTTCAGCCGGTTGATCGCCATCGCGTGGTCGTGGTACCACAATGCGGTCGCCGGCTGGTGATTGGTGTAGGCGTAGATCGCCTCATCCGGCTTGGCGTCCGGCAATGTGCGGTAGTCGGGGCCGTGGCGGCCGTCCGGCGTGAACCACGCCTCCGGGCCGCCGTCGGAGTCCGAGAAGTTGAACCCGCCGTGCAGGTGGGTGACGGTCCAGGTGGTCGTTCTCTCGGGGAAGTTCTGTGGCATGCGCCCGCCCGGGGGATCAGGAGGGACGCCGGGGACGTTCTTCCACATCGTGACATCGACCGCGGACTGCAGCAGGTGGCGGTCCGGCAGGCGGTTGCGGTAGCGCACCACGACCGGGCGATCGCGGTCGGCGATCAGCGTCGGGCCGAGATATCCCAGTCCGGCCGGTTCGGCGTCGCCCGACGCCCAGTACCCCCACGTTGGGACGGCCGGCAGGTCCCGGTGGAACCGCCACCGCCCCTGCCGAATCGTCACCTCGTAGTAGTCCGCCCCGGGATAGACCGAACGCCGCGGAGTTGCGACCGGCAGCTTCGGCACCGCGTCGACGTACTTGGCCGGTCGCCCGTCGGGGCCGTCCCTGAAGCCGATCCCGGACGCGGCGAGGCCCGCGCCGAGCATCAGGCGTTCGAACTCTCTCCGCGACAGTTCCATCGGCGATCTCCTGTGTGCACCAGCCCTGCCGGTCACCGGCTCGGCGGCGACGCCGGCCGCGGCCGCGCAATCGGGATATTCACCGCAATTCACGACATATGCCCACGTTGTTCCACGCCAGCGCACGGTTACACGGAGAGGACGGCATCCGGCCCGCATCTCCGGAGGGCGCGACGTCGCTGGAAGGAGCCGGTGGACGCCTGCCTCGCGCTCGTACGGCGCCGGGGCGGCCGGGCCCGGGTCCGGCGGTGGTCCGCCGACGGCCCCGGCCGCCCCGGTCGGGGTGACATGAGGGTCCGGTACGAGCTGAAGCCGTACCGGGTCAGGCGGCGGACGCCTGGGGGGTGAGCGAGCGGCGTGCGACCAGGACGGCGTCATGGACGGTGATGGGCCGCCCCTGAGGGTCCGTCGCCGGGCGCGGGCGGCTCTCGGCCGCCAGCACCTGCCACACGGTGGGGTCCAGCTCGGCGGCGATCTCCTCGCCGGTGAACATCGCGTCAGGGAACACCCCTCGGCGGGCGGTGGTCCAGAGGTCGGACGGGTGGTGGCCGACGATCAGCAGGATCCCGCCGGGTGCCACCGCGGCGGCCAGTCGCGCGTACAGCTCCCGCCTCGCGTCGCCGGGCAGGTGCATGAACTGCGCCGACACCAGGTCGTACGCGCCCTCGGCGGGCGGCTGGTCGCGCAGGTCGGCGTGCGTCCACGTGATGCGGTCGGCGACCTGCGCGCCCGCGGTGGCGGCGTGAGCGGCGGCCCGCTCCAGCGCGGTGGTGGAGATGTCCACCGCGGTGACGCGCCACCCGCGTTCGGCGAGCCACACCGCGTCGGCGCCCTCGCCGCAGCCGACGTCCAGCGCACGTCCGGGGGTGAGCTCGGCGGCTTCGGCTACGAGCTGCGGGTTGGGGCGGCCACTCCACAGCGCCGGGCGGCCGCGGTAGCGCTCCTCCCAGGCGTCCCGCTCGAACGTCGTCCGCACCTGGTGCCGGTACGCCTCGACGGCGTCGCGGGTGTCCTCGGCGATGAGGTCGGCGTTGATCGCGGCGCCGGCCGTCAGGCCCGCGGCGGCGGACGAGATCACCTGAGCCTGTACGTCGGCCACGTTGCCCGCCACCCACACGCCGGGGACGGCGGTGGCTCCGGTGGGGTCGGCGGGGACCCGGGTGCCCACGACGTGACCGCCCATCTCCACGTCGACCGTTTTCAGGCCGAGCGACTCCACGACGTCCGCGCGGGCGGACAGCCGCGACGCGACCACCACCGCGTCGAGCGCGACGACCTCGCCAGAGGCCAGCCGTACGCCGGTGAGGATGTCGCCGTCCGTCTCCACCCCCGCGACCGGGCCGTCCACGACGACGATCCCGCGCGCCGCCAGCCGCTCGGCCTGCTCCGCGTTCGGCTGCGCGGTGTGGTGCAGCAGGACCAGCACGTCCGGGCTCCACTGCCGCCACATCTCCGCCTGGTGCCAGGCCATTGGCCCGGTCGCCAGGACGCCGATGCGCCGGTCGCGGACCTCCCAGCCGTGGCAGTACGGGCAGTGCAGCACGTCGCGACCCCAGCGCTCGGCCAGCCCCGGCACGTCCGGCAGCTCGTCCACGACGCCGGTGGTCACCAGCAGCCGCCGCGCCCGCACGCGGCGCGCGTCGTCCAGCGTCACCAGGAAGCCGTCGCCGTCCTTCGCGGCGGCCTCGACCCGCGCGGTGACGACCTGTCCGCCGTACCGGGTCACCTCGTCCCGCCCGGCCGCCGCCAGCTCGGCGGGGGGCGTGCCCTCCCGGGTCAGGTAGTTGTGCACGTGGCCGGCGGGCGCGTTGCGCGGCCGTCCGTCGTCGATCACCAGCACCGAGCGGCGCGCCCGGGCCAGGGCCAGGGCGCCGCTGAGGCCGGCCGCGCCGCCGCCCACCACGACCACGTCGTAGGTCTCGTCCACCGTGGGTCTCCTCTCGCTCATGGGTCCATACGGTGCTCTCTCGCCTGCCGAAGCGACAAGTTATATTGCCGATATGGCAAACAACGACGACGCCGCGGTCCTGGCCGCCGTGGGCCCGCGGCTGCGCGCGCTGCGCAAGGAGCGCGGGATCACCCTGAACCAGCTCGCGGAGGCCACCGACATCTCGGTCAGCACCCTGTCCCGGCTCGAATCCGGCGAGCGCAGGCCCAACCTGGAGCTGCTGCTGCCGCTCGCGCGCGCCTACCAGGTGCCGCTCGACGAACTCGTGGGCGCGCCGCAGGTCGGTGACCCGCGGGTGCGGTTGAAGCCGATCAAGCAGTGGGACTCGACGATCATGCCGCTGACCCAGCACGCCGGCGGGCCGCAGGCGTTCAAGATGATCATTGACGCCACCCGCAGCACGCCCGAGCCGCGTACGCACGAGGGCTACGAGTGGCTGTACGTGCTGAGGGGGAAGCTGCGGCTGGTGCTCGCCGATCACGACATCGTGCTCAAAACGGGGGAGGCCGCGGAGTTCGACACCCGGCTGCCGCACTGGTTCGGCAGCACCGGGGAGGCGCCGGTGGAGGTCCTCAGCCTGTTCGGCCCGCAGGGCGAGCGCATGCACGTCCGCGCGAAACCGCTCGGCGCGTCGTCCGGCGACGCCGTCCCGGACTGAGCGCTCCGCCACGTTCCCCGGTGGCCGGTTCGCGCGAGGTCGTCGTTACCCCGTTCGGTGTCGGCGTACCGCGAACCCGCTCCCGTCCGTCACTCCACCAGCGTCATCGATGCCGATCCCGGGTCAGCACGTCAGGCTGGCCACGTAGCCGGCGAACCGCTCGTCGATCTCCTCGCCGGTCAGGCCGAAGTCCGACAGCGCGTACCGGTGCGCCGGTCGGCGCGGGCCGGAGCGGCTCTCGTCGTGCACCCCCGCCATGGCGGCCCGCGCCTCGTCGCCGAGACGCAGCCCGAAGTGGGCGTAGACGGCCTCGATCGTGCCCATGGGATCGCGGACGAAGTCGTCGTAGTGGACGTCGAAGAAGCGCGCCTGGTCGTGCTTGGCGCGTTCGGCGCGGAACCGGTCCAGGCCGCGGCTCCACAGGTCGAGCTGGTCCCGCCCGATCACCGCCCCGGTGAACGCCTCCGACCAGCCCGCGGTCGCGTGCGCGGCCAGGCTGCACATAGACGCCATCGCCGTACGCGGGGAGCGGTGCGTCTGGATGACGAGCGCGTCCGGATAGACCGCCAGGAGCGCGTCGAGGGCGAACAGGTGGCTCGGGTTCTTCAGGACCCAGCGCCGGCCGGCGTCGCGGAGCCCGATGAGCTGGAGGTTGCGCCGGTGCCGGCGGTAGGCCGGCGTCCAGTCCTGCCCGTCCAGCCAGGCCGAGTACGCCGGGATGTGGGCGAGGCACTCGAACGAGATCGACCGCATCGACTGGCGCAGGAGCTGCCAGCACTCCTCCACCATGTCGGCCGATATGTAGTGCACCCCCATGAACTCGGGGTTCGCCACGTGGTGCCGCTCGTAGCCGGACTGGATCGCCCGGTAGACGGGGTCGTCCGCCCACGTCTCGCGCGGCGGGCGCGGCTGCGGCGCCTCGGCCAGCCACACCTCCAGCCCCTGGTGCGCGGGGTCGGCGGTGAGCAGCCGGTGCAGCGCCGTGGTCCCGGTGCGCGGCAGCCCGGTGACGAAGATCGGCCGCTCGACGGCCACGTCCGCGTGCTCCGGGTGCCGCCGCCACGCGTCCTCCGACCACAGCCGGGCGGCCAGCGCGCCGCGCAGGAAGGAGCGCTGCGCCCGGCTGCCCAGCGGGGTGAGCGCCGCCTCCCTCGCATAGGAGTCGAGCAGCACCTCCAGGCCGTCCAGGTAGTCGTCCTCGCCGAAGTCGGCCAGGCCGGTGATCTTGCGGGCCGAGGCGTGCAGGTCCTCGACCGTGCCGACATCCGTACGGACGGCGTCGCGTCCTGTGGTCATCGCGAACCTCCGGGTCAGTGGTGCCACTCGCCGCAGTTGACGTCCAGGCACTGCCCGGTGACCGCCCGGGCCGCCGGGGACAGCAGGAACACCGCGACGTCGGCGACCTCGTCGGGCTCGGGCAGCCGGCGCAGGTCGGTCGTCGCGGCCGTCTCGTCGTACACCTGCCGTGTGGTGACGCCGCGCTCCCGGGCGAGGGACCGGAAGTACCACTTCAGGTTGTCCGCCCAGATGTATCCGGGCGCGATGGAGTTGACCCGCACACCCTGCGGCCCCAGCTCCGTCGCCAGGCTCTGCGCGAGGGAGAGCAGCGCCGTCTTCGCCATCTTGTACGCGCCGAATGTGCGCCGCGAGTGCCGCAGCACCGCCGAGTTGACCATCACGACGGAGCCGCCGCCCTCGGCGAGCGCGGGCGTGAGGAGGCGGGTCAGCCGCAGCGTGGAGAGCACGTTCGTCTCGAAGCCGGCCCGCACCGCGTCGAGGTCGACCGTGCCGAGGTCGGCCAGCGGCGGGATCGCGAAGGCGTTGTTCACCAGGCCGTCCACCCGGCCGTACGCCTCCAGGGCGGCGTCCGCCAGCCGGCGGCACGAGGCTTCGTCGGTGATGTCGGTCGGCACGGACAGGGCGCGGCGGCCGAGCGCCGCGACCTCCTCGGCCACCTCGGCCAGCCGGGACTCGGTGCGCGCGGCCAGCACCACGTCGGCTCCGGCCTGCGCGGACCGTACGGCGAGGGCGCGGCCGAGGCCCGGCCCCACACCTGAGACGACGACGACCTTGCCCTCCAGCGACATCGGGTCCTCCATGGAGTCCTGCGCGGCCATCAGCCCAGCATCCTTCTCGCGACGGCGATCTGGCGGGCGGCGATGCGCTCCGCCCATTCCGCCGCGCTCACCCGCTGTCGTTCGTAATGGGGGAGGCGTCGCGGCAGCTCGTCGAACGGGAGCACCTCCACCTCCGGGCCGTCCTCCGGTTTGAGCTCCCGCGCGAGCCGCTGCCAGCGGAACTGCAGGTACCCGCGGCGGTGCCCGGTGCGCTCGATCCAGTTGGCCACGCCGGGGTCGCGCTCGCTGACGACGTATCGGATCATCCCGTCGGGATCGATCCGCGCCTGGTCGGCGGTCAGGCTCGTCTGGTGGTTGATGTAGTCCAGCGAGACGTACCACATGCTGCCTAGCTGGAAGCCCTGGTACGGCGCGTCCGTGCGGGCGGCGGCCGGCACCGTGATCACCAGGACCTGGTCGTCGTCGAGGTCGTAGTGCCCGACCGAGGAGTACTGCGTCGCCAGGCCGCCGGGCGTGGGCCGCGGCTCCGTCATCGTGTTGACCGGCAGCGAGAGGTAGTGCCACTCGGGGAAGGCGAGGAACGTGCGCAGCCGCGAGACCAGGATCCGGCCGGCCACGTCGTAGCGCTTGGCCATCGCCTCGGGCGAGCGCGGCGGGGGAGCGGAGCCGAGCGTGTCGGCGCGGTGCAGCCGGATCTCGCCCGGCCGCTCGTTCTCCCAGTCGCTGAAGACCTCGCGCACGACCAGCATCGCCGAGCCGGGCCCGAGGGTGAAGCGGTTCGGTCCGCCGTCCGACCCGGCCGGCCCGAAGCGCAGCTCGTACGTCCCGTCCGGGGCGATCTCGATGTCGCGGTCGTCGAACGCGGCGAGGCTGTCGGGCGAGCGCGCCGGGGAGTAGTCGCCGTTGAGCACCTGGAAGCTGAGGTCGGAGGTGGTGCCGCGCCGCCCGGTGACCACGTATTCCGCGTCGTCCCGGATGTAGGCGTGGAAGTAGAGCGTGTCGGGGTTGTCCAGGCCGAGCTTGGCGTACGGCCCGGTCGAGGCGACGAAGAACGGGAAGTCGCGCTCGTAGGCCCAGGCCAGGTGCAGCGACGCCTTGATGCTGCCGGCGAGGTAGTCGAGCCCCTCGGCCAGATCCTGCTCGGTCCGCACGTGCGGCGCCGAGCGGATGATCCGCTCGGCCTCGGCGATCGCCTCGGCGAATGTCTGCGTGGCCACCGGACTCCCTCGGATCACGGTACAAATATGTACCGAAGCGGTAGGTTGTCGTCCAGGTGAGAGTAGAACTGGTTCTAGGAGGTGGTCAATGGCGATGCCCAGGCGCTCGCCGCCGACCCAGCGCGTGGTCGCCGTCATCGACCACCTCGTCGCCGCCCGGGGCCGCCGCCTCGGCCTGTCCGCGCTCGCCCGCGAGCTGGACATCAGCAAGCCGACGTGCCTCGGCATCCTCACCGAGCTGGTCGCGGCCGGTTACCTGGTGCGCGACCCGCGCACGCTGACGTACGGCCTCGGCCCCGCCCTCGTCGCGGCCGGCCGGGCCGCGCAGGGGGAACTCGTCTCCGGCGACGTCGCGCGGCGGCACCTCGCGCCGCTGTCCGAGCGGTACGGCGTGACGTGCACCGCCTCGGCCGTGGTCGGCGACGAGATCATGATCCTGGAGGCGGTGGTCCCGCCCGGCGCGCCGCCGGTCAAGGTGGGCGAGCGCTACCCGTTCGCCCCTCCGGTCGGGCTGATGTACGTGCTGTGGGGCCCCGACGAGGGGCTCGACCGGTGGCTGGGCAGGGAGCCGACGCTGCCGGTTCGGATGGACCGCGAGCACCTGCGCGCCGTGGTCGAGCGGTGCCGGGAGGCCGGATACCTCGTGGAGAGCCTCACGCCGGCCGGCATGCGGCTCCACTCGCTGATGGCCGGGGTCGCGGCGTACGAGCTGCCGCAGGAGGTGCGCGCGCTGGTCGGCGAGATGGTGTCAAGCCTCGGAGAGCGCGTCTACCTGGGCGCCGACCTCGATCCGCGGCGCAGGCACCCGGTGCACCTCGTCGCCGCACCCACGTACGACGCCGGCGGCGGGCAGGAGATGGTGCTGACCCTGCACGTCGGCGCGTCCGTCACCGGCGCGGAGATCGCCCGGCGCGGCGCCGAGCTGGCGGCGGCCGCGAGCGCGGTCACCGCCGAGCTCGGCGGCAGGCCGCCGGTCAGGCCCCGGCGGGAGACGCCCAGCGGTTCGCGCTGAACCGCAGGCTCGGCAGGTCGTCGAAGGAGACGGAGAACTCGTACGTCCGCTCGTGGCCGGTGGCGCTGATCCGCCACCGCCCGTCCGGGCAGCGCCGGTAGGTGTCCCGGTAGTAGCCGGCGCCCCGGATCAGCAGCCGGTGCTCCATGACGATGACCGTGTCCTCCAGACACCAGCTCCCCGTGGCCTCGTCGCCGCCGACCTCGATCTCGGGGTGGCTGACGAGATGCGTAGTGATCATTCCGGCGCCCAGGTTGGCGCGCATGTAGCCGAGGATGGCGTCCCGCCCGGCCAGGCGCAGCGGCTCGCGGAGCATGGGGGTGTCGTACGCCGTGACGGCGTCGTCGGTGAAGGTGTCGGCGAAGTCGTCCCAGAGTTTGAGGTCCAGGCAGCGCAGGTAGCGGTACTTCACCTGCCGGATCTCTTCGAGCGTGGTCGGATCCATGCGCCTCAGCATCACCGACCGGTGGCGCGCTGGCAAGAACTTGTTCTATTTTCGCTCGGCATAGCATGGAGGTATGGGCCCGCGTCCGGTGACGCTGTTCCTCGGCGGCGACGTCATGCTCGGCCGCGGTGTGGACCAGATCCTGCCGCACCCCGGCGACCCCGCGCTGCGCGAGTCGTACGTCGGCGACGCCCGGACGTACGTCGAACTGGCCGAGGCGGTGAACGGGCGGATCCCGAGCCCGGTGGACGTCGCCTGGCCTTGGGGCGAGGCGCTCGCGCTGCTCGACGAGGCCGCTCCCGACGCCCGGCTGCTCAATCTGGAGACGAGCGTGACATGCGACGGCGAGTTCGCCCCCGGCAAGGGCGTCCACTACCGCATGAACCCGGCCAACCTGCCCTGTCTGGCCGCGGCCCGTCCGGACGCGTGCGCGCTCGCCAACAACCACGTCCTGGACTTCGGCCGCGCGGGCCTCGCCGAGACCCTGGACGCGCTCGCCGCCGCCGGCCTGCCCGCCGCCGGCGCCGGGCGGGACGCGGACGAGGCGCGGGCGCCGGTGGCCGTGCCGCTGCCGGGCGGCGGGCGGCTGCTGTTCTTCTCGTTCGGCATGGCCTCCAGCGGCATCCCGGAGCAGTGGGCGGCGACCGCGAGCCGCTCCGGCGTGGACTTCGTCGACGACCTCTCCGAGGACGTGGCGGCGGCGGTCGCCGAGCGGGTCCGCCGCGCGAAGCGGCCCGGCGACCTCGCCGTCGCCTCCATCCACTGGGGCTCCAACTGGGGGTACCGGGTCTCGGGGGCGCAGATCCGGTTCGCGCACGCGCTCGTGGCGGGCGG